>JABSSL010000102.1 GCA_013214355.1 Saprospiraceae bacterium | reverse complement strand
CGGAAGAAGCCAAGCGCAAACGAGAAGCAGAAGAAGCTGCCAAGCGAGCCGAAGAGGCCCGCAAAAAGGCAGAAGCAGATAAGTTGAAGAACCAAATTGGTGGACTCTTTGGCGATGGAAATGGAAAGGGTAAAACGGGTACTTCCGGTAATCAGGGTGACCCCAATGGCGATCCAGATGCTTCCAAGTTGGAAGGTATTTCCAAAGGGCGAGGACAAGTAGGTGGTGGCCTAAGTAATCGAGGTGTGGCTCGTACGGATATCCCTTCTGCTAAGATTAATCGTTCGGGTACGGTTACGGTGAGTGTTTGTGTAGATAAAGGAGGAAGGGTAACCAGCGCTAAGATTACGCAAAGAGGCACATCAATTAATGATGCTCAATTGAAAAACATCGCTCTCAGCAGTGCAAAAAAATGGCGATTCCAAACTGGAGTAATTGAGAAACAATGCGGTACGATAACCTACAACTTTAGAAAGTAGTAAGAGAAAAAGCGTTGATAATTGATATAGGTATATGTTTACATTGTGTTTGCCTTCAGTATAAAGAAGAAGAATGGACTACAATCCCATTTTACCTACACTAGTTTTTGGGTATAGTGAACTAGTATTCTATCTAAAGGGCCTGTTGCCAGGTGGCTCGATCTGCTGGGGGGCTTCTTTTCTATGCTTGGTAATCCATTCCTGGAATTTTTCCATTTTACCTGGATGATAGGCCTCCACATCATCCGTCTCATAGGGATCTTCCCTTAAGTCATAAAATTCCCAGGGTTTGTCTTTCCCATTTCTGATCATCTTCCAGTTCTTATAGCGTAGGGCCTGCTTAAATTGACTGTCCGGGTATTCCTTTTTTCCCCAGTCATAATGCGGATATTCCCAGTACAACATCCGGTTGGGAAGGGCATGGTTATCAACCGTTAGCAATTTATATAAGGAGATGCCGTCAATATTCCGTGGAATAGCATTGCGTTGACCCGCTACCTCTGCTAAAGTAGGTAGAATGTCGGGAAAATAAATCTGCTCTCGGGTGGTCTGCCCCGCCCTTATCCGCCCGGGCCAACGAGCAATAAATGGAATTCTAATTCCTCCTTCGTACAGATCTCGTTTAAAACCACGCAGCTCCCCATTGGTTTTTTCCTCCGCAAATTCGCGCCCCCCTCCATTGTCCGAACAAAAGATAACTAAAGTCCGCTCGTCAATTTCCAGTTCCTTCAACAAGCTCATTAACTCACCAAACTGACGATCGAAGAGACTAGTCATCGCAGCGTAATTCTTACGCTTCTCCGACCAATCTTTTTCCTGGTATAAAGCTACAGCTGGATCAGATTCTGGGATTACATATTTACCGTGCGGCACGGGCCATGGGGCATAGCAGAAAAAGGCTTGATCCTTATGCGTTTGAATAAAGGCTTTCATTTCGTCAAAGATCCGATATTGGGTGTAGGAATTTGTTTGACCTTTCTCAGCTGGTAGGGTCACCTTTTCACTATTCCTCCAAAGGTATTTAGGATAATAATTGTGGGCATGAATCTGGTGATAATAACCGAAGAACTCGTCAAATCCTTGCTTTTCGGGTACCCCTTCAGTACCCTGATCTCCTAAACCCCATTTACCGAAACCACCGGTAACATAGCCGGCTTCTGACAATAATTCTGCCACAGTAAAGGCACTGTCTGGTAAGGCTATCCCACCCGTGTTCCCACGCACCTGAGTATTGCCGCTGTGCAGCCCGGTCATCAGGGTACTTCTGGCGGGGGCGCAGACGGTATTACCAGAATAAGCTTGCTGGAAAAGCATACCCTCCTGAGCAAATTGGTCGATATGAGGCGTCTGGATATCCTTGCTACCATAGCAACCTAAATCTGCCACACCAAGATCATCTACCATCACGTAGATGATATTAGGAGGTAATGGCGGTTCATTGTTCTGACAGGCGGAGAGTAGGCTGATCGCGAGGATGAACCCATAGAAATATTTATACCGAATTTGCATGATTGATAGATATGATGATCCGTATAGGTTCCAAGCCTAGACTTATCTATTGGTGAACGAGAATGGATGCTCAATATAAAGGATTCGCTCGGATCTGGAGACCTATTGATGAAATCCTTGCTTTGCCATTACTTGCCTTCCACCAGACTCACCGCTTGTTCCAGTAGCTGTATAGGCATGGACCGCCACCGCTTGGGATGTTGATGTTGTAGTAGAATTAGCTGAGCCTCATTTTGCTCAAACATGGCCTTAATCCATTGCACATCTGGGTTACCTGCGTCGTCTAGCTTTTGCAACTGGGCCGCGAGCGGACTGTCATTTTGTCCATTTCCTAAAGACCGGTGAGCAAGTAATCCCAGCAGGTGACGGGGAGACATTTGCTGCCCTTCGGCTTCGCTGTGTTGCCAAACCTTGGTATAAAAAGTCTTACGCTTCTGGTCATTCCCCAAGCGCTCATAGCAATGGGCCAGCAGATAATCAGTAAGTCGTTCATCCGGATTATAGGGTTTACCCACACCGAGTCTTTCTGGCCATTCCTTAGCCTTCTCCAGGTATTTGATCGCTTCCTTCCAATCTTCCTTCGTCATGAATTCGATGGCGGCACCTGTATTGGCTTGCTGATGAAGTTGTCTTCCCTCAGATGCACCTTCAAAAGGCAAGACCTCTAGTTGGTCAAGTATAGCAAGGGCTTCTTGATACTGCTGCGAATGGACCAGTTGCCGAACCAGATCCATCCCTATCGCATAATTGTCCTTATGCTGAGCCCAGGCCCCTTTCAAGTACTTGATGGCCTCATGTGTTTGCTCGGTTTCGATTAAATACTTAGCAAACTTTCTTTGTACTCTCCAATCCTTTGCCCCTACCGCCTGTGCACGATGCATATCAATCTCGGCGTTTTCACCTTTAATCAAAGAGGAAAGGTGAGCTCTACTGAGGTAAAAAGGGGCAAAATTGGGTCTTTCCTTGCAGGCTTTCATCAGACTGAGGGCTTCGTTGATTCTTCCTTTACCCCAGTAATTCAAGGCGAGGTAGTATTTAAAAACCCAATGGTCAGCATTTTGCAGTGCCCATTCTAGAGCGTCCAGGCTCTCGCGCCGATAAGGAAAAGTAAAGGCGGGCGCGGCTTTAGAGATATTTCCCAAAGCGTCAACATCTTTCGCTAAATAGGCTATCCACAACTGAACCAAATTTTTTTGTGGGGCCAGTTTTAGCACTTCTGTGGCAGTAGAGGTTTGTCCTTTGCGGTAGTAGCTAATCGCCAATTCTAGGAAAGTTTGCTCTGGGAATTCGCTGCGGTGCCGAGAGAGGAAGGCACTTTTGTTTGGATCCGTTTTTTCTAGTTGGTATCGTTCAAAAAAAGCAAAGTGATTGAGTGGGTCAATGTCGAGGATCGCTGCGATAGCTTGCTCCAAGCCCTTCCCATCGGCCTGTTGGCGGGCTGCAATGGCCTGGCATTCCCAAGCAGATAGATTGTATCGATTGAAGTCTAGCGATTTCTGGGCATATACTTTGGCTTTCACCCAGTTTTCTTCCTGTAGGAAAGCACCTGCCATCTCGGCATAAGCAGCTGAACGATGGCTCATGCTCCTTGCCGCCCAGCCCAGGCTTTCTTTTGCGTTGAGCAGATCGCCTTGCGCTCGATAGATCAAACCCGCTACAAAGTTCGCTGCGGGGTGATAGGTATCCCATTGGAGGGCCTGGTGGGCATGCATAAGTGCTAGTTGATACTGCCCATTTCGGTAGTGTAGCTCCGCCAATTGTGTTAAGGCTTCCAGATGTTGGGGTTCCAGTTGTAGGCAGGCTTCAAACTCCTCCTTAGCTTCTGCAAATGCTCGGTACTTCATGGCTTCCATTCCAGCTCTGAAGTGCTTTTCGGCGGAGGCTGTTGGTGCATTATTTTGTGGTGGCGTGTGAAAAGGGCGTTTGAGTAGCCCGGCATCTTTGGCTAGGTTGAGCTCGAGATCCATAGCTTCGACTGTCACAGACTGTACGTCGAGCAAAGGAAGGGGAAAGGTTTTTTGGAACACCTCCATAGGCTTGAGTTTTACCGAAGCTTCAAATGTCTTTCCATTGGTGTTTGTGATCTTTACCATTCCTGCAACTTCAGCCAGAGCGTTAATACCGATCTGGGCTCCTTCTTTGGTATCTTGTACATGTAATACGGCCTGATCGGATACGTCGGTCATTCCACCAATTTCTTTAACGGGAAACCACTTTTCTGTCCATTGATCGGTAGTGTGCGGCGGGAAATTGGCCTGTGTCACAGGGTTTTGATCTGCCCCAGGTGAATACTGTACGAATAACCTCCCCGCCTGAAACTCTATATATTGCCCATCTGTATCGGTCAATAAATCCTCCCAAATACCTCCTGAACGAGACAAGGCCCATAGCCATAACTTCTGCCCTGGCATCTCCTCGTACTCCGCCCAATGACCAAAGCCAAAATTCTTGTCGTGGAAGTAACCGCCAAAGAAGTCATGGTCTTTACCCACCACATGATAGGATTTGCTAGGACCAAAGTTGTTTTCCTGATAGGCGGGCAAAAAACGCCCTTGTTTATCGTAAGGCCAGGGCTGGGCCTGCCCGCCATGCTCAAGGTATTGATTGCCAGGAGTGAAAAACTCTAGGTCCGCTTGAGCAGCTGCGGCAGCGGTCATCCAGTTGTAGTAGGATTGTTGAAGTGGGGTAGGGTTGTACCAAGTAGCTTGGGTCTCAAAGTAGGCTTTGTCCTTGGGTAGTCGAATCTTGACACGCCATTGTGTTCGAGAGGGAAGATCAATATTTCCCACCACGCAGCTTACACTACCATCGGACTCTTCCTGTAAGATGTAGTCTACTGGTGTAGCCGTCCCCGGGTGATGTCCGATTAATCCAAAATTGAATTCTATTCCGCCTGAGGTCCACGGTCCACGCATGGCAATATTTCGAAACTTCATGACCTCATTTCTATAAATGAACTCCTCTCCAGTTTCCTTTTCAATAGCTCCCCAAACCTTACCACCTACCTCGGGTAGTACATATACCTCGACATAATCATTACTTAGGGTTACCGTAGTCCAGTCTTGATTTTCGCCTTTTAAGCTATAGCCATCGAATCTATGGTAGGGGTAGATCTTTGGGTTGTTGACTAGGATCGGGAGTGGGTCGGGATCCGAGAAAGGGTAGGTTAACAGACTCGTTTTCGCTTCCACGATAGTGGCGGCGGCGGCTTGGGCTTTAAGTTCGGCTCTTGTGGTGAAAAGGGCTAGACAAAGGCCCAGTAGGCCCAGCCAAGTTTTGGGTGCGTGGGTGCGTAATGACATGGATTATATTTTGAAAAAGATTTTCTTTCGGTATAGGAAAAAACATATATACCACATGATGCCCCAGACTAGCAGGGCATTGGTGACATCAAGAGCAGCTTCGGGGAGGCCAAGGAGTCCTAGAAAGCCATGATTAAAGGTTTTTGCAAAACCCCCTAACCATTGATGCCCCACGGTTTCGGCAAAGAGGTAGATGAAGATGGAATTCATACCCACTATACTGAAAAATTGCACTCCGGCATGTTTCCCCTTCAAATCAACCCACCAATAGGAAAAAGCCAAAACCAAGATGGCCCATCCACCTGAAGCTAACACAAAACTGCTGGTCGCAATCCGTTTTACAATGGGGGTAATCTGCAGAAGATCCAGGGCATAGCCCAATATTAACCCAACGACTGCCGCCATTAGGAAATACCTGATTTTTTGCTGAGCTGGCCGTTCGGATAGTAATAGTTGCCCGCACACGACCCCCCAAATCGTGTGAGCAGCCGTGGGTAGGGCATTGATCGTAACCCATCCTCCTCCATTGTTGAGCTTTCCCATTAAAATCATATCTAAGTAGGAACCAAAATTGGCATCTTTAACAAAGGGTGTGGCTGGATCATAAACGCGATAAAGAACCTCCGTCAGGAGCAGTAATCCCACTGAAACCCCGATCTGCCATTTCCAAGCGAAGCGCATCAAGAAAAAGGCGACGAGTATGGTGAAGGATAGCTGGGTTAGGACATTCCAAAGCTCCCAAACTAGTTTGTGGTTGTACACACAATGGAGCCCCGTACCAAAGAGAAAAAGTAAAAAGCAACGATAGAAAATATGATTCCGAATAGTGGTATGGCTGTCCCCCTTTGCGCTACGACTTTTATAAGAAAAGGGCATGGCAACACCCACAATGAACATGAAGAAAGGTTGAATAAGATCCCAAAAACGGAGCCCATTCCAAGGATGATGGTGGAATTGGATCATGAGGTGGTGGAGCCACGAGCCCTCGCTGGCAGTGGAAAGAGAAGCATAAACCCGTGCCGCTTCTCCCATTAGCAAGAACATGGTCAAACCTCGAAAGACATCTAAGGATAGGAGCCGTTGATTGCCCTTATTCATACTGTTTGTGCGTTGGTTTTGTTTTGTCGAAATAGGAGCCTTGACCTATTTCTTGGCCTGCGGAAACTACCCCAGGTGGTATACTGCGATCAAAGCCGTATTAATCGGCTCCAACCAGCGTTGTGGTTTACCCTTATCTATCCAAAGAAAGTCGCTCAACGATTTTGATTCCCCGGTATCTTCTTCTCCTCGATCCATGTCATAATAGGCATTGCCCTTCAAGGGGAGGTAATCACTTTCCTGGTATATCTCCCCCGTAATTTCCCAGGTAGTCCAGCGCAGGCTTAGGATATCATCATTCCCTCGAATCTGAATCTTCCCATAACGCCCCTCATTGGTTTGGTAGATAAGGATGGTGCCAGGTCGCAGAAAATTTAGCTCATTATTACTACCATTAATCCTCAACTTAGCCAAGCTCACGGAGCGGGCATCATTTACATTGATCTGCTGAAAAAACGAGCTAGTTGTCGGTCTGGAAAAGAATTGATCTGCAAAGATCTTATTGCCCTCATCTTCTGCACTGAGGAGCAGTTTCCCTCCTTCATACAAACTTAGACCGAGGGCGAGAGGTTGGTCGTTCCAGTTCAGGGATAGTGATATTTTGCCATCTTGCAGATCATTAATCGTGCTGGTGTAATTGCCAAGATTGCAATGGTCTTGGCCGCAAGCTCGCCACAGTTGTACCGATACTTGACCGGGTATCTTTTGGGTAATTGTTATGCGAGAGAGGCTGTTGGTTTGTGCATTGATATTGTCCCATTTTCCTGCAAAGGATTCCACGGCAATTCCATTGCCAGGGGAGAGATCGCCTTCAATACAAGAAGAGAGACAGAGGGTCAATGCCAAGATGATTAGCGGTAGAGGGGATTTCATAGATGCTTTTTTAGGTTCTAACTTATTAGATACTAAAACTAAAAGATTAATGAAATAATTCAGTTCTAATTGAGCGGAGCAGTCTGATCCTAATGTTGTTGCTTTGACCATTGTGAATCAAAGCTGAAAGTATTGGTTGAAAGGAGTTTTTTCTCTGATCACTGTCCACTATCTTTCGGGTATCTCGTAAGCTGCTCAGCAGATGAATGGACTATGGGCTATGATCCATAAATGAAGTTACGTTCAATAAGTGGTTATTCAAAATTTTCTCAGACGTTCTGCGTCGCCTAAGTGTATGTAGGATGATCGCTTCTGGAGCAAAAAAGGGGCGTTTTCCACCTAAAGTGTGATCGTCAAACCTACACTCAGCTTATTCATAGAGTTGGTCAAAGAAGGTAGGACGCTTCTTTAAGCCTTCATAAAAGAAGAAAACTTCGCCATTTATCCCGAATTTTCGATTTTCCTGTACCATCTGTTGGAGCAAAGTATCGCTCGCTACATAATCACCGACTTTGAGCAGTATGCCAGGGGAAATCAGTGGAAGGTCAGTGGCTTGGACCTGCTCATTTACTATTTTCCGTAGTTCATTTCTGTACTTCTCCAGGTCATACCTGTAAACTTGTGGGCAGACCATATCTACCCAGCCTTCTTTTACCCAAGTGGGCCAATCTTGGAGGTATTGTTCTTTACTCCATGGATAGATACTAGGGGAAACGGAAATCTTACAATCTGGGTCGATCTTCTTTATCTCCCTATGGATTCTTCCCATGAATTCGTTCAAGCGCTGTGCACGCCAGTCGATCCAAGCTTCGTCGTATTGGGCAGGAATATCTACTGTACCCGATTCTTTTTGGAAGCTTGCCAGGGTATTGGAATCATACCCTGCTTCGGAGGGTAGGGCGGGAAGGCGATCATCACCTTGAATGCCATCCAACTCATATTGTTGAACGGCTTCCTTCAGTAAGGATAAGACAAAATCTTGTACCTCCGAATCAAAGGCGTTCATCCACTGAAATCCATTTTTACTAACTAAGTTTCCAGTCGAGTCAATAGCCGCCCATTCCGGCTTCTCTCTGATAATGAATCCTCCATCCGACTCCTGGTAGGAACAGGAGAATCCAAACTCAAACCAAGCATAAACCTTCATACCTCTAGCGTGTGCCGCCGTTATTACTTCCTGCAAGGGATCTCGACCGTCAAACTTGGGATCAATTTTCCGACCAAAGGTTTTATCCATCACCTGACTTGGGTAAAGGGTGTAAGCACGATTCCAGCTTACCACAAAGATGGTGTTGAATCCGAGCTCGTGACAATGAGCTACTGCCTCTTCGATCTTTTCCTGGGAAAACAGCGCTTCACTATCTACATTGGTTAGCCAGATTCCTCGAACGGGTTCGTCATCCTTAGGGGGATCTGTGCTTTCTGGTGCTTTGGGTTGACAGGCTACTAGGAATAGCATGAATAGGAATAAGAAATAGCTTCTTGACATCTTCGCTTGGATTTCTAATGCTTAAGCTTACGGAACTTAGACTTTCTAAAATAGGGAGTGGCAGACTAGTCATCATTCCATCAGTCTAAGCTCACCAAAAGAGGAAGGAATGTGAAAATCAGGGGTCTCAGACTTTGGAATTACCCAACTGATCCATTTGGTTGTGATGTCTCCCTTCTCATCGGTCACGTATTCACCTCGGTATAAGCCTGCCTTTAGTATGGCATCTCCTTTGTACATGCCCAATTGCTCCAAAGAGGAAAAGCTAATGGAACCCTCTACGGTGTAACCCGTATTATCCCGCGTTGCCATGAGGGCTAATTCGCCTGCCGGCCAATTCCAGTCGAAATCCACTTTTCTATAGTATCTACCTTCCGTATCCAGTACACGACCTAGGGCATCCATCTCCAGAGAATAGTATGGGTTCATTTTGTCATCTGCTTTGAAGAAGATTTCCACTCGATCGGAATCTACGGGGTCTCGTTCGCCCAGTCCTCTTTCTTTTGTGATGATCTCGGTATCTGAGGCTCTGTAGAGGAAGAACAAATGGGTATCGGTCCAAAGGGCTTTAAACTTCGTTTCCGGTGGCGTTTCTTCTCGCCAGGGATAGGTGAAGTCGTTGAGCATATTGGCTTGATTCCACAGGACGTCTTGTCCACGGCCGGTTAATTCTATGGGCCGGTCAATCTTTTTGACTTCGTAGGTTTTCACGGGTTCTTGATTACAAGACATAAGCAGGAAACTTGTGGAAATTCCGATCAATAAATAGATTAGTCGATGGTTCATAGGATTAGATTTTAGACAACTTTATCGGGATAATTGGTACATATCTAGGATAATCTGTTGGAGTGCAGGTACCACAATGGCAGTGATTTTTTCTCCTTTCTCACGGCTTCCCGCTGATGGCTCCCCGTACACACCATTGGGTGTCATTTTTTTCATACGACGGTATAAACCAGCCTTAGGGCCACGCAGTAAATCACCTTCGGCCCACTCCAGGGTTGGAACATTTGCTTTGGGCTGAATCTGTTCTTCTTGGACCAAGTTAGGAGCAATTAATAACATTAGGGAGGTCTCAAATTCCCCTGCATGGCCGGCGCCTCCTGGGCCGGTATCATTGAGTTTGTGTAGAGCGTCGGCAGCGATCCGCCACCAAGTAGCAATTGCCAAATTCAACGCTGGATGCCGGTAGCCATAGATTTCGACGAATGATTGGCCGATGGCTTGATTCCCACCATGACTATTCAGTACTAGGAGGTTTTTGAAGCCATATCCTACTACACAATCCGTAATATCGGTTAGTTGCTGAAGAAAGGTTTGGTGCTGGACAGAGAGACTACCGGCGAAGTCTTTGTGATGCTCCGAGCAACCAATGCCAACACTGGGAAGAATTAGCACTTGTTCGCCGATTTGGGCATTCAACTGTCGACAAAAGTGTTCTCCGATTAAGCGGTCTGTAGCTAAGGGTAGGTGTGCCCCGTGCTGTTCCGTGGCTGATACCGGTAGGATTACGGGTATATTTCGATCTAAAGCATCAATCTGTGGTGAGGTCAGTTGATCCCAATACATGCTTTTGAGATTTTAAATTTATAAAATTAGTCTGCTATTTCTTTACGGCCCACATCTCTATTTCTACCAGTAAAGTATACAATAGTGGAGTTTGTACCGCTGTTCGGACCGGTTTAGGGTTTTGGAAATAGGTCTTGTATACCTCATTGAATCTAGGCCAGTTATCCAAATCTGTGAGGTATACATTTACCTTAAAAACATCATTGAGAGAACATCCTCCTGTTTCCAGTTGCTTTCTGCAGTTTTGCAGGGTATAGTGAGTTTGCTCCTCGATGTTGTCTCCAATGATAGTACCACTTGGATCAATGGCGGCTTGGCCGGAGATGACGACGATTTGGCCGGGCGTGACCTGTAGTACGGGTGAATAGGGACCTGCGGTGACATGCTGGGCTGCTCCAGCTGGAATTTGCTTGCCTATGCTGGAAGGCTGCGGGCTAGTCATACCCATCGGATGAGGCATGTAACCCGTAAATCCCGCAATTTTCCAACTGCCTGCTATCTTCCGGCATCGGTAGAGGGTTTGCCAATTGAGGTATTCGCGCTCGCCACCCTGCTTTCGGATGTATCCATCGAATTTTTTGTGCACCAGAGCACTTTTGCCTTTGATATCGATATCCCGTAGCGTTGTAGCATCGTAGATGGCCTGTTCGGCATCCTCTGCCCATTCTGTTTGTGCAAATTCTGTGGCTTGTTGTAGCCAGACTTCTTTGTATTCGTCCAGATTGGAGAAGTTCATCCGCCAAGTATCGGGATTATGGGCATTGCGTGCATCAATGCCCATAAAGTTTGCGGCGATGAAATCGTTGGCCACCATTCCCCAATCTTCTTGACAAAAGGCCATGATATCTCTTTGCACCAGCATTTCCCAAATCTGGTGACGATCGGGATCACTTTCTGGGAAAGGATTGTGGTAGTTTATTTTATCCATGATCTTATTCAAATTCTTTTTTATCCACCTGATAATGGGCGATGGCTGCCTCATCGGGCTCAACACCTAAACCATTACCTTCCGGTAAGAAGGCGAAAGGGGGCTCAAACTTCAGTGAGGTTTTCAGGAGATCGTGTTCGCGAATCATGCGCCCAAAGATGTCACCCGGCCAGATACAAGAGGCCGCGGCAGCACTGGAATGCAAATACATAGCCTCCAGGATACCTAGATCGATCTCAGAGCCATGCCAGCAAGGGAGGCCTGCTGCATGAGCGATGTGATCTAAGCGTTGGAAATTTGCCAAGCCGCCGTTGAAATTGAAGCCGTCTACTGCTTTTGCTTGCAGGGCTTGGATCGCATCTTTGATGCGCTGGCCATGCAAAATATAGGGGAGTGAAACATGTAAAACTATGGGTACAGCGGAATACTGACGCAATAGAGCATATTCTGGCAACATCCAGCGGGGTAGGGGGTCTTCCAAGCAAAGTACATTGCCTACTTCGGCGAGCGCATCCGCACGCTTCCTTACCTCTCCAGGATACTGCCAGCGCTCGTTGGGGTCCAAGATGACTTGCATACCTGGGGCGGCATCCTTGATATTGGCACACCATTGTTGTACATCGTCCTCCAAATCCGTTTTGAATTTGATACAATCATACCCCTGGTCTGCAAAGCTTTTCGCCAAGGCACCGATCTCATCCACATGGCGATGACTGGACCAGGCTCCTACCCGCACTTGCTTGCGTACTGGCCCGCCGAGTAGATCCACAACGCGCAGATTATGCGCTTTGGCATAGGCATCCCAAATGGCACATTCAAAGCCATCGTATTCTCGGCAGAAGGTGAAGGGGAGCTGTTGTAGGCACAATTGTTTAATGTCTTGGCCCAATAACTCATTGATGATATTGGCTACTACAGTCCAATTGTGATCACGGTACAATTCTCCCCAGCCAATCACACCATTGCTCAATTCCATTTTGAGCAGCAGCTTGGGCAATTGGTCAAATTGCATAGACCAGCCCTTTTTAGCTCCGACGGGGAGCTTATGCAGCGGTTTATTAATGCCTTTACTTTCGATGACGCCCTCCTTGGCGGGGACGATGACCTCGTAGCAGGTGAATCTCTTAATGATCATTTTTGATTGATATAATCCTGGTTAAAAAGCATGATGGTTTTACCCGCATCCACATAGATCGTCTGACCTGTTATGGATCGGCTATAGTTGGACAATAGGAAGGCCGCCGTATAGCCGCAATCTATCGGTTCAATATAGTGATGAAGCGTTTGTTGGTTTTCTATAAATTCCTCTACCCATTTCTGTGGATCGGGCGCCCATTGCTTGATCAAGTCATAATTTTGCTCAGCATGTACCATTCCAGGACCAATGGCATTGACCCGGATACCGTGGGTTCCCAGTTCATAAGCCAGCGCTCTGGTTAATCCTTCCACAGCCGATTTGGAAGAGGCGTAGGTGGAGTAATTGGGTTGGGAGGCAAAACCGTGTACAGAGGAGACATTGACGATATTTCCCTTGATCTTATGTCTTAATAATTGGCGTACAAAATACTTACTGACCCGCCACATACCTTTGACATTCACGCTATACAGTGCTTCAAATTCTTCTTCTTCGATTTCCTGTACGGCTCTCACTAAACCTACCCCAGCATTGTTGACGAGGCCATTAATTACGCCGAATTGAGATTCGATTTCCGCAAACATTTTCTCCACTTGATCCGCCTGCGTAATATCGGCTTGGATGGGAAATGCCTTACGGTATCGGTGGGCCGCCTTTTCGGCTTTGTCTCGTTCTTTTTCATTGATGATGAGCGTGGCACCGAATTCATCCAGGGCTTGGCAAACACCTGCCCCGACTCCAATCCCGCCGCCACCAGTGACTAAAACTTTTAGGTGACTAAGATCCACAATTTGTCTTTTGATAGGTTGGTTGAAAAATTAGGTTACATGATGCCGAACTTGGCGAAGGCGTCGCAGGCACTCATTCCCTTTTCTATAGCTTTCTGTACCAGTTTCTCCCCGTTTGCTTTTTCGAGGGCCAGACGAATCACCTCCTCTTCGGCCGCTTTGGGTACGATGCAAACGCCATCAATATCTCCAAAAACGATATCGCCAGGTTCGATTTGCACGCCCCCCATCTCAATCCGACAGCGGAAATCCAAGACTTTGCCTCTGGGACCTTGATCCTGGGCGTAGCGGCCTTGGCAGAAGGTTGGGAAGCCCAGTCTCAGTATGCCACGGGTATCCCGGACATAGCCATCTGCCACGGCTCCGGCAGCTCCTAAATGCATGGCTCTAGTGCTCATCAGTTCCCCCCAAAGCGCGTAGCGAGGAGAGGCCCCGGTGCAGATATACACTTCGTTTGTTTTGAGATCATCCAATGCCTCAAGCATCAGGCCGAATGGCTTATGCATTAGTGGATTTGTGCTGGAAGGAGCGACTTCAGCGAATACATCAGCTTCAAGCACTGGCATCGCTCGGCCGGCTAAAATCATATCGCTTCGAAGGGCTTGTAATCGGGGCGGGAGAAATTGATGGAATAGCCCCAGTTTATCCATGATGTCGCCAACCACAGCAGTGAATAGCTGGGTTTTCATGAGGTCAAATAGTTGGTTGTCGTTCTGCCATTTCATGTTGGTAATCGTCCATTTTGCTTGGCAGTCTTTCCTTTCACCTCTTAGAAAGTGAGTAAGATTGACTCCGTTGAATGATAGGGGCTTGAAAAGCCATTACTTAACTATATTCTTCTATTGGAAGTCCTTACTCATCATCTTTCGGGGAGGGAAGTTCGGTATTTCTTTTGAAGGAAAAAAGGAAGATCCCATTATTTTGCGCTGCTCCTTATTCCTTTCCCTAAGGAGCATCGTCAAAAATACCATTGTAGGCGCTGCCCTGATAGCTACCCCAAAGGATGGGTTTTTTAATGGAGATATTGCTGGAGGCAATGCGTCTAACCTTAAGGCCATCAAAGGTATTAGCCCGATTGGGATTGGTGCCGTGGCTGTAAATAATATCTAGAAAACCATCTTGATCAAGGTCGCCCACCCAGGGGGTAGAAGACTTGTTTGTGCCCGGGCTAATGTCTCCAATTTGTTTTACACCACCATCTTGAAAGTCAATCATGGCGAGGAGATTGAAGAAGCTTTTTTGGTAAAAGTCATTTACCTCCATGAAGTTAACGGACATTAATACTTCATCGTATCCATCACCATTCCAATCCATGACGACTGGTGTGGCAATTTGATAATACCCCAAGGAATCCAAAAAGGCGATGCTGCCATCTTTCCCATCAATCATAGCTTGTACATTCCAATTTAGATCGGGCCAAACACCAATGGCATGTGAAACAAAGAAGTCGGGGGTATCATCCTTGGTAAATCGCCCAATAGCGATTGAACTGTAGCACTCGGTTTGGGCTAGTAGTTTGCTTTGCCACAAAGGTTTGTGACTTTTTCCATCAAATGCTAATAATTTTCCGTCTACGGAATTGGCAACGATCTCCAAATAGCCATCTTCATTTAGATCTACACGCACCGCTGGGGCAATATATCCTTTGTCAGCACTACTATGGAGGATGGTGGCATCGGACAGATCTTCAGCCAAGACTTGGGAAAGCTTGCCCAGGTAGAGATTACCTCCGATCGTTTCTCCTCCAGTACCAAATATGATTTCCCAGTCATCGCTTTCTGGGCTAGGAGATACTGTCACGGACATGTAGGTTTCTTTACCATCTGGCATATCGGCCTGTGCTATCAATTTTCCGGTTTTAGAACTGATCATCACCAAGCGTCCAGCAGGCCGGTTCGGATCATTGGGTTTTGCCATTACGTCTCCTCCATTCGATACCAAAATATCTTCCAGCCCATCCTGATCTTGATCAGGAATAAACTGCGGGTTGTAGAAGTTAAACCATCCCGCTTTAGTCGGCTTTTTCAACCCCTGGGCTTTGGCAAAGCGCCAAAGCTCTTTCCCGCTGGCTCCACTGATAGCAATTAATTCCGCTGATCTACCTCCAATGACAGCATCTGCAACCCCATCCTGGTCAATATCTTTTAGGCTAGCAGACCCAAAAATCTGATCAGAAGCTGAAGCACGCCAAAGCATTTGACCCGTAGCACCATCCAGTGCAAAAAATGCTGTGTCTGAGGTGGTGAATTCTGCTCGTCCAGCTCCCATGATGATGTCGCCAATATTGTCTCCGTTCAAGTCAGCAACCCTCGGGGAAGAGAAGGTTCCGACCGAAGGAAGAGAAGTTGTCCAGGACCTGGAAGAAGTTGTGTCAACTAAGCTAAATTGAGTCCAGAAAGTGATGATAAGAAGTAAAGCAGGATACATACTCAGCGGTGTTAGGGTTTCTTGCAAAAGCGGCCGATGGTCTTCGACACAGACTATATACAATTCTTTTAGAGATATGTTTTCTTACCTACGGAATTGCTTATTTTAGGTGCTACTGATGGCTGATTTTCAACTGATTGTCAGGAATTGGTCAGGGAGCTAGTTTTTGAGTAGCTTCTTTTTTCCCATAATACTTTTATATTTGGCACGATGATTTGGGACCTACCTTAAACTTAGAATAAGCGACAATGACAAAGCGATTCCGACTTAGATGGGAGCTTCTGGGTAGCATTTCTGCCGCCCTTCTTATCCTGGTTTGTCCTAGCTGTGGTGATGGGTTCGACATTAATCAGAGTAGTGACAAACTGTTTCTTTCCATACCTGCGAGCCATTCTAAAATTGACTTTCAAAATGATGTAGTACAGACACGAGAGAATAACCATATCGTGAATGTCGAATTCATTTCAGGGGGTGGCGTGGCCGTGGGGGATATCAATAATGACGGTCTTCCAGATTTGTTCTTCACGGGTAATCAAATGCAGGATCGCCTGTATTTGAATCGAGGGAATTTTCAATTCAGAGATATATCAGAAAGTGCAGGGATTAGCAGTGATACGCTCTGGTCAACTGGGGTTACGTTTGTCGATATTGACAAGGATGGTGACCAAGATATCTATGTTTGCCGAAATGTTTATCTGGAAGATGAGCACAGTGCCAATCAGCTCTACCTCAACAATGGGGATCTCACTTTTACGGAGCAAGCAAAGTCTTTTGGCTTAGCCGATCAAGGATTTTCCATTCAATCTATCTTTTTTGATTTTGATAAGGATGGATTAGTTGATATGTATCTAGTGAATCAGCCACCGAGCTTACCTGGAGTAGGGGGACAGTTGGATAAGTCCATGGCGAAAAACCGGCTATTCAGTGATAAGTTATACCGGAATACCGGCAAGGGTACCTTTGAGGATGTAACGGATAGTGCCAAGCTGAGAAATTTCGCTTTTGGTCTTTCTGTCTCTGTCGGGGATTTCAACAACGATTCCTGGCCTGATTTATATGTGACGAATGACTTTGACGTGCCGGATCATATTTATATGAATCAACAAGACGGTACCTTCAAAAATACCTTATACGAAGCCACTAATCATATTTCTAATTTCAGTATGGGGAGTGATGTGGCTGACTATGATAATGATGGTCACTTGGATGTACTAGTGGTAGATATGGTGGCGGAGAGCCATGAGCGAATCAAAACTCATATGGGGGCTATGAAACCTGAAGATTTCTGGGCTCAGGTTAGTACCGGTGGACATTACCAGTACATGTTCAATACCCTACAGCGTAACAATGGTAATGGGACCTTTAGCGATCTTGCCCAATTAGCTGGGGTTTCCAATACAGATTGGAGTTGGGCCCCCTTATTTGCGGACTTTGACAATGATGGATTCAAGGATATTTTCGTTTCCAATGGGGTGAAGAATAACAATCGGTTTAGCGATTTGCAGGCCAAATATGATCAATTGCTAGATAGTCTAAATTATGAAGCGCAGAAATTGGGTGTAGATCCCAAGGAAGTGATTGATGTAATGGACTTTGTGGCCTTGGCCCCAACCGATAAGCTGAGTAACTATGTCTATAAGAACAATGGTGACCTCACTTTTAAGAAGATGGTAGAGGAGTGGGGACTAGATCTTCCCACTTTGTCCAATGGAGCCGCCTATGCCGATTTTGATTTAGATGGGGATTTGGATCTCGTGATTAACAATATTGATGATAGGGCTTTGCTGTATAAGAACAATGCACGAGAACGAGAAGGGGGTAATTATCTCCGATTCAAGTTGCAGGCCCTGGATAATGAAAGCATATATGGCGCTAAGGTATCCTTGTACAAAGCCGATCAATTGTGGCAGCTAATCCAAGTGTCAAATGCCCGGGGTTTTATGTCTAAGAGCGAAGATATTGTCCATTTTGGCTTGGGTAAAGAGGAAGTGATTGAAAAGGTCATTATCGAATGGCCAAACGGCGCCAAGCAAACGCTTGAATCTCTAGAAGCGAATCAACTACTGGAGGTCGAACAAGTATCAGCCACGGTTGCGCAACTGGCTGAGGCGAGCTCCGCCGGCAGGCCGCTTTTTGAAGCGGTAGCAGATCTTTTGGACGAGGAGACTACCTTGCATCGCGAAAATGAATATGACGATTATTTACAAGAGCCGCTTTTGCCTCACAAAATGTCGGAATTCGGACCCGTTATGGCAGTTGGAGATGTCAACGGGGACCAACGAGAAGACTTTTTTGTCGGAGGGGCAGCTGGCTATGCAGGCACACTTTATATCCAGAATAAGGACGAAGGCTTTGATCCGGTGAAAAATGGAGCTTGGACGCAGGATAGTTCTAGTGAGGATAGTGGGATAGCCTTTTTTGATGCGGATTTGGACGGAGACTTGGATCTGTTCATCGCTAGCGGGGGGAATGAATTTGCCGTAGATGCGCCAGAATTGCAGGATAGGTTGTATCTCAATAATGGGAGAGGGCAGTTTACCAAATCAAGCACAGCAATTCCAAGCTATCTCAGCAGTAGTGCTTGTGTGCAACCTTATGACTTTGATAAAGATGGAGACTTAGATCTGTTCGTTGGAGGAAGATTAGTTCCTGGGCAGTATCCGAAGCCGGCCGATAGCAAACTGCTGGAAAACCGAGGAGGAAAGTTTGTTGATATTACAGCAGCAAAAGCTCCTGGTTTAAATGCCTTGGGAATGGTGACTGCTGCCTGTTGGATAGACTATGATCAAGATGGAATGGATGATCTCGTAGTGGTGGGAGAGTGGATGCCCGTAACAGTATTTGCTCAAAATTCAGATAAAGAATTTGAAAAGCAAGAAGTGGACGGCTTAGCGGATTCGAATGGCTGGTATTACGAGGTAAAAGCCGATGATATCGACGGGGATGGCGATCAAGACCTAGTGGTGGGGAATCTAGGACTGAACTACAAGTATAAGGCAACCCTTGATGAGCCTTTTGAGGTCTACAGTTATGATTTTGATGACAATGGCACCTTAGACATAGTCCTCAGTTATTATGAGCATGGCGAAGCATTCCCCGTTCGGGGTAAGGATTGTTCGACCCAGCAGATTCCAGCTCTGAAAGAGAAGTTTACCACCTATAATGAATTTGGACATTCCAACTTGGGAGATATCTATGGCTTGAAGCTCAGTGATGCCATGAACCTTCAGGCCAAAACCTTTGCCTCTGCTTACATTGAAAATCTAGGAGATGGCGCGTTTGATTTTAGGCCCTTACCGAACCTAGCGCAGGTGTCCTCCGTCAACAATATTTTAATCAAGGATTATGACAAAGATGGACATAAGGACCTGTTAATTTCTGGAAACCTGTTCCAATCAGAAATTGAAACGCCAAGAAATGATGCTGGGGCAGGACTTTTTCTGAAAGGCGATGGAAAGGGGAATTTTGAGCCGCTTTCGCTTGTACGCGCAGGCTTTTATGCTCCGCATGATGCCAAAGATATGAAAGCCATTCAACTGGGAACCAGAGAAGTAATAGTGGTTGCTAACAATAACTACAAACTTCAAACTTGGATGGTAGAAAATTCTCCTTCACTTTGAGAACAAGGAGATGAGCACAATATTTAGTGTGCCCGTGGACACCGCAATGATAATTGTGGACAAAAAAAAACGGTTTTGAGGACTGAGAAAAACAAAAATTTACATAACTTGCTATTGAGAGAATGAATGACAATTATTTACGCAGCTTAGAATAATTAAATTTTGCATTAATAATAACGAAATGCTACTAGAAATTTCTCCTCTATAAAGTCGGGGTCATTTCTTGTTCGATTCTTGGGCGGAAGTCATCAAAAGTGATGTACTGACGATTTCAATCGACCAAAACCTGTACTTCTCTAGAACTTACCTTGATACAATTCTGAGAAGCCTCTCAAGATTGATTTCCTAATTTCTCGCCCATTGCTACTGAAGATGAGCCTTGGATATCCTAAGTCCGTCTGCAAGTCCAGACAACTTGAATTTTTACCAGGATTAGTTGTGAGTTGATAATTAGTCGCTTCGTGAAGAACTTCTAAGAAATAACTTGACAATTGGCAGCAGTTGTCGAGAAATCATAAGAATAGATTTTGTGCACGTGCACAGTTTATGATGCCAACAGCTTAAATTAAAATGCTAGTTATGATCAGAACAACGTTTCTTTCACTTGTTTTCTGCCTCTGTATGGTAGGAAATCTTTGGTCCCAACAGATCACTGGTACAGTCACCGACGTGGATGGTGAAGTACTTATCGGTGTGAATATTCTGGAAAAGGGGACCAGCAATGGTACGATAACTGACGTTGATGGTGCTTACTCCATTACGGTTGGTTCTGCCGATGCTGTACTTGTCTTCTCGTATACAGGTTACAGTCCGCAAGAAGTTGCGGTTACGGGAAGAACGGTAATTGACTTAAGCCTTGACCAAGGGGTTCTATTCGATGAAGTCGTAGTTACGGCCCTTGGTATTGAAAGGGAAGAAAGCTCCCTTACCTTCGCCCAACAAACAGTTGATGGTACTGAACTCCTGCAGGCTCGGGATATTAACTTCCTGAACAGTTTATCCGGTAGAGCCGCTGGTGTTGAGATCAAGAAGAGTTCCTCCGGTCCTGGTGGTTCCACGCGGGTAGTACTACGGGGTGACAAGTCACTCAATGGGAATAGTGACCCGCTCTTCGTAATTGATGGTATCCCTATGGCCAATAATAGGGGAGGACAGCCAGGTATGTGGGGTGGCTTTGATTCCGGTGATGGTATGTCTCAACTTAACCCTGATGATATTGAAAGTATCACGGTTTTGAGAGGTTCTAACGCAGCTGCACTTTATGGTAGCCAAGGTGCTAATGGTGTTGTTCTGATTACAACCAAACAAGGGGAAGAGGGAGCTGCCAAGGTAAGCGTAAGCTCAGGTATTACCTTCGAGAACGTTATGTTAAGACCAGATCTGCAGTTCAAGTATGGTAGCGAAGGTGGAACAAAGGAAAGTTGGTCCAGCACGCCTGGAAATTTTGACGATAGCTTCGTTGATGATTTCTTCCAAACTGGATTCAACCAGATCAACTCTCTTTCTATCAGTGGAGGAACAGCTCGTACAAAAGCTTATTTCTCTTTCGGTAATGTTGGCGCACGTGGTATTGTTCCTACGAACACCTACAATCGTCAAAACATTACCTTCAAGCAGTCTACTAAGATGCTTAACGATAGATTGACGATTGGATCAAGCGTTTTGTTAACCAATGAACGTGCTAAAAACCGTCCAGCAGCGGGTTACTATCTAAACCCACTTACGGGTCTATATTTCTTCCCAAGAGATAGAGATTTCTCTTCTTTCAGAGATAACTACTTCGTAACTGATCCAAACAGAAATGTAATTGGACAGAACTGGTTTGTAATTGATCACCACCAGTCTAACCCATATTGGTTGATCAATGAGCAGCCAAGTGTACATGATACCAAGCGTATGATTGGTAGCTTGAACCTGGATTACAAGTTCAGCGAAAAACTAAGTATTACAGCTAGAGCTAACTATGACTTTGCTGATAAGTTGATTGAGCAGCAATTTACTAGTGGTGGTAACACAACTAACGTACACCCTAATGGTAGCTGGGATTACTTCAAATTTTCAGATGAGTTGATCTACACGGATGTTCTTTTGAAGTACAACGAAAACTTCAATGACTTTAGCGTAGGTGTTATTGCTGGTAGTAGTTACCAGAAAACAACTTTCGGATTGGGAACTCGTGTGGATGGAAATGCAAACAATGGTTTGCTGTATCCAAATGAATTCTACTTCCAAAACCTACCTCCGAACGTACAAGTTCAATCTACTTTGGGAAGCCGATTGGTTAAGCAAGCGGTATTCGGTAACTTGACATTAGGCTATAAGGAGATGCTTTTCTTGGACTTCTCCGGCCGTAATGACTGGGCTTCTTCTCTAGCGGGTACAGGTAACGAATCTTACTTCTATCCTTCTATCGGTGCAACAGCGATCTTGAGCCAAATGGTTGAATTACCTGATTTCATCAGCTTCGCTAAAGTGCGCTTTTCTAATGCTAGGGTGGGTAATGAAGTACCTTTCAACCGTGTAAATCCTCAAAACACGATCAACGCAGCAGGTGCCGTAAACAGAAATACACAACAGCCATTTGATAATCTAAGTCCAGAAATTATCACCAGTAACGAATTTGGTGCTAATGTTCGTTTCTTTGATGATCGATTCGGTATTGACTTCACCTACTATAACACGAAGAGTACTGATCAATTTATCTCCTTGCCAGCTCCTTCCGGTTCAGGTTTTACCCGATTCTTTGTGAATGCAGGTGAAATCGTTAACAGAGGTATTGAGATGGTTGTTGATGTTACTCCAATCTACACCCCTAAGTTCTTGTGGAAGAGTACATTCAACTTCTGGAGTAACGAAAACGAAGTGGTTGAAATGCACCCTGATTTGACTTCCATTACTACTGGACAATCTGAAGGCTATGGATCTCGTTTCGAAGCGGGTGGATCTATTGGCGATGTATTCGTATTTTTGTTCCAGAGAGATGATCAGGGACGTATCATGTTAGACGATAATGATCGACCATTAAAGACACAAACGCAAGAATTCGCAGGTAACTTGAATCCTAACTGGAGTTTGGGTTGGAATAACGATTTCAGCTTTGGTAAGTTCACTTTGAATTTCCAAATCAATGGTAAATTCGGTGGTGTAGCTTTCAGTCAGACAGAATCTATGCTTGACGGAGCAGGTGTTTCTCAAAGAACAGCTGATGCCAGAGATGCTGGTGGTGTACAAGTAAATGCTTCTAAGGACGGAGCTGCTGTATCTTCTGTAGATCCTGAAACATGGTTCAGAGCCATTGGTGATAGAAACGGTATTGGTGAGCCTTACATCTATGATAGAACTAACGTGCGCTTGACGCAGTTGGCACTTTCTTACCAAACTAACTTTGGTAAAAAGGTTCCTGTTACTTTCTCCTTGGTGGGACAGAACTTGTTCTTCCTTCACCTAGAAGCGCCGTTTGATCCAGAATTGGCGATGAATACAAGTAGAAATGCTGCTTCCTTGGATAACTTCAATACTCCAGCAACAAGAACAATTGGATTCAACATCAACGCTAATTTTTAAGCTTTAAGAAATATGAAAAAGATACATTTATTAAAATATGTACTTGTCCTTTTGATATTCGTGGGCTGTACGGAGGATTTTGCTGAACTCAACAAAAATCCGTACCAGATCTCTGACGAATCTTTGAGACAAGACAACAATCACGTAGGGGCTTTCTTCCCTACGATGCTTAACAATGTCTTTGGTGATCAAATTGAGCACAACTTGGCTCACGAATCATTTGTTCGCCATTTGGCTACACCTACGCCTTTCGTAGGTGGCGTTAATAACACTACTTATTACATCCGTTGGAATACCTACTGGAACCGAGTATATGGACAGATCATGGCTCCAGTACGCCAGGTGCTTCAGATTGCTGAGGAAGAAAACAATGAGGTGTTCACCGCTTGGGCTAAATTGATCCGAGTATTAGCTTCCTCTAGATTATCCGCTTACCATGGGCCAATCATTTATTCCAATTATGGTTCTAGTGAAAAGACGATCCTGTATGATACCGAAGCTGATCTTTACAACAAGTGGTTCTCTGAATTAGATGAAATCGAAGCTTTGTTGACCAAAAATGTTGATTTTGGTGGTATGGCTAACTTTGATGAAAGCTTCGGCGGTGACGTTGGTGCTTGGATCAAGCTAGCTAACAGCTTACGTTTGAGATTGGCGATGCGTATCTCTAAGGTGAATCCTGCTTTGGCTAAGACCCAAGGAGAGAAAGCAATTGCTGCTGCTGGCGGTATGATCACGACTACTGCTGACAACTTTATGATCAAAAACTACGACGGTTTCTTCCGCCCTGCTAGAATCTGTTTTGGATGGGGTGATACGCGTATGAGTGCGACTATGGAATCTGTTCTTGGTGGTTATGAAGATCCTCGTGCCAGTAAGTACTTCGATCCTGCCACGGATGATACCCTATATCCTGACCATCCTGACTTCCCATACAAAGGAATTAGAAATGGTGCTGAATTGGTAGCAAAGGATGATCGATTGACTTACTCTACGATCAACTCTCAGTTCAATAACAATGGATATCCATTCAGAAGATGCTTTACTTCTAGTGAAACACACTTCTTGTTGGCTGAAGCTTCCCTTCGCGGTTGGGCTGGAGCAGGTTCTGCTCAAGAACACTACGAAGCAGGTGTAAGAGAAAGTTTCGACGAGTGGGGTGCGGGTAGTGCTGATGCCTACCTAATGCAGGATGATACCAAGCTACCTTGGAATTATGATGATCCAAAAGCATCTGGTGAGGTAAATGACTTTGTTAGCAGAATTACAGTTCCAGTGATGTGGGACGAAGCTGAAGACAAAGAAATCAAGTTGGAGAAGATCATGACTCAGAAGTGGCTAGCCGCTGTTCACAATACTATCGAAATTTGGGTTGACCACAGAAGAACGGGATATCCTAAATTACCATTCAACTACAAGAATGATAGTAATGCGGATTGGGGTGTGATTGCTGATGATGACTTCCTGAGAAGAATGCCTTTCGTCAATGGCGAGCGTAACAACAACCCTGATGGTGTAGCTGATGCTACTAGCAAGTTAGGAGGGCCAGATGAAATTGGTACTCGACTATGGTGGGATACAGGTGGACCTAACTTCCCTTAGTAGAGACACAAACCTATAATTAGGTTACACATAATGGCCCATGCATTCCTCGGAATGGATGGGCCACTTTTTTTGTCCAGCTCCTCAGTAGAGAACAGATCTAATGATGTTGATGATCCATTTTCTGAAACTTTAACGGAGATAGTGGTAGCGGGACCGGATTTTCTTCTCCTTCCTTGATCTTAATTACTTGATTTACCGCTAAGGATGTGAAAGTGGAAACGGATCGGATCGGATTGGGCCAAATGACTTCCAATTGATCGATCTGCTTAGCCTTGCCCAAACCCAATTCTGCCAGTAAGCTATTACCGCCAAAACTTGCTCCCGAACCAACTGTATGATAGATCTTTCTCGTATTCCTTTCTTCGGTGACCGTAGCGATAACCTTGGCGCCTATCGCTGAACGATTACTCGTGCTACCCTCTAAACGGATATTAATCCAACTATTCTGATTGCCGATTGGATTTTCAAACAACACATTCTGGAAATTATCCCCCTCATACGCGCCTCCCATGACAGCATAGATATCTTGATCACCATCCATGTCCAAATCAGCAAATCCTACAGCATGACCTTTCTGGATGTGTCCAAAACCACCGCTGAAAGTGACATCCTCGAAGGTTTCCCCTCCCTGATTTCGATACATTTTATTGGGGACGATAGATAAAAAACTTGGGTCGCCCGTGGCAGCATAGAAGTCAAGGAATCCATCATTGTCTAAATCGCCATAATTACAGCCCATGGTGGTCAGTGGCTCTCCTATGCCAGACGCTTTGGCTATATTGGTGAAAGTCCCATCGCCATTATTGCGGTATAAGCGCGGACGATGATCCTCTAATCGTGGATCGTAGGGATTCCTAATATTGGCCATGAATATGTTAGCTGGCGATTTTTCGGCATTGGAGTAACCAGATACAAAAATGTCTTCGAAACCGTCATTGTTGTAATCAAATATCCAGGTAGAAAAACTTTCTACAGGATCAGCAACGCCAGCAGAATCTGAAGCCAACTGAAAGGAGATATCATTTTTTGACCCCGCGTTCAGGTACAGTAGGTTTTTCCCACTGAAATTGGAAAGATAGAGATCTGGATAACCATCATTATTCAAATCACCTGCATCCACACCCTTAAAAAATCCGGTTTCCGTGAGCCCTGCTGTCTTGCCCATTTCAGTAAAGGTTCCATCCGTATTACTGAGAAACAGTTCACAAGTATTCAACCCTTTATCCGTAGATTCATTGGCGATGAAAATGTCTATCCATCCATCCAAGTTAAAGTCCGCCCAGATGGCGGTCTGAGTGGGCCGTTCTGAGTACAGACCTGCTTCGATGGTCACATCGGTAAAGGTGCCATCGCCATTATTCCGGATCAAAGAATTCGGAACCTTGCCTTGGTTTTCTAGCCAAGCCCCTCTCAAAATGATAAAATCCAGGAAACCGTCATTGTTGTAATCAGCATGCTTCAAATTGAGACCGCCCGTTACACCGACCAGTCCAGTTTCAGCCGTCTTATCCGTAAATCCACCTTGCGTATCATTTTCGAAGTAGCGAATCTGATCCTCAAATCCCCAAGACGAGACCATCATGTCGAGGAATCCATCTCCATTGAAGTCATCCAAACAGATACCGCCAGACATTTCATTCACATCTACGCCTAGATCCATGGCTACATCTGAAAACTTAGAAAAATTGTTAGTTTCAAAATAGTCTGCTGGTATCAGGAACTCCTCAGGGACTTGATCTGGATATCCTCCGAGGGTCATGTATGCAATATTTAGCAAATACTGTATCTCATAGTCGAAGGGATTCACCTCCAGGCACGCCTCCAAGAACTCAATAGCCTTGGTAGAGCCCTCCCGATTGATATGTTGAGCCTTCTTGGATATCGGGATGATACAGGATTCGTTGTTGTGATTGAGTAGACAATTTTCCTGTTCGGCCTTTCTCAGATAACTGACCCCCAGTTGAGTTTTGAACTCTGTCAAGGTCTTTTGCTTATCGAGAAATATCTTGTCCGTGAAGAAGTCATGGAAATTGGTAAAAACTTCAATGGCCTTATCCGTATGTCCAGCTCTTAGCAGCTCTATACCATAATCATACAGTACCAAATTTCGATCTGCTCCAACCTCCATCTCGTCCAGCTGCTTTTCGAAATGATCTACTTTCTTCTGATTGAGTATATAGCGTGCTTCTTGGGCCTTGATAGCCGTGCCTGCTGCTTTTACTCTTTGGATCATCTCTATCGTACTATCGTCAGCTTTTACTTTTGCCTTGTACTGGGCCTTGGTCGGTCCATCCGTGTCGATAGTGGGATTACAACTTGATAATATCAGTAAGACAATAATGGATTTCAATGTTCCCCAGCTTATTCTAGCGCTCATCCTTTTTTGATTAAGTAGTGTACCAAATGTTGAACAGAAGTGACCTCTATCAAGGTCTGCTTCCTGGATAATCTTGTTCGCGTTTTACTTCCCGGTCTACCGGCTGGTAGCGTTTTTTTGTGGAGACAAAGATAAATAAAAGCCATCATCACTCGAGTAAGTAATGGGTGGATAAAGCTCATATTTTACCCAACTGTTGCACTAGCGGGGTAACACAAAATGGAGCTGCTGGAATAGCAGACTAATTAGGAGGAAGACCGCTCCGTTTCCTTTCTTACGAGGTATTGTTGGAGAGGATAGGGGACTAGATTTCTAAGGGCGTAGAAGAATCGCATTTTTTTGCCAGTGATCAAGAAGGTCTTCTGATTTTGAAAGGCCTGCCAAACATCTTTGGCAACCTCAGCAGCGGTAGTATAAACCAAGCCATTAAAGGTCTTCACATCTCTCATATCTTTTGAGAAAGGTGTATCCACTATCGCCGAGGGGCAAACGGTAAGGACTCTTACCTTAGATTTCTGCAATGTCAGTTCCTCCTGAAGTCCTCTAGAAAAATGAGTAACAAAAGCCTTAGTGGAAGAGTAGGTGGTCATTCGTGCCACCGGTTGGAAAGAAGAATTTGAGCTTATATTGATGATAGTCCCACGGTCCTGTGCTATCATATCGTCGAGGAACAAGCGGGTCAATTGATACACCGCCAAGACGTTTAGGCGAACCATGTCTACCTCTTTTTCAAGGGGGATATCTTGGAGAAAACCATGCGTTCCAAATCCCGCATTATTAATCAGTACATGTACGCTTCCAAAACCTTTTGCCCATTCGTGGGTGGCTTGAGCCGCACCTTCTAAACTGAGGTCCTGGGCAAAGGTGTGAATCTCGACATTGGGTACCGCTTGGCGTAAATCTTGGCGCGCTTGGCGAAGTTCTTCTTCAGGTTTAGAAACCCAGAGGATCCGGAATCCTGCTTTAGCAAAGTAGGTTGATATGGTATAGCCTATTCCACTGGATCCGCCAGTGACTAATACCGTCTTTTCATCGTTCATCTAAGGTAGCTTAGTAATTTACTTCTGTAACAGTTTCAGGGTTTCCTTTTGGGTTTTTAGCAGGTGTTTTTCGGCCTGCTGTAGTTTCTTTTGCAGTTCGGGGGAGTCCGTTCCCAAAAGTACGTCTTTTATGGTAGGTGTACTTCTAATATACCAGTCAATCCAGGTATTACATATATCTTCCTCTTTTTTTCTCTCGCTACCCTCATCCAGCGCCTGTAAAGAAAGTTTTCTTTCAGTCTTCAACCTCTTGTCCGCAGCAGCTTGTAATACATCATGTAGTTCCAGCGCCACTACCTCACCTCCTTCCGTTAGTGCCAGTGCACTTGTCAAGGCACTTACCCCTACATTATACAATGTTTTTGGGGAAACTTTGTCAATCCTATCCGCATCGGTGTGGTAAAATACATCCGTGAAGTGCCAAAATAATAGCCCTGGTATCTTAGCATTGAGAAAAGGTTGATGGTCACTCCCTCCTTCAAAAGGATTCGTGTTAACGATCCAACCATTTCGACTAGCCTGCGATCGACAAACTTTTTCCATGAAGTCATTGAAGTAGTGTGGATTCAAATCGGATTTAGACACTGGACTTGCACCCCATTCCGTGTGCTTATCCTCACCACGAGTCCAGATCGCAGAAGGATCGGGCATTTTTTCAATCAAAAAAGTTCCACCTGTTTTTTCGGTATCTTCTCCGACCATGTCTAGGCTTAAGCCCCATTTAATACCCTTGGCCCGGGCTTGATCCTGTTGGATAAATCGCCGGGTCGAAAGAATTTCATCTCCCCATAGGAAGGTGAGTGTCCGCTGTGGGTTGATCCGTTTGTCTTTATACAGATTAATGGCCACTCGAGCCATTTCAGCAAGCGTTCCAACCCCGGAGGCATTGTCATTAGCCCCGGGCTCCTGGACGTGTGCACTAAACACAAAACGTTCGTCCGGCTTCAACTGACCAGGGATTTCTGCTACCAGGGTGAGTTCTTCAGAGGGATAGATCTTGGTCTGAATATTGGTGTGAATCTCGACGGGGCCGGCTTCCTTGGCGGCCTGCAAAGCTTGCCAAGCTGCATAAGATAGGTTAATGCCCCATGCTTTGGCTTCGCTATTAAATCCTATGGTACGGAAAGTAATGGAATTGGGATATTGCTCGGGTTGATTGTATTTGGGTATGCTGTAGGCCAAGACACCTATGGCTCCTTCTTTTATCACAGCTGTTCGAAACAATTGATATACATTGCACTTCCCTGCTACCACCTTACCCTTTACCTTGGCTTTCTTAATAGCTGTTGGGCTGCAAGCTTCCACAAATACTACAGAAGCATCTTGTCCTTCCGCTGGGGTGGAAAAGCTATTGATCGCAATCATGTTCCTATTGCTCGAGAAATCGAGGATAGGCTTTTCCATGCCTTTAAGGGACAGTTGGGCGCTGACCGGTTCCCAGGTAGGCCGGCGGAGTGGATATCGTTCTAGGCGGTAATGAGCTTGGCCGGGTTTTGCATGTTCTTGCAGAACGAAGCCCGCCTCTTCCAGGATCTGTTGCACGTAGTAAATGCTGGTGTCAAAGCCATGATTGCCGGGAATTCGCCATTGTTGAGAGACGAAATCCGTGGTGGTGAAAGCTCGCTCCGCCTCGAAACGATCATTTACAATCTCTAAATATTTTTCGATGACCGATGAACCTTCTTGGGCTTGCATGAAGGTGATGAAAGAGATAGTCGACAAAAGCAGGGCAAAGCGTTGAAACATAGGCTGTATTTCACCAAATTGAATCAGAACAACAAGTTATGAAAGGCATGTACTGCCCCGTTCCCAAGTGGAAAATAGGACGCGAAGAAAAGAGTCATACCTAACGCAAAGTTACGTTCACCAAAAAAACGATCAAGAATGTTATGCTCAAAGGCCGTTGAAGATTTGATGGCGTATCCTCCAAACTCAAGAATCCCCATAAAGAATAGGCCATAGGCATATTGCTGATACCACGGGAGGCCATCCAGGAGGATCGAAATAGGAATCATATATAAGATGTAACAGGTGATGATTTGCCACCAATGTTTAAAGCGAGCAATTTTAGTGTAGATACCAAAGTTGTGCATCAAAACACCCCAAATGAAATAGACGATAATATAAACCATCCATAAACTGCCAGGTGTTTGCATTAGTTTTTGTATCCAATCATTGAGAAAGGTCATCATGTGAACAGTAGATCGTTAAAAGGTGACGAAATGCCCATTTATAGGCTAAGCGGTAATGTACGAAGGATGTTCGTTGCAGGATGTCAACGAGTTCTTTCCTGCGAAAAGCTCGTCTCACTGCTGTTTGACCATCCTGCCGGGTCATCTTGCTAAAACCCAATAACAAAGAAACAAATTTGAATAATTGTAAGGCAATAAAGTGACGGTCTAATTCACTGAAGATGGCAGCTTGCCTTACCCGTTTTAACTGCTTTTGTAAGAAAGCTGGCAATTCCTGGTCGGGCAAGTGATATAAGAAGTGACTGCTGATCAGAAAATCGCAAGGAGGAACCTGGAACTCAGGCTGACCAATGTCAGCCTCTTGGAAACGAATAACCTTTAATTTTGCATACCGTTCTTCGGCGAAGGAGAGGCTGGCCGGGTTGCCGTCAATGCCTATCAGTTGCAATTCATAGCCCTTTCGTTCAGCCGACTGAGCTAGAGCGGCCAATAGATCTCCACCTCCACAGCCCAAGTCCACTATGGTGGCCTGATTTAGGTTTGCTTTTTTCATTTCTCGCCAGATGCTTCTCTTCACCATACGGACATTCCCAAAAAGGCGGTTGATCAGCCCCAATTCCCGTAGCGTCCTACGCAGTTTGGTACCGCTAAGTTCAAAATTATCTAGTTGCTCGATTTGGTGAGAACGATCATGTAAGAACATGCTGTAAAAATACCAGCTTCCGGCAAATGATAGTTGCTTTTCATCAGCTTTTGCGCGGACAACTAGCATACTTTAGGCAGGAAAAAAGAGAAAGGGGTAACAAATATGGGCCCTTGCTAGACCAATCCATAAAATGTACTCCAAATACTACAACTCAACTGAAAACACTGAAAAATTTGGTACCCATGTTAAAACCTACAATACTCCTACTCACCTTGATGATAATGCTGATACAATTTGTTCCTCGATCCGGACAAGTGGTGGAAGGAGAGACACGGGCGAGTAAGATCGAGAGCAAGCCTAGATTCCCAGGCGGTCCTAATGCCCTATTCGAGTACCTGGAAACCAAGATGAAGTATCCCTACAGCAATGCTATCGAGAAAGAGGAGGTAGTGGTAAAACTCAAGTTCATAGTAAATGAAGATGGATCTTTATCCAATATCTCAGTCATCAATAGAGTAGATGATGACCTAGCGGTAGCTGCGATCCAGATCCTGCAAATGATGCCAAATTGGGAACCGGCACGTCAAGACGGAGCTCCGCTTGCTCAGGCCGTAATATTACCGATTCCATTTACGGGTCTACAGCATTATCCCTGATCGGCTTTATCCATGGGGACTTGCATTTGCTGAAAGGCGATGTCTAGTACGCGGTCCCAGGCTTGGTGAGTTAAGGGGTTATATCCTTTTCCAATGCTGGAAGATAAGGTTTCTAGAAGCACCTCTTTGACCAGGGCAAAATGCTCTTTTTTGACACCATAGGAGATGTGTCTCTTACCTAGTTCTTGGAGTCCCATAACGAGGTTTTGTGGACGGCAGAGGGCGTAGACGGTTCCTTTTAGGACATGACTTAATAGGGCTACCTGCCGGTCCATATTGCCTTTGAATAATTGTCGGGCTTGTGGGGCTTTTTCGAAAAGACGGCGGTAGAATGCTGCGGCAAATGCGCTTTCATGCGCAAATAGGAAAGGCATGCTTTGTTGAATGAGAAAGATGTCATCGGGCTGATTGAAGCCAATAACTTCAATGATGCGAACGGGATGACTTTTACCCTTCAATGGGATGCGTTTAAACCTCCCGACGGATACGGTTTCTTCTGGCAATTCGTCAAGCAAAGCTTCCGAAGCTAAGATTTGGGTACGCATAGTCTTGTTGACGGCCTGGATGCGACTTGTTACATTGGCAGCATCTCCGATAATACTAAATTGCCTATGACTAGGATGTCCCATTTTCCCCACGATGACTGGTCCGAAATGGATACCAACTCCGATTTCGATTTCCATGCCGAATTCACTCATCAGTTCATCATTCAATTGCTGAAGAGCCGTGCGCATACCCAAAGCCGCGCGCAAGGCAGCCATACAACTCTCTTCCGCTGTTTGTGATTCCAAACCAAACAGACCAACGATCTCATCTCCCACATATTGATAGATTAATCCATTATTCATGAGGATAGGCTCGCCCAATACGGCGAATAAGCGATTGATAATGTGTACGACGTCAAAGGCTAGATTACTTTCCACAAAGGGGGTGAAATTGCGCATATCACAGAAAAGAATAGCTAAGTACTGTTCTTTCCCTCCACTCTGCTCTAAGCCTTCTCCTTGTAGTAAGCTCACGTCTCCAAAGGTTTTTACTAAACGTTCCACTTTAACGGGGCCATGAACCTTCGTCTGGCAGGCCAGTCGTACCGAGGAATCCCATTCCCGACAACTAGCTAAGTGGGTCTCCAGTTCATTGCGCGGAGATACATTGTCAATACCGTCAATGATGCGGACGCGACAGGTCGTACATTTTCCATGTCCACCGCACTCTTGCATATGAGGAATGCGATGAATCACGGCAGCATCTAGTAAGTTTTGCTGCTCCTTTACGACACTGATCGTTCGTTCGGCAGCTGTAAACTCCACAGTAGTGACCGGAGGCTTGTCCTGCGATGTTTTGGTCTTTTTAGTTTGGGATTGTTTTCTCGTATGCATAATGCTTTCTGGTATATACATGACAATAGGGTTGAGTAAGGTACTTAGGTATAATACTTTCAAGTTATTTCATTCCAGTTTCAGAGTCATCAGCATTTGTGTGTTTAGATCTTTTGCTTGAGTGAATGAAAGGATTGCTTGATTCTGTGACCTTGAGATTTGGAGCCGGAAGCCCTCCAGGACTTGATTTAGCAGGATAATTGGAGCAGGGACGATCTGCTTAATATTACTTTGAACTTAGGTTACAAAGTACTTAAGACAAGAACCGAAACAAATCAATGCTGGTCAGACCTTGAGCTGTTAATTTCGTCCGATAGCTTGCTAGTTGGAGAAAATAGTAGGTAGAAATACGACTAAGAGGAGAAATAGGGGTAGGGGAGCCAAGGATGGTACTGCTTTGATTAGGAGTGATTTGTGATGTTTAATTCTACTTCTGGATCAATATAATTAGCCCGGTTTTAGGGGATGATCTAGTAGTTGGGACACTTGTTTATTTCTGAATTAATAGTTACCTTCAATAACCAATCGTATATCAATAGCTTAAGTAAGTAGGTCATTCTTTAATTTACCTGAAGTACGAAAATCTATTTCAGTATGTTCGTCCCTTGCTAGAATGATGGAGAAGGTGAAAGTTCGATTTCTTTCGGTTTTCGCATCATTATTCTAAGGGAAATCGTTCATGAAGAAAAGAGATTCGTTTACTGCTTAAAACTACTCATCATGTTGAACTTGGCAATACCGATTCCCAATGTACCTGGTAAGCAAGATTTCGAGATTGAAATGACTATGAACGGGCAAAAACAAAAGCTACACTACAGAGTGGAGGTTTTTGAATGGTCCGAATGTGAGATCGTTTCAAACAATCGAGTGGATTGCATCAAGGATTTGGTGAAGGGATACAGCGAAGAGTGGGAAATCTACCACATCGGGGCTCCTTCAAGAAATTTCATTCCCTTGACTTTCATCAAGAAAGGAGACTGGGTTCGGCAAAGCAACTGGCTTTGGGGAACCAATGATAGCGAAGGTACCCATCTAGGTATGGACTAGTTTCTTAAAAGGGCACCCAGGGTATTGACGCCTCTCTTTTGTAAATTTCCTAATAGCTTTAAGAAAAGCATCGCTGTGAGCAGGGTATCTCCGGCGGCGGTATGTCGCTCGTGTAGTGGTAGCTTCCAGCGTTGACACACAGCGTCTAGACTGAGGTCTCGATGCGGTGCTGTAGAACCTAAGCGATCCCACCGCTTGACGAGATCCACCGTATCGATCACTTTATTCTTCAGGTTTTTCCCGTAAATGCGCTTTATGGCTTTGTTCAGGATCGCCACATCAAAGCCGATGTGATGCCCTACAATTACTGCTGAACCTAAAAAGCTAAGTAGCTTCTGCATCAATTCCACCTCTCCGATTCCAGTGGCAGTTTGCTCGGGCATGATACCGTGAATGCCGATACTTTGATTCGGGCTGTAGTCCCGCTGCAGCACGAAGTATTCCATCCGCCTTTCAATCTGGATTTCGAAGTTTTTGACCTGTACGGCTCCTAGGGATAACATATGATCCTTGCGAGTATTCAGGCCGGTAGTTTCTAGATCTAGCACAACAAAATTGATGTCTTCTAGCGAAGACGTGCGAGGTAGTGGAGACTTGAAATGCTCCAAATAGGCTGCCCACTCCGGAGCCGGTGGGCCAGCAGACTTAAATAAATCTCGCCAAGCCATCTTAAATCAAGAAATTTAAGCGGAAACGAACCGTCAGAAGGTCCTGCAATTCGCGGAGCGGCTTGAAGCTGTTCCGTAGATTGAGGCGCTCCATCTTGCTGAGCTCCGAAGGCTTAAAATAACGACCAGAGGTTTGATTTTTGAGCCCTTGTAGCGCTCGATAACGCACTAAGATTTCGTAAGCATCTGCAGCTTGCTCGAACAGCGCTCGGTTTTGTGGCTCTAACTCGGCCAATTTGTCAAAGCGACGAAACGTATTGTTGATTTGAGGGACTTGTGCAGCTAAGATTAGTACCCTGGCGGCATCTGCTAGTGGCATCATGGCCCGACTCTTAATGTCAAATTGATCCTTGTGTTCTCCACTTCTCTCCACCATAAACTGTCGAAAGAAAGTGAGTGGTGCGGGTGTTTGCAAGGCATTTTTCGCCATAAAGGAAAGGAAGATATCCCGTTCGCCCGTGGCTTTAAATATATGATCAGACAATTCCTCTGCTAACTCGAATGCTCCATAAATCGGGCGGAAATCAAAAAAGATGTTGGAATACAAAACATGCTGCTGACTAGGGGCAAAAATCCAGCCGGAGAATTGTTTCTTCCAAGCGTCCAAAGGTAAGCACCATTGAGGATTGCTAGCCATCATGTCTCCAGGACAATACTCAAAACCACAAGCATAAAGAAAACGAGTTACCTTCTTGGCCAGCTGCAAAAAATAGGCCTTGACTTCCTCCTGTCTCTCTAAATCCACATCTTCGAAAACCAAGGCATTGTCTTGGTCGGTTCTTAACAGCTGTTCTTCTCTACCCTCAGATCCCAGGGCTAACCAGCACCATTTTACTCCGGGATCTTTTTTGCCCTCTTCATCCATTTCCTTTAGTGCTAGTAGAATGGCCCGCTCAATAATGGCATCATTGATCTGCGTCATGATGGAGCTAATGAAACCAATAGCTACTTCTTGATATAAATATTTTCGTAGTAAGCCCTCCGCTTTTCCGCGAATTCTACCCAATTCCTCTCCATCTTTACTCCGGCTAATTTCTCGAATTAACACGGCGGGGTTGTTACCTTGAATGACAAGGAGATCATGTTCCGAAATCACCCCGAGTACTAGAGAATCTGAGCGCCCAGTTTGAGTGATTACCAAATGATGAATCCGGTGTTTCATCATGAACATTTGTACTTCCGCAATCGTTACATCCGGCTTGACGGTAATTACGGGTTTTGACATGATAAGATCCACGGAATCAGATAGGGGGTGATCTCCACTAACTACCTTATTCCGTAGATCTCGATCGGTAATAATTCCTACAGGATTTTCAGCCTCATTTGTTATGATGATCGACCCAACGCTTTGCGTTCGCATAATCTGTGCGGCAGCCTGGATAGAGGTACCCGGGAGACAAGAGACGGGCTTCCGACTGTGATCAATAGATTGAATTTCCAGCAGTTCGAAAGCTTGTTGCTGTCGTTGCTGTTCTTGCCAAAATAGAGTAGGAGGACCTAGCGAACTGGGAACGGCATATTTACCCGCTGCAAAGCTTTGAGCAAAGTACCAAGCCACCTTTGGCTGTTTTTCAATAATAGGTTGCAGGATGGCTTGAGGAATGATATATACCAGGCTGTCCTCTTCTGCTTTTGCCCCTAACTGATAATGTGGAGAATCCACCAAAGGACCAAGCCCGAAGATCTCTCCTTGGTCACAGGCTTCTACTAATTGCGCTGGATCCTGTTGCTGTTGTAATAGATGAATCGCCCCCTCCTGGACGAAGTAGATCTGTTTTTGAACAGCATCTTTTGCTTGAAACACCCATTGATCCTTGGCTACAAAGCGAATCCTTATGCGCTCTGCAATGCGCATCAAGTCAGGATCTTTCATTAAAGAGAAAGGAGGGTATTGCTGCATGGAGTCAAAGATCCGCTGCGGGATGGCGTTCTCCATCTACAGGTCTGTTTTGGGTGAAAAAATGCGGAAGCCTTTACTTTCGCTTGCTCCAAATTTCATAGAGGGGTGCCCCCTTAGAGCTCTTACCGGAGTGAATCCAGTCCCCTTCTTCCACGGCAAAGTCGAAAGATAAAGAAGCTCCTACTCGGCTGTTGTCCCGAGAAAAGAAGCCGATATTTTCCACGTACTTACCTCCATCTGCTGTATAAGCTCCGCCACCAGTACCAAAGAACTCTTTGGTTTCAGTATTGTAGGCGATCCATTGGAATTGGGTACCGCTGAGGATCTTCATGGTTTTTCTGGGCCGGTTGGTATTGATTTTTCCAATCTCCCCATTTCTTTTCCTCCCTGAGATGAGCCAGGCACCAGTCAGCGGTGTTGTTTTGCCCTGATCGACATCTGTCCAGTTCCCTTTTAGTACTCCCTTGCCCTTTAATTTTATGATCTGCTTCTTCGGGACATGTACGAGTTTAAGGCTTTTACTAGTACCAACCTTTTCTTTGTCTGCGGTATGGAATTCGTAAGTGAGGGTTAGGTTCTTACCTGTTTTTGCCCATTTCCCTCCTTGGGTACTGATAAAGGCTCCATCTTTAGCAGCGTATTCTGTCCAGGAAAAATAATCTCCACTGAGTATCAATAGGTGAGAAGAACCTTCGGGCGTTGTGAGTTTCCAAGCGCCCTGAAGTTGGGCTTGCGCTTGAACTAAGCTGGATGAAATGCTGAAAATAGCAATTAGCAAGAAGCTTGCTGAGGCGAACACTCTTGAGAACATTGGACTTCGTTTTATGATGATGAATGAAGCTGAAGAAAGAAGAAAGTGAAGAGCATGTTTAAAGTTTCATATTTGAGTGAGCGTTTAAACATACTCTCGGCGAAAAGGGAAGTGATGCCAAACAGGCATATGCTTAGCCTTCTTCGTTTTGCTGATTAGGAGAATTGTTGACCAGATCTACAGGTTTACGTTGAGTTTGTCTTTCAGATATTTGTGGTAGATGTAAAGGACTAAGAAAGCGCCAGCCGTGGCTACAATCAGGCTACCCAGTAATCCTGATCCAAGGATGTACCGAATTCCCGTGATACCTGCCAAAAAACCACCAACATAGGCTCCAATCACTCCAACGATTAGCGAAGAAATCCATCCGCCTTTTTCATCCTGAGGGGTCAAGGCCTTGGCAATCGAGCCCGCTCCCAAACCGATAACTAACCAATAAAGAAATCCCATAATAGTCTATTTGTGATGAATAAATGATGATGTACCATTCCAGTAAGCCGGTTCAGCTCTGCCTATAAATGCTTACTGGGGCGTAAAAATCCCATAAAAAGGGGCTTAACTCCTTTGGCAAAATACAGAATTTCCTGGGCAAAATTTGGGCGCCAAGTGGGATTAGCAGCCTTTTTTTGTAAAAAAATGCAGAATAAATCGACCCAAATTATAGAAATTTATAGGAGAAATAGCCATTTCAATAAAAATTGGATGAATGGCTTTTCCCTGAAGGAAACGAAGGTAAAATCGGATCACTCTTAGTATTTCTTTTTTTAACGCAGACATTTACCGAACTAAATAAATTTAGCGAAGATTTACCTTGCTCCATTTTTGCCTAAAAAATCCTGACTGCAATAATCTTTTTGGATTTTTTCTAGGATTAAATCAGCGAAAATTCCGATCTTTTCGCCTAGATTCTCTGTTGTTTGATTTTTCAGAAAGAAAATTCGCTCGTTAATAAATACAAACAAATAGCTGCTCAGCTATAGTAGAAATTGATTTTCGGCGAGTTCTTTGAAGGCTTGGAAATATTGCGGTCGGTTATCGCATAAGACGTTCTCCACAGAGTTCGTTTCTATGTCCGTCAATCGGATAAAGGTGTAGGAAAGGATTTCACCCCAAATCGACAATCGCCAGGAAGGATAATACTTTAGTAGCCTGGAAAACTAACATAATTCCCATTAACTTGTTGCTTAATCTCTGTGATCCCCTCGGGGACTAAAGCAGTACAATAAACTGCCTATCCAAGACAATTGGATACACTCTTCTTGTTTATAGCCTCATATTGGTAAACACGCCTTTTATCTTTATCCATCACTTGCAAGAGTGCAAGACATGGAAAAGACCGCTTATATGTGAATTTTCTTCCTTACAGTAAGGAGCGATAATTCGCAGAATGTTTTCAAAACTAGATTTAATTATAGACTTTTGTGGGCTATTTCATTAATGGCCATAAGATTGTATTACTTAATTATTGCGACTATCACCCCGGTTTGAAGGCTTAAAGGGCCGGATGTAATGACAGCAATATCAACTTATTTCAGATATGAAAAACGGCAATACCATCATCGAAAGCATAGGAGACTATTTGCCACCTACAGCAGTATCTTCTAAGGAAGTACTAGAAGGATGTGTGAATGAACCTAGGTTTCCTTTAGAGCGTATCACCGGTATCAAGGAGCGAAGAATGGCTGGTGTGGAAGAATTTGCACTTGATTTAGCTAGGAAAGCCATCCAAGCTTGTCTGGATCGTTCTAAATATACAGCAAAGGATATCGATACGATCATCTGCTGCAACATCTCGCACTACGATGCACCACGCAAATATTCTTTTGAGCCTTCTTCGGCAATTAAACTGCACAAAGAGTTTGGTTTTGATAACGCAGTTGTGTTTGATATTTCCAACGCATGTGCTGGTGTATTCACAGGTATCTACCTAGCTGATGCTTACCTGAAATCTGGTTCTGCTGAAAGAGTAATGGTAGTAAGTGGTGAGTATATCACACACTTGACGAAGACCGCACAGAAAGAGATTGTGGATTTCAAGGATCCTAGAATGGCTTGTCTGACACTAGGTGATTCGGGTGTAGCGCTAATTTTAGAGCGCTCTGAGCGAGATGATGTCGGATTCCACGCCATGGAAATGCTTACCCTTGGTGATCACAGTAGTTTGTGTATTGCGAAGGCAACTGACTTTGATCACGGGGGAGCTATCATGTTGACGGAGTCAGCCCGTCTGGCTGATGTAGCTGTTAAAGAGGGATCCAAGCAGTTGGTTCGCATGATGAAGGAGAATCCCGACAAAGAAGTTGATATGCTATTGACGCACCAGACTTCGAAGTTGAGTATTCAAGCTGGATATCGTGAAGTGAATCGATTGATGGAGAAGCAGAAGTTCTCTAGTGAGAATACCATCAATAACCTAGCGGAAAGAGGAAATACCTCCTCTACTTCTCATATCATCGCGATCATGGATAATATCCGCAAGGGAACCTTCCAACCAGGACAAAATATACTATTCAGCGTAAATGCCTCCGGGGTGACACTAGGAGCTTCCCTGTATACCTTTGATGACCTTCCCAAGCGAATGCTTAATGGGAATGGCCATGCGAATGGCCATGCGAATGGCAATGGTCATGTAGCCAAGGCAAGCTTAAACGGTAATGGTCAACATACGAGTGGTAGTAGCCCAAAGCGAGTAGTGATTGATTCCATCGGAACTATCCCTGCTGGCGTTGATATCCGTAAAGGGACTTTTGATCTTACCGATTATGTGGCGGATCAGTGTATGAAGCAATCCAACCTTAGTGGAGAGGATGTGGATTTATTGATCTTCTCAGGTGTATATAGAGACGAATTTATCTGTGAGCCAGCAATTGCAGCTTTGATTGCAGGTAACATCAAGATGCGTTCGGACAATTACCGCAACTCCACTAATTCCTTTGCACTAGATGTAATGAACGGAGCACTTGGTTTTCTCAACTCTATCGATGCTGGGTGTAGTGCTATCAATAGTGGGAAAGTGCAAAATGCCTTGATCCTAACAGCGGAAATTGAGAATAATAAGGAAACGCTTCCGGATACATTATTGGGAATTGAGGAGACTGCATCTGGCGTGATCTTGAGAAAAGCGAAGGAAGGAGAGCAGGGCTTTAGCGACATAGTATTTGAGAAGTACACAGATGCTATTGACAAATGGATAGTGTCAAGTACTTGGCTGGAAGGAAGTGGAACTACGGTGCTACAGCCAGAATTGGACGAGAAAGCGGAAGATGTTTTTATTGACTGCATCCTGCAAACGCTTGATAAGCACGAAAATATCAAGCAGCTGCTAAATGACGGTAAAATTACAAAGATTATTCCTCAGCAAATATCAGAAAGCTTTATCCTTAGGCTTAGCCAAGCTATGGGACTTTCCAAGGACCTTTTTGTGGATGTAACCAAAGACAGAAAGGATCTATTCACTTCTTCCATTCCTTACGGAATGCAGCAAATGAAGGAGGATGGCCAAGGGAACCCTGGGGATATTGCCCTGATCATTGGTGTAGGATCTGGTGTTCAAGTAGGGTGTGCTTTGTATCACTTTTAAGGACAGAGGCTTTCAGTATTAAGCCTCAACAAGGCGCATCTCGGCCTTGAAAAATTTGTAGACGATGCTAACATTCTTAGGACTAATTGCACCTATCTTCTTTATCGTTGTGGGGGTTGAGTACATGTTGGGAAAGATGATGGGTAAGGAAATCTATCACTTTAGCGATGCTGTGACCAACATGACGGCGGGAATGGCAGAACGACTTTTCGACTTTTTCTACGCGATTATCATGCTATTCGTTTTCAAATGGATATTTGATAATTTTGCTATCACTGAGTTGCCACGTACACCACTCATGTGGGTGTGTTGTCTGGTGCTATACGATTTCTTGTATTACTGGTATCACCGGACTGGGCACGAAGCGAACTTCCTTTGGGCAGTACACATTGTACATCACCAAAGTGAGAACTACAACCTCACCGTTGGGTCTCGCCAGTCGGGATTCCAGGCTATTGCTCGAACTTTCTTCCTTAGCGTTTTACCGATTGTTGGTTTCGTTCCTGAATTTGCGTGGACGGTATTCATCGTAGGTGGAACACACCAGTTCTTTTTGCATACACAGTTGATTGGCAAATTGGGCCCATTGGAATACATCTTTGTGACGCCTTCCTTGCATCGTGTACACCACGGAAGAAATGACAAGTATTTGGACAAAAACTACGGTGGTATTTTCATCTGGTGGGATATGATCTTCGGTACTTATCAGCGAGAAGAGGATGAGGTGAAGTATGGAATTACTACTGGATTGCCAAGTAACAATGTCTACTGGGCTTATTTTCACTACTGGGTTGATTTGTTCAAGCAGGCCAAGAAGATCGAAGGATTTGGGAATAAGGTGAAACTGTTTGTAAAGCGACCAGGTTGGACACCACAAGGTATGATGCCCCCTTCTCAAGACAAGAACAATGGTTTAGATCGGGAGCTGTACGACCCCAAGGCTCCTTTAGACTTGTCGATCTACGTATTTGTACAAGTGGCGCTGGGAATGGGCTTGTTGAGTGCGATGTTAATCAAAAAAGGGAAGGTGACGGATGGATATGATTCATTGATGTCATTCTATACCGAGTTCATGCCCTTGCCGGAAGTTCTAATGTATACTGTTCTAATCACGATGGCTACCTTGACGGTTCCGGTCTTACTGGAAAAGAAAAGATGGGCCTACCAGGTTGAGCACGTACGCTTGGCACTTATGGCACTTGGCGTTCCCTTTGTGTTAATGGGAATAGAAGTGGGAGACCCCATAGGAAGCTTAATGGCTGGTGTTTTCTTAGCCTTTAGTGTATGGTTGTACCGCATGCGTCACAATTTTTCTAGCAAGGATAAACCAAGCCGCATCAGTGCTAAACTTGAGACGGTTCGCTCTTTTCTGTTTAAATAAAGTACAATCCTGAGTTTATTATGAATGTCACATTTCAAAATGATAAGCCTAGCGAGTTTTATATAGCGCTAGGAAAGAGAGTTAGCAACTACTTCAAAGAGAATAAGCAAAATAGAAAAGCTACTCCATTGTATTGGTTCAAGATCTTTTCTCTACTTGCGATGTATTTCGGCCTATACTCCTTGGTATTACTTTTTCCAGAATCTTATGCCACGGTGATGGGCGCATATCTTGGGATGGGGGTCTTGATCGTTTCGATTCTTTTCGCTATCGGTCATGATTCGGTACACAATGCAGTATCCTCTAATCAGAAGGTAAACTACTTCATGGGGTACATCTGGAATTTCTTTGGGATCAGTAGTTATTTCTGGCGTTTGAAGCATAACGTTTCACACCACGCTTTTACCAATATCCCAGGAAGTGATGGAGATTTGGATCAGACTAGTTTGTTGCGTCTAAATCCAATGTCGCCACGTACACCGATTCACCGCTATCAGCATTTGTATGCGATGGCTATCTATAGTTTACTGGGACCATACATCTTACTCGTCAGAGACTTCAAACTATTGAAGGAAAAGAAATTTGGTAATATGATCATCGATAAGCATCCGACCAAGGAAGTGGTGATTATTCTCCTGAGTAAGGTCTGGTTTGTCTTTATGATGATTATCGTTCCAGTAATGGTTACTGGTTTGTCTTGGGGATCGATCATTTTAGCTACACTAGCTATGATGTTTGTAGCAGGAATTTTCACGGCAATTGTTTCCTTCCCAGTGCACGTAACCTATGACAGTGACTATGCGCTTCCAAATGATGATGGCGTAGTAGAGATGGATTTCATGACGCATCAGATTTTAACGACCGTTGATTATTCAGCTGAAAATAGACTGATCCATTGGTTCTTTGGTGGAATCAACACGCACGTTGTCCATCATATGTTTCCAGGTGTGAATCATATACACTATTATGATCTAACAAAGATCGTAAAGGAGACCGCCGCAGAATACAACATCAGGTATGTCAATAAGTCCTTTAATACGGTGATGAAAGATCACTTACTCTTCTTGAGAGAGTTGGGACTAAAAGACAACCCAACTAATCTGACCTTTGCCTAAGCATACAGGCTAAGTCAAAAATCTTCCAGCTTACCTAAGCTGGAAGATTTTGTTTTTAGGGTGTGTCTAAAGCTCAGCCTTGGTAGCCTGTCTGGCTAGCTCCGACAAAAAAGTCCAGCTACTATATTTAGACATACGCTTATGGCCCCAGCAATCCTCAACCTACTTCCAAGGCAAATACACCGCGAACGAATGGTATTTATTTCACTTCGATAGGCCCGGTGTAATTTCCGATAAAGTGCTACCTTGCAGCCGAAAAGAATAGCAGGAGCTCGAATCTTTTCCCAAATACTAATGATCTAAAACGCGATTCACTTTCTTTAAAGGAGCGAATTAGCAACCCTCACGCAGAAGGACTATTCGGACTAATGCGAGAAGTTGTATTTAAAGAACAGATCAAGGAACTATCTAAGACATGAGTATCAAATCATTCATTGCCAAGCGAGTGGCTAAGTATTATGCCAGCCGCGTTCAGAAATGGAAGAACGATCCTTTCGAATATCAGCAACGTGTTTTTGAACACAACCTAGCCGTAGGTAAAGAAACGGCTTATGGTCGAGACCATGGATTGGACAAGGTTACCGACTATGAAGGCTTCAAAAAGGCTATCCCACTGCGGGATTACGAGGCTTTCCGTCCTTATGTGGACCGTATTTTGGAAGGGGAAGAAAATGTCCTTTGGAAGGGAACGCCTAAGTACATGGCGAAGACCTCCGGTACTACTTCCGGTATCAAATATATTCCGGTATCAGAAGAAGGGATGCCGACCTTCATCAATGCCGGGAGGATTGCTCTTGCTATGTACGTAAATGAAACCGGAAATGCTAGTTGGGTGGATGGAGGCTTGATCTTTATCCAAGGTAGCCCAGAATTACAGCAAGTCAAAAAGGTTCAGGCTGGTCGGATGTCAGGGATTACTTATCACCACATTCCGTCCTATTTCCGGAAGAACCTAACACCCACCTATGAAACCAATACCATTGAGGATTGGGAAACGAAGGTGGAAAAGATCTGCGAGGAAACCTTGCAAAAGGATATGACAGTGATTGGCGGTATCCCACCTTGGGTGTTGATGTACTTTGAACAATTGATCCAGAAGACGGGTAAGAAGACGGTAGGAGAGATATTCCCGAACTTCCAGGTCTATGTGTATGGCGGTGTGAATTTTGTTCCCTACAAGGATCAGTTTCGCCAAGCGATTGGACGAGATATCGCCTATATCGAAACCTACAATGCCTCTGAAGGATTTATTGCTTTCCAGGATGAACAAGGGGTAGAAGGGATGTTGCTGAATGTCGATGGAGGAATCTTCTATGAATTTGTGCCGGCCGAGGAAATCCACAATGAAAATCCTACGCGATTGCAGCTAAAAGACGTACAAGTAGGCCCCAACTATGCTATTATCCTAAATTCCAATTCAGGACTGTGGGGATACATTATCGGCGATACCGTTCGATTTGTTTCCACCAACCCTTACCGAGTGGTAGTTACCGGTAGAACCAAACATTTCATCTCGGCCTTTGGAGAGCACGTGATTGGCGAGGAAGTAGAAGAAGCGATTCAGGAGGTGGCGGCCAAGGAAAAAGTAGGCATCATCGAGTTTACAGTGGCTCCACAGGTGAATCCAGCAGTTGGAGAATTACCCTATCACGAGTGGTTTGTGGAGTTTGCAGAATCTCCTAGCGATATGAAAGCCTTCTCCAAGCAGGTGGACGATATCTTATGTGATAAAAATATCTACTACAAAGATTTGATTGAAGGAGCTATGTTACAGCCATTGGTGATCCGTTCTGTCCCTAAGGATGGCTTCAGAAATTACATGAAATCAAAAGGTAAATTAGGTGGCCAGAATAAAATGCCTCGCCTGGCCAATGATCGAAAGTATGCGGATGAATTGATCTCTGTCTTGGGATTGGAGGTTTGAGAGGCTGTTTTTAGGTATCATCAACAAGCAAGTAATTTAGAAGAATGAGACATATAGTAATCACAGGTACTTCAAGCGGGATTGGATATGCCACTGTAAAGTATCTGATCGATCGAGGTTTTTTTGTATTTGGTTGCGTCCGTACCGAAAAGGATGCGGCAGAATTGCGCAAAGCTTATCCTCAGCAGTTCAGCCCCTTGGTATTTGACCTAGTTGACGAAGAAGGAATTCGAGCTAGTGTCAAGGAAGTAGAACAGCATCTGGATGGTCAGCCTTTGTTTGGCTTAGTTAATAATGCGGCGGCGGTAGTTTCTGGGCCGATCGCGCATGTCTCCAAGGAGGATATGTTCTATCAATTTGAAGTGAATACCTTCGGGCCTTTGAATTTGTGTCAGGCCTACTTCCGGCTATTACGGGGAGGAGAGGGTCAGAAGCCAGGCCGGATTGTGAATGTCACTTCCCTATCAGGGGAAATTGCCATGCCTTTCCTAGGGCCATATTCCGCCTCCAAACGCGCCTTGATGAGTATGAATCACACTTTGCGTAGAGAGTTCTATCCTTATGGAGTAGATGTCATTGAGGTCGTTCCCGGGCGAGTAAAGACGGGTATTATTGAGAAACTGAATAAAGTAGAATCTCAATACGCTGGCACTGACTTTGAAGAGCCTATGCAGCGACGAATGGAAACGGCCATGGAAATGCGAGAGTTTGGCTTGGAACCTGAAGTGATTTCAGGGGCCATCCATACGGCCTTAACGGTGAAGAATCCGAAGTATCGCTATGTTAAGCCAGATCTTTACTTCAAAGGTTATCGCCTGCCTACCATGCTGCCGCAGCGCATGATTGATCGCATTTTGGGTAAGCAAATGCGCTTACTGCCTTCTTTTCTTCGTTCCAAATAATTATCACACATGAAACATATATTGATAACTGGGGTTTCATCGGGAATTGGGTATACATCTGCTAAATACTTTATTGAGAAGGGGTATCATGTCTTTGGAAGTGTGCGGAAGGAGGCAGATGCAGAACGCCTTAAATCCGAATTGGGAGACAGTATCACGCCGCTCTTATTTGATGTTGTAGATGAGCCTGCGATTGCAAAAGCAGTAGAAACGGCTAAGGCGAAATTAGGGCCTGGTGAGAATATTGCAGGCTTGATAGCTAATGCTGGGATACATATTCCTGGACCAATCCTACATTTGAGTCGTGATGACATGCGCAACCAGTTTGAGGTGAATGTCTTTGGTGCATTGAGTGTCATTCAGGCCTTTGTTCCCTTAATGCGTCAGACAGATAGTCAGAAGCCTGGTCGGGTCATCCACGTTAGTTCAACCTCTGCTGCGATACCATTACCCTATTCCTCATTATACGCGGCCACAAAGAGTGCTATGCACAGCCTTTGCGATACCTTGCGGAGAGAGCTAATGTTGTATGAAATTGATGTGATTGATATTTATGTCGGACCTGTGAAGAACGATATGGTATCTAAAGTATCTATTTACGCAGAACGCTATAAGGATACCGACTATTACCACTCCATCACGGCTCGCCTGGAGAATGCCCTCAAGAATACAATCCCTAAGGGCTTGACAGAGCGTGAGGTGGCGAAAGTATTACATGATACTTTGAATAAGGCCAAGCCAAAGCACAGATTTGCTATTAATAAGGACTGGTTTAATACCTGGTTTTTACCCAACATATTGCCGATTCGATTCTTGGATAAAGTATTGGCCAAAAAACTGCAATTGCGACCAGAGGATTTTGAGGCTAACAAGGCTAAGGAAAAAAACACAAGCTCTGTGGCACAATCCTAAGCTAGCTTAGGATCTACCCATAAAAGACAACCCGCATTCAAGCGAAAGCTAGATGCGGGTTGTTTTATATCTAAAGGATGGTTAGGTAGGTTTTCTGATAATCAGATTATAGTGCTGCCAGTATATCTGCCGGTTCTGCTCGGTTGCGGTATTCCGCATCTAAAAAAGCATAAGTGATCTTTCCATCAGGCTGTATCACGTAAGTGGCGGCCAAGGGTAATTCATCAGAATCATTTCCATTGAATTCTTGTAAGGAAAAGTTCTTGCGGTAGGCTTCCCCTACTTCATCAATCAATTTGAAAACGATACCATATTCCTTAGCTACACTCAAATTCGTATCTGTCAATACCTCAAAACTCAATTCATTCTTCTCTTGTGTGCTTAGGGATTTATCGGGCAATTCGGGGGTGAGGGCGAGCAATTGCGCGCCAGCAGCTTGAATATCTGGCAGAGCCTGCTGCAGATACCTTAAAGTAATGTTACAATAAGGGCACCAGCCTCCTCGGTACCAGGTCAGCACAACTGGGCCTTTTGCCAAATAAGCTGACAGGCTAATGGATTGTCCGGTAGCATTCTGTAGCGTAAACCCTGGGGCAATATCTCCGGTTTGTTTGGCTGAGGCTAGAATACCACTGTTTTCTACATCGTCGATGCCTGCTGTATAGATTCGCTTAATTTCGTCCGAGGCCTTTTCGGCCCAACCTGCCTTCCGAGCGTCTAATGCGGTTTTTAGATCCGTGCTTTGCATAATAATTGTACTTAGTATTGCTGACTAGATTAATGGTGCTTAAGTAATGCTGACTAAATTAATTCCTTTGCTGACAAATGTTCATTAAAAAAGGGATGAAGCTCAATACTTCATCCCAATTCGAATATGGATTACACTAAACTGTAGCTAGTTCTGGAGCGGCTGGGAAATCAACCGGTACCTGCGTCACCTTATGTAGGTAGTTGCTAATCGTTTTGTCTCCGATCAATACGATCGTATCAATGAGATTTTCTTTGGTATATCCTGCGTCTAGGAAGCGATCGACGAAGTCTTGGTCAGCAGCTCCTCTGTTTTCAGTGATGTTTTGCGCTAGTCTTACTAGGGCATCATATTTTGCGTTGAAAGAGGCAGATCCACTTCTCAATTCTAGGATCTGATCATCGTTGAAGCCATTCATTTTTGCGATAGCTGTATGCGCTGCTTTGCAATACTGACAGTCGTTTACTTCACTTACGATCAAGTTGACTACTTCTTTCTCTTTGTTGGATAAGGAGGTTTTGGCATTGGATAGGTTGAGGTAGTTGGCCAGGGCATTTTCAGAATGCGCATAAGTGGCATACAAATTAGGAACGAATCCAACCGCCTTCTCTAGGTTATCAAAAATTGCTTGATTGTTCGCAGATACTTGCTCTCGGGTTGGAACATTGAAGGTTGCCATTTCTTTATGATTTTATTTAGTAATTGAATTAATTAATTGACATCACAAAGATGTAGGCAAAACGAGGGGGAAGGTTAGGCAACTTTTCCCGAAGAATTATCAATTTTTCCCTTATTCCGGTATTTTGTGGCAGATTGGCCAGTAAGTCGCTTGAAAAAGCGACTAAAATGCGCTTCTTCTTCAAAACTTAATTCCCAGCCAATTTCTTTAATAGACTTGTCCGTAAAATGTAGCATGCGCTTTGCTTCGAGGGCAATGCGTTCATGGATTTGACGTAAAGGTGGTTTTTCATTATTCTTGGAGAACAGATTAGAAAGTGTCTTGGGAGATTTATTGAGCATTTCGGCATAATCACTCACCTTCTGCTTGTCCTTGTAATTTTTCTCCACCATGACATGGAATTGCCGGATAACGTCTAGTTCTTCTTTCTTGTACTGCGTTTCCGATTGTTCTTTATATAACCGTGTGCAAATAATAATGAGTCGTTTGAGTAGCATGCGAAGCATTTCCTCCTGGATAGTATCCTTGGTATCGAATTCATCCAAAAAGACCTCCCAGAGCAACTCTATCTTGCGCTGGTGCTTGGCATCAAGCTGAATGATCGGTGTTAAAGAGGAGCCGTAGTACAGCAGCCCTACACAACTGATTTCATGATCGTGATCAATCAAGCAGTAAAAATCTCTATTGTATTGGAAAATATAGCCCTCAGCGGGAGAGAGGATCTCAATATGTTGATTGGGTACTAGGCAGATCAATTGGTGTTCGGAAACGGTAACCTTTTCATAATCTAAGGACATTTCTAGTTTACCACTTTTTACCCAAAGGATACGGAAAGTACCTGCCACTTCATGTGCTTTGAAATCTTCTATAGTGCTGATAATGAAGTGACTGTTGCCCGGTTTGTAAAACTTCTTGACCATGCCTTGCTTGCTGTTTTTGATGGTAGAAAAGGTCTAATTATTAGTCTGCCGTTTCTTTACAACAAATCTATCTAGATGAAGTTGATCCCAGTCATTGGGAACTAGGAGCAACCCAATGAGAAATACAGCTCTGACAAAAACATGCTGTAAATCCCAAATAGGGGAGGAGAGACCATGTCCGTAGGTTACCAGTAGCAACACCAATCCTAAGCCCAGGTAGGCCCAATGCCTAAATAAACCCAGGACCAACATTAGGCCACCTACTAGTTCCATATAAGAAGTGAAGTAGGCGGTAAATTGTAGCAAGAAATTGGGAATCCAGGTCTCTTCATAGCTAGCAAAAACATTTTGGTACACATTGGAGATGCCCCAAGTTAAGACCTTGCCGTATCCTTGCATTAAGAAGATCAAACCCAATAAGGTTCGTAAGAGAAATATACCGATGGCTCTATTGGTTGCTGTCTTGAAGGTCATAACTAGGTGGTTTTGCTGAGAAAGGAGGCAAGGTAATAAGCGCTTAGGATAGAAACTGTCGTGTAAAGCGGGATTTTACATCCAAGTTGAGAAGGTCAGCAAGCATCGCCACATGACTTTGGTTGTACATTTTGTACCTCACGGCACAAATATTCACTCCTGAACACATTGCTAGGTATTTTTTATCCCTACGGCATGTACCTAGGTACGCCATGCCCCGTAGGGGCAAAGTATACCTAGCCACGTCATCGATGGGATTTCCCATGCCGTTAGGTATGGTATGTAAATGCTAGGAGAGAATTGTAAACGGAGAGGCATAAAAAGCAAACATGAGTCATCCCGAATTTTGACGTTGTCAAAATTCGGGATGCTTATTTTTAGCACCAAATAAAAAACCTCTTGTAAATTTGGGTATACCACTACACCAAACCACAAGAGGTCATGTTTAAAAA
>JABSSL010000101.1 GCA_013214355.1 Saprospiraceae bacterium | reverse complement strand
GTAGAGGCAGCCGTCAAAATTAGATGTTTGAATAAAATGACAGCCCAAGGTATGCCTATTTCAAAAGCGATTTGAGCGGTATTTCAATAAAGGATAGCCATGTCCGGTTTCTTTATGCAACAACGCCAGGGAGAGTCGGTATTTAAGTAGTGATGGATAAGTCCTTCCGGATCTTATGAGGCTCTTTTGGATTTATGCTGCTTTGCAGAACCGGGCTTGTTAGCGCTGCTAGCATCCCGAATCTATCTGGCGGCTAGACAGGCCTGCGCCTTGCCTACATTCAAAATAGCTCTCCTAATATATCAGATCACTTATTCTCCACTACTTAAATGAAATGGAATATGTTAACAGGAGTATAAAAACGATACTTCTTATTTTCGGTGTTAAGATATTTGTGGAAGAATGTATATTTTCAACGCTTGTTACTAAATGGATTATTTCCGGTTCGTCTCAAAAGGGCTATAAGAGGCTTCCCGGTTAGAAACTACTCATAGGAGGTATTGATAAGAGTTAGTTTCAAAAGTTTACTACCATGAAAAAATCAATTTTGCTACTGCTCTTAGTAAGCATAGTTGCCACGCTATTGGGGCAAGGACGATATAAAATAGATTCTACGCTAAAGATGGATTTTGAAATCTATGATCCGCCCTCTACTTTAGTCGTCCCACAAAACATTGTCACCAAAGCGAAGTTTCCTTTTGTCGATTGTCATAGTCATCATTGGAGAATGGCTACCCAGGATTTGGATAAGTTAATCCGTGAAATGGATACCTTAAACATGGGGATGATTGTCAATCTTTCCGGGAGGGGAGGAGCTGCTTTGAAGGCTATGATGGACAACGTTAGGAAGCATGGCTACGAGGATAGGATCATCATTTTTACCAACATTGAACTGCGGAGCATCGATGATCCAGAATGGGCGGAAAGCACCGTAAAACAACTGGAGTTTGATGTAGCAAATGGTGCCCGTGGATTGAAGATCTATAAGAGCCAGGGGATGACCAACAAAGACAAGGCTGGCAATCGTATTCAAATCAATGATCCTCGCATTGATCCTATTTGGAAAGCCTGTGGAAGACTGGGGATTCCAGTTTTGATCCACTCGGCCGATCCAAAATCCTTTTGGGATCCGCATGATGAAAACAATGAACGCTGGCTAGAATTGAAATTGCGTCCAGGCAGGAAGCGAAGTGCCGATAACCCGGCTGCTTGGGAGACGATCATTGGGGAACAACACGATATTTTCAGGAAAAATCCTGGAACTACTTTTATTAATGCCCACATGGGGTGGTTTGCGAATGATCTACAAACCTTGGGTAAACTGCTAGATGAATTACCAAATATGCACGTAGGGATTGGGGCCGTGATCGCTGAGTTGGGCAGACAACCGCGCAATGCTCGTAAGTTCTTCGAAAAATATCAAGACCGGGTCCTCTTTGCCAAAGATGCCTATAATCCAGATGAATATCATACCTATTTTAGAGTACTAGAGACTGATGACGAATACTTCCCTTACTACAAAAAATACCATGCTTTCTGGAGAATGTATGGCCTGGATTTGTCGGATGAGATCCTGCAAAAACTCTATTACAAGAACGCCTTGAAGTTGATTCCTGGAAAAAAGACAGATTTATTTCCCAACTAGATTTTGCCCACTTCTGGACTGGGATGAAGTAGGATTTTGGACCTCATTTATGGTCTTAGAAGCCTGGAACAACTTTAACATGGTTTAGGCAATAGCGAGCAAAGGTGTATATGGGTGCAACCATAGCCTTTGCTGATGGTCAACAGTGGTTTAAATGAGAAGGTAGAAGTTTTCTTGATCAATCGCTTCGATACATTGAGCTATTCGCCTATGCTTAAGTCTTGGATTATATAGTCTCTTTCCTTAGATAGCCCATTTAAACGATTGCGGTTACACTTTACTACCTAAATAAAAAATCATGCGGAAAGCGTATTTATCGTTTATTCTAGGACTCCTTGTATTTAGTGCCTGCCAAAGAAAATCTGCAGCATCTCTTTCCAATAAATCGGATGCTGAATTGAACCTATTAGCTACTGAACTAGCGCATAGATACATTTTGACCGACGGGCATGTGGATCTACCTTACCGATTGAGAGTCAAGAACTTTCGGCTAAGTAAGGAATATTTAGGTATTCCAATTAAAACCAAGGAGGGGGATTTTGATTATGAAAGAGCCAAGCAAGGTGGTTTGGATGCACCTTTTATGTCTATATATATTCCAGCTTCTTATCAAGTGGATGGAGGAGCAAAGGCCTTAGCAGATACATTGATCGATATGGTAAATGGTATCACAAAAGCTCACCCTGATAAATTCCCCATAGCTAAGTCACCAAAAGAAGTAAAGGCACAATTTAAAAAAGGATTGATTTCTCTTCCCATGGGAATGGAAAATGGCGCACCAGTGGAAGAAGACCTGGCCAATTTGCAATACTTTAAAGATCGCGGAATTAGCTACATAACCTTAACGCATTCAAAAGACAACCAAATTTGTGATTCCTCGTATGATACCACTAGAACATGGAATGGGCTCAGTCCGTTCGGTAGGGAAGTAGTCGCTGAAATGAACCGAGTAGGAATCATGGTGGATATTTCTCACGTTTCGGATAGTACCTTTTACCAAGTGATGGAGCTGAGCAAAGCTCCATGTATTGCTTCACACTCGTCTGCCCGTCACTATACACCTGGTTTTGAGCGAAATATGAATGATGACATGTTGAGAGTACTCGGAGAGAAAGGAGGTGTCATTCAAATCAACTTCGGTTCGACCTTTCTTGATGGAGAGATACGAAAGCAACGCGATAAGTTGCGAGAAAAACTATTTAACCAACTAGCGGCGAAAAACCTCAATCCTAGTGATGAAGCAGCTAAACCGGTTATGGCTGCTTTCAAGAAAGCAAATCCTTCGGTTTTTTCCGATGTTAAAATGGTTGCTAATCATATTGACCGAGTTGTCCAAATCGCTGGTATTGATCACGTCGGGTTGGGTTCAGATTATGATGGAGTAGGGGATTCTTTACCTACAGGTCTCAAAGATGTTTCTCAATACCCTAATTTGATCTTCGAGTTACTCAAAAGAGGATACTCCGAGGCTGACATCGAGAAAATTTGCTATAAAAATGTATTCAGAGTGTGGAATCAAGTGCTCAAGGTAGCCGGATAGTTATTCGGTGAAGGACTTGTAGGGGATGGGGCTAGGTGTTTATCCGGTTTTCGTACGAAAGGGTTGGAAATGGCTATTCCTTTATCAATAAGCTAGATAGATATGTACGGAATACATTATCTTTGGATGAAGCTTATTGCTCATTTAACAATAAAGACACCAAATTGAAGTTCCCGCGGGAATTAAACCTAATCAGTGCTACTTGCGAGATTTAAGTCGACAAATAGGACCCCAAATCAAAAGCGGACTAATCGCGATATTTCTATTTAACTGTGCCTTCCCGTGCTCTTTGGTAGCCCAGAAAGATTCCCTTTTGTCTATTCTCAACACGGCTGGAGCACCCAATAAGCTTGAAATCTTGATGACTTTGGGTAGCCTGGAATCTGAGGATAAAGACTTTAATCAATCGCTCCGATATTTTCGGGATGCCTACGATCTCTATACCAGTAAACATAGCTGGGAAGTAGAGCGAGAAATCCTTTTTGGATTATGGAACGCCTTTTATGAACTAGGAGAGTTGGATTCTGCGCGTGTTTTAAGTAAACACGTGATCGATCTTTGTAGAGAGTTTGGGGACGCTCAATGCTTAATCTTAAATTACAATCACCAGGCCTTATTGTATAACCTGGAGTTCAAGATGGACTCAGCCATTACGGTTTACCAGGAGGGCTTTAAGATGGCGGAAGTGCTTTCTGATACGGCATCTTTGGCCTTAATTTCCAGTAATATGGGCATTACCTTTGGTATGCAAGGCCAGCTGGACAGAGCACTGCAGTACTTCTACAATAGTTTCCATCTGGCAAAGAATGCGGGTTTGAATAGTATGGGCATCACTGCCACCGTTAATATCGCAAGGACCTATATTGAACTAGATGAATTGGATACGGCGGAATTTCATCTCAAGAATGCTAGGCGGCTTTCCGAAGAATTTAATGATTCCTCTTCTTTCTTGAGTATTGTCAATTTTGAAGGACGCATTGCTTTGGAACAAAGGCAATATGAAAGAGCTCAGTCCCTCTTTGAACAGTTATTAAGCGCTTATCAAGAAAGCGCGCAACTGGTTCAAGTAGCTGAAATTTTGACTTGTTTGACCGAGGTCCATTTAGGACAAGGGAATTATCGACAGGCCATCATGTATTGCAATGATGGGTTGGGAATATCGGAGGAACTGGACTTAAACGAATACCGTCAAGACCTGTACAACTTCAAGTCACAACTGTTGGAGAAGATAGGAGAGCCTGCAGAAGCGCTCGTCTTTCTGAGGAAATATCAGGAGTTGAGAGATAGTTTCTTAGATGCAGCCAATACGGCTCGAGTGGCGGAAGTTGTAGCTCGATACGACGCTGTCAAAAAGGAAAATGAAAACCAGTTGTTGCGCAGAGAAAAAGAACAGCAAGAAAGTAAAGCTACGCAGCGAACCTATCTGGCTTTGGCTTTCGGTGCCTTGTCCCTATTGATCGCAGCCCTGTTCGTTTTTCGATATCGAATGTATCTCAATCAGAAACGTTCTCGCATTGAACTAGAAGAGACCGTGGCAGCCAGAACCGAGGAACTGCGCTTGATCAATGAAGAGTTGCAAGGTTCTAACCAGGAACTGCGCAGCTTCGCCTATATCGCCTCCCATGATTTGAAGGAACCTTTAAGGAGTATTTCTGGATTTACTAGCTTGTTGGAACGTAGATTGAAAAATCAGTTAAATGATGAGACCAAGGAGTACATGGCCTATATCAAAAAAAATACGGCACACTTGCATGCGTTAATCGCGGATGTTCTGGCTTACTCATTGGTAGCAGATGAACCGCTGAAGATGGAGGAGGTTGACTTGCGGGCGTTGATCAGAGATGTAAAGGATAATTTGGCTGTTTTGATTGAAAATAAACAAGGGGTAATCGACTGCGAAAAATTGCCAAAGGAAAAAATTTTGACCAATTATCATCATCTATTCCTGATTTGTAAAAACCTCATTGAAAATGGCCTAAAATACAACGCTTCCGAGCAGCCAAAGGTGACATTGGACTACCGAGAAGAAAGCCAATGCATCAGCCTATATTTTCAGGATAACGGCATTGGTATCGCGCCGGCTTACCATGCCAGAATATTCGAATTGTTCAAGCGCTTACACAATCGAGAAAACTATCAAGGAACGGGGATGGGACTAGCGCTGTCTCAGAAAATGGCTTATCGATTGGGAGGTCATATCGAAGTAGATAGTCAGGAATCGGCGGGTAGCACTTTCATCTTGAGGATACAAAAACAAGCTGTCAATGCGCTGGATGACTAATAAGACCTTAATTTTCTCTCCGCTTTAGTAGTCAATCAACATTCCCCTTTTTTGTCATATTGATGACTCAGCACTAGTACCTTATACATTACAAGAAACACCGAAAGGATGCGGGCATTTTTTTATCTATCTTTACGCCCGCTTAGATCGATTGCTAAGGCGCAGCATTCGGCTACAGGCAATCGTTTTTAAAGCGATCATTCACGACAATCAGATGTTGAAGCTTTGAGGCTATCTTAGAATTCAGCATACTTTAAAGATCTTTGGTTCATGAGGCAAATTATTACCTTATTCTTTTTGGTCTCCTTATTTGGGACTTCTAACGCTTTCGGACAAGAGCCGGACACGATGATTTACCAAACTGTTCAGGAACCAGCTCGCTTTCCTGGTTGTGAGCAATTAGATACTACCATATCATTCATTGAGCAGTGTGCAAATGCCAATCTACTCAACTTCGTTTACAGCAATATCCGCTATCCGCAGGAAGCTATTCAAAACAATGTGGAAGGGTCAGTGGTGGTTCGTTTTGTGGTTGAACCCGATAGTACGATATCTTCACCAGAGGTACTCAGAGATATAGGAGATGGTTGCGGCCCAGAGGTCATACGTGTAGTAAATTTGATCAATCAGGCGGGAGCAAAGTGGAAGCCAGGTATAAATGACGGAAAACCGGTTCGGTCCTACTTTACTCTACCTATTAAATTCAAACTGGAAGAACTTCCTCCGTACACTATGGTAGGAAGAGATACGGTATATACTCGAGTTGAAACTCCTTTGGATTACGAAGGAGGCTTAGAACAATTAAATGTCTATTTGGCGGATCGCCTGGATTATCCACCGAGTGGTAATGATAGTTGTATGATTGGGAATATCCAAGTGCAAGTATTAATTCAGCCCAACGGAGATGTCAAGGTCTTAGATATAGTGGACTTTAATGATCTAGGGTTCGATTTCTGGTATGAATCCATTGATGCGGCAACTTCTACCCTCGGAAAATGGATTCCGGCCACTTTCGAAGGCAGGAAGGTCCCTTCTGCTTTTGATATAACTATGAATTTCGCGCCTGATGACGATGCCTGTAAGATGATCGTAGATCAATACAAAGAAGCTACGGACAAGATAAACGAAGGAGCTAAGCTATATAATGAAGGGAAACAAGAGGAAGGGATCGCGAAAATGAGTGAAGCTATTGAAGTGTTTCCAGAAGACGCTAATTTCCTCTTGGCTCGTGGCCAAGCCTATTTGGATATGAGTAGTTTCGACGAGGCTTGCTCGGATATATCCTTGGCTCGTCGAATTTCATTGATCAAGTGGTATGACAATGTGCTGAACTTGATCTGCAATAAATTGACGACCACTGGAGGAGACGAAGCTCAGAAGTAGGGGACTAGTACCATCCTTGGGTGTTAAAAGTAAATGGCCGCGCATAACGCAGTATGCGCGGCCATTTTACTATCTTCAAAGGCTTTAGCACTAAGCGCCTAAGCCGATCTTTGTACCGTCGGGAAGGACTGCTCCTTTCTTGATTACGATGATCCCATCTCTAATACAATGCGTAGGTTCTTCCACGTCCTGTAGAGCAACACTACCATGTATGCTTACGTCATTTCCCATGCGTACATCCTTATCAATAATGGCATTGCGGATGTGGCAGTTATTGCCTATCCCTAAGTTTGGACGCCTCTTCGACGCATTAGCCTCGATTTCATCTAGTGTCTCGTATCGATCATTACCCATTACAATAGCGTTCGAAATCTCAGTACCTTCTCCAATGCGAGATCGAATACCAACGATACACCTTTCCATCTTCTTGGCTAAGATGATGCAACCTTCCGCAATCACCGACTTATTGAACCAGGTTCCGAAAATCTTTGATGGTCCGAGTAAGCGGGGGCGGGTATAGATTTGCTTCGTACTGTTGAAGAGGTCAAACTTTGGAATATCATCTGTCAAGGCAATATTCGCTTCGAAGAAGGAGCGAATCGTTCCGATATCTGTCCAATAATCATCAAACGAATAACTAGCTACTTTATATCCTTGTTCAATAGCATGCGGAATAATCTCCTTACCAAAGTCAGTGGCTTCTGGATTATCATCAAAAAGTTTCTTCAAGAATTTACGCTTGAATAGATATATCCCCATCGAGGCCAGGTATAATTTGCCATCTTTAGCATATGATTCTGGAACGGCGGATTGCCATTCCCCTAAGGTCTCCAATGGTGGCTTTTCTACAAAGTTTTCGATGAACCCTTTCTCGTTCACTTTCATGATCCCAAAGCCCGGGGCATCGCGATCAATTACCGGAATAGTTGCAATTGTCAGATCTGCTTTTTGCTTTATGTGGTATTTGGCAAGATCCTCAAAGTTCATCTGGTAGAGCTGATCACCAGATAGGATTAATACATAGTCATGATCATGATTATTAAGATGGTGCATACTTTGCCGAACGGCATCTGCTGTCCCTTGAAACCACTTATCACTCGTAGGAGTTTGTTCAGCCGCCAAAATATCTACAAAGCCATGGCTAAACATATCGAAGTTAAACGTATTCTTGATGTGCTTATTGAGCGAAGCTGAATTAAACTGTGTAAGGACAAACATCCGCTTCACTCCAGAATTAAGACAGTTTGAAATCGGGATGTCTATAAGTCGGTACTTTCCTCCTACTGGAACAGCGGGCTTTGATCTTTGACTTGTCAAAGGATACAGTCGGGAACCGGAGCCCCCTCCTAGAATAAGAGAAACCATCTTGATCATAACGAATTGCTTTTTTTTTTTAGCCAGTATAGGCTGTAGCTGTCATTTGTTGGTAGATATTGTTATATGCTGCTGCCGATTTCTCCCAGGAAAAATCAACATGACTAATTTTCTCCCGTACTTCAGCAAATTGCTGTTGTTGATAAAAGAACTCATTGGCCCGATACATCGCCAATTGTGCGTCGTCCAAGGTGAAGTGATCAAACCGGAATCCTCTTCCGCTGCCATCCGGTTCACCTACATCCGGTACAGTATCTCGCAATCCCCCTACCGAGCGTACAATGGGCAGGGTCCCATACCGCATGGCATACATTTGGTTCAGGCCACAAGGCTCTACTCGGGAAGGCATGAACAAGTAATCTGAACCTGCATACAATTGATGAGCCAATTTTTCATCATAGCGCAATGCCACGTCAAATCGGCCGGGGAATTCGTGCGTTAATCTTCCTAATGCATCGTGAAGATAATGCTCACCGGTCCCTAAAACAATGAAAGATACCCCGATGCCACTATGCAAAACCTTGCGGACTAAATCTGGAATAAGATCCGCCCCTTTCTCGCGCACTAATCTGCCAATGAAGGTTACAATGGGGGTCTGGAGGTCAATACGGAAATGCTGACCCAGTATGTGTTTATTAGCCGCTTTGAAAGCACCCATGTCATCACCTAAGTGGACATCGATGTAAGGATCTGTACGAGGATCCCAAACCTGACTATCAATTCCATTTAAGATCCCAACCGATTTATGCTGCTCGTGTGAGATTAGATGTTCCAATCCATTGGAAGATTGCTTCAACTCATCCAGATAGGAAGGAGAAACGGTAGTAACTCTCCAGGCGCACTTAATGGCAACGGCCAAAGGGTTAATGGAGTTGTTCCAATCTAGAATTCCACGTGCTTCCGCTTCAAAGAAGGGAAGTAGGTACAACTTATCCCAACCAAAACTCCCATGATATTCGCCATTATGGATCGTAAAGGCCGTTGGAATACCGCGTAAAGATTGGTACTCGGGGCAGTATTTGACCATAAATGGGATCAAGGCTGTATGATGATCGTGGCAATGTAAAAGCTTGGGTTTGCCAGGAGCGGATTGAATCCAATGTAGAACGGCTTGCTGGAAGGCTAAAGATCGAGATAGTTCATCTCCGTAAGGTCTTCCGGCTTCATCCATGTACACACCTGGACGATCAAATTTTCCAGGGATATTGGCGACGAAGAGCGGGAATCCTAATTGATCCGTCTTTTCTCGTTCAATCGCAAAAGGTACATATTCGTTGTGAATTCTTACGGCCCCTTTGAACACAGGAATAAATTCTTGCTGATTGATCCACTTGGTGCCATACTTCGGAATGACCACACCAGCAGAGGCGCCAATCTTGTTGAGGTATTTGGGCAGGGCGCCCGCTACATCCCCTAAGCCACCAGCTTTGGCTGCCGGGTAGCACTCGGCACTGATGTGTAATATTTCCATACCGCTTGATTTCTGTCCTATTTGAAAATTGAACTAGTTTTTGTTTTTATTCTCTTAGTAAGTCTTGGAATCTGAGGCTTGACCCAATAGACTAACCCAAGTAGCCCAACTGCAACGACTTTTCAATAGAAGTGCCTTGCAATAAAGTCAGTAGCATTTTCTTAAACTGTTTAGCTGGATCATTCTCCTCAATATCCCGACGGGATTAAATCAAAACTCAGATCTAATCTTGCCTTTGGATAGAATCGAACTCAGCTAAAAGGAAAAGTAGGCTGTTCCCTGCGCTAAAATCAAACATACTTATTGGTTATAAATCAACTCAGGGACCTGATTAGGAAAGTAAAGTCCGACACAGGGATAGCTACCAAATAGCTATACATTCCTATGCACGAAATATATAAAAACTTAGCTTAACAATTCGAAAACCCACAATAATTTTGTCAGAAATTTACTCTAGTTCGGAATCAAAGCGATACAGTTGATATTTTTCGATCGTGTGGATGATTTGATTGGCAATATTTTTCTGTCCAGCGAAGTTGATTTTCTCCAGTGCTTTTGCCCATCCTTTGTAGTTTTCTTCACCCAATTTTTGTAGGGAAGAATTGGCACCTGTGGTAAGAAAGAGGGAGTGGTCTCTAAAGCTAGTCCAGGCATTTTCGTAATCCCGAAAGCACTGATCTTCCCATTCAATCGTATCGCCAATCCAGTCTTTAGTGCATACCAATCCAAAGTTATTGTTATTGCGCTGTGCAATAGGATGTTGACCCGCTTGACTTTGCAGTAGTGCATTGGCCAAAGTGATAGAGGCTGGAATCTTGAACTTTATTTGCTCGTTCTCGGCGACATGAGCAAAACGTTTGATATACGCTTTGACAATCTCGATGTCCACCCGCTTCAATTGATTTTCCAAAGTATGTCCACCCGCTCCAAGGTGAGCAAAGGGAGAAACATCAAAAGTTTCTTCGATGGGAGGGTGCTCCAGACTGAGTTCTTCTTTTCCCTGCTTATCGGTAAAAGTTTCCCTTTTCGAAGGTTTATCTGCCTTCGGAAGATAGCGGCGCTCTTCCTCTACGGGAATTTCTTGTTCTGTCGGAGCTGTAAGATTTATCTGGAAGCTAAAATCTTTCTTCAATACCAAAAACAACAATAAAATGCCTAAACTGATCTTGAACCAATTCTTTTTCAGGTAAAATATTATTTGTTGTTTGGGTACTGGAAAGCTTTGCATGGCATAAAAATGTTTTAAAAGTTTATTATAAAACAAAAATAAAACAAAAAGTTTGTTTTTCCAAACCATGCAATTGTCCTTGATAAGATTTATCTTACCTACAGGAAAACACCAAATGAAACAACACCTATGCCTGAAAGTAAATATGTTTATTACGATTTCACTTTAAGCTTGTGTTCAACTTGCTTGAGAAGGGTAGAAGCGAAGATTGTTTTTGAGGATGATCAGGTTTTTATGCTGAAGCGCTGCCCAGAGCATGGGTTGGAAAAAGTCCTGATAGCTACTGATGTGGAGTACTACAAAAGCATCAGAAATTACAATAAGCCCTCAGAGTATCCCCGACGTTTCAATACCAAAACACATTATGGCTGCCCTTATGATTGTGGTTTGTGCACGGATCATGAGCAGCATTCCTGCCTTACGCTTATCGAGGTCACTGACCGTTGCAATCTAAGTTGCCCCACCTGTTATGCTTCCTCCTCTCCGATGCACGGACGTCACCGTACTTTGGCAGAAATAGAGGAAATGCTGGATATCATCGTACGAAATGAGGGGGAGCCAGATGTGGTGCAGATTAGTGGAGGGGAACCGACTGTCCATCCGCAATTCTTCGAAATTTTAGACTTGGCTAAAGCGCGCCCAATTCGACACTTGATGGTGAATACGAATGGCATTAGAATAGCGAAGGATATACGATTCGTGGAACGTTTGGCTAGTTACATGCCTGATTTCGAAATCTATTTGCAGTTTGATTCTTTCAAGCCGGCGGCATTGGAAAGCATGCGGGGTGAAAATTTGCTGGAGACGAGAATGAAGGCCTTGGAACATCTTAACCGATTCAATTTATCAACTACCTTGGTAGTCACCTTGCAAAAAGGACTGAATGACGATGAGGTCGGTAAAATTATTGATTTTGCTCTGCAACAGCCCTGCGTGAGAGGAGTTACCTTTCAGCCCACTCAGATCGCTGGCAGAGTGGACAATTTTGACCCTAAGACCGATCGCTTAACGCCAACGGAGGTGCGGCAGTCCATCTTAGATCAGACCGATATTTTTTCTGCCAATGATTTGCTACCAGTCCCCTGCAACCCGGATGCGCTCACGATGGCTTACGCCTTGAAAATTGATGGGCAGGTTCACGCTTTGACTAGATACTTGGATCCGGATCAATTACTCAATAACAGCCGGAATACGATAGTGTATGAACAAGATCAAGGTCTCCATGAACAAGTGTTGAAGGTGTTCAGTACAGCACACTCGGTTGATGCAATCGAAGGAGATTTATATGAATTGATGTGTTGCTTACCACATGTAAAGGCTCCTGGACTGGCCTACAATAACCTTTTCCGAATCATTATTATGAACTTCATGGATGCCTACAACTTCGATGTTCGAGCCATCAAGAAGAGTTGTGTCCATATCGTGCATAAGGATGGTCGGATTATTCCCTTTGAAACGATGAACCTCTTCTATCGTGAGGAGGAGCAAGAAGCTTACATGCAAACCCTATTGGAGCATCCACTTTAAACTACCTATCATGAAAGGAACCGGACGAAACATTGGGATCAATTTGATCATTCTCGCCATCTACACCATTGTGTCAGCAGCAATAGTTTCTCAAGACCATAGTGGTTATGCGGGAGCAGGATACGGACTGATCATGATGACCTTATTGGCTATCCATGTGGCCATTCTACTCATAATAGGCATTGTCTTCTTTGTGCGAAAAGACAGGGAGAAAGGGAAGATGTATTTGATTAGTTTTTGCGTAGTGCTTCTAGTTGGTTTTTCTGCCTGCATGGGGGGAATGCAAGCTATGTAAACGAGGCTAGTTGGGAAGGGGCCTTTCCTGACGCCAATGGCAATTGAAGTTTCGAGCAAGTACTCTGTCAATGAGTTAGCAAGTATGTAGATAGTTTTACCCTAATTGTAAAAAAGAGGTGGCGCACACAATTTTTTTCCCTGCGAATACATTATTGATAATAGACATTTATCCTTTCCCAAGACATATCTTCATCTAAACATTCTTTTCCTTGGCAACTATGCCATTGATGAAGCCGATAAAAGGCTAAGGCAATGGTACATCAAATAGTAGTCTTCTTATCCGATCAAACTCCAGATAAACAATCCTCTTGAAAGGATTTGCGAACTTCCCCCGGTTATTTAATCGTCATGATATTCCATTATTTCACCGATAAATAACCATTCCTATGTTTCGATTTTTTGCACTTGTATTGTTTTTGTCCTGTAGCCATCTTTTAACTGCCCAGAAGAGTTCAGAGTTTGGGATCTTGGCTGGAATGTCTGCCTATCAAGGTGACCTTTCACCAAGTCCTTTTGCGGCCAGTGACTTAGGTATTGTGGCTGGAATTACCTACCGTCAGTTCTTCCATCCTAGATATGCCTTTAAAATTGCCGGTGCCTTCACCCAGATTAGTGGAACTGATATGCCTTATGCCGCTCGGGAAGGCCGTGGACTACAAATGGACGGAAACCTGATGGAGTTTACTGTCAATGCGGAGTGGCATGTCCTTGGATCGAGTCGATTCAACAATGTTGGGGCTTTCTCCCGACAATTCTCACCTTTTGTTTCAATTGGTATGGGTGTGGCTAGAGCCAATGCTGAGGTCGCTTATGCTGGCAGCTCCTCTAATATGAAGGAAGAAAATGATGTTTCAACCTTCTTCATTGTACCGATCAATCTTGGGATACGTTTTGAAATGACCAAGGCCATAACTCTAACTTTAGATGTCGGCACTCGCCCCGTCTTCTCGGATTACTTGGATGGTGTTAGCAAAATGGGGGCAGATGATACCAATGATTGGTATACGATGGGAGGCCTGACCTTTCTCTATACCTTCCAAGCGGATGCTGATGGCCATTACTAAATAAGCTTCTGAACTAGCACCAAGGCCTGTGTGATAAAGATCACATAGGGAGATGACATTCGTCACCGAGCTTCGGCCCAATTCCGTCTAGATTTGTGATATCAATAAACAAAAAAGCTCTAGACATGATTAAGGTTGATATGTTTTCTCTTAGTATTGGTGGTGTTGTAATCCGATTTTTCCTAATGATGGCTGTCATTATTGCTGGTGTATTTACTGGCATGCATTGGTTGACTATCTTAGGACTTCCGATTTTCCTTAGTGCATTGATGGGAGTAAGTTTAAACTCTCCAGCTGCTGCTGAAGCTAAGACTAGCCAAATAAAAGTGACTGATAAATCTACGCTGAAGAAAGCCAGTTAGCGCTCAGCGAGATTTGATAGATAGTCAGATTCAGAATAAACCACCTGTAAGCCGTCCCGGACATCGTCCGGGGCGGCTTATAGGTAAACAAAAGTATTGCAAGCAGTTTTTTCTTTAATACAATCAAATCAAGCTTAGTTTTTAATCATTTGTTTAAAAAAGTGGTTTAATCATTTGTTTAAATCATATTTTCCCTTACCTTTGTACAGACAATATAGATGTAGTAGATGGCAGTAAAGGAAAAGGATACCGAACAGAAGATAAAGGATGCAGCCCGAACGATCTTTCAAGAGAAAGGATTCGCGGGGGCGAGAACAAGAGATATTGCTGAAAAGGCTGGGATAAATCTAGCCTTGCTGAATTACTATTTCAGAAGTAAGCAGAAGCTGTACGATATCATTATGACGGAAACCATGCAGACCTTTTTTGGTGGAGTCATAAAGATTCTGAATGATGAACAGACTTCGATTGAAGAAAAGATCGAGGCTTTTGTTACTCATTATATCGACCTTCTTTCAGGGAATGCCAATATTCCACACTTTATTTTGAGTAATGTTAGAGAGGATCCGGAGGGGTATTTAGAGAAAATTGGAGCACTGCAAAAAGCGAAACACTCTTTTTTCTTTCAACAGTTCATCCAGGCTAGTATGGAGGGTAAAATACCACCGATTAATCCGATTCATTTTATCCTAAATTTGATAGGCCTTGTGGTCTTTCCATTCTTAGCAAAGCCCATGATTGCCGCCTCTACTGGAATATCCGATCAGCAATATGCTGATATGCTTGAGGAAAGAAAAAGATTAATCCCGCTTTGGGTTAATGAGATGTTGAAAGTGAAGTAGAACTATTTTTTTACTCGCGAATTAAACAAATGATTAAATCATATGAATAGTTGTTTGTCAAAAAAAACCCTATACCTCCTCCTCTTGCTAGTATCTGCTTGGGGGACAATGCAGGGGCAAGACGATCAGAAGACTCTCTTCTTACCGACAGTAAGCCTTTCGGACTGCTACCAATGGTCTAGGGAGAATTATCCCTTGGTTGCTCAATTAGATCTCTTGGCTAAGTCAACGCAGTACAGCTTAAGTAATGCGTCTAAAGGAAAACTACCGCAGGTAAATATCAATGGCCAGGCGACCTATCAATCTGAGGTGACACAATTAGCCATAGATCTGCCAAATACGGAGATCCCTACTTTGGATAAGGATCAATACAGGATCACAGCTGAGATCTATCAGCCTTTGACTAATTTTTCCAATATCAGATCTCAAAAAGATCAGATCGATCTCAATGGGAAAATCGAAATGCAGCAGGTTGAGATTGACCTATTCCAACTTCAGGATCGAGTCAACCAGATCTATTTTTCCATTCTACTAATGCAGGCCAAAAATGGGCAGCTAGTCTTAATGGAACAGGATGTTGATAGCACCCTCTCCAGGCTCAAAGCGGCGGTTGCCAATGGTACTTCCACACTAATGGACCAAAAGTTGCTAGAAGTGGAGAAGATTAGAGTTGGGCAACAGCTGGAGGAAAATGAAGCCAACAGAAAAGCCTTTTTAGTTATGCTTTCCCAACTAACGGGTAGGCGCATCGGCCCATCCACCAATTTGATCCCCCCAATAGGTTACGAAGAAGCCCTTACCTTGAATAGACCCGAGCTTCGATTATTCGACTTACAGGAACAACTTCTGACCGTACAAGACGCCCAAATAAACAATCGGTATATCCCTGATGTAGGCTTGTTCTTTCAAGGTGGCTACGGGCGACCAGGCCTTAACCTCTTGAGTAACGAATTCTCCACTTTCTATACCACAGGGCTGCGACTCAATTGGAACTTGTCCAGTCTTTACAAGACCAATAATGACCGGCAAAAACTAGCTATTCAACGTCAACTGGTTAATACCCAAAAAGAAACCTTTTTGCTCAATACCGAAATGACGCAAGCTCAGCAGTCCTCTGAGGTCAGCAAATACCGCGATATGATTGCTGCAGATCAGAAGGCGGTAATACTACGAGAAGAAATCAAAAGTATAGCCGAAGTTCAATTGCTCAATGGACTCATTACAACGATCGATTACATTAAAATTTTGAATGACGCTAGTCGGGCAAAACAAGAACTAGAACTTCATGAGACCATGCTGTTACAAGCTCAATACAATCTTAAAACCACAAGCGGGAACTAAAGAAAATAACATGAATAGGTACATCATTTCAGTTAAGACTTTGCTACTAATCGTAGTCATCTCAGCCTGTGACCAAGGGGGGAAGGACTATGACGCCTCAGGGAGCTTTGAAGCGATCGAAAGAGTGATCAGTGCGGAGGCCACCGGAGTGATTAAGGAACTGAATATCCAGGAAGGGCAGACCATTAAAGCCCAAGATACCTTGGGGTACATTGACGTTGATAATCTCTATTTGCAAGCAGAGCAAGTGAAAGCTTCGATTGAAGCCATTAGCTCGAAAACCAATGATCCTGCTCCGCAAATAAGTGTCCTAACCGCTCAGTTAAAAACCCAAGAAAGTCAAATGGCCACGCTTGGACAGCAGATCGCCAATGTAGATAAGGAAATTCAACGATTCCAAAACTTGGTGAAAGCGAATGCCGCTCCGCAGAAGCAACTCGATGACCTGGTCGCTCAAAAACTGGTATTGGAAAAACAGCGAGCAGGGGTAGTCACCCAAAAGAGTGTATTACAGGCACAGATATCTTCTGCAAGACAGAATGTAGCTATCCAAAATACGGCTGTTCTCAGCGAGGAGGAGCCGAACTTGAAGCGCTTGGCCTTAATTCAAAAACAAATTAATGATGGACTGATTATCAGTGACTACCGAGGTACCATCACCACACAAATGGCTTACGATGGCGAATTTATCTCGATGGGTAAACCCCTGTACAAGATTGCTAACCTGGAGGAAATGAACCTACGGGCCTACATCACTGGAGATCAATTGCCTCAAGTTAAGTTGAACCAAGATGTGACGGTGAGGGTCGACAATGGTGAGGGAGGGTTCAACGAAGATCGAGGTAAGATTATTTGGATTAGCGACAAAGCTGAATTCACACCGAAGACGATTCAAACCAAAGATGAACGTGCCAATCTTGTATATGCCATCAAAATACAAGTGCAGAACGATGGGCGATATAAAATGGGCATGTACGGAGAGATTAAATTCTGACCCTATGGTAGACGTAAGCGTTCAAAATATTTCCAAGACCTACGACGAAGGTACTGTAAAGGCACTTTCTGGGATCTCCTTTGAGGTAGAAAAAGGAGAACTGTTTGGGATCGTAGGTCCCGATGGTGCCGGAAAGACTACGCTCTTCAGAATACTGGTCACCCTTTTATTAGCAGATGCTGGAGAGGCGATGGTCAATGGCTCTGATGTGGTCAAGGACTACAAGGAGATTCGAAGTAAAGTCGGGTATATGCCGGGAAAATTCTCCTTGTATCAGGATCTAAGTGTAGAGGAAAACTTGAAGTTTTTTGCCTCGATCTTTGGAACGACCGTGGAGGAAAACTACCATTTGGTAAAGGATATCTATGTTCAGTTAGAACCCTTCAAAAGAAGAAGAGCCGGAGCACTCTCTGGCGGGATGAAGCAGAAGCTGGCCTTGTGTTGCGCCTTAATCCATCGGCCTGAAGTGTTGTTCCTAGATGAACCCACTACGGGTGTTGACACGGTCTCGCGTAAAGAGTTCTGGGAGATGCTGAAGCGGCTGAAATCAGAAGGGATAACCATCCTCGTTTCTACCCCATATATGGACGAGGCCACCCTATGCGAACGAATAGCCTTGGTGCAGGAAGGCCAAATCATGTCGATTGATACGCCTGATGGGATTATAGCAAGATATCCGGATCAATTATTTGCGATAAAGTCGGACAATATGAGTGGATTGCTAAGAGATTTAAGAGCTCATCCAGAAGTGGCCTCTGCTTTTTCTTTTGGGGAGTATCATCACATCACCTTCACCGACAAACAGAAGATAGCAGAAGGAGCTTCCTCCTTCCTAGCTACCCTCTCGCACCACAACCTAGAAATGCACACCATCACACCAACAGTGGAAGATTGTTTTATCCAACTTATGAGCCATGATGGACGCTAAAAATATAGTGATTTCAGCACAGGATCTCACCAAGCAATTTGGTGACTTTACGGCCGTTGATCAAATCACCTTTGAGGTATATGGAGGGGAGATCTTCGGTTTCTTAGGAGCCAACGGCGCTGGAAAAACGACTGCGATGCGAATGCTCTGTGGTCTGTCTAAGCCTTCCGGTGGCAAGGCATCTGTGGCTGGCTTTGATATATACCGGGAACCAGAGCAAATCAAGCGTAATATTGGATACATGAGTCAGAAATTCTCCTTGTATGAGGACCTGACCATTAAAGAAAATATCCAATTCTTCGGTGGTATTTACGGCCTTAGCGATCGAGTGCTTAAGGAAAAATCTACCGACCTAATTCAGCAGCTTGGTTTGGCAGAACATGCGCATACTCTAGTAGGATCCTTACCCCTGGGATGGAAGCAAAAACTAGCATTTTCGGTGGCTATCATTCACCAACCTTCCATCGTTTTTCTTGATGAACCTACGGGTGGGGTAGATCCCATTACCCGAAGGCAGTTTTGGGATTTGATCTACGAAGCTGCGGATCAAGGTATTACCATATTTGTAACCACTCATTACATGGATGAAGCTGAATATTGCAACCGCATATCGATGATGGTAGATGGGAAAATAGCCGCCTTAGATAGTCCCACTGCCCTTAAACAGGAATTTGCAGCTGAGACGATGGATGATGTGTTTTTTCAACTGGCCCGCCAAGCCAAAAGAAAATCTGATTAGCAATGAAGCAGTTTTTCATTTTTGTCCGGAAGGAATTTCTTCATGTCTTCCGAGATAACAAGACCCTCCTGATGCTGTTTGGGCTACCCATTGCGCAGATTGTATTATTTGGGTTTGCTTTGACCAACGAGATTAAGGATTCAAAGATTGTGATTTGCGATTACGCGCAGGACAATGCCTCTCGTCAACTCATTGATAAGATTGCTGTTTCTAGGAATTTTATTGTCAAGGAGCAGATGATCGATCAGCAGCAGATCAAGTCTGTTTTCCAGCAAGGAGATGTCAAATTGGTGGTGGTATTTCCCAATAATTTTGAGCAAGATCTCCTGCACAGCAATCAAGCACAATTGCAAGTAATTGCGGACGCCTCTGATCCCAATACAGCTAGTACCCTGACGAGTTACATTAGTTCCATTACCTCAGATTTTCAGCAGAACTTCAATGCAGGGAATCAGATGCAACCTATCATCTCCCCAGAGATACGAATGCTTTACAATCCAGAACTGAAAGGAGCGACCAACTTTGTTCCGGGGGTGATGGCGCTCGTGCTACTGTTGGTTTGTGTACTAATGACCTCCGTTTCGATCGTACGAGAAAAGGAAAAGGGGACAATGGAGATTCTACTGGTTTCGCCCATGAATCCATTGACGGTGATCATAGCTAAAGCCATTCCATACTTTTTCCTTTCTCTGATCAATCTCACCGTGATTTTGCTAATGAGTGTCTTCTTACTAGATATGCCTATGAATGGCAGCTTACTACTGCTATACTTGGTAAGTTCTATTTTGATTCTATGTGCCCTGTCTTTAGGACTGCTCATTTCTAACGTTACGGAATCCCAGCAAGCCGCTATGCTAATTTCCTTGATGGCCATGTTATTACCCACTGTCCTATTTTCTGGCTTCATGTTCCCTTTAGAAAATATGCCGGTGGCTTTACAAGTGGTTGCCAATGCCGTTCCCTCCAAGTGGTATTACATCATTGTGAAAAGCATCATGATTAAGGGGGTAGGTTTTTTGAGCATATGGAAGGAGACCTTGGTGCTTTCGGGGATGACCCTGTTTCTGTTGTTGGTTAGTTTCAAAAAATTCAAAATCAGACTCCAATGAGGCCATTGAAGTTTTTATTGATAAAAGAGTTCAAGCAGATCTTTAGGAATAAGACCTTATTACCTATGATCTTTGTTATGCCTTTAGTTCAGCTGCTGATCATGCCTTTAGCTGCTGATTATGAGGTGAAAAATATCAACATTTCGATCATCGACAATGATCACTCCACTTTTTCTCACCGGCTAAGCTCTAAAATTGCTGCTTCCAAGTATTTCCGCTTAATCGAAAACGAACAATCGTTCAAGGGGGCTTATCAAAAGATTGAATCAAATGAAGCAGATTTGATCCTAGAGATACCGTATAGGTTTGAGGAAAACATTTACCGAACCGGCTCGCAACAAGTATTTATCGCTGTAAATGCGATTAATGGGACCAAAGCCAGTTTAGGGGGATCTTATCTGAGTTCCATCATCAGGGACTTTAATGGGAGCATCCAACCGGAGATCAAGTTTTCGGCACCTAGCTCACCACTGAAGCGCATTGAACTTAGCGCGATCAATTGGTTTAATCCCTACCTGAACTATAAGGTGTTCATGGTGCCCGCTATCTTGGTGATACTAGTGACTATGGTGGGGGCTTACATGTGTGGACTCAATATTGTCAAAGAAAAAGAGGTAGGAACGATAGAGCAGATCAATGTTTCACCGATCAAAAAGCACCATTACATATTGGGTAAATTAATTCCATTCTTGGTGATTGGTTTGATCGTGTTTAGTATAGGTTTTTTTATCATTTCTTGGGGCGTATATGGAATTGTGCCACAGGGGAGTTTGCTACTATTGTATGCTTACCTAGCGCTATTTCTAATTGCCATTTTAGGATTTGGTTTACTCATATCCACCTATTCAGAAACCCAGCAGCAGGCCATGTCCGTGTCCTTCTTTTTTATGATGGTCTTTATCTTAATGAGTGGCTTGTTCACTTCGATTGATGCAATGCCAGCTTGGGCGAAGGTCATAGCTTATGCTAATCCGGTAACCTATTTCATTGAGGTAATGCGGATGGTGGTGTTGAAAGGGAGTACCTTCCAGCATATTACGCAGCATGTACTCATCATGCTTGGGTTTGCTACGCTTTTCAATGTATGGGCGATTTTAAATTATCGGAAAACAGCTTAGAACTCGATCTAGGAAGGCCTCATGAGATTCTATTAATTCGGCATAGACTCTAGCTTATCTGCTCCGATAATCGTGATGCTTCCTCCTTCAATTTTGATCAGGCCTTCATTTTTGAAATCGGTGAGGGTGCGAATTACACTTTCTTTCGCCGTCCCAACCATGCTGGCCAGGTCATCCCGCAAGATGCTAATGCCATCCTTGGCAAAGCGTTCTTGGAGGACTAGCAAAGATTCTGCTACTCTCTTTCGGATTGAATTGTAAGCGAGACTGAGCAGTTGCTCCTCTTGGCTTTCCATGTTATCGGCTAGCATCTTGATGAAGCGTGCGGAGAAATCTCGGTTATTGTATAAAAGGGCAAAGAAGTCCTCTTTGGGGATCAGGCTTAGTTCCGTTTCTTCCAGGGCACTTGCACTTTCTTGATACTTGTCCTCTTTGATCAATGCTTGATAACCCAAAAACTCTCCTGCTTTATGAATCTTGATGATGTACTCCTTACCTACATCGTTAGTTTTAAAGGTCTTGACCTTCCCGCTAGCGATGAAATATAGTCGTTTCGCATATTGTCCCTCTTCGTAGACAAAGTCCTTTTTTCGGAAGCGTTGGATTTCCCGATCCTCTGATAGCTTATTCAATTCTCGCTGTCCTCGGGCCTCGCTAATAAAACTAGTTAACCCCTGATTTGTGCCATCAAAACTATTTTTGATCCGTTCGCTTTTCTTCAGTCGCATTTGGATAGCATCAAGCAATTCTACATCATCAAATGGTTTGGTGATATAGTCATCAGCTCCCAAATTCATACCCTTTCGGAAGTCATCCTTCTCTGCCTTGGCCGTCAGAAAAACAAAAGGAATATCAGCAGTTTGAGGGTTTTGATCGAGAATTCTCAAGACTCCAAATCCATCCAACTCTGGCATCATCACATCACACAGGATGAGATCAGGCTTGACCGTGCGGGCTTCTTGCACGCCAATCTTTCCATTTTCTGCCGTCGTCACCTCATACCCGGACAGCTCCAAGATTTCAGCCAGATTTTCTCTAACTTCCAAGTTGTCTTCGATTACTAAGATTTTTTTCATGCCTGATATTGTGTTGGAATTTGAACGTAAAAAGTAGTTCCTTGTCCCTCGACACTGTTGAAGCTGATTTCTCCTTTCAGTAAGTCAACGTAGCTTCGGACAATGTTCAATCCAAGGCCTGTACCTTGTATGTTGACCGCGTTGGAAGCCCTGAAAAAGCGTGTGAACAGATGCTTCTGGTCCGCTTCTGGGATTCCCATGCCTTGGTCCTGGATTTCAATCTGTATCTTGTCTTTAACTATTTGAGTACGACAGTAGATTGTACTACCGTCTGGAGAGTATTTTATAGCATTCGAGATTAAATTAAACAATATATTTCTAAGTAACTGCTTATCATGGAAGACTTCTACCTCCTCAGGTAGCGCTTCATGCTGTAAATCTTGCTTCGCTTTAAGTAAAGGCCATACTTCCTCAAAGACAGTTTTGCAAAAGGCATTGAACTGAAAGTTTACCGGAACGACTTGAATACGACCTTCTTCCAACTTACTGAGGGAGAGAAAGTCATTGAGAACACCCGTTAAGGTGTTGACCATAGACTTGATTCGATTTATATGTTTCTGTCGCCGGTCTTGCTGCGCCCCTTCTGTATATTTCCCAATTAAGGAGGCGGAAGAAAGGATAGTGCTCAGTGGGGTTCTAAACTCATGAGAAGCCATCGACACAAATCTAGATTTCAGTTCGCTCAGTTCTTTTTCCTTTTCTAAGGAGGTCCTCAACTCTTTCTGACTGTCGATTAAGGCCTCTTCCATCTTTTTCCGTTCACTGATTTCAATCTTCAGCTGTTTGTTGGTAGAAAGTAGTTTATTGACCACCTTGGAGAGCTCTTCGGTTCGTTGATTGACCCTGCCTTCCAATTCTTCGTTCATGGCCCGGATCGCATCTTCGATTTCCTTTTGCTGACTGAGATCATGAATTAAGCCAACAAAAAAAGTCTCGTGCTCTAATTGAATCTCGCTGACCGCTAACATTATGGGAAAAGTGTGTCCATTTTCGTGCTTAGCCTGGACCTCCCGACCTTTACCAATGATATGCGCTTCTTTAGTGTCCAAATACCTTTTGATATATCCATCATGTTGCTCCCGATCTGGCGATCCCATCAACAGCTTAATATTCTCCCCTTCCATTTGTTCAATGGAGTAACCAAACAACTTCGCGGTGGCCGGATTCGCAATTTGGATGATCCCTCGCTGATTGATAATGATGATCGCATCTACAGCTGACTCAAAGATGGCTTTAAACTGATTTTGGGAATAGAGTAGCTCCTTTTCCTTCTGTTTGATATCTGAGATGTCGTGAATGATTCCCGCAAAGATCTTCCGATCATCGAGCTGTATTTCACTGACACTGAGAAAGAAAGGGAATATGCTGCCGTCTTTTCTCCTGCCTTTTACCTCACGGCCAATTCCGATAATACGAGGGTCATGGGTTTCATGATATCGTTCTATGTACCCATCGTGTTCCTCGTGATATGGAGAGGGCATTAACATCTTGATGTTATGGCCAATGACTTCTTCCGGAGCGTAGTTGAATAGCTTGGCTGCGGCCGGATTGATGGCCTCTACCTTACCTTGCCTGTCGATGGTTATGATTCCGTCGATGGCATCCGCGAAGAGGGCTTTTAGAATCTGATCCGCCTCCTGCGGGTTGCTGGTTTTGATGTATTTCTTCAAGTCTGATTGCACTTTTCCGCAAGGTATTTTATGACAATGGTAATGTTGTTGAGCTTAATCAAGAAAAAAGGTGATAAAAGTCATTCTTTCTGGGGCTGATTTACTTGATCTTGCCTTCGAATTAAATACTAAATCATTAAATCTGCCTTACTATGGATATTCTAGCACCAGTTTCCAGCATTATGACGACGAACTTACTAACCGTCAATCCAAAGGACAACTTAAAGGTAGTAAAAGAAATATTTGATGGAAATCGTATCCATCATCTTCCTGTAGTTAGACACAAGAAAATCGTGGGTCTAATTAGTAAAACGGATTTATTGTACTTCCTCAAAGGAGCAAATCCTGAAAAAGAGAAAGTACGGAATGAGAAATTACTTGACAAATTCGTTGCGGAAGACATTATGACGAAAGGCTTAGCTAAGCTAGAGAGCGATGACCGAATCAATGTAGCTCTAGAAGTTTTTAAAGAAAACCTCTTTCACGCTATCCCAGTCGTGGACGGAGAAGAGCTAAAGGGAATCGTGACGACCTATGATATAATCAAGGCATTGAGTGAAGACAAAGTGCAAATAATTTAATCCAAATGAATTTAATCCAATTGATCGGCGTAGGGGACAACAATTATAACGACCTGAGGAAGGCCCTAAGTGACCTGTTGTCCAATCATTCCTCCTCCAGGAAACTAAAGCTGGAGGAGATCAATGATATTGATACGATCATGGAATTCAATTTGAGTTCAATTCCGGCATTAGCTATCAATGGAAAGATCTTATTTGAGCAAAATGGGCATCATTTAAGCAAGGAAAAATTAGCGGATCTGATCGGTCCATACATGCGGCAGGTACATGTACAAAACATTTTAGTACCGACTGACTTCTCCGCTGTGTCAGCTAATGCCTATGATTTTGCCCATAAGCTGGCCTTGGGTAATCAAGGTAAAATTAAGGTGATCCATATCAGTCATCCTTCCTTTGATACCATGAACCCAATGGGGACCTATGTGCCTGGAAGTTTTGAGGACATTAAGCGGAAGCAATTGCATGAGTTCCTTAGCGCTGCGCGACATCGCAACCCCATCAAATCTAGTTCTAAGCTTGTGCCAGTTGAGGCCGAAGTGGCAATCGGCTTTGCCACCGAAGAGATTATCCGAATGTCCAAGGATGCAGAGGTTGACATGATTGTGATGGGCACTACAGGCGAAGGTGGTTTTTTGAATAAACTAGTGGGAAGCGTCTCTTCGCGCGTAGCCCAGCAGGCTTGGTGTCCCGTGATGCTCATTCCGAAGAATTACCAACCTAAGCCCTTTAAGAATATATTGTACGCAAGTAACAATCAAGCGATGGATGAGGTGATGATCCGGGAAATGGTAGACTTTGCTGTTTTCCATCAAGCGAATATTCACCTCATTCATGTGAAAGAAAACAACAAAACACCTTTCAAGGTGGCCAGGTCGATTTTTGAAGAAATCGTGCTAAGCTCTGCTCCAAACTTGAGCTATTCTTATACAGTAGTGGAAAGCAAAACTGTATTTCAAGGGATACAGACCTATATCAAGCAACATGATATTGACTTGTTATCAATGGTGACCTCGCATCGCTCGTTTGTAGGGGAGTTGTTCCACAAAAGCTTGACCAAACAGATGGTGTTCGATTTGGATATTCCCCTGTTGGTCTTGCATTTCGACTACTAGTAGTAGAAAACGCCACCTAGTATCTAAACTCTTCTTAACTCAGTCCGAATGCTATATCCACTCCTAGGGTATGGCCGGCGAAACTCCTTGTGACTACTAGTCTTAATGCCAATTTGGTATCCAAATGGATGGGTATCAAATGCCATTGCTGAGTCTCTTCATGCAGTAGTAGTGCATAGCATAAAATTGATTTTCAACAACTCTAGTGTACATAAATTAAGTCTTCGAGTTAGGGCATTCCAGATATCCTACCATTAGGGTAGTGGGATGCCTATTTCGAGACCTATCATTACTCATTCTAAAAAAGGACAAAATGAACAAAATATTAGTGCCAACCGACTTTTCTGGACATGCGGAAAATGCATTGTCCTTTGCTATTGGAATTGCGAATCGCTTCGGCAGTAAGATTACGCTATTTCATACCTATAAAGTGAGAAGCACCGCAGGGATGCTGGTTTCTCTAGATCGATATATGAAGGAGGATGCCGATGTTGACCTTACCTCTAGCCTAGAGAAGGCTACTGCACAATTAATGAACGGGGCTACTATCGAAGGGGTAGTGGTAAAAGCTGATGCGGTAGATTCTATTTCCAATAAAGCGGATAAACAAGGGTACGATCTGATAGTGATGGGAACCCAAGGAGCTAGTGGTATGGCTGAGGTGTTTATTGGAAGTACCACTAATGGCGTTATTCGCCAAAGTAAGACGCCTGTACTGGCCATTCCAGAGGGGTGTCAATTTGAGGCCTTTCGGTCCATCGTTTTAGCCATGGATAGTAAAGAAATTCAATCTGACCAAATCCTAAAGACGTTAGTCGATCTAGTGAAGGGATACAATGCCAAGCTATCTGTTTACCATAAGGTCGAAGGCCCGGAGGATCAGGGTGTTGATGCAGCCTTGTCTTATTGGTTAGATGGTATTGAACATGCCAATCATTTTGATTTTAGCGATGAGACGGTGAACGATAGCATTACCCGCTTCCTGGAAGAATACGGAGGAGATTTGCTTTGTATGATCCGGCACAAGCGAGGGTTTTTAGCTTCCTTATTTCATCAAAGTGTGACTCGTAAAGAAGCTTTCACCAGCAAAGTACCATTGTTAATTCTACAAGATCAATAGTTCGCAGAAAATCAAATAGCGGCAAAAACATAGCCCTAATGAATGTGCTTTTTTCATTAGGGCTTTCTCTTGGCTGGATTATTACCAATTAGTTGCTAGTTGTTGGAAGTTGCTGGTATCACTAGCAATGGAAGTTGCGTATGATAAGCCATGGCGTTCCTTTTATGGCGATGCCAGAATCGTTGTAGCCGATCTCTATGAGGAGCCATCATGGCAATTAAATCGATGTCTTGTTGAGCGGTAAATAGTTCTAAGCCATCTTCCAGTTTGTTTTCTCGAATCATATTGACGGTCTGTGTGCCCAGTTCTTGATTAGGTAGTTCCCACACTTCTTGCTTGTTATGTAAGAAGTCATGTGGCAAAGTATTCACAAACACCTGCTGCAAATCAGCTCGCCAGTGTTTGGCTAGTTTTTCAAGGTAACTTATGGTAGCGTTTTCCTCACCCGTGATTGCATTAGCAAAGGCCACTTTCTTGATCGGCTTAAAGGCGCAGCCTTCGGGGATAACTAATACAGGGATTGAACTTTGTACCAGTAATTGGGTAGTGACGCTACCGAAAAGGTGATCCCATAGGGTGTGCTTTCTACGAGTGCCAATCACAATCATATCCACCTCTTCTTCTTTAGCAAGCGCCAGAATCTCCGACACCACTTGGCCATGGCGGATTTCACAACGTAGGTTCTGAATCCTGGTAAAAGCCTCTTCGTCATGATCAGGGTAGGGGGTAGTGAAACGCTTCAAATGTGCTAATATAGCCCCTTTTTGCTCTGTCTTGAGTTGTTGAACATGTGGGTCTTCTAGCGTTTCCCCGGACGGAAGATTAGCCGCAACATGTACGGCGAGCAAATCGTTGGAGTCTGCTACGGTCAACCATTCAGCATATTCAAAACCATACCTAGCGGCAGCGGAAAAATCTATAGGAACTAATAGCTTTTTCATGGTAAAAGATTTTTCTACAAGATAAAAACAGCACTTCGTGAAAGAACTGATAAAAGTCATGATGACCTTTGATAAGGGTCAATCCCATTAGGTCGAAAAGAGGCGATTTTTGAACTGTAGGAGGACGAGGAAACGATTACAGTTGACTTGGAATCTGATACTGGGAGTGAATGAGCTTAATGACCATTCATCCTTTGAGAAGCAAGATGGGAATAACCTACTTATATCAAATTTTCCTAAAGCTAGAGATATGAAAAAGGCTATACTATTATTAATAGGATTTATGTTTTTAGGGGCTTGTGAAGTCAAGGATATTCACAAGGATATGGTGCAGTTTGATAAGGCATATATTCCAGCCCTATATCATGTTTACCATCAGGATGCCAGCCGAGCTAAGAAGGCTGTATTTGCCTTGGCATTTCAGTGGCAACAGTTTAATCAAGCCAACAAAAACCTGTTGCCAAGGAATGAAGATTGGACCGAGACTTTTCGCTTGGTAGATGGATGGTTGAATGATGCTTTTGTGGCCATCGATGGTAACCGATGGGACCTAGCTTGGGTCCAGTTAGACCACGTACGATTTGAATGGATGGAACTAAGAATGCGTCATCGCATTCCGTACTATCTAGATAATATTTGGGAATTTCAAATGGCCTATGACTTGGTCATTGAGGTAGCCAAGGATCCTAATCTCTGCATGCTACAATGGAACGAATTTGAAGAGTTAGTGTATGACCTCAACCAATTATGGCACCCCGTTGAGCATGAGCAGCCCGTATTGGCCGCATGGGGTTGGGACCCGGCTACTTTTGAACAATTTGAGACAGAAAGAAAGACCATCGCAGCTTGCTTAGCACGCTTCAATGAGAGTGTAGCTTGTGCTGATCGCGAAAACCTTGCGTTGGACTGTGAAGATATCAACCCGGCCCTTTGGCGCATGTTGGCCCTTTTTGGGGAAGTGAGTCAGAAAGCCACAAGTTTTGCCAATCTGTAAAAGTTATAGAATAATGAATACCAATATTCCAATTTCAGAAATAATGAGCACCGATTTGATTACTGTCAAGGAGACGGACAAATTGGTAGTAATCGAAGAGAAGTTTAAAGACCACCCCATTCACCACCTTCCGGTTGTGGACAAGGATTATGCCTTAGTTGGGATTATCAGTAAGGCAGATATGTTGCACATTGCAAGAATGATAGAGCAAGATGCTAGTGGCACCACCTATATTGCTAAAGTATATGATAGTTGGACTGCTGCTCGAATCATGACTCCACAACCACTGACCTTAGATCCTGAAGATACCGTTGGTTTAGTAGCAGATATTTTTCTACAGAATAAATTCCATGCTATTCCAGTGATTGAGGACTTCAGGTTAGCCGGAATCGTAACAAGCCATGATTTATTGAAACATGCCTATGCAAAGGTTACTTTTCCGGAAGTAGAGGGATAAAAAGTACTGTAGTTGAAGAAGAACTATTCCGTTTATCCATTAAAAAGAAAAGCTATGGTAGAGGATAGAAACATCGGCACCATTATGACCAAAGATGTGATAGTGGTACAACCTGCGGATACCTTAGAAAAGGTACATGAAATATTCCAACACAATAATATTCATCATATTCCTGTGGTAAATGCTGAGCGAGAGGTAGTTGGGATCATTAGTAAGTCTGATTATCTCCTGTTGTGTGATCACCTGACGCTATTTGGCAGAGAATGGAATTTGGAGAATAACAAGAGATTTTTTGGGTCGCTATTGGTAGAGGAAGTCATGACCAAACAAGTGGCTAAATTGAAGGCAGAGGACTCCATTTTCTTAGCAGCAGCTTTCTTCAGAGAAAACCTCTTTCACGCCATTCCCATCATCAATGAGCAGGAACGTTTGGTTGGAATCATCAGTACTTATGATCTCTTAAGCCATGCTTATCGAGACCCTGTTCCGGCCGTAGAAGCAAAGGTAGGGGAGACATTGGTGTAACTTACTTAGGAATGAGGCACAAATAAAAAATACAACTATGCTTTATCCTTTTCCGCCATACCTGACTGCCGTCAGGCAGGCTGCGTTAACAAAAGCCTCATGTAGCTGGGCTATCCTGCCTGGCGGCTCGACAGGTATTCGGCTTTTACAGCCTTGTCTGGCAAAAAAATATTTCGCCTACTTGTGCAGTTTATTTATCTCTCATTCCTTACTCACTTAAACCAAATTTATCTCGTAGAGCCTGCAGCTGGCTTTCATTGCCCAGGACAATGAAACTAGTTCCTTTGGAACAAATAACGTTTGGGCCGGGGTTCACGGAATACTTCCCGGCCTGGTTTCTAAACCCAATGATATTGGCACCCGTTAACTCCCTGATGCGCAATTCTTTAATAGACTTATCTTTATGTGCAGCAGGGAGTTTGTCATATCTGATCTCTTCAAAGCCAATATCGGATTCGTACTCATTAGTGATGAAGGAAAAGAAGTCGACTGCCCCTGGTTTGTTGACAAGGGTAGCCATATAAAACCCACCAATTTGCTCTGGCATAATGACATGATTGGCACCAGCCATTCGTAATTTTCCTTCGGTTTTTGGATGTAAAGATCTGCTGATAATATTCAGCTCAGGATTGAGCTGACGGGCGGAAAGTACCGTAAAGACATTCTCCGTATCATCTCCTAAGGCGCTGATTAAAGCTTTGGCCTTAGCAATACCTGCCAACAACAGGATATCATCGTGGGTGGTATCTCCTTCCACATAATGTATTTTATCCTGTCGTTCCTGTATTTCGGCAATCTTCTCCGGGCTTTTCTCAATAACGATAAAGTCAATATTGTGGTGTAAGAAATTCTCTACCACTTCCTTCCCGTATTTGCCATATCCGCATAAGATGATATGGTCCTTCATTTTATTGATTTGCTGTTCGATAAAATTACGATGTATTTTCCGAAAAAACTCTCCATGCGCCACATAGCTAGTGAAAGCAGAGAGGGCATAAGCGAATACCCCTAAGTTCAAAATGATGTAAATGCTGGTGAACAATTGACCATTGGCACTTAATGGCTTAACTTCTGTATAACCTACTGTAGAAATGGTAATTGCGGTCATGTAGAAAGCCTCTAAAAGCGAATACCCTTCTATCAAAATGAAGCCAACAACACCTACGAAAAATGAGATCAGGACCAACACCACTGCCACACTTAAATTCAAGTAAGAAGTTGCAAGTGTATACCAGTTAAAGAAGTTGTTTTGCCACAGATTTCTCATTGCCGCCAAGATAAGTTTTTCTACTAAAAATGAGTTGAGCTGCTTGAGGACATTACGCAAAAAAAAATCCCGAACTTCGGCTGTGCTACCAAAGATCGGGAAAGCTTTCAAAAGTGAGGTATGCTATACTTAAACTGATAATAACCTTACATAGGTCCTAGTAGTCGATACTAAGTACCGGGAGTTGAGCGTGGTTTACCAACGCTTCTACATTACTCCCAGAAAACATCCGCTTCATGGGATGCCGCTGGTGATTGGAAATAGATACTAAGCTGGCCCCAATTTCCTCGGATAGAGCCCTGATCCCCTGATCTACGGTATAGGCACTGAAATAGTGCGTTTGGCATTCGAAGGGTTTGGCCAATACCTTCCATTCCTCCAGCAATTCCTTGGTATGAACGTAGGGCAAGCCAAAAAAAGGATCATTGTTGATGTACACAATATGTATTTCGGGGAGAAAATGTTTGACGAAGTCTTTGAAACGCGCAAAGGCCTCTTTCTCACCCTGATTTAAGTTGGTAGCAAAGACCACTTTGTTGAAGTCAACATGCTCTAACTTATCCTTAATCACCAGAACCGGTAGGTGTACTTTACGGACAACCTTCTGTGTATTGGACCCAATAAAGTACTCATTAGTGCCGCTAGCACCATGAGATCCCATCACGATCATGTCGATCCCTGTCTCCGCTACATACTGGGAAATAGTCGCAGGTAGTTTTCCTTCGCGAACATCTACCAAGAAGCTTAGATCGGGATTTTGTGTTGAAATTTCTTTCAAAAGACTTAGAGCATTCTCTCTGGCTTGTGCTTGTTCAGCCAGCCGATGGCTGTCATTGCGGTCTCTAGCTCTAAGGGCTGGTAAGGTATGCAAGAGGTGTATCCTGGAGCCAAAGCGTTTTGCTAGCAAAATTCCTGCATGGACCGCATTCCCGGCACAGGCCGAGAAATCGGTAGGAATAAGTATGTTTTTCATGTCTTCGAGTTTGGTATTATTTAGAAAGTGGGGGTAGTGACTTTGTCGGTCACTACCCATCAACTCCTAAAAAACTTGGCTATGATTAATAAGTCTTTGGAGGATAGCCTTTACCTATTGTTGAACCCATTCATCAGTATGGATTCTGGACTGGCTACCTTTATTATTTTGTTCAGTGAGCGTCCAATCATCAGTGGAGGTAGTCTGGAGCCAAATTCCTCCTGAACGGCGAAATACTTGTACGTTTAGGCCGTATTGATCTTGGAAGAGTTGTTCCAGGCTTTTAACCTTTAAATGTCCATTGATGCTAATATCTCCCGTATTATGGACAGTTCTTACATCACCAATTTTGGATAAAGCCGGCAACAGTACCTTGTTAGAGGAGCCTACTCCAGCGGCGTGTGGTTGAGTGTAGAACTCTAGCTTTAGATATGGGAATTTAGCTTGGAATTCTCGCTGTATATCTACTAGTTTCTTTTTATCTGTGATAATCATAAGTCAGGTTTTTGATTAGTAGTAAGCCCTCCAAAGAAGGCTTACTTACTACGATGATAGAAATCAGGCTATTAAAATTACTTTACCACCAAGGTGGGGATAGTCTCATTTATGGTCAATAGCTTTTCTGTGACGCTACCCATCAACAATCTTTCTAAAGAGGAATGTCCCTTTGCCCCGATCACAATGAGGTCAAACTTATTGTCCTTAGCATAGTCCAAGATGTAATTGGATAAACCTGGGCCTTGTCTCTCAATCAACACCCCAGGAATTTGCTCTTCCTGCTTAGGTGCATACGCGTTGAAGAAGTTCTCGAAGGCTTCTTTTCGGCTCTCAACAATAAATTCCTTGAATTTTTCTGGACTTCTTCCCAAGTTGTAGGCACTGAGGTTGGGCATGTCAAAAACATTCAAACAGCTTATGTGTACTTGGTTGCCAAGTCGTTGCTGCAAGGAAAAAGCGGTTTGGAATGCTTTTACACTATTAGGAGAAAAGTCAATTGGCACCAGAATTTTCGAAATCTGTAAGGGGGCCCCTTCTGGTACGATCAGGGTGTTGATTCCAGATTGGCGAGCTAGATTTTTAGCAAGGATGCCATGTTCATAGGTATTTGCCTTCTGTCCGATCAAGATTAGGTCACCTTCTCTTTTTTCGGCAATGCTTATCAATTCTTTCAAGGGATATCCTTCTACGGCCCCATAGGTCGGACGAAGTTGTTGTCCGCTGAAAAACTTAGCTACGGCTTGATCAAGGTTCTTCAAAATACTGTCTTTCACATCAAAGCGTCCGGCTAAATCTTCATAGAAGGCTTCTAGCAATTGAGGTGCTGGAATGACATGGGCAAAATGTGCTGCTGAAGTTGGAATCTGACGAGTCAAATTCTGAGCATAGGCAATCAGCTGATCATCCGTTTGTCCCAACTCCAATCCCACAACCAATTGTCGTATTGAATAGGGAACAATAGCCGATGGTGCTTGTACTGCAACTGTTTCTCTCATGGTCAGGAATTTTTAGGTACGTGATCAATTACTTCAAATCTACGGTGATTCGGTAGCCTAGCTTATGATCTTAATCAATGGGTTGACTGACTTTGGTCAAGGCTCTCTGGAGGTACAGGCAGTAAATTTGAAATAACAACGAACCTCGTAAATACATGCTTTATGTTTTATCCTCACGAAATGACTAGCCGCCATAACCTACCGAAACTTACCCCTAAACCCTTCCCAAGGAAGGGCGTTATTCTCCTGGACGTTCGCAGCTTACCTGAATATGCCGCCGGCCATGCCGAAGAGGCTATCCTAATGCCGCTGGAAGACATTGATTTTTTCAAAGGAGTAATCAAAGACTGGCGAAGACCGATCCTGACTTGCTCAGGAACCGGGGTACGTAGTAAAAAAGCGGTAAGACGCCTACGTAGAGAGGGCAGTCCGGGTGTTGACGGTGGAAGTTGGGAAAAGTGGTAGAAGGTTGCTCTGTCACCGGTTAACCACTAGTCAACCGGTGACAGAGTACTGAACTAAATAGCTGAACTAAACAATGGCGCGGTGGGTCTTCTTTCCCACAATCTAGCGTCCAAAGCTTGACAGATATTCCTCAAAAACGGTAAACCTTCTTGTGTTACCTCCAAGCTAAAGGTCTCTCTTTGAATTAGTCCATCCCGCTCCAATTCCTCCATTCGATCTATTCCTTCTAAAAAGGCATCATCTTGTAAAGAGGGGTCTATCCATTGCGTTTCATGCTGGCACATCAGATTCAAGATATGCTTGCGAATGATTTGATCTGGTTGCGTTAGAACGTGTCCTTTGAAAAATGGCAGTCGCCCCTCGGCCACTCTTGCGCGATAGTCCACGATCTTCTTCTCATTTTGTACATAGGCGTCCCAGCTGTCACTAATCGCCGAAGCTCCCAACCCAATGCTTAGGCGAGTATGAGCAGGCGTGTAACCCATAAAGTTGCGATGCAAAGCACCGGATTCATAGGCATGATAAAGCTCATCCGAGGCCAAGGCAAAATGGTCTAAGCCAATTTCTAAGTAACCCTCAGCTTCTAGAAGGGTTCGGCCCAGTTCATAAAGGTTTCGCTTATCATCTCCTAAGGGCAAATCTGCTTCGGAATAGGCGCGCTGACTGGGTTTGATCCAGGGAACGTGCGCGTAACTATAGAAGGCAATGCGATCTGGGCGCAGTTGTGCCACTCTCGCCATGGTATTGCGAATGGCCTGTGCATCCTGCAATGGAAGCCCAAATATTAGATCATAATTGATGGAGGAATACCCCAGTGCTCTGGCTTGTTGCGTGACATTTTCGACTTGCTCAGCGGTCTGTTGGCGATTGATAATCTCCAGAATGACTGGAGAGAAATCCTGTACGCCAATGCTAAGGCGTTTAAATCCAACTTCTCGTAAGGTCTTCAAATGTTCCCAGCTTGTACTGGAAGGATGTGCCTCAAAACTGAAATCCGCATCTTCAGGGACAATAGCTTTCGCCGTAATCCCTTCTACCAACATCCGAAGCGATTCCGGAGAGAAGAAGGTTGGTGTCCCTCCCCCTAAATGCAACTCCTTTAAGATTGGGCGACTACCCAAAACCTCCAGGTACAAGTTCCACTCTTTCAGGACACTTTCGACGTACGGCTGTTCCACCAAGTGGTTCTTGGTGATGTGCTTGTTGCAGCCGCAGTAGGTACAGAGTTTTTCGCAATAAGGTAGGTGTATATATAGACTAATGCCTTGGTCTTTTTCGAAGGCAGATAGTACTTTTTCTTTCCACACTTGCTCGCTAGGCGTAGTATCCCAATAGGGAACCGTAGGGTAGCTAGTGTACCTCGGAACAGGTAAATCGTATTTACGCAACAATTTTGTATTCATAGCAGCAAAGTTAGTAAGGGGCACTCTTGGCCGGGGGTGACAAAAATCACTATTCGATCTGACTTTTATCCTGCAGCTCAGATTTACACATACCGCAATTTTGTGCCATGGAAATTGCACCAGAGCAGATAACTGCCACTACTTGTTACCACTGCGGAGAGAAATGTGAAGAAGAAAAGATTGTAATCGAAGACAAACCCTTCTGTTGTGAGGGATGTAAGATGGTATATCAGATACTGTCGGAAAATGATCTTTGCACTTACTATCAATTGGAAGAAAACCCTGGATTTAGCTTGAAAGGCAAACGGGGTACGACCTATGCTTTTTTGGATGAAAAAGTAGTACAAGAAGGACTGTTAACCTTTCAAAATGACAAACTAGCCAAAGTCTCCTTTTACCTTCCGCAAATTCACTGTAGCTCCTGTATCTGGTTATTGGAGAATTTGTACAAGCTCACGCCTGGTATTGTCCAATCTCAAGTTAATTTTCCTAAGAAAAAAATACAGCTTACCTACTTAAAGGCGGAAACCACCCTGCGACAGCTGGCAGAGCTGCTCAGTAGTATCGGTTATGCCCCCCAAATCAATTATGATCAACTGACGTCTAAGGAGGAGCAAGTAACCAACCATACACTAACTTATAAGCTAGGTGTTACGGGTTTCCTTTTTGGTAATATCATGTTGTTGAGCTTTCCGGAGTACTTAGGACTGCAACAATCCGTTTATGCCCAATGGTTTGGGTATTTGAATATAGCCCTGGCTTTGCCTTTGCTATTCTATAGTGCCGTAGACTACCTAAAGTCAGCTTACTATGGGCTAAAGCAAGGCCATCTTAATATAGATGTCCCCGTCTCACTGGGAATGCTAGCCTTATTTGGAAGGAGTATGTATGATATCCTTAGTCATACAGGAGCAGGTTTTTTTGACAGCCTCGCAGGCTTGATTTTCTTTTTATTGATAGGGAAATGGTTTCAACAAAAAACCTACTACAATCTCTCTTTTGAAAGAGATTACCGATCCTATTTCCCGGTGGCTACCTTGGTCAAGAAAGCGGGAGAATGGATAAGTGTACCACTCAACAAGGTGGAACCTGGTGATCGACTCTGGATTAAGAATGGAGAGTTGATCCCCGTTGACGCCTTGATTGTGGAAGGCCGTGGATACCTAGATTACAGTTTTGTTACGGGGGAGGAGGATTTGAGTACCAAAGGTGTTGGAGATAAAGTTTTTGCAGGAGGTAAACTCAACACAGGGAGTATTGAAATAGAGGTACTTCGAAGAGTAGAGCACAGTTACTTGACACAACTTTGGAATGAACAGGCTTTCAAGAAAGATAAATTCGAGGGTAGACAAAGTCGACTAGCCAATACGATAGCTAAGTATTTCACGATAGTCATCCTCATCGTCGCCAGCCTCACGTTAGCCTTTTGGTGGTCAACAGACCTGGATATGGCTTTCAAAGCCTTTACGGCTGTACTAATTATTGCTTGTCCGTGCGCAGTGGCCTTGGCTATTCCCTTTACGTATGGGAATGTGCTACGGCTATTAGCTAGACGAAAATTCTATATCCGGCACATTCAAGTCATTGAGGCCATGCAAGAGGTGGAGCAAGTGGTCTTGGATAAGACGGGAACTTTGACAGATAATAAGGAGTTGCGTTTGACCTACCAAGGGACGGCGTTAGCGGAAGGCGAACAGCAGATCATTAGATCAATGGCCAGCCAGTCTAGCCATCCTTTAAGTATAGGAATAGCTGAACGGTTACAAGACGTGGAAGTAGATCGGACCATTTCGGTGCAAGAATTCCCCGGTTTGGGACTATTGACGAAAATCAATGGCATGACTTACAAGCTAGGATCGGCTTCTTTTGTTGGGTATGACAAAAGTCATCAAAAAGGGGTGTTCTGGCAAGTTGGGCAAGAAATTAGAGGGGTGTTTGTAGTCCAAAATCAATATCGGAAGTCCTTGCCGGTTTTCATTCAGCAATTGAAAACTAAGTTTGGACTAGCTCTCCTATCTGGTGACAATGATCAGGAGAAGGAGCGACTAAGGCCATATTTTGACAGCCCTGAACAATTGCATTTTGACCAGAGTCCAACGGATAAACTAAATTTTGTAGCCCAACTGCAAGCGGAGAACCAGAAGGTCCTAATGTTAGGGGATGGGATTAATGATGCCGGGGCACTCCGCCAAAGTGACGTAGGACTCGTCCTAACAGAAGATATCAATAACTTTACACCAGCCAGTGATGCCATAATTGCCGCCGAACGCTTCCAAATGCTACCCCAGATGCTGACTTTTGTTCAAGAGAGTCGCTGGGTAGTATATCTCGCTTATTTTATTGCTAGTTGCTACAATATTATCGGATTAAGTTATGCCGTACAGGGATTATTATCACCTGTCGTGGCTGCTATTCTCATGCCATTGAGCGCCATAACTATCGTCATTATCGGGGTTTTGGGCAGTTCAGGATTGGCCTATTGGAGGCTCGGAAAAGAGAGTGATAAAAATCACCAATGGGTCTGATTTGGGTCATCTAATAGGGGTAGGGCTGGCTATAACTTGCCGTCAAATTCAAGGCATATGAAAATCATTTTTTTACTCATCGGGATCAGTCTTATCGTCGCTTTAGGGTTCCTAGTTGCCTTTTTATGGGCGGTAAGATCAGGACAATATGAAGATGAGTACACGCCTTCTGTGAGAATCTTATTTGATCAGCAAACAAAAAACATTAGTGATGATTAGCCTTCAGATTCTATTCTACCTCTGCTTTATCTCCTTGTTGGGGGGCATTGCTTCACTTGGCTTAAAAACCACAACAAACCCTAAATCTTAAATAAGATGTCGAAGATAGAACAATTCAGTTACGACAATAAGATTGTCAAGAACTTCGCTTATGCGACTGTACTTTGGGGGGTGGTAGGTATGTTGGTTGGCCTTATAGCAGCCTTCCAGCTTATATTCCCATCACTCAATTTCGGGATTGCGGAAACTACTTTTGGTAGAATCCGCCCACTACATACCAACGCCGCCATTTTCGCCTTCGTCGGAAATGGTATTTTCATGGGAGTGTACTATTCCCTTCAGCGCTTGCTGAAAACCAGAATGTACAGCGATTTACTCTCTAAAATTCACTTCTGGGGCTGGCAAAGTATCATTATAGCTGCAGCAGTTACCCTTCCATTAGGTATTACTAGTGCTAAAGAATACGCTGAACTAGAATGGCCGATTGACCTTGGCATTGCTGCGGTTTGGATCATTTTTGGTTGGAACATGTTTGGAACCATCTTCAAGCGTAGAGAAAATCACCTTTACGTAGCCATCTGGTTCTATATTGCCACTTGGATAACGGTTACGGTTCTCCACGTGTTCAACAACTTGGAGTTGCCAGTTAACATGATCAAGAGTTACCCCGTTTTTGCCGGTGTACAAGATGCGCTCTTGCAATGGTGGTACGGTCATAATGCAGTAGCATTTTTCCTAACTACACCCTATTTAGGGTTGATGTATTATTTCTTGCCTAAGGCGGCCAATCGACCCGTATATTCCTACAAGTTGTCGATCATCCACTTCTGGGCACTGATATTTATCTACATCTGGGCTGGACCTCACCATTTGTTGTATACCTCTTTACCAGATTGGGCACAGTCATTAGGTACCGTCTTTTCTATTATGTTGATCGCTCCATCTTGGGGTGGTATGTTGAATGGACTGTTGACCTTGAGAGGGGCTTGGGATCGTGTGCGTGATGACGCTATTCTCAAGTTTATGGTAGTGGCAGTTGCTGCATACGGTATGGCCACCTTTGAAGGACCCATGCTATCTATCAAATCAGTCAATGCCATTAGTCACTATACAGACTGGACCATCGGACACGTACACATCGGTACCTTGGGCTGGAACGGGATGTTGACTTTCGGTATCCTATATTGGTTGCTACCTAGAATCTTCAATACCAAGCTTTATTCTCCGAAGTTGGCTAACACCCACTTCTGGATCGGAACGCTGGGTATTCTTTTCTATGCGATTCCGTTGTACTGGGCCGGTTGGACGCAATCTTTGATGTGGAAACAATTCACGGCTGACGGCTTTTTACAGTACGGAAACTTCCTAGAAACGGTTACTCAGATCTTACCAATGTATGCGTTACGCGCTTTGGGTGGAACCCTTTACCTAGCCGGTGTTTTTGTGATGGTTTACAACTTGTACAAAACGGTTAAGAGCGGGACACTACAAGAAAACGAACCTGCTGAAGCTCCAGCAAGAACAGTATACGTAGCGCACAAAGGAGAATACTGGCACCGTTGGATTGAGCGTCGTCCTGTTCAGATGTTGATTGGTAGTACCATCTTGGTATTGATCGGTGGCTTGGTGGAGCTCTTCCCAATGGTCATGATTGACGAGAATGTTCCAAAGATCAGCTCTGTTAAACCTTACACTCCATTAGAACTGGAAGGGCGTGACCTGTACATCCGCGAAGGATGTTTGGGCTGTCATTCTCAGATGATTCGACCATTCCGAAGTGAAACCGAACGCTATGGAGAGTACTCCAAGTCGGGTGAATTCGTGTATGATCGTCCATTCTTATGGGGATCCAAGCGAACCGGACCAGATTTGCATCGATTAGGTGGCAAGTATCCGGATAGCTGGCACTACAACCATATGCTGGATCCGGAGAGTATGTCTCCTGGTTCAATTATGCCTCCATATCCTTGGCTATTGCGCAAGGATCTTAATACCGAATATACTGCAGCTAAGATTAAGGTCCTACAGACACTAGGTACACCCTACCCAGATGGCTTTGCAGACCAGGCTGTAGCTGACTTGGAAGAGCAAGCTGCTCAAGTAGCCAAGAGCCTTCGAGCAGATGGTATTGAACAAGAAGATCTAGAGAAGAAAGAGATCATCGCTTTAATCGCCTATTTGCAACGCCTAGGTACAGATATCAAGCCAAAGCCACAGGCGGCGGGGACAGAATAGGAGGGAGAAGTGTGTAATGAAGAATGTATAATGAATAATTGATAATTATTAATGGAGAATGAATGATGTACGATAAGCTAGTCCTAGCTCCAGTGACCAGAACCATTGTACATTATTCATTCAACATTATCCTTTTAAAAATACAGTTATGTACAAATATATATTAGCGGAGGCGGGCAACATCAACTGGATGGCCATTTTCGCTCTACTGACCTTCTTTATCCTATTTGTCATGAGTGCTGTCTTGGTGTTGAGAAGAAACGGGGCTTTCATAGAAAAAATGTCTCGCTTACCCTTAGAGGAGGACTAAAGACACCAGAAACAGCATCCATTTAACTGAAATATTAGACCATCATGAAATATATATATCGCATTCCATTGTCCTTGCTCCTGCTCTTCATGGCTGGGGGCACACAATTGGTAGCACAGGCAGAACAAGCTGTCGACCCGCACGGGATGGAAAAGATCCTGGGCAATACTTTAGTATGGGTAATTGGTATCGTGATCGCGGCGGTTTTTGGAGCGCTGCTATACGTGGTTAACCTCTTGATGGAGGCACAAAAACTGCGTTTGTTGGCAGAGCATGGCGTTGAGGTGTTAGAAAAAGCTGGAGTCGCTAAGAGAGAGCCTTGGTGGAAACGTCTGAACCAGCAGGCTTGGAAATTGGTACCCATGGAGAAAGAGAAAGATATTCTTTTCGACCATGAGTATGATGGCATTAGAGAGTTGGATAACAGCTTACCACCTTGGTGGGTAGCTATGTTCTACGTCACCATAGCCTTTGCAGGCGCCTATCTCATCTATTATCACGCTACGGATTACGGCGTAGATCAAGCTACGGAGTATGCCATGGAAATGGAAAGAGCAGAAGAGGCGGTGCAAGCTTACCTCGCAAAACAAGCAGATCGAGTTGATGAAAATAATGTGGTAACCTTAGAAGATCCTAAGGATATCGCACTGGGTGAAACCATCTATACGACCTACTGTGTAGCCTGTCATGGTACACAAGGGGAAGGTGGGGTTGGTCCCAATCTCACCGATCAATATTGGATACACGGAGGTAGCATCACTGATGTTTTCAAGACGATCAAATATGGTGTGCCTGAGAAGGGGATGATTGCTTGGAATACACAGTTACGTCCAGCTGAAATTCAAAAGGTGGCCAGCTTCATTATGACCTTGGTGGGTACTGATCCACCAAATCAGAAAGAACCGCAAGGTGAAATCTACGAAGCCACGCCAACCGATGCCTCTACAGCTACAGATAAAAAAGAAGATGCCATTATAGGCATGAATCAATAAGTCAAAGAACAATCAAGTTACTTTCGATGGATGTCAAATCGCTGGATATGGATCAAGAATATCGAGATCGGATTGCCACAGTAGATGAAGACGGGCGGCGGAACTGGATCTATCCAAAGAAACCCAAAGGGCCATTCTATGAATACAGAAAGTATGTGAGCTATGTCCTACTACTTTTCTTATTCGGAATGCCCTTTGTAAAGGTCAATGGCGAGCCCTTACTACTTTTCAATGTGCTAGAGCGGAAGTTTATTCTTTTTGGGGTATACTTTGCCCCCCAGGACTTCCATTTGTTCGTGTTCGCCATGTTGATCTTTATCATCTTTATTGCTTTGTTCACGGTGATCTACGGACGACTCTTCTGTGGCTGGGTCTGTCCGCAGACCATCTTTATGGAGATGGTTTTTAGGCGGATTGAGTATTGGATCGAAGGAGATGCCAATGCGCAGCGTCGCTTGAAAAAAGCCCCTTGGACCGCCGATAAGCTCATTAAAAAGGTAGGTAAACAGATGATCTTTTTTACGATCGCTGTTCTTGTCGCCAATACTTTTCTGGCCTATATCATTGGTTTAGATGAAGTGGTTCGAATTGCTACAGAGCCTGTTTCCGAGAATTTTGGTGGGTTTACCAGCATGATTCTCTTCTCTGGGGCTTTCTACTTCGTATTCTCCTACCTGAGAGAACAAGTCTGCACCACCATCTGTCCATATGGTCGATTACAAGGAGTGCTATTAGACAAAAACTCCATAGTAGTCGCCTACGATTATGAGCGTGGTGAGCCCCGCGGAAAGATTCGCAAGGCTAAAAAGACCAAGACCCTGGCGGTAGAAGGAATTCCTGCCAAGGAAGACCCCATCGCCGCTATTCAGCAGCAATTAGGTGATTGTATCGATTGTAAACTTTGCGTTCAGGTTTGTCCAACGGGGATTGATATCCGAGATGGTACACAGTTAGAATGTGTGAATTGTACCGCTTGTATCGATGCCTGTGATGAGGTAATGGTAAAGGTTAATCGCCCTAAAGGCTTAATTCGATATGATAGTGAAAACGGAATCGCTACAGGGAAGAAGAAGATTTTCACTACGAGAGTGATTGCGTACTCAGTTGTTCTTGGAATACTATTGATTGTGCAAGGTTTTCTTTTCACCGCTCGAACGGATGTAGAAGCTTTATTACTTCGTACCCCTGGTATGCTGTTCCAGAAAGTGGATGAAGAGAATATTAGTAACCTCTACAATTACCAGATCATCAATAAAACGCAAGAGACTTTCCCGATTGAGTTCAAGTTGGTGTCAGACTATGGTGGGATTCGAATGATAGGCCAGCCGCCGCAAGCCAAAGAAAGTGGAGTTACGGAAGGGGCTTTGTTTATCGATATGCCTACCGCAGAATTGACCGGAAGGAAAACCAGGGTAAAAGTGGAAGTCTACTCCGGAGATAAGTTGATCGATGTAATTAGTACCACCTTTTTGGGGCCGGTTAAGTAATGTTGAGTGCTGAATGTTGAATGGATAATTGGGGTGAAATAATGTAGAGGGTTGAATTTAAAATGTTCAATTGAGAATGCCAGCCCTCCAAGCCATTGTTGCGCGCCTGTCTAGCTAGCCAGATAGATTTTTACCAACAATTACACACAAGCCCTAAAAGGCATGAACCTAAAAAAAGAAAGTTATGAAATTCAATTGGGGAACAGGGATTGCACTATTCTATATCATATTTGCCACCTCCCTGGTTGCGGTGGTGATTAAGTCGACTCAATACGACCACAGCTTGGTTGTAGACGACTATTATCAGCAGGACTTAGATTATCAGCAGCACTATGACAAGCTGGCCAACAGCAAGGCCTTGACGGAGGATGTGCAAATACAATTAGTAACAGGGCCAAATAAAGAGGTTCAAGTTTCCTTCCCAAAAGAAATGGAAGGCATTGGTGGAAAACTCCATTTTATGCGTCCGTCTCATAAGGCCAGTGATTTCTCTGTGGAAATCGAATTGGATGAGGGCAATGAACTATCCCTCCCCGCCACAAAACTCCTCCCTGGCTTGTGGAAAGTTCAGGTAGATTGGCAAGCAGGGGAGAAGTCTTATTTCAAAGAACAGGTTCTGGTACTGTAAAGTATATTCTTAATGTTAATTACCGCATTTCTACTAGGCTTTTTGGGAAGTTTCCATTGTATGGGCATGTGTGGCCCGATCGCCCTAGCCTTGCCGCTAAGTAGCAGGGAACGTTGGGGAATAGTTTGGGCTAGTGGGACCTACAATATCGGCCGAGTATTGACCTATGCTTTCATCGGTCTAATTTTTGGTGCGATAGGTTGGGGGATCGAGTTGGCAGGTGCACAGAAGGTCCTGTCGGTGATTTTAGGAATCAGTTTACTGGCTTTTGCCTTGATCCCGCAAAGGATGGAGTCAGCGATTTTGAATCTACCCGTTTTGAGTCCTTTCTTTCGCAGGATTAAGCGGCGAATTAGCCAGCTTTTTCAAAAAAGTTCCTGGCAAAATCAGCTTAGTATTGGTGTATTAAACGGCTTCTTACCTTGTGGTCTCGTCTATGTAGCCATTGCTGGGGCCATCGGTATGGGAAATATGTGGTCTGGGGCTACCTTCATGGCAGCTTTCGGGTTGGGCACGCTTCCTATGATGATGGGATTGGCCGTTATGGGGCAATTTGTGTCTCCAAATCTACGACAGCGATTAAAACGATTAGCTCCCGTCGTAATGCTAGTCTTTGCTGTCCTGTTGATTAGCAGAGGGTTCAATGTTCCCATCCCTCGTCAGCTAGAGTTTTGGCAAGCTATGCAAGACCCGGTGATGTGCCATTAATTTGGAAACCTCTATACTCACCTAACCCTGCAATAATTCCTGCAACTTTAAGGCCTCACGCAAATACCGAAACTCCTTGTCTTGGGTCAACATCTGAAGTTCACCCTCATAGGCGCCGTCACGGCTCAGCACTTGAGCCACTAGGCGATTCCAACGGATTTGATCCTGTACTTGCTTCTCCAGGAGGTTGGCCGTAGCTAAAAGTTTATCGTAAACGGAAATAGCAGCATCATACTGGTCTAAATTGAAAAAGCATTGGGCAGTGTAATATTGAATTTCTGGGGTGGGTTCGAGATCGCTCAGGTTTTGAAAGCAGTGTAAGGCTTCGTTGTATTGACTTTCAGTTTTGAACAGGGTGATGCAATCAATGGCCAAAGAATCTATGGGGTGATTTTGCGAGCCCGTGGTAATTTGGGTCATTTGTGGTGGCCGTTCTAAAGATTTGATAGCTGCAATCGGGAACTCAGGTTCAGTGTGAGCGGGAAAGATAAAGGGAAACAACTGATAGACGAGAAAGGCCAAAATAGCTAGTCCTGCTGCTAAGTTCAGATACTGCCGAATGGGCTTAGACTTCTCCTTCCTACGCTCAAAATACGGCAAACCATCAGCGTCAATGGATGCTCCTTCTTTTATTTTTTTTTCCTCCCCTTGAAAGCGTTTTTTCAAGGGATGCTCTTCCTTGGCCAATTTTTGTACGGCATCCTGTAGGCCCTCCTGAAACTGGACTTCCGCCGCGAAATCTTCCTGTTGGATCTGTTGTTGAAAATCTTGCTCTTCTTCATCAGACAGTCTTCCTTCCAGGTATTTGTCGATTAACTTTTGTTGCTGTTCGTCAAGTGGTTTCATGTAATAGACGTTGGTGATGGCAAAACAATTGCACACAGACAAACGCTGTGAAGGCCAGCGTAGTCAATCATAATACTGGACGCACCCTGCCTCGAACCGACAGAATGGTTTTGGTTTTCGGAGTGTCTTAGGTGTCGTATCGCTTGACGCAGCGATAAAACGAAAGAAAGGCATCAGAGAAGCCAAGCTTTACCCTTATCTTTTGATGAGATTCCTGATTCTTACCCTCAAACGCGACAGTCTTGTTCGGATGGCCACAGCTGTTCCTGCTTTCATCAAAACTTTAATTTCATCAGCGTTCAGTGTAAGCCAGTACTTATAAAACAGTAGTTGCTTTTCTTCAAATTTAATGTTTTTGATCACCTTTAGTATCGCATAGGCCATTTCTTCCCGGTTTGCTTCCTCTTCTTCGGTCTTTTCCTCAAACTCCGGCTCCAGGAAATCCCCTGGATCTACTAGAGATTCTTTCTTCTTATTGGAGGCCTTGGCTAGCATTCGACGGCCAATACCGATCAATAAGGTTCTAATGGTGGTATTGCTATTTAGGCCTACAATGATACTACCTTCTTTGGTTTCTACTAACCGGAATCTTTCTTTTTTGACGTACTCTATAATAACAATCAGTGCATCCTGGAAAATATCCTGGATCACCTCTGATCTCATATTGGGGTAGTGCCGCTTGGCATAGCCCATAAATAGTGCTCTAAAGTGATGATAGATTTCCGTCATGTAGGTATCCTGATGCTCTTGGATGGCATAGATCACGCGGTAATCTTCACTTGTTTCGGAGACTTTCTTGTAGTGTTTTCCAATTTGTCGTTTAACCATGTTACTAAGGTGAACGGGTAGCGAATCCGTGATTCCAATGACCTTCGTTTCAGTCAATTCTAAGGATTGTTCCAGCAATTCTTTTTTGAATCGAGAAAAGACCTTATGCCAGCAATTTTCAATTTCACTTTTTCGGAAAAAGGGAAATGCAGACTGAATTTCCTGGCACCAATTGGAAAAGTGGTTTTGGTATAGCCTTTGCTCGGCAAAGTCAAATTCGCCCTTTTGTAGCAGTTGCAGTAGTTTTGGATCAATGGGGGTATCGTTCACTTTTAGCTAAACCTTTGGTGTTGCTTAGCTAATTTAAACAAAAAACCCACCGACTTCTATTTATTCTTCTAAATACTAAGATGTTACACCGACAAAAGAAATTTATTCTGAAACTGACACATTTTCTGTTTTTCGGTATTAATAAATGCAGTGTAGTAGCAATCATATTACTAGGTGTTTATTGGCCGGAACTTAGTTTCCGGTCTTTTTTATGGTAACTTGGCCAGAATGCCGGAAATATCCCTCCTGGAAAACAAGCAGTATATTTTTTGCTAAACTTGCTTCGATCGGTAATTTTAAGGCTAATATCGATCCTTTTCGGAACGCTAGTTGTTCGGAAACGGTCCCTTGCAGTCCATAGTGCTATATCTAGTAAGTGGCGAACTGTTTCCTAAAATTGTATAAAGACCATTAATCAATGACTTGCGACCGACGGACAGATTTGAGAAATGAATCACTAAATCGTTGAATTAGTATGCAACAAAAGCTAACACTATTCTTACTTGTGGTGCTCACCACGGCCTTTTCTGCCATTGGGCAAAAGGTTGATGTTGAGTTACTAGAAGGTATCAAAACCCGTAATATTGGACCGGCCGGTATGAGTGGCCGGGTAACGAGCATTGATGCTATTGAAAGCAATCCAGATGTCATATACATAGGTACGGCCTCGGGAGGCGTTTGGCATTCTGACAATGGAGGAATCAGCTGGAAACCAATCTTCGATAAAGAAGCTGTACAGTCAATCGGCTCCGTTACCATTAACCAAAATAACCCAAGCGAAATCTGGGTGGGTACGGGAGAAGGAAATCCTCGAAACTCCATGAATAGTGGAGCCGGAGTCTATAAGAGTATTGATGGAGGAAAGACCTGGAAGTTAATGGGCTTAGAGAAGACCAAGACCATCCACCGTATCATCATTCATGATGACAATTCCAACGTGGTTTATGTAGGAGCTCAAGGTTCTGCTTGGGGCCCTAACGAGGAAAGAGGGATTTACCGAACCACGGATGGTGGCGAGACCTGGGAAAAGGTATTGTATGTAAATGACGAAACGGGTTGCGCTGATTTAGTGGTAGACCCCACCAATCCGAATAAGTTGATTGCGGCCATGTGGGAATACGGACGCAAACCCTGGACGTTCAATTCTGGAGGAAAAGGTTCTGGCCTTTACGTTACGCATGATGGTGGTAAAAACTGGGAGCGTCGTACCGATGAGGATGGTTTGCCGAAAGGAAACTTGGGGCGTATTGGTTTAGCTATTGCACCTTCAAAACCAAATATTGTCTACGCTTTGGTGGAGGCGAAAGAAAATGGATTTTATAAATCTACTGACGGCGGTAAAAAATGGTCCTTGGTTAGCAAGAAAAACATTGGTGGCCGCCCATTCTATTACGCTGATATATTCGTCGATCCTCAGAATGAAAATCGCATTTACAATCTACACTCTTTAGTGGATATGAGCGAGGATGGGGGTAAGACATTCCGGACTATTCTGCCCTACTATGGAGTACACCCTGATCATCATGCGATGTGGATCCATCCGGATAATCCAAATCTACTGATGGAAGGTAATGATGGTGGTCTGAATATTTCACGGGATGGGGGTAAGAACTGGCGTTTTGTGACCAACTTGCCTTTGGCTCAATTGTATCATATCAATTACGATATGGAAATTCCATACAATGTCGGGGGAGGAATGCAGGATAATGGTACCTGGGTCGGTCCTAGTTCTGTGTGGAAAGCCGGGGGGATTACCAATTCCGACTGGCAAGAAGTATTCTTCGGCGATGGATTTGATCTTGTCTTTAAACCGGATAACAGTCGCTATGTATACGCGCAATCACAGCAAGGAAATGTAGGCTTTGTAGATAGAGAAACTGGTGAATCTCGCTTCATTAAGCCCGTACATCCAGAGGATGTGAAGTTACGCTTCCACTGGAATGCGGCTATTGCTCAGGACCCTTTTGACAATTGTGGAGTGTATTTTGGTAGTCAATTTGTTCACTATAGCGACGACTGTGGCGAAAACTGGAAGATCCTATCTCCAGACCTTACTACCAATGATACCAGTAAGCAAAAGCAACACATCAGCGGTGGTCTAACTATAGACGCAACGGGAGCTGAAAACCATACGACCATATTGGCAATTGCTCCAAGCCCCTTGGATAAAGACGTGATTTGGGTAGGAACGGATGACGGGAACTTGCAATTGACGCAGGATGGTGGAGAATCCTGGACCAACCTTTCTGCTAAGCTACCCGGCGTAAAAGCTGGTAGCTGGATCCCCTATATTGAATTGTCTCAAAAGAATAAAGGAGAAGCCTTTATCATCGTGAACGATTATCGTCGGAATGACTGGCGCCCGATGGCTTTCCATACCAATGACTTCGGTAAAAGCTTCAAGCGTATCGCCGATGAGAAACAGGTGAGTGGTCATGCCCTTTCTATCGTTCAAGATCCAATGGCACCCAACCTACTATGGTTAGGTACTGACTTCGGCTTATACTTCACGATTGACGGTGGGGACAATTGGAATAAATGGAATCATGACTTCCCTTCCGTAAGTACCCGAGACTTGAAGATTCATCCACGTGAGCATGACTTGATCATTGGCACTTTCGGAAGGGCCGTATGGATCTTAGATGATCTTCGCCCGATCCGAGAAATCGCGCAAACCAAAGGAGCTGTCCTCGATCAAGAATTTGCCTTGTTTGATGCACCAGATGCTTATCTGGCCAATTATCGCAGCTATCAAGGCATCCGATTCGCTGCCGATGCCGATTTTAGAGGGAGCAACCGAACTACGGGTGCAATGATGACCCTTTGGGTGAAAAAAGAAGACAAGAAAAGCAAAGAGGCTGCTAAGAAGTCTGAAAAGGCAGGAGAGCCTTCCGCTGCAGGACCAAAGAAAGGCGCTAAGAAAGGAGGTAAAAAGAAGGCTAAGTTTGTGATCATGGATAGCAAGGGGGATACGGTACGGCATTTCAGCCGTGACCTCAAACCAGGCATGAACCGTCTAGTTTGGCCTTTGAACCGAAACGGTGTGGCCTATCCTTCCAGAAGCCCTCGCCGACCTAATGCGGATCCGCCATCCGGTGGTTCTGTACTACCAGGTGTTTACAAGGTGATGGTAAGCTATGGAGAAGACAAGGACTCCACAATGGTAACGGTCCATCCAGACCCTCGCCGCACGGTGAAACTATCTGATCTGCAAACGCGAGAAGAAATGGGCGCTGACTACGAAAGCATCGTGAAAAGTGCTACCGAAGGTTTCAAACAGCTACAAGAAGCCTCTAAGACTATCAAGCGCGTAAATGGTGCTTTGATCAATGCTCCAGATACCATCAAAAAAGCCATCACTAAATCTGGCAAAGCTTTGCAAGATAGCATCAAGATGTTGGAGAAAATGTATATGACGCCTAGCGGTTTAAAGGGGATCCAAAGATCCAGCGATAATGTGATGGGGGCTTTATTTGGGGTACGTCGATATTTGTCTGATGTAGAGGGCGAACCCAGTCAGATGGCTAAGGTTACCTTAGAGAAGGCAAGAAGGGAAACGAAAGCTGTTTTGGAGAAAATAAACGCTTTCTTTGAGAAAGATTTTGCAGAATATCAAAAAGAAGTGGAAGCTGTACAGTTCTCTTTGTTTAAGGAACGAAAAGCTATTAAGTTAGAATAGATGTTGGAGTGAGTTGAAGGTTTGGGGTTGTGCGATTCTCTTCAACTTCAAACCTTCAACACTAAACGTTTAAAGGTGAAAGAAAACTTAGAAAGTACATCCAAGCGGCCATTCGCAATTTCAACGGAGATAAAAGTACTATTGATCTAGCCTATGATGGTAGTATCCAGAAAAGCGTGGAAGTTTTAAAATGGGGGGCCATGGCCCCCCATTTTAATTTGGTAACTTTAAACAACCCACCATGCAGAAGATGAAAAAAGAAGACCTATTATCAGATGATTTTTT
>JABSSL010000100.1 GCA_013214355.1 Saprospiraceae bacterium | reverse complement strand
GATCCTTCATTGGTATCGCAATCGGAAGGTTGGTCGAAGTCGATATCGGCGATTGACGGTTCTGGGGGATATTCTAGTTCTATGGATTGATTGTCTAAGATTAAGCAAGTTCCATTGGCATTGCGGACGGCGATGTCATAATCTCCAGGTTGTAGATTATTGAAGTTGCCATTGTTTTTCCAAGAGCTACCACCGTCGATAGAGTATTGGAAATTGCCAGTTCCATAAGCGGCTTGAATGCTAATGGATCCGTCATTGGTGTTGCAGTCGGAGGGTTGGTCGAAGTCGATATTGGCGATTGACGGTTCTGGGGGATATTCCAATTCTACGGCTTGATTATCTAAGATGAAGCAAGTTCCATTGGCGTTGCGGACGGCGATGTCATAATCTCCAGGTTGTAGATTGCTGAAGTTGCCATTGTTTTTCCAAGAGTTGCCTCCGTTGATGGAATACTGGAAGTTCCCGGTTCCATTAGCGGCTTGAATGCTAATGGAACCGTCATTGGTATTACAGTCTGAAGGTTGGTCAAAGTCAATATCGGTGATTGACGGTTCTGGAGGATAGGATAATTGCGTTGACTCATTATTATAGACTGGACAAGTACTATCACTATTTCTAATCCCTAAATCATAAGAGCCGGGTTCTAAGTTGGTTAATTCACTCTGGGTTTGCCAGGAGATTCCTCCGTCAAAAGTGTATTGGTAACTTCCGATTCCATTATCTGCTGTTATCTCTATCTTGCCATCGTCAAGATTACAGTCAGAGGGTTGATCAATATCTAAGGCCGCAAAAGTAGGTTTGGGGGGCTGAGAGACTTGTACGCTTCCATCATATTCTTCATAGCAGGTCCCGTCACTGTTTCTGATGGCTAGTTTACCGTAAGTCGTAGCATTTAAATCTGTGAAAATAGCTGAATTTTGCCAAGAGTTGCCATCATTGATAGAGTATTGGAAGGACCCAATCCCTTCTCCAGCAATCACCTCTATGCTACCATCAGGTACCCCACAATCTGAGGTGGGTTCTGTTATCACGTCCTCGAAGATAGGCCGTGGAGGATAGATCAATATGAAAGATTCTCCATAAGGTTGTGGACACGTTCCGTCTGTATTTCTAACAACTGGGTCGTACGTTCCTGGGGCTAAATTGCGGAAAATTCGGCTGGATTGCCAGCTACTACCTCCGTCTATCGAGTATTCGCTAACACCATTTCCCTGCGCAAATAAGGTGATTTCTCCATTATCGACACCACAATCGGAGGGCTGTTCTAGATCTATGATAGTTATCACTTTATGTGGTCGCTCCGAAATGGTTATTGCAGCACTTTCATATTCCTCACAATATCCAGTTGAGTTGCGAATTCCTAGCCAATAATCACCTGGTGATAGACCTGTAAATGTGTTGTTCGAAAACCAAGTTTGACCCGCGTCAATCGTGAATTGAAAATCGCCAGTTCCACGATCCCCGGAAATGCTGATAACTGCATCAGCTAAACCACAATCACTTGGGGTTTGAACATCAATATCAGCGATTCGGGGCTTTAGAAGTCTAGGCACATAGATATCGTCCGTGATATTGCAAGAACCATCCTTGTTTCTAACAGCAATATCATAATTGCCGGAAGGCAGATTTTCAAAGAGAGGTGTGCTTTGCCAGCTATTTCCTCCATCTATCGAGTAGTCAAAGACCCCAATCCCATCGATGGCTTCTATGAGGATGGAACCGTCGTCGGCTCCACATCCGCTATCTGGGGTATCAGTAATTTGCTCAATTGTAGGACGATCCGGATATTCGATAAGAATGGTTTCAGGGAAGAAGACTTCACAACTACCATCCGCATTTCGTACCCCTGGACTTAGGAGAGCCGTCCCCAATCCATTAGAGATTTCTGGGCTACTCTGCCAGATAATTCCATTTCGTGTATACTCTAAAGGCCCTTCTCCACCGGTGGCATTGATAAATAGGTAACCATCCGTAATACACCAATCTGTCGGATTCCCGTAGTCTATCGAAACAATCATAGGTTGGTTTGGGTAGCTTAATTCTATAGTAGTGCCGGCAGCGGTAGGACAAGTTCCATCACCATTCCTGACATATGGCTCATAGCTACCGGGAGCTAAATCTGAAAATTTTCCTGATCCTCTTTGCCAGGTGTTTCCTCCATCAATGGAATACTCCCAGTTTGAGGAAGAGGGATAGATTCTGATTTCACCATCGTTAAGCTGACAGTCCGAAGGCTGATCTACTTGGATATTAGAAATTTCTGGAGAACTGGGTGCTGATAACTCTACTAAACTGGTATGGTTGATGACACAGGTACCATCGCTTTTCCTGACAAGTACTTCATAAAAACCGGCAGTAAGGCCTACAAAATTATTTTGGGCAGACCAATTTGCCCCTCCATCAATAGAATATTGTAAGCTGCTTCCCTGACCATCGGCTTGTATACTGATCTGCCCATTACTGGTTCCACAGTTGCTCGGATCTTGGCTAGATATAGATTCGATAGTGGGTGAAGCTGGAGCATCTAGTACTACGGATTGATATAGCTCACAAGTTCCATTCTGGTTTCGGACACCAACTTCGTACTGTCCAGCAAGTAGTGAATTGAAAACAGAGCTGTTACTCCAGCTAGCCCCATTATCAATGGTATAACTCAATGGCCCTTGCCCGCCTGATGCTTGTATTTGTATTTGGCCATTGTCTAGGCCGCAGTCGGAAGGCGGGCTTAGCGATATAGTGGAAAGAGTAGGGGAGTTTGGTCCTTGGATAGTAGCCGATCCAAGATTGGTTTCACAACTTCCATCCTGATTTCGAGCGTACAAGTCAAAGCTGCCAGCGGACAGATGCTCAAAATCTGGACTGTTCTGCCAAAGAGTGCTTGACAGCCGATATTCAAAACTTCCACTCTCACCGACCAAAGATATACTAAGGAAGCCATCCTTACTGCCGCAATCGGATTCATGCTCCACCTCTACCTCGTCTAACTCTGGGGCGGGAGATGACGATAAAGTCACACTTATCGAGTAGGAATCACAATGTTGAGTTTGTACATGAATAGTGTAACTACCTTCCGTTAAACCAGTAAACCTCGGGTTGCTTTGCCAGCTTTGCCCGTTGCTGATACTATAAGAATATAGATCCGTGAGGGTAGTGCTGTTACCACTAATATCTAGCACCAGGATTTCACCGTCACTTTCCCCTTGGCAGCTCACCGGTACGATCTCCACCTTTAATTCAGGCGTGCGATAGGTGATGACTTCAAGAGATGGTTTGAAAATGTAATCGCAGGGTGAGCCAATTAAGCGAGAGCCGGCAGAAATATAGGCTGTCGTACCAGATGGATAACAGTAGTCAGCCGGAACTTCACTTGAGGTGTGGATCCAGTTGTCATTATCATAGGAAAATCGCCATAGAAATTCGAAGGTTCCATGCGCGTTTCCGATACCTATGGAAAGACAGTGTTCGTTCGAAGGGTAGTCACAGAATACCCCTCCCTGAATCGCATCCACGTCATCACTAACATTCGGATAGACCTGATATAAAACTTCATTTGAGTATTTAAATTTGATACAATCTGGCCGACGCGCTCCTCTGCGAAAACTTACTGTTTGACTATTCGATACCCCATGGTCATTTAGATACTGGATGATACTACTTTGTCCAAGATTTAGCCCATTGTACTGCCCTTCGGGTATACCAATGTCATTCCAGTTACTGTTCTCCCTTTGGTATTGCCATTGGTATTGGATGGGACCACCATTTCCTCCACTGGCCGGAAGCGTCTGGTTGATAGGGGCAGGTTGCCATGCATCGCAAAATTTGACAATAGCATTGCTAGACTGGTTATGATAAACCCTTCCGGGATCACCTACATTGTTGCAATTAGTTGTATTGGCCAATAGAGATTGTAGGCAGAACAAGCTGCACAGTAGAAGAGAGAGCGTCTTCATGCGTGGATGTTTTTACTAGTTTTCCTGTCTAACTTGTGTTACTTGCGCTGAATGGATCTGGTAGAACTCAAGGGGGATTGTCCACCATCCTTATGTTTGGCAAGGATTTGATAGTTATAGATCTGCTTGTCTTTTACTTCTTTGTCTTGATATTGGTACGTCTTATATGCAGCTACGGAAAGGCTATATTGAGACTCCTCATTATCAATTTGCAGTATATGCAATGTTCGTAAAGGTTCTCCCAGCTTGCTCCGGTAAATAATAAATTGATACAGCGCAGGATTTGGAGGATAAGCCCATTCCAATTGAATCCCAACTTGATCTTCAACTTGGTGTACCTGAAAATTCTCAATCCCAGACCGTCGGCCCTTATCCAACTGACGAGCCGTTATGATCTTGGAGTGACTTGTTAGTCCTACACTATCAAAAGCAACTACTCGATAGCTGTATTCCTGCTTCGGATCAAGTTTGGCATCTTTGTATTTGGTGTAAGATGCACTGGCAGGCCATTCAAACATTACACTCCATTCCTCATCCGAAGTTTTCTTTCGTTGTATTTGATGTTTCGAAATATCATTACTACTACTTGAAATCCAGGATAAGGCAATTCCTTCATCCGTAGGAAGAGCTCGCTTCATGACGGGAGAAATCGGAGGCACTAAATTGGGTCTTTCTATTTCACAAAAAATGGATTTTTCCGAGTAATTCTCTCTGAAATCCAATGCAATAAGCTTATAATATATTTTAGATGATGTAGTACTCATGTCTACCATATGACTATAGAAAGTGTCCTGAGTGAAGTAGGAGGTAACCTGATTATAAAAACCATCTTTTTGGTTGGACCGAAATACTCGGTATCCCATTAAGTCATCTTCCGGATTGGGATTCCAGCTCAAGCGTACTTTTCCATCCTTATCCAAAGTACCTATCAAGCCAGTTGGAGGAGCGGGAGGTGTCTCATCTTCCAGTTGACCTAACTTGGAGTAAGATTCATATTTGTGGCCATAGATGTCCTGGGCAACTACTTTGTAGTATCCGCTGGTAAATGGAGAGGTATCTATAAAGGCTCTTTCCATGGCCCTCAGCGAGTGCGGATTGAGCTTAATAAAAGGGCCCTGCTTCTTTCTGGCGCGGTACAAGTCGAACCCCTCTAGATGCTGATTTAGATGCTTTGGGAAGTCCCAATGGATTCTAAGGTATTTGGGTTTTATTTCCTCAATGCGTTGTATGCCTATAGAGGCTTCCAGTCTTTGGGGCTTTCCATAACCGGAAATTGTATCAGAAGGATTACTTAGTGTTCCGAAAACAGTCTTTCCACGAATTCGATATACTATTTTCTGGAAGTTTTCCAGCAGGCTATCCTGGTAAAATGCCATTAATAGCTTTCCATCCTTTTGGGCACTAGGAATAATTGGAAGTGCGTTGACCGCCACAAATTGATCCCCTCCATCAAGAGATTTTTCTACATGATAACTGGTGTACATTTGTGTGCTGTTTGCATCCCATTCCAAGAATACCTTCTTATCTCCAAATTGTGCTTGTAAGCCGGTAGGTACGAGTAAAGATGACTGGGATGATGGAGAAACCAGTACATTTACTGCTTGGGTTTCGAAGGATTGCGTGGGGACTGACAGATAGATGGTATATAAATAAGTTTCCCCTTTTTTGATTTCGTCATCGGTAAAAGCTAAGCCCATTGCTGCTGCGACTGTCCAGTCTTGGTCAGCTGCCAATAGTCCTAGTCCAAATCGGGTTTGATCCATTTGAGATCTTTGGTAGGTTTGAACCAAAGTATTTTCAGATAACTCTTGTATGGCTAGATCTTCACCATACAAAGCCGCAGCGCCCATTCCTGCCAACTCGCTGGTGTCAATCATCTTTTGCCAGGCCTCTGGTCGGTGGGGGACGATAGGTCCCCATTTTTTAGCAGAGGCTAGACGTTGTTTCGGTGAAAGTCGTTGACCTTGTTGATTGCTAATGGTGACCCGTTCTATTTGATACCCGCTCTGATTAGCATACGTCCAAAGTAGGGCATCTCCAGGGGCCCATCGAAGTTTGATTTTTTTGCCACTGTGCTCAGCTAGCGCATGAATAAATAGGGTATCCTGGCCCCGCAAGGGAATTTGCCAGGCAAGGATTACCCCAATAATAAAGGTTGCTACAGTATGAATTTTTGTTCTTTTCATGAGATTGCGTTATTGCGTAGGGTCGGGTTTTTCCAAAAGGAGGTTGACTTTAGAGCCATATGAATCTAAGCCCGGGAATTTATATTCTATTTCTATAGGATAGTTTCCAGGGTATAGGTTGCTCAAATCTTGCTGACTGAACTGGATCAGAGGAAGCAAGCTGGGACATTGTTGTCCCAGTTGTTCCAAGGTGAAGGGACCTGTATTTTCATTTGGTGTATCGCTAGTGAAGTCATTGACCAATCCACCAGCGAAAACTTGGGTATTATCGGTATCAAAGTAGGCCGTACCTGCTGTCAAGATTGATTCAACATCAGCAGACAACTGGTCGTATAATTGTTGTATCACATTAGGTGGCAGATAATTCAGGTAGAATTCACTGGAGCCAAACGTCGGTAAGTTGATGGGGTGATCGAAAATAGCCTTATCAATTATGGGTACATCAATTTGCTGATCAAGATGTATGGATTTTGATAGATCATCCGAATGCTCATGTTGCATGAGAGCTACTTCCGCTGTGTTGACGCAGCCATTGACGGTATGGGGGAATCCGTCATACATTTGCTGAATAGCAGCTTGCTGGTACCAGGCACCGCCTACATCAGCCGTAATCTTTAGTTGTCTCGGGTAACTACCTTTACCAAGTTCTTCTGCTCCGAATGGCTCATCCAAGGTGCCTCTGGCAATGGTGCCGCCTCGGCCGCCTAAGGGCAAAGAGGAGAATTGCGCTAATTTTTCAGCTATAGATGAATACTTGCTAGTTCGAAAGTACCATTCATAGAGCACTTGATGCTCACTGGTTTCTTCATTCCATTGAACCATCTTTAGCTGATAAACTTGATCGTGCTCTAGTGCTCCTCTTGGGAAATTGTAATGGATCGCATTCCCCGCTGTATTTATTTCTGCAGGAAAAGTGAGGAAGGAAAACTCCTGGCTCTTAGTCAACCACAACTCATGCCGAATTCCGGTGGGAATTTGCACAAGCAGATCTGGTTGCGCGCGAGCCAGGAGGATATACCCCTTTCCTAATTCATTTTCATTGGTGTAGAAATTGTATTGTCCATTAAGTGGATAACTTGCGACAAGGTTTTGATCCGGGATGTACTCCAGAGCCGGGCCAGTGGTGAAAGTCAAGGTATCTCGTTCTATCACGACTGCTCCATTCTCTTCGATAGGATACCATCCATTACTGCGTTTTTCTTCAAAGTATACACTGACGATGAAGTCAGCAGTAGACGTGCCAGGTAGAATCTGTTCCGGGATGAATTGGGCCGAAAGATGGTCCGTAGAGACAATGAAGTTGCCTCGTATGCGGGTTCCATTCAATAACATAAAGCTCTCTTCTTGATCCAGTCGGACCCGATAAGTTTCCTGCTCACCATTGAGGTCAGTGAATCGATAGGTTTCCTCAACTGGAATCAGGAAATTTACAGTTGGGGTGACGCTAACATCGACCGCATCTAATCCTTGCTTAGGTTCTATACTTTCGATGACCTGAACGATTCCTGGGTCTGAGGCTCCAATAATCTCACATTCATTACCAATGGTAAGATCGAAGCTCCACTGGCCTTTGATGAGGCCATTTAATAGGTTGTATTGGGCTCCAATCGTACCTTTCGCCCAGAATGGGTTTGGAAGTTTGGCTTGTAGGATGGCACCGGCAGCGATCTGGGCAACTTCGAACTTTCTTGGTTTTCCAAAAAGCCTCACCTTAATACCTACGGCAGCTCCAATACCCGCCCAAGCTTGTCCCGAAGCATACCAACCGTTGATCCCAATGGATCCTCCACCAGCGCATTGTGCTGAGCCAAAATCTTGGATGGCTACATCAAAACCAAGGGAAAGCGCAAATTGGCCATAGAAGATGAGGAAGGTACGCTCTCCGGTATTAATGTCCAGGGTTGCACCGAAGGCAAAGCCCCCTCCTTGCGATACTGCGGACGGACGACTGCCGACTGAGGTAGAATTCTGGTCATATTGCATGATCCTTGCCATCAATTCCGATTCGATGGGTGGGATTCCCGGAATCTCATGCGTGCCCATCATCAGGTAACAATTTAACTTCACTAAATTTTCAGCCACCTTCGGAATGCCGATGGTAATGCCATTGCGTTTTTCCATAGCGGGTTCACCTGCTTTCAGGTGCCAGCCATTATTTTTTGAGAGATATAAATTTGCCCAACCCATCTTATCATTGGGACCAGACCCTCTGATTACACCCGCCCCGGCATTGAGGAAAACGGCCATGCTGGCATCTAACTCCCATTCTTCAAAATTCATATCTAGTGCCAGATACGCGGACATCGAGGCTATAGCTGGGGGTGGAAATTCCGGGTTTTCTTCGAAGGCAGGAGGATCAAAAGAGATCTCCTGCATGAATTTTGCAGTACCGTAAAAGCTGATCTGTGATAAACCACCACTGGAATTGAATATGATCTCGAAATTGGCATTGGCATTAAAGGCCTTCTCTTTCTTGGCGGCAAGGAGCACGGTGGCCTTGATTCCTAAACCTGCAGAACGGTCTGGGTAGTACTGCAAACCGCTGAGACTACTGCCAAGTGGAGGAATGACTAAGGCAGGTCGTTCCATGGCATCCTCTAAGGCCGCAGCGGTATCCTCCTCTCTCGACATCCGATTATATACCCCTCCACCAAATGACTTCAATTTAACAGCTTCGGATAGGATGGGAATCCCATTTCCTAAGTCTATTAGGGCATCTACGATAAAGTAATCGAAGTCATCTACTGTCCCGAATTGTCCCATCGCGGTGATCCCCCAGGAGGCATCCGGTATGTTAGCCAGACAAGAAGTGTTATTCGTTGAATTAAGTGGTAGTCCTCCACCGGGATCGTTGACCCCCCTAAACCAGGCCGCTACCATTCCCCTGAATCCCTGACCGAATTTAGGATCATCTTCGTAGAAACTTAGCCCACCCTGCACGCCAAAACCGGGAGCTGAAACATTTACAAAGACATCATCGACCCGCATCCCCGTATACTGCCAACGCTGACGGCCATTATTCTGCACCAACTCCCCCTGGAAGGCAAATCCTCCACAGGCCGTCATTCCCATGTTGTTAGACGGCGATAAACTGATAAGGGCACCGAAGCCCAATTCAACGCTTGTTCCTTGCTCATTGGACGGATATAGACCAATATCCTCCAAGGTCAGTGCGAAGGCCCCAAAGTTTGGACTGATACTAGGGAAAGACCAGTAGCCGGGATGAAAATAGGGGGCTTGATTGGACAGCTCTACGCCTTGGAAATGGATAGAATCTGCTCGTATTCCAATGCTAGAGGATTGTTGGTTATCAATGGTGGCGTAGCCATGCAGGTGGGCTGTGATGATGAAGTTGTCTTCTACCTGGGCAATGTCCAGATAGCTACAGGAATCAAACCCCACCTCTGCTTGCCAAATGTCCACAGCTAAAGTTCTATCTGGGGAAACCGAGAAGAAATAGTCGTTGTTCTGCTGCATATAGGCATCATAGCGGAGGCAATCTCTGGCTGATAGGGTTTGGTTTTCTTCATTCTCCTTGGCTTTTGCAAGAGGAACATGTACTAAACCATTAAATGCGACAGATTCGACTTGATTGGCGATCACACTAATGCCAAAGGTATCTATCGAGAATGCCCAGCCTCCCAAGTCTCCGTTCTCTAGGGAAAGAATCGGAGTAGCCAAGGCTTGTCCTGTAAAACCCATATTGTCAATGATGACATCTTTCCCCTGAATCAGCAAACTCGAATCAACCCCAGTAAGTTTTCTAGGGATTTCAACACTAAATTCTTTAATGTAGAATCCTTGCCAGCGTTCATCCGATAGGGGAGGATCATAGCCATTGATCGGGAACTTTATCCCGCTAGCGTTGCGCCAATCACTAAAATCAAAGACAGCACGATCCACCCTCCAGATGACATCCTCTAGTTTGTTGATGACGAAGTCATCTAAATCAATCTCAAGAAGGATATCTTCCCAATCGGATATAACTGTGGCAATCCGGCCACTTACTTTATTTTGACCATTATCAACAGCAGGTTTTAACCAGGAGCGACTAAATTCAACAATACCATCCAAACCCAATGCTTGGAATCCATCACAATCTATACTCACGAAAGTCCCGCCCGTGATTTCTCCGTGGGCATTTCTTTCCCCCCTCATCAAAACCAGCGCAGACCTGTTGGGGACGATCTCGATAGGTATGTTACCCAGTAAGGATAGTGTTGCGCCAGGCAAAATGCCTCCCGTCGCAGAGAATTTGACGTCAGTGGCTGAAAATAAAAGTGGTACCGCCAAATTAGGGGCATCGATTTCTAAGAATATCTCCAGTTGTGCATGGGTAGGGTGCAACTCAATACTGGAAATCCCCATCGTATAAGCAACGCTCCCCATTTTCTGATGGAGACCAATCGGAAGTTGGACTAGATCCTGACCGGTCAATCTAGTAATGAAGTTACCTGCTACTTTGACTTTATCGATAACAGCTCTGGCCTTCTGGATTAGTTCGATCTCATTGTCTAAGAGTCCTCCTATACTCCCTCCACCTTGTTGAGATGGTATCGTGTCCAGACCTCCTTCTGTGAAAGCAAGATAATCCTGAACCCACTGTTCAGCAGCAGTCCATTCTTCCTTAGAGAGCGTTATGGACTGGCTTTGTAGATGAGACCAATAAGTAGGGATGATAGTGGGCTCAGGATGAAGGCTTAGAGCATTGATCGCCGGCAAATACTTTGCCGTACTATCTTCCGTAGCCATGCTGTAACTCCATATGAGCAAGCACATAGCCATGCTTAAGCCATTGATGATTAGAGAGCGCATTTTTAGTCGTTTGTTTCCAATTTTAGATAAATCCAAAGTGGATCTTTACCTTTAATCGTGTGAGATGCAAAAAGGTAACCGGTCTAGGCTAAATACTTTTAATTTAAGTCAGAACGGCTTCATCAACTATAAATATTCGCGATCTATTTGCAGTCGCTTCCTATTTGCTTTTAGCCATTTTATCACGGCGTTTAACTGTTCTTTTGCATCCGCACTGGAGAACTCTTTTTCCATTTCTTCTGGAGTTTCTAGAAGGATTGGACTTAGCAGTTCCACCAGTCGGTAGCTGCAGCTAATCTGACCACTAGTTTCTGCATCTGCGGGATGGCATTTACCATGATTTTCAATGATGATATCGACGAGATACCGGATTGCTTTTTTATTGCGCGTATAAATGGCTAGGGGAGCAATATTGTAGACGAAGTCGTCTCCCAGTGGTATCCGTTTGATCGCTTTTAAAAAGGATTTGGTCTTGCTCTCATCTCCCATCCGTACTAAAGCCAGCTTACCGGCTTGCTGGATCGAACGATTTTTTTGTGCCTCCAATACTTGGAGAATTGGCACTGGGTCTTCCGTAGCAAAACCGGTAAGCAATAACCATTTGTCTAGATATTGAGGTTGAGTAAGTAAATATTTCTGAAGGTGTAGTTGGGTATTGTTTGAATAGACAGATTTGGGAAATTTACTGCAGGCTTTCCAAACGGAATAATTTGCCTTTGGCGTCGCTTGGAGAATGGGATTAAACAGTGTTTCTAGGTAAACTTCTTGGTCGCTTTCTGAACTGTCCAAAGCCTTCTTAGTCATTAGATTAATTAGTCTATCGGGCTTGTCAATCGTCTCAGCTGTCATCAGTGATTGAGTTAAATTCAGTGCCTGTGCAAAGCTTAGCTCTACCCATGCTTGGGGTATTGCAGCAAAAGGTGTCTCCAGATAGGAAAGGAGAGCCTGCTTAGACATTTGTGCGAATAGATTTTGGGGACAACCGATTAACCAAACTAAAGCAGAGAATGTGAGCGCGTTTAATTGACCTATTTTCATTACATTTTTTGTAGTTAATCGTATGAGAAGAAAAAAGGTAACCGGGGAAAGGTGAATTTTTTTCAAAAAAATCAAACTTAGGTGTGATTTTTCTGGGATTGCTACGACTAATAGGGCAAAAATTGAAAAATAGAAGCTTGGTATTGGGTACGGATAACCTACTAATTCATACCCATTTAACCACCAAACTGGCATAATGCAGCAACAGGACAGATTCATACAATTGATTAAGGAGCATGAAGGAGTAATCTTCAAGATTACCTCCATTTATGCCCGCAATGCTATGGATCAGAAGGATCTCTATCAGGAGATCGTGGCGCAACTATGGACGGCTTATGATAAGTTTCGGGGGGAGGCCAAGGTGAGTACCTGGATCTATCGGATTGCTTTGAATACGGCGATCACGATGCTGCGGAAAGACAAAAAATTGGCGAAAACAAAGGAAATCGATTGGGTGCTGCAATATACGGACCGAAAAGATCCAGTGCAGGAAGAACGGATTCGTCAATTGTATCAGCAAATCGAACAGCTGAATGACTTAGAAAAAGGGATTATTCTGCTCTTCTTGGAAGATCGTAGCTATGAGGAAATGGCTAGTATCACCGGTTTGACGGTGACTAACATTGCGACTCGACTGTCACGGATCAGAAAGAAGCTGAAAGCCCAAATGCTTAATCAATCAAAAGTAGATCGCTATGGAACTAGATGAAATGAAAGCACTCTGGTCCGATCTCAGTGATCAGGTAGAGGAAAAACATCAATTAACTCATCAACAAATATTAGATATGATGGAGCAAAAGTATAGACGGCAAGTGAATGCCATCTTAATCCCGGAGCTGATTGGGTCTGTGATCTGTTTTGGCTTCAGCGGATACATTTTATTCAACATTCAGCGATTGGATGAGCCACTGAGTTTGACTACCGGCATTCTCTCAGCGATCATTATGATCATCTTACCCATACTTTCCTTGCGGAAATTAAATCATTGGGTCAGTAGGATCAATATCACGGAAAATACCTACCAACAGACGCTAGATGACTTTAACCGGATGAAAAGATTTTTCTCGAAGATGCATCGCTATGCCTATGTTTTGGGCTTGAGTACTATGGTACTGGTGATTCCACCCTTGGCCAAAATTATGGGGGGCAAGGATATACTGGAAGATGCAGGAGTCTGGTACCGATTGCCTTTTGGTGTTGCCTTTATTCTACTATTTGTATTCTTCACCATGCGCTTCTATGGTGCTCGTATCCGCAATATTGACAAAGCATTGCAGGAGGACAATGAATACGTGCAATGAGCCCCCAATGACTAATATCAAGGTGATCCTCACCTACCTTTTAGGCTAATATCGACAGCCTGTTGCCTAGGCAACCACTTCTGAATTACATTTTCACTTACATAGCTTTCCTTTCGACTGCTTTTGCAAATGCACAAGCCTGGAAGAGGTATGGCTGCAAATACAAATACATGTCTCGATTATTGATTGTAATGACTTTATTAAGCCTTCCCAAATTAAGTTTTGGTGAAATTACGGGAGACTGGTTTGGGGTTTTAAAGGTGCAGGGCGTCCAGCTACGTATGGTGCTACATATCTCAAACGCTGAGCAGGGACTGGTAACGACTTTGGACAGCCCTGATCAGGGAGCCTTTGGCCTGCCAGTGGCCAAGACTACTTATAATGAACTCAAACTATCTCTAGAGTTTACTAATCTTCGAGCCCAGTTCGAAGGTCAATTGAAGCAGGATTCTTTGCTGGGGTTTTGGTTGCAAGCGGGGCGTCAATTTCCACTTCACTTTGGCCGAAAGGCCAAAAAGCTTGGGAAGCTTAAGCGGCCGCAGGAACCCTCTTTACCCCTTCCGTATCAGGTAGAAGAGGTTCGGTTTGAAAATGTGCGTGCAAATCTCGAACTAGCTGGGACCCTGACCTTGCCAAAGGATATAGAGAAGCCACCTGTAGCTATTCTTATTTCTGGTAGCGGACCACAGGACAGGAACGAATCCATTGCTGGTCATAAACCATTTCTGGTGTTAGCAGACCATCTCACGCGCCAAGGCATTGCAGTGCTGCGCTACGATGATCGTGGGACGGCGCAATCGACCGGGAATCATTCTAAAGCTACCACCGCTGATTTTGCTACGGATGTAGAAAGTGCCGTACAATTCCTACTTACTCGCACAGATATTGATGCAGCAAAAATTGGGTTGATTGGTCACAGTGAAGGTGGAATTATTGCGCCCATGGTAGTAGCAAGATCGAAACAGTTAGCCTTTATGGTATTGTTGGCCTCTACGGGCGTTTCCGGGAAGGAATTATCTTTGATGCAGGCTCAGTCTTTGCGCACTTTTGAGGTGCCGGATGAGGAGGCTTTCATGGCTTTTAACGAGCGAGCCATTGACCTAGCTGCCAGCGATGAGGATTTAGAGGTGGTGCAAGCTCAGTTAGCTCAGCATTATAATGGCGTTCGATCCGTAATGGCGTCGATGATGCCAGAAGGTTCTGACCTAGATGCTTTCATTGGACAGCAAGTCTCGCAAATGACTAGCCCTTGGAGCCGCTTCTTTTACAACTACAATCCTGCTGATGAGTTGGAGAAGATTAAGGATTGTCCCGTGCTCTCTCTTAATGGAACTAGAGATCTGCAAGTGCTGGCAGATGTGAATCAAGATGGTATTAAAAAAGCTTTAGAAAAAGCTGGAAATAAGGATGTTACTATTGTGGAAATTGAAAAATTGAACCATTTGTTTCAAGAATGTGAAACAGGAGCAATGAGTGAATATGGCCAAATAGAACAGACCTTCTCACCCACAGCCTTAAGCATAATCTCAGACTGGATTCAGTCTAAAACTCAATAAACAGTGGGAGAGGGCAGGGGCTACAAGGACTTGAAATAATCCTGTACAATGGCCTCTGCCTTCTTACGATTGGGAGTGAAACTGGTGTTTTCTCGACCCCGATAGTCTAGATAGCTGGGCCACTTCCACCAGTAGATGCCGCGGATCCAGTCTTTATTCTCAATGGTTTTGAAGACAGTTTCGTAGCACCATTCCTGATGATCTTCATTGAACTTCCTTCCATCTGCTTCTGCATGTGGATTCATCCAGGGGCCTTCAATGCTGCGGAACCCAATCTCAGTGAGTAATAAAGGACGATTGGCGGCCTTGCTGATGCCTTCGGCTTTTTTGATAACGGATTTAAAGGCTTTGTTGAGTTCCTTTTTGCTCACCTTTTCTTTATCACCCAGCGGGTAGTAACAATTCAAGCCAATGTAGTCTAGGTCTTTCCAAAAGGTCAATTGTTCAAATTCTTCTCCCCAATTCGAGGCGTAGGTCAACGGGCCAGAATAAACGGCACGAATACTTTGAATCAGTTTTCGCCATCGCTCCGGTTGAGCGATCGTCGCCTTCACAAATTCTACCCCAATACACAGCATGTCCATTTTGTGCATCTCTGCTACGAGGGCATAGTGGATCATCCAGCGCCCGTAGTACTCAAAGAAGGTTTCCCATTTTTCCGCTGAATCAAAGGAAACATCCCCTGGCCAACTCCGACCAAGCCAAATCTGAGGCTTGAGCAGGGTATTCATGCCGAGCTCTTTGGCGTGGTAGTGAGAGAAGATCGTAGATTCATCGTTTTCCATTCCTGGTCCTTCCACGATGGGGATATGGGTCGGGATGTTGGGGTCTCGCATGTAGGAATAAGGGACTAAGGCAATGGCATTGGAATTAAGGTCCTGGAGCCGTTGCAAGGACTGGTGGGCTAATGCTGAACCATAGCCATTGTAGATCCGATAGCCTTCGTGGGCGAAATTGAAGCCCTTTTGAAAGTCAAACTCAGTATTTGTCTTTCGGTTGTTACGCTGGCTATATTGCTTTGATTTAAATGAAGCCCATCCCTCTTCCCAATCCTCATTTCCCAACTCACTTAGCTGCAATTTGGGGTAGGATTTTAGAAACTTTTCTTTTCCCCATTGATCAATCAGAAAGTCGACCAGGGCAGCCCCAGTAATGGCTCGCATTAGATCGGAAGATTCTTTCCACCATTGCTCATTTCCCAAAGTCCGAAGTGTCGGTAGGAATCCAGCTTGCTGTAGTTTTGAGGCCCAGTATTGGAAACCATGATCAAACCAATTTTTATTCAGGTAGGTGACTAGTCCTTGCTCAATGGGCCAAGTAGCGGGCTTTCCTAAGGTTTCTCGCAATAGGAAATAATTCTCCATATGCTGCGCCGCCCCGCCAAACCAAGGGCTTTCTACTACGTGAATTTCCTGCTCTTCGAGTTTGATCTGTGCCTCGTGGGTGTCTTTCATTTGCAGACCAATCCTTTCAGAGGTCGGGTAAATGTGATAGGAGAGGTGGAGCTTTGGATCTTTTTTCTCCAAAAAGTTAAGCACGCTGGTGTACTGGGCTTCGCAACGTTTCTTAATCTCCTCAACCCGAGCCTCGTCAATAGACGTATTTTGATTAATAAAGGTAAAATGAGGGGTTTGTGCTAGCGTATCTTTGGTTTGATAAAAATCGTAATGGATTTGCTTATCCATTTGCCAATTCTCATCAGATAGGTACCCCAGTAGCTGAGCTTGTCCATCATTATACAATTCGTAGCCCCAGCTGCGCCACAATAATTCTCTCCAACCATTGTTTTTGTGCCCCTGCAGGTGTTTAAGAATAGAGGCGTCATCATTGCCCGTTAAAAGGAATAAGGGCATTTGCTGATTTTGAGGATGTGGGAAAGGGAACAACTTGAAGACCATTTCCGTACCGGTAAAATGTTTACCAGCCGCTTCCAGACCCTGATCTTGGAAGGTAAAAGGAAGAAACTGCTTTATTTGCTGAACTAAAGTATGGGAACTCCAATTACCGATTAGCAGACTAGGAAAACGTTGGAGGTCTGCTAGCTGTACATCCTTAGCGGGTACAATACTGATGGGGACCATTTCCCCTCGGCGGATCTCCAGCTGCATGTCTGCTAACAGCTCAGGAAAAGGTTGGGAGCTCTTTTCATCATAAACGACTAAGAAGGAATCTACTTGGGCTAACTGATTGAGCAGATTTCGGCGGCTAATTTCCTGGGCGCTTTCGGATTCGCTCTGCGCAGCTACCTTGCTCGTGCACTGAAGATGGGATAGGGACAGTAGGAAAAGAACCAATAGCGACATTAAAACCGAAATGCGGACTCGTAGCTTCATAACAGTAGTTTTAGATAACAGACAGTTGATGCAAAATGCATGGTCTCGAATACAGCAGGTACCATGACTCAAGAGGTTCCCTCGTCATCGTACGCATCTATCCTACTTAAGCTATTGGCTGAGACTGTAAAGACGGAGACTTGAGTAAACTATTTTCATTTACTCAAGTCCCTATCAATTAACGTTATATCAGGAGTTATAGTTCTCGGATCTTTATGCTTCTAAAGTGCACTTCATCACCATGATCCTGCAAAAGGATGTGCCCTTGGACTTTTTCACCAAAGCTAGGCCAATTCTTGTACTTACTGTAAGCTACCAAGGCTTTCCACATTTGGGTTCCTCTTTCATATTCTACCACCTTGTAACCATTCAGCCAGTGTTCTACATGTCCGTCTTTGGCAATAATATGGGCGCGGTTCCATTTACCTACACCGTTAAAAGGTTTGCCACGACTAGGTACAGAAAGATTTTTAGCGGTAATGAGGTCGTACAGTGAACCGACTGTTCGGTTACCTGCAACACCTTTTTTTGCATCTGGATGCTTTTTATCATCAAGGATTTGGAATTCAGGTCCAATCGCTGAACCTTCTTTCTTATTCAATTCGGGATCAACAAAGTATTTGATTCCACTGTTCGCTCCCTCTGTAATCTTGAATTCAACTTTGAGTTCAAAATCGCTGTATTGCTTCTCTGTAATGATATCGCCACCATTTCTGGATTCCGCGCCACCGGATGATTCGACGGTTAAAATTCCATCTTTCATGGTCCAGCCATTCTTAGGGAAATGATCCAACTTTGCCCCAATCCATCCATCGGAGCTTTTACCATCCCAAAGCAGACGCCAACCTTTCCGCTTTTCATAATCTGTCAAAGTATTGGCTACGAGGTTGATTTCTTTGGTGCTAGGATCCATTGCCCAGCGGTCCTCTTCTAAGTTTTCCGTTTTTATACGGATATTACGCCATCTTACCTCTGTTCCTGCCTGCTCTTTGTTACCAATGCTATGTACTTGCAAACAGATGAAACCCTTTGCCGTCATATCGTCTACCAAATTCGCAGTATTCACACCATTTACCCATACACGAAGTTCATTGCCAACGGCTTCGATGTGATACTTGTTCCATTGCCCTCCTTTGAAAGCTTCCCGACCTCTAGGGTTGTCCGCAAGAGGATAGAGCCATCCGCGACGTGCTTCATCATAAATCCCACCACTGTAGGCTCGTTTGCTAGGATCAATTTCAACCTGATAGCCATGTACTCGACCATCGCGATAATCCTTCATACTATTACTGCGAATCTGGATACCGGAATTCAAAAGTGGGTGAACCTTTACCTCCACCTCTAGGATGAAGTCTGTGTAGTACTTTTCGGTAGTAAGAAAAGTGTTAGGCGTATTGAGCTGCGAAACGCCAACGATGGCATCTCCTTCGATGTGATACTCCGCCTTACCATTTAATTTCTTCCAACCAGAAAGGTCTTTCCCATTGAAGAGGGAGGTCCAACCATCGTCATTGTTGGCTTGAAGCCCGGCTGTTAGAAAGAGGCATAACCATAGTAGTAGGCCTGATTTAACTTGTCTCATTGTTGTTATTGTTTTTCGTTTTTAAAGTGTTGGTATAAGGTATATACTCATAAGTGGTTTTCACCTGAAACACCGGTAAATTTCGGATATTATTGGGAATAAAGGAAATGTCTGCCTCATTTGCTCTAGATGAGGGGATATTTGTTTGGTCGATCAATATTGCTTGTAGGTGGCATTTGGCCAGAATATTGGGCTTTTGATACCTACATCTTGCCAGATTAGTAGATTAATGTCAATAGAGAGAAAGGTATACAAATGACAGGTCTTTAAATACTTAGCATTGATTTTTGGGGTCATTAGTCGGATAATACCAGAAGAAAATAAAACAAACTATTGCAAATTCTGTAAAAGGCGTATATTTGCCCAGTTTTTCTCCTGAGGTACCTGTACGGGTACTGACTGGGGAATTACGCTCTAGATTTTTTAACGCTTTTATTCTAACAATTTTTTAAAATTTTCGAGTTATGCAAGGTAAAGGAGTTGTAAGATTCTTCCTTGTGGTGATGCTGGTGGTTACTTTGATCCAGTATCTGACCGTGATTCCGACCAATAGGGTGGAGCGCGATGCAGATGCCTTCGCAAAGTCAGCCTCAGATCAAGTACAGGAGGAATTGAGGGATTCCGTTTTGAAATCAAAACGGACCGAGTTCCTGGACTCAATGTCCACGGAAGAAGTTTTCAGGATTCCGATGCTGAAATCCTACACGTATCAAGAGCTTAAAGCTCAACAATTAGCCTTAGGCCTCGACCTCAAAGGAGGTATGAGTGTCGTCCTACAAGTAGACCTCAGGGAGTTTTTAAGGTCCCTGGCCAATGACTCGAAAGATCCCACTTTTGTTGAAGCGTTAGAAAAAGCAAGCCAAGCCCAAAAGACAGCACAGTCCGACTTTATCACATTATTCGCAGATGAGTGGAAGAAGATTCGTGCAGATAAACGTTTAGCACCTATTTTCCAACGTAACGAAGCCCTTCGTGATGAGATCAATTACGAAACTTCGGACGGAGATGTAGTCGGAATTTTGCGCAGCAAGTCCAATGAGACCGTAGATCTTACTTTTAAGTTACTTAAGGAACGAATTGACAAATTAGGGGTTACTCAACCTAATGTATCACTAGATAGCGAGCGTGATCTGATCTTGGTAGAGCTTCCAGGTATCGATAACCCGGAGCGTGCTAGAAATTACTTGCAAGCGACGGCTAAATTGGAATTCTGGAAGGTATACCGAATGAACGATCCAGGTCTTTTCCAGGCTTTTGCTTCGGCAAATAATGTATTAGCCAATACTGAGAATGTAAACTTGGAACCACAGATTCTGCGTATTGATACCTTTCCTGAGAAGGATACTGCAGGTGTGGATATTCCAGGTACGATTGCTCGCATTGATACTACTTATGATACAAATTCCAACGCTGGACCATTGTTTTCTATTTTAAGCTTGAACCCTGGAAATGCTCAGACGGCTATCCTAGGTTATGCCAGTAGAAATAAGGTAAAGCAGGTGAACGAATACTTGTCAAGAGAAGAAGTACAATCCTTATTCCCTGCTGACATCAGCTTCCACTGGTCTAAAGATCCCGTATCTCTAGACGGAGATGATAAGAATGCGGATCAATACCAATTGTATGGTATCAAGACCGAACGACAAGAAGCCCCTCTATCGGGAGATCACGTTACTGATGCTGCTCCACAGCCAGATCCGAATACCAATGAGATTGGTGTTTCCGTGAAGATGGATGGAACTGGGGCTAAAACCTGGGCGAGATTGACTACGGAGGCAGCTCAAGATAACCGTAGAGAGATTGCCATCTTGTTGGATGATGAGGTTGTATCGGCACCAAGTGTAAATGAACCGATTACAGGAGGTAGTTCTTCTATCACTGGACGATATTCTGTACAGGAAGCTACTGACTTTGCCAATATTCTTCAGGTAGGTAAGTTGCCTGCTGAAACCAAGATCATTCAAGAAAACTTGGTAGGTCCATCCCTAGGGCAGGACAATATCGATCGCTCCTTGCGTGCCTTGGTGATTGGTTTTGCTATCCTATTGGCCTTTATGATCGTGTACTACGGAGGAGGTGGGATCATCTCCATCATCGCACTATTGTTGAACATGATCTTCATCTTTGGTGCTTTGGCCTCTCTAGGTACTGTATTGACCTTGCCTGGTATTGCGGGTATCATCCTAACCATTGGTATGGCGGTGGATGCCAACGTGATCATCTACGAGCGGATTCGAGAGGAAGTGCGAGCCGGTAAGTCGATGCTGATTGCCATTGCGGATGGTTTCAAGAATTCTTATTCTGCCATCATTGATGCCAACGTAACTACCATCTTGACGGCTTTCGTACTGGCCTACTTCGGTTTAGGACCGATCAAAGGTTTCGCGGTAGTATTGATCATTGGTGTGATATCTTCTTTGTTTACCGCTGTATTGGTAGGTCGCCTCATGATCGACTGGTGGACAAGCAAAGGCAGAGGTATCCAATTTGATACTAATTTCTCTAGAAACGCCTTTGCTAGCTTAAACATAGATTGGTTAGGCAAGCGTAAGATCGCTTATGCTATTTCTTTGGCAATCATCGTACTAGGGTTCGGTTCTATGTTCATGCGTGGTTTCGAACTTGGGGTAGACTTCAAAGGAGGTTACTCTTACAATATCACGATGGAGCAAGAGACTTCTGCGGATCAGTTACGCGAGGCTTTAACTACCGCTTTCGAGGGTAGTGCTCCTGTAGTGAAGGTGGTAGATAATGCTAATACCTTCAATGTTACCACAGATTACTTAATTGATGCTGAAGAAGTGCCAAACCAACCTAAGCCAGTGGATTTGGTGATGGATAAGCTATTTGCGGGAGTCAATTCTGTAGCAGGAGGAAGTCTTGAAAAGAATAACTTCAAGAATCCTGATGGTAAAGGAACACACGTTACTAGTTCAAGTCGTGTAGGACCAACCATTGCAGATGATATTCAGGATAGTGCTTTCCAGGCAGCCATCTTCGCCTTATTACTGATCTTTGGATATATCTTCGTACGATTCAGCAAGTGGCAATACAGTATGGGTGCGGTAGCGGCTTTGTTCCACGATACTTTGATCGTTTTGGCGATCTTCTCTCTTGGGCACGGGGTTTTCCCTTGGACCATGGAAATCGACCAAGCCTTCATTGCTGCGATCTTAACGGTGATCGGTTATTCTATCAACGATACCGTGGTGGTATTCGATAGAATTCGAGAATACTTAAATATCTATACTAAGAATACTAAGGAAGAAGTAATTAACATGGCAGTGAACAGTACGATTAGCCGTACAATCATTACCTCGGTGACTACTTTCTTCATGGTTGCAGTATTGTTTATCTTCGGTGGTGCCAGTATCAAAGGCTTTGCTTTTGCACTTTTGGTAGGTATCCTCGTAGGTACATACTCTTCTGTTTTCATCGCCACTCCAATCATGTCTGATTTGTCTGGTGACTTGAAACCAAAAGAGGTAGATAAGAAGAAAAGCTTCTCTCGCGCGGCTGCTAAGGCCAAGTAAGAGATTGCGTTCCAGCCAGCAATCAGGGGGTGAATGATTCACCCCCTGATTTGCTGGCAAGCTGAAGCGCCTGCTAATCCGTACGGATCAGCAGGCGCTTCTTTTTGGGGTAAAATGAGCATCCCCAATTAATTTTAGTTTGGGATCTATCTTTTTTTCAAGAAAAAGGTGATACCTCCCACGACCAGAATACTCAATCCAATTAAGCTCTCCACAGGCCGTTCATAGAGGATATAAGAAAGTACCACAATGCTAAATAGAATGTAGAAGACTTGCAGCTTGTGCCCAAAGGGACCTTTAAACGCTTCCGGTTTTTTCTCAATGAAGAAAATACTAGAAATGGTCAGCGTGCTCATCAATTGCAATACGAAGCCAGCGTAAATCATGACCTGTTCAAAAGTGCCACTCAAAGTCAATAAGGCACTAATTAAAACCTGCAGCCAAATGGCCCTCACCGGCACGCCCCCCTCCGTCTTCACGGCAATAAATTGCCAGAGCGAATGTTCCTTGGCCATGGCAAAGGTAATCCTGGAGCCAATCCATAGGTATCCACTAATGGTAGCGACCAATTGGATGGAAATGAAATAACTAACCAGCTTGGCCCAGTTCTCACCAGCCAAATTGGTAAAGGCAATCGTAGCAACTTCTACCTGCCCCTCTAACTCACCGAAGCTAGCATGACGCAAGAAGACGATTTGTAGCAATACATACACCAAGGTTACGGCGACCGTACCCCCAATCAGCGATTTTGGTAGGTTTTTCCTCGGTTCTCGAATTTCATCTACGATATAGGCCGCGGAGTTCCAGCCTTGATAAGCATAGGTTACAAAAATTAAGGAAACAGCAAATCCTGGCTTCCAAATATCAGTAGTCCAGCTATTGTCAAATGAGACCGCGTTGTTCTCGTAGGGGAGAAAAGCAAAGCCTGCCGCAATCAGTAGGAAGACGAAAATCATTTTAATCACACTAGAGTAATCTTGGAAGTTTCCACTGACGCGAATGGTCTTGGTGTGAATCCAAGCTAGAGCGATGATGATACCGATGCTAATCCAGGTAGAATAGGTGTCAATTAGCGGAGGTAGCTGAAGGTAATCTGTCATGGCCATGGCTGCAATGGCCACAGGCGCAGAAAAGCCGACGGTTAGGGAAGTCCAAGCATAGAGGTAGCCAAGGAAAGGGTGAAAGATGCGAGAAAGGAAGATGTAGTCTCCTCCTGATTCCTTGAAATGTGTCCCTAGTTCTGCGTAGGTAAAAGCGCCAATTAAAGCGATGATACCTCCGAGCACCCACAAAATAATGATACTCCAAGTACTGTGTACCTCAACGAGCTGGAAGCCTAAACTAGTAAACACCCCCGTTCCAATCATGTTGGAGATGACGAGGCCCATGGCTGTTTTCCAGCCTATTTTAAACTTGTCAGTTTGCAAAGGGCAATTGATTGTACTATGCACGCACAAAACTAGCCTCAGGCGCAGGTGTAGCAAGCGCTTGAGATCAACTTATGTACGTTGAGGACAATCTCAGTCTAGTAAGTATCGGATCATTTATCCAATACTTAGACCATGATTGACTTCCAATATTTCCGTTTATAATTGACTCAAAGGAGAGTGGATAAGCCAGACCCCCTTAAGGTCAGTTCATAACTTGGCTGAATAAGGCTTGGAATCCCAAACCTTATTCAGACCCGTATTTGTTTAGAGGTCGGGCTTACTTTTGGCGTCAAGGACGCTAACGAAAGATACAGTCTACACTACAATATTGATCATTCTTCCAGGTACCACAATGATCTTTCGGATGGTTTTACCTTCGGTATACTTTTGGATTCCTTCTACATCAACCGCCGCTTTTTCCAACTCTTCGCGACTTGCATCAGCTGGGAACTCCGCGGTTGCGCGTGTCTTTCCATTAATGGCGATGGGGTAAGTTACGGAATCCTCCACCAAGTGGGCTTCATCAAAGACTGGATAAGTCGCGTGGTGAACACTACCTTCCCTGCCTGCCAAATGCCAAAGCTCTTCAGCAATGTGTGGGCCAAATGGTGCCAACAAGATAATCAAGGGTTCCAAGATTTCTCGCTTGTTACACTTCAACTTACTCAATTCGTTGGAAGCAACCATGAAAGCGCTGATACAGGTATTGAAATTAAAGCGTTCAATATCCTCATTCACTTTCTTGATGGCCGTATGCAAAGACTTCAACTCTTCTTTAGAAGGTGTTTCATCACTCAATTGGAAGTTACCCTGCTGGTCAAAGAACAAAGCCCAGAACTTACGCAAAAAGCGACTTACACCATCAATTCCTTTTGTATCCCATGGCTTGGATTGCTCGATTGGCCCCAAGAACATTTCGTACATGCGGAAACAGTCTGTGCCGTAGCGATCAATCACCTGATCTGGGTTGATCACGTTAAACTTGGACTTCGACATTTTACCTACTTCGGACAAGGTAGTCATGACCAACTCCTCAGCTCCATCTTTCAAACTGACCGCTCCCTTTTGGTAAGTGCCACTTTCGGATTCGAAAATGGCATCACTATACTCCGGGCGCCACTCTATAAATTGATCAATCCCCGCTGTACTTAAATAGGACTTTGGAGAACCATAATTGCTGACAAAATCGACGTGTACGGGGATTTTCGCAAATTCTTTGTCTGTTTCTGCTGCGGCCATATCTGCCGGGACAAATCGCTTTTGGTCCCCTTCTGCTCCTTTTTCCAAGAAAATGAATTCGATCACCCCTTGGATCATCCCTTGGTTGATCAACTTCTTGAAAGGCTCGTTAGTGGGCAACAAGCCTTTGTCGTGCAAGAATTTGTGCCAGAAGCGCGCATACATCAAGTGTGCTACCGCGTGCTCCGATCCACCTACATACAAATCCACAGATTCCCAATAGTTCACTGCATCTTGACTAACAAAGGCACTATCATTGTTCGGATCCATGTAGCGCAAATAGTACCAAGAGGAACCGGCTACTGCAGGCATGGTATCTGTTTCACGAACGAAGCCTTCCTCTGCATTGACCCAGTCCTGCAAACGAGACAATGGGGATTGCCCACCTTTACCTGGTTTGAAGTCGTCTGTATCTGGCAATTCCAAGGGCAAGTCTTCCACCGAAATCATATGTGCGATATCTTCGCTATCATATTTTACTGGGAAAGGTTCTCCCCAATAGCGCTGACGGCTGAAGTTGGCATCGCGCATTTTATAGTTCACTCTCGCTTTACCAATGCCCATCTCTTCAACCTTAGCGGAAGCCGCCGTAATAGCCTCGGGTACTTCCATGCCGTTCATAAAGCCAGAGTTGATGATAACCCCCACTTTATCATGTAAGGTTGCGCCTGGATACTTAGATTTATCCACTACATCGATGATCGGCAACTCGAATTTGGTGGCGAAAGTCTTATCCCGTTCATCGTCACTGGGTACGGCCATGATGGCTCCCGTACCATAGTCTTTCAAGACATATTCTCCAATCCAGATGGGGATTTGGGTATTTGTAAATGGGTTGGTGGCATAGGCTCCTATGAAAGCTCCCGTCACCTTCTTTTCTGCCATTCTTTCAATCTCAGAACGAGCATTCACATAGCTCAAATAGTCATCCACCGCTTGCTGTTGCTCAGGCGTGGTCAATTTGGCTACCAAATCATGCTCAGGGGCCAAAACCATGTAGGTGGCACCAAAAATCGTATCTGGGCGAGTCGTAAAGACTTCAATCTTTTCGTCGGAACCAACAACATCGAAGTGAATACTCGCTCCTTCAGAGCGCCCAATCCAATTGCGTTGCATGGTTTTCAAGGCATCAGACCAATCGATCTCGTCCAAGTCGTACAACAAGCGATCTGCATAAGCCGTAATCCGCAAATACCATTGAGTCATCGCCTTTTGGATTACAGGGTAGCCGCCACGCTCTGAAACGCCGTCCTTCACCTGGTCATTCGCCAATACCGTTCCCAATTCTTCACACCAATTCACGTAGCCAATTTTACGATAGGCCAAACGGTAATTCATCAAGATCTCTGCTTTCTCCTTTCTGCTGAAAGCTTGCCAGTCAGCTGCACTAAAATTTTCTTCCTGCGTAGTAGCAGCTTTGATTGTAGCATTTCCTTCAGCGGCGAATCGAGCTTCCAAGTCGCTTATAGGCTTAGCACTATTGCTACTTTGATCAAAATAGTGATCAAATAACATGGTAAATATCCACTGGGTCCACTTGTAATATTTAGGATCACAAGTATACACTTCACGGCTCCAATCAAAAGAAAAGCCCAAGTTGCTCAATTGCTCTCGGTATCGAGCCATGTTCTCATTGGTCGAGACGGCTGGATGAATACCGGTCTGCAAAGCGTATTCCTCGGCTGGCAAACCGAATGCATCGAATCCCATCGGATGAAGCACATTAAAGCCTTTCAACGTCTTATATCGGGCGTAGATGTCCGAAGCGATGTAACCTAGCGGATGTCCAACGTGCAATCCTGCACCAGAAGGGTAGGGGAACATATCCAAGACGTAGTACTTCGGCTTGTCGGACTGGTTATCTACTTTGTAGACACCATTCTCTTCCCAGTACTTTCTCCATTTGATTTCGATGTCTCTCGGCTTGTAGTCCATGCTTTTATGGTTTCTTTTTAATGCAAATATCAATCAGGAAGACCGGACTTGGTCTACCGGATTTACAGTGTGTCTAAGTTTAAGAATTTCCTGTCCAACAATCCCCTATTTCTAAAGGTTCCCTCGGGCGTTTAATTGGATGATGGTACTCGATAAAAGGATCCGACAGCTAGATTAGGACGGATTTTAAAGCGAATACATATTTTACCGCCTGAGGTGTTGGAACAAGTCGCGAAAATAGACAAAATCATGCAATAAGGGAAAAGCCCTCGGAGCCTATTGGTAAAAAGAACAGGCAATACCTCTTTTTAAACATTTCGGCGTAAAAAGGCTTTCTATTTTAGAGGGATTTGAAGACTTGAGAATCGATTCGGTACTAGACTAAAATCTATGGCTACTGGTCGGAAAAAATAGTCGGTTTTGACAAAAAGTTCTTAATTTGGTGGCGAACCAAAAACAGTGTTATGATTCGGTCATTAATCAAATTCGGACTTCTTCTCGTGGTATTGGTAGTGGGATATAATCTCTTCTTTGGAACCGAGGAAGAAAAGGCCCAGTCCAAGGAGATCATTTCTAAAGGGAAGAACGTTTTGACTGAAGTTTTTGACTTTGGAAAATCGGCGATAAGCCTTTTGAAGTCCGAGAAAGGGAAGTTTGATGAGGGCAAGTATGATGGAGATTTAGATAAATTGGAAGATATCTTTGGTAAGTGGAAGGATAAGGCCGAGGATTTGCAAGACAGTGACTTGGTGGATAAAATTGTAGACTTAGAGCGCACGCGCTTGAGCCTAGAGAAAGAGTTCCAGGAAAAAAGCCCTGAAGGCTACGATCAGCAAGAGCAGGAGCAGTTGAAGGAGGATTGGGAAAAGTTACTCTTTGACACGGAGAAAGTGATGAAAAATATGGAAGCTAAGGAAAAATAGCCTAGCTACTTTTTACGGAAACCTTAAATTAAATAAATGACACCAGCAGAAGTGTCAGACCTATTGAGGTCTAGGCGATCCATATTTCCAAAAACGTACAACGATAATCCCATAGATAAGGCTATTATCGAGGAAGTGTTGGAAAACGCCAACTGGGCTCCTACACACAAGTTGACGGAGCCTTGGCGATTCAAGGTATTTAGAGGTAAGGCTTTAGAACGCCTGTCCACTTATCTTTCAACTTGGTACAAGGATAATATTCCGGCTGAGAAATACTCTGAGAAGAAATTCGAGAAGACAAAGGCTAATCCCTTGCGCTCCTCCTGCGTGATTGCCATTTGTATGCAGCGCGATCCCGATGCGAGTATTCCAGAATGGGAAGAGGTAGCGGCGGTAGCCTGTGCAGTGCAGAATATGTATCTCACTTGCGCGGCACATAATATTGGCTGCTATTGGAGCTCTCCTCGCTCTATTTTGGAAGCACGAGACTTTTTGCAACTTGGGGATGGTGAAAGCTGCCTTGGGCTTTTCTACATGGGGTATCACGATCTTCCACAGTTGCAAGGGAAGCGGCAGCCGATAAGTGACAAAACAGTTTGGTGGGAAGAGTAAAATCCAATTTTCTTAGCGTGAGATGCAATTGTTTTACGCTTTGATTTCGTCCTTTTTTCTGATAAAAAGGACCACACCTCCGACCAATTTGTCGAGAAAATCATGGCTTTATTTGGATATCGGGGTATCGCTATCCTAATCGCTAACAATTTATTACCTTCATCCATTGGATGAACGCAGGCCCAAATTCATATTCCTCTCTTGACCAGAAGCGGTTTGAAGAATTATTCAAATCGCACTTCCAGTCGCTGTGTCATTTTGCGAAGCAATATGTACAAGATGAGGACACAGCCCAGGATATCTGCCAAAAAGTCTTCATCAGCCTGTGGCAAAAAAGGACAGCAATCAATCCTAAGCAATCGGTCGTTTCTTACCTATATACTGCTGTCAAAAATCGTTGCTTAAATCACATTCGAGATCATAAAAAGTACCGAAGTAAGGTGCTTGATATAGATTTGGCTGAAGAGGAATGGACTTTTCAGGATGATCACTTCGTGGAAGAGGGGTTAAAGGCGAAAATAGCGGAGGCCTTGGCTACCTTGCCAGAGAAATGTCGGAAAGTATTCGAAATGAGCCGGTATCAGGAAATGACCTACAAAGAAATTGCCGAAGAACTGGAGATTGCGCAAAAAACGGTGGAGGCGCACATGAGTAAGGCTATTAAGACTTTACGTATACATCTGAAAGATTATCTATTGGTTTACTTGATTATTCTTGGATGGATTTAGTATGAAATAGTAAAAAACTAGGCTTTAGACTAAGGGTGAAGCTTGAAAACAGTGTACTACTTATAACGGATAAAGATGTCAAACCCAGAAAGAAATAGCAATCCTGCTGATCTCATTTCCCGGTATTTGAGTGGCAATGCTAGTGATGCAGAGGTGCAAACACTGGAGGAGTGGGTATTGGCAGCTGAGGAGAATAGAGCTGAATTTGTAGCGGCAAAAAAAGCATGGGTATTAACAGGTATGCAGGGAGAGCAAACGAAGATAGACGTAGAGGGGATATGGCAGAAAACCCAGCAATTGTTGGAAGGCGAGGCAGCAGTAGTGCCGCTCAAACCAAAGAAACCACGTCGGTTTTGGCTAGGTATAGCTGCCGGAGTATTAATCCTGCTTGCAGTAGCGGTGGGCCTGCTTTGGAACCTCAATGATAGCGGATGGGAGGAGCTCATCGCAGATCAGGGAACGAGCACCACAGAATTGCCAGATGGAACTTTAATCCACCTCAATCAAGGCTCCAGCATGCGTTATCGAATTCCGGCTAATGGAGAGCGGGAGGTGCAACTCTTTGGAGGGGCCTTGTTTGATGTGAAAAGGGCGGAAGAACGGCCATTCGTGATTGAGGCTGGACCAGTAAGGGTGGAAGTATTGGGAACCTCCTTTTATGTAGATGCCCGAGAGAATGAGCCAGAAGTTCAGGTGATAGTGGAAAGTGGGAAGGTGAGCGTTAGTGGCGGTGGGGAGGAAGCTGAGCTGCAGGAAGATGATCAAATAGTCTTTGACAAGGCGACCGGAGCGCTATCCTCCTTGGATGAAGCAGATGACAACTATCGATCTTTAGTGAATAATGAGTTGATTTTCAATAAAACCCCCATCGAAGAAGCAGTATTTGCTTTGAATCGGCACTTTGGAACCAACATTGCTATCGCCATCACGGACACCAGTGACTGTGAGATTGACGCAACGTATGAAGACCAATCCCTCGACGCGATCCTCCTAATCTTGGAAAGCACTTTAGGCATAGCGGTAGATCGACAGAATAATCAAATTCTCCTTTCGGGAGAGGGCTGTCGTTAGCTATCACAAAGATCCAAAAACCAAAGCCATATTTTACATGAGAAAGATCTTGTTGATTCTTTTTCTCGTCCCCCTAATTCCGTTCGGTCTTTTATCACAAGACCCGGGAGAGGAGCCAACCATTAGCCTGCAGCGATCCGATGCCCCGGCACTGGAGATCTTGGAGGCCATCACCGCACAAACTGGACTTAATTTTTCCTACAATTCCCGGACCGTTGATATGACACAACGGATCTCGGTTAGCTTCATCAATACAGGACTGAATCAAGCACTAGGAGAGATAGCAGCTGATTTAGGGGTTGAACACCAAATCATTGAGAATCAGATAGTGCTGTATGTCTCAGCCAAATCCAGGGAAAAACAACGGCAATCTTTTACCCTGAGTGGGTTTATCAACGATAGAAATTCAGGTGAAAGTCTGATTGGAGCGACCGTCAGTAAATCTGGAACGCGGGTCGGTACGGTCAGTAATGCCTTCGGCTTTTATTCCCTTTCGCTGGAAAGAGGAGCTCATGCCTTAGATTACTCCTACGTAGGATATCAGCCCGTAGATCTCCAACTTGATCTGGACCAAGCCACCAAACGAAATCTTTCTTTACAGCCTACAGCTATTGATTTACCTGATGTGGTGGTGGAAAAGCAGGCGCCCAATATTTTGTCACAGCAGGACTTGGATGAAATGGAGATTCTTCCAGGAGAGCTCAATGCCATGCCGGAATTTGCCGGTGAGTCGGGAATCGTGAAAGGATTACAAACGCTTCCAGGGATCAAGATGCATAGTGATGGATCAGCTTTCTTTTATGCGCGAGGCGGTGAACGGGACCAAAACCTGATTATCATTGATGATGCTCCTTTGTACAATCCTACGCATCTATTTGGCTTTTATTCGATGATCATCCCCGATTTTGCGAAGCAGATTAAGGTGTACAAAAGTGATATTCCAGCAAATCTTGGGGATCGACTTTCTTCCATCGTAAGCATCCGGACGAAGGATGGCAATTCCAATCGATTTAAATTCAGTGGATCGCTGAATCCACTGGTTAACCGGTTTGCAATGGAGTTTCCGACGGCTAAAGAAAAGGGAGCCATCTTTACCTCTATCCGGGCTTCGAATTTTGACTGGTTATATAAAGAAAGAGCCCCCAATGCCAATTTGGAATTTAGAGATTTCAGCTTCAAGCTCAATCACAAACTCAATAACCGAAATCGCATTTACTTTACCACGGTTCTAGGGTTGGATGATTTCACCAATCGACCTCCTGGTGGAACTACCGCTGGTATCCGTTGGGGAAATTTCGCTGCCACTTTGCGTTGGAATCACATCTTTGGACCCAAGCTGTTTTCCAATACTACTATCTATACAGGAAGCTATGACTATCGACTGTTTTCACCACCCAATTCCTGGCGATCTAGCTTGGGCACTTTGAGCCTTAAATCTGATTTCACCCATTATGCTAATGCCCGTTTAACTTCTCGATTTGGTTTTGAGAGCCAGGGGTACTTCATTAACCCAGGGGCGGTAACGGCGGATACTACGGTGGCTATTTTTCCTGATATCGAACCGAATTATACGCGTAAGCTCAGCTTATACTATCAAGCGAATTGGCGGGCTTCTGAACAGTTGACCTTGAAAGCAGGCTTGCGTCTAATCAACTGGGCAAACTTAGGGCCTACCCGAATATTTAACTATGATGACAACTATCAAGTGGTGGATACCATGGATGTAGGAGAAGGCGTGTATAATAACTACGTGCGTCTCTCGCCTCGTATGAGTCTTCTCTATCGTCCAGATAGCAACGTTCAGTACAAGCTCAGCTTTGGGTTATATCAACAATTTCTGCAGTTGGTTTCCAATTCTCTATCTCCTTTTAGCTCATTGGAAGTGTGGCTTCCTGCCAATCATTATTTAAAGCCGCAATCTGCTCGCCAGATTAGTTTTAATTATAGTAGACTATTATCTACAGCTGCTCAATCCAGCTTTACTGCTTCCGTTTATTACAAACACTTTGATGAACAGATCGACTATAGAGATCATGCTGTGACTTTGGTTAATCCCTTGCTGGAAGGCGAGCTGAGAATTGGCACCATGTATTCTTACGGTGCTGAATTTATGCTAAAGAAGCAACTGGGCAGACTCAATGGTTGGATGAGTTATACCTATTCCAGGACGATAAGAGAAACGCCGGGACTCAATAATGGACTAGCCTATCCAGCCTTTCAGGATCGACCCCATGATTTTTCTTTGCTGTTAAACTATAGACTGTCCAGAAGAACCTTGTTTTCAGCCTACTGGACCAGCTTTAGCGGAACGACCTTTACCTCACCTACTGGCTTCTATCAATTTAATGACCAAACCGTTCCGATCTTCGGTGAAAAAAACAACGATCGCCTTCCGAGCTATCACCGTCTAGATGTAGCCTGGCGATTTATTTTTAATAAGGACCCAGCGGCCCGATATCGCCATAGTCTGACCTTCTCCATCTACAATGCCTTGGCGCACAAGAATGTGGTTACTGTAAACTTCAATAAGGTCCCACAAGAAGGAGCTCGACCACTGGTGAAGACCAATCTGCTTTCCCAGGAGGCGTTAATGGCTACCCAGCTAGATTTAATTCGCTTTATGCCCTCTCTCACCTATAAATTTGAACTATAAGCTATGATACGATCTATTGCTATTCCAATACTATTTGTTTTTGCTGTTCTCTGGGGGCTTTTTGCCTGTGAAGAGGCAGTAGATTGGGATTTGGAGCAAGGTGACAATGGAATGCTTGTTGTGGATGCCATACTAACCGATGAATTCATCCAGCAACATCTGCGTTTGAGTTTGAGCTATGATGATTTGAATGGGGAGGCCCCGCCGGTTACTGATGCGATTGTTTCGGTCACAGCCAATGGGGTAGCTTACTTTTTTGCACCTAAAGAGGATGTTCCTGGTTTGTATGAAAGTACTTTGCCTTTCGCTGTATTTGATGATTTGACCTATGAGCTAGAGATAACTTGGGAAGGTCAACGCTTTACGGCTAGCAGTGAATTATCAGAAGTGGCTCCCTTTCCCGAGATTAGTTTTTTACCCTTTGAAGACACAGATAGTTTGTTTTTTGGAACTGTTGCCCCCATTTACAATGCCAATCAACAGGCGATGTACGAAATGAATGTGGATTGGTCTCACCTGAGTTCGGATCCTGAAGGGCGTGCGAAGTTATTGTTTTTTACCTTCAGTACGATCAATACAGGAGGATTGGTAAGGCCGGCAGGAGATACCATCAGATTTCCCAAGGGAAGTATCATAACCGCTAAAAAGTTTGGTCTGAACGAGGACTTTGCTGACTACCTGCGAGCTTTAGCTTTAGAAACAAGTTGGCGAGGTAGTGTCTTTTATGGACCTGCCGCAAATTTGCCCACTAATCTTAGTGGTGGGGCTCTGGGATTCTTCAGTACCTGTGCGGTACTTACAGATACATTAATTGCCCAATAAAAATTTCATGAAAATATTTAAGATTTTAATTAATTGGTTATCAATTGTTTATGTTGTTAGTTTGGGGGGATTTGAAAAAAAAGTAAAGGTTGACTAAGGGTAGCAGAGAACGCTAGGGTATTTATAGTGAACAGCGGAAGAAACCGCTCCAAATTGAAAACACTATAAAACAATTATTATGAAAAAGTTAGTTTTTGCAATTGCCCTATTACTCTCTTTCTCTGTATTTCAATCCTGTCAAAAAGACCCCATAGAAAACCCAGAAGAACAGCTTGCACCTACCCTCCCCCCAGCAGAAACCTTCATCATGCCTTTCACGGGTTATGAAGATATCGACACCACTGGTTTCATCAATAATGGTGATCTTGACGAAAGAGGTGGCCCTACTTCTTTCAGAAACTGGTTTTATGCAGGTTCCAACATTGTAGTTTGGAATGTGATCCTAGGTGCGAATATGGCCATCCCTGTAGCCTCCTTCTTAGAAGCCTTTAATCACGATGCCGTTTATGATGGTCAGGGGGCCTTTATCTGGTCTTACGATTTCACGCTTGGGAATGACACCTTCATGGCTGAGCTATCCGCTCGCCTGACCAATAACAACCAAGAAGTGGAATGGGTAATGAATATTTCCAAGGTGGGGGGCTTCACCAATGTGGAATGGTATCGAGGGGTTACTTCCAGAGACAACAGTCGCGCCAGCTGGACCTTAAATCATCGCCCCAACAATCCAGAACCATTAATTGATATCCTTCATGAGAGAGATATCGCTACTAACCAAATCTCCACTCGATACACCAATCTGATTCCTGGCAATGAGAACAATGGAGATTACATTGAATACAAAACTTTAATTAACAGTGATTTCAATCGTTCTTACGATGTTTTCAGAGCAAACACCAACGAATTGTTAGAGATCGAATGGAATGCCCCATCTCGCGAAGGTCGAGTGCGTAATTCCGCCTTCTTCAACGATAATGATTGGCACTGCTGGGACCAAGACTTGAGGGATACCAGCTGTCAGTAGGAAAACAAACTACTTTCAAACCACAAGGGTTCGCATCGTCATGGAGATGGGAACCCTTCTCTTTTGGTCAAACCTGCATTTAGGCTCGTGGGCAGGCTTTGATGGCGGAAATATTATCAATGAGGACATTCCCTCTTGGTGTTTGACCACCTTCCCCATAATAAGCCTCCAGGATGATATAGTTGATATAATCCTTAGCCGTAAATTCAATTTCATAGGTTTTCCAGAAGGTATGACGAATGATACCTGTTTGCTCTAGCAATTGAGTCTTGGCACCATGCGTTTTACCTCCCCAAATTCTCAGGCGAATGGGGGCATTGTATGTGCTATAGGTGCCAGCTCTAGAAAGATCTAGGGTGAATTTGAAGCAAGATTTGGGGGTAAGAGATTCCTTTAATCGCTGTCCAATACTTTCCCTGGATCCATCATCTCGAGTAATCAAGCCGACATAAGTGTCTCCATCGGATGCTTCCTGATATACGCCCCAATGCCCAGGCAAAATGTCTGGCGTCGTGCCTGGCTCACAGGCATGCCAACCCACTGGCATGGTGGCATCTTGTGGCTCCCCTTCGAAAGATGCATTGATGAGATAAATATTTTGTGTGTTTCCCAGTAGTGGTAATAATAGCAGTGCGAAAAAAATTCGACGCATGTGTAGTAGGTTGTTTGAGTATACAAAGTACGCAATACTGAAGCAAATATCTTGCCGCTTCTTACGATAATAAACAATATAAGTATGGGTTTAGCTGCCTTTGTCAAAAACAAACTAACGATTTGAGGACTCGACTTCTTATTTCCAGTACTATTAATTCTGTGATTACAAGGGGGAATCCCACTTTATTCCGTAGTTTTTATAATTTTGCGCAGCAATCATTTATTCTCGTTTCATGGCCAATAAGAGCGAACAGGGATTGACGCGCAAAAAGCCCAATTACATCTATGCCATCATCAGTGTAGCATTGGTACTTTTTCTGTTGGGTATGTTTGGATTAATTACCATTCATGCGCAACGGCTAGTGACAGCTTTTAAAGAGAGAGTCAACGTACTGGTTGAACTTCCTGATGGTGTTCGTACGGAGGATGTGCAAGATCTTGAACGTTATCTGGAAAATAGCTTATTCACCAAACCAGGGACGGTGGTGTTCACTAGTAAAGAGGCTGCCGCACAAGAAATGAGCGAAGCTTTTGGGGAAGATTTTTTAAAACTTGATCTGCCTAATCCGCTGCATGATGTGATTAACTTTAACGTAAGAGCCAATTACCTAGATGCGGATAGTCTAGCACAAGTGGCGGATAAGTTGCGTCTACATCCTCATGTTTCGGCTGTCTACTATCAAGAAAATTTGGTAGATGTGATCGCCAAGAATGTGCAAAACCTCAGTTGGATTACGCTTTCTATCGGGCTCTTTTTCATCTTTGTGGCGATTGTTTTGATCCATAATACCATCCGATTGGCTTTATTCGCCAACCGTTTTCTCATTAAGAATATGGAACTAGTGGGAGCCTCCTGGGGCTTTATCAGCAGACCTTATCTCATTCGGTCTGTCCAATATGGACTTTTGAGTGGGCTTCTAGCCATTGGAGGCTTGGTATTTGGTATTCTTTGGGTACAAAGGGCTTTGCCTGAATTAAGCACATTGGGTAGCTGGTGGAGTTTTTCCTTGTTGTTCCTTTTACTATTGGTGTTGGGTGTGTTGATCAATTTAGGTAGTACCTATTATGTAGTCAATAAGTACCTTCGTATGAGAGTAGATGATTTGTATTGATCGTACTTAGCCTGATGAACCGAAATGGATAGCAGGTGTACTGGAGTGGAAAGAACTTTTTTGAATCAGCAAGAGAATAGCAATCGACTAGATCCTTTATTTTGAGGTTTCAGATAGATGTGGTTCTCCTGTTATTGTTAAAAAAAACGTCAAAATGAGTAAACATAAGCCACCAAAAAAGAAGGTTGTGGTTTCGACTTCAAAACCGGAGAAGAAAAAAGTAAAACCTACGGTAGCAAAAACCCGTACAACAGCTAGTAAGCGACCTGCTACTCCTGTCCAGGCGGACTTGTTGTTCGGTCGGATCAACTATCTGTTGTTGCTAGCAGCGGCTGGCTTAATTGCTCTTGGTCTGGTTTTGATGTCAGGCGGAGGAATGCCAAGTCCAGATGTTTGGGATGAAAGCATCATATATAGCCACCGCAGAATTACGCTGGCACCGATAGTGATCTTGTTGGGTTTAGGAGTAGGCGTGTACGCCATTTTTAAACCGAAGACAGCAAAAATAGAAGCCTAAATGGGTGAAGTGTTAAGCGCAATCGTGCTAGGAATCGTTCAAGGATTGACAGAGTTTTTACCAGTAAGTAGCAGTGGCCATTTAGAAATTGCCAAGTATTTTTTGGGAGATAAGAGTATTGGAGAGGAAAGCCTACTGATGACTGTGACGCTTCATGCGGCTACCGCCTTAAGTACGTTGGTGGTTTTTCGAAAAGAGGTGGCTGAAATCTTTAAGGGCTTGTTTCAATTCAAATACAATGAGGAAACGGCCTTCTCCCTGAAGATTATTCTTTCCATGATCCCCGCTGTCCTGGTGGGACTTTTCTTCGAAGATATGATCGAGCAAATGTTCAATCAGCAGATGCTGCTGGTAGGACTGATGTTAATTGTAACCGGAGTATTGCTATTCTTCGCAGATCGTGCAAAACGAACGGATCGTGCCGTATCATTCCGAGATGCCTTGATTGTTGGACTGTCACAGGCTGTAGCTATTCTTCCGGGAATTTCAAGATCAGGGGCGACTATATCTACCTCTGTATTGCTGGGTATAGACCGTGAGCGAGCCGCGCGCTTTTCCTTTCTAATGGTTATTCCGCTGATACTTGGTAAGGTAGCAAAGGATATTCTAGATGGTGCCTTTGCGGAATCGGGGGTAAATACTCTGGCTTTAGGAGTAGGATTTGTAGCTGCATTTCTAACGGGAATGCTGGCTTGCGTCTGGATGATTAAGTTGGTAAGGAATAGCAAATTAACTTATTTCTCCGTATATTGTTTTATAGTAGCGGCTTTGGTGATCCTTGGGACTTTACTCAGGACTTGAATGTAAAAAAATTAGGAAATGAACGGAGATGATGTTCCTATACCGGAATATGATTTTATCAACGGCGCCACCTTACTTGTAGACAAACCAGAAGGTTGGACCTCATTTGATGTAGTTAATAAGATCAGGTACAGGCTGAAACATCGACTTAAGGTCAAGAAAATTAAAGTGGGGCATGCAGGAACATTGGATCCGATGGCCACAGGTCTTTTGATTATTTGTACCGGTAAAGCCACCAAGCTACTACATAATATGCAAGGCTTGGATAAGACCTACACCGGCACCATTACCCTCGGCGCTACCACCCCTTCCTTCGATCAGGAGACAGCAATTGACGAAACTTACCCGATAGATCATATAGATGCGGAATTGATTGAGCGAACCAGAATGGAGTTCCTCGGTGAAATTAGCCAGGTTCCGCCCATGTTTTCCGCTATCAAGGTTGACGGACAGCCATTGTACAAAAAAGCCCGCAAGGGACAAATGGTGGAGGTCCAGCCCCGAAAAGTCCAAATCTCTTCTTTTGATATTACTAACATAGATATTCCCACAGTTGACTTTGAAGTAAGTTGTAGTAAAGGTACCTACATACGATCCCTTGCCCACGACTTTGGCAAGGCATTGCAGAGTGGGGCTTACCTTTCTGCCTTGCGAAGAACCCGGATTGGCTCCCATCGCATTGAGGATGCCTGGAACTTAGATAATTTGATCGAGGTACTGGAAATGAGTCCGATAAAGGAAGAATAGAAAGTACTACAGCTCCTGAGTAGTTCGATGCAACGCCAGGCCTAGTCTACAGCTAAGCCGTTTGCTGCTGGCCCTAGGGATCCATATTCGTGTCTCCTATGGCGAAAAAACGTGCGATCAGCATTGGCCGATAACTATTGTCAAATTACTTGCCATCCCTATGTATTAAGGAAAGTATGGATAGATGAAAAACTTCTATTCCAGATGTGTTTGTTTCACAGTCACATAAACATGATTTTTTAACAAAAGTGGTGAGTTAGGGAAGAAAGAGGCCCGGGAAACATTTTCATCTTAAAAAAATATTATATATTTGTTGGAGCACTATTACAAACAATCGCTAATTGTAAGAAATAACACTCCAACCATTTCATTCTAGATGATTGATATCCCCCCACCTCTAAGAATGAATCCCCACTTAATCTTTAAGCTATTTTTTGAAGACTGCATGTTCAGGTAAGTACTGCTAATTCAGCACTTGCTCATAGGATACCTATGTTCAAAGCAAGTACGCAAGGAGAACTATGTTACTCCATGTGATGGTATTGGTAGTATTTGTTGGACTCAGGTTTAGCTATCAGTGAAGGATATCCTCTTTACACAAGAACTTACCCAACACTCACCCCTTAGAACACATTGTACTCACCCATTTAGCATTGGGAAAAAGCAATAGGCTTTGTTCCCCTAAGATGCTTTTGTTCATTGTGTTCATCTTTAATATTTACTTGCATGAAACAGTTGATTTCATTCGTTTTAACCTTCTTCTTGTGTAGGTTAAGTTTGAGTCTTATTGCACAGCCCTTAAAGATCCACACACCGACAATATCTTTGGATGTCGATGTATTACGGGCACAATTATCTGGTGCAAGAATGGAAGGGGACCGATTAGCGGGTACACCAGAACCTACCGTACAGTTACCTCTACCTGGGGGTGAGTTGCGCCATTATACTGTAGAAGAATCTCCTGTATTAGGACGCAATTTATCTGCTCAGTATCCTGAAATTAAGACCTATCGAATCAAAGGTAAGGAAGCAGGCATCCGGCAGGGACGTCTGTTGGTTTCCCCCTATGGTATCCAAGCGATCATAGCTACTGCTAGAGGTTGGATGTACATAGAGCCTGCGGCCGATACCGACTACCGGGTCTACTACGGTGATGGCGAACATGAAGTGCTGGTCCTGGCGGAAGATTTACTCTTTAAGCCAGATTATGTCCAGGCCACTACCGCAAAGAACAAAGTAAGTATTGGTGAGGAATTGTTCATCTTTAATTTGGCTATGCTAGCTGACGGAGAGTATGCCGAAGCCCGAACAAATGGTACGCCAGTTCTAGGGGCGGTGATTGCCGCCATGGCAGCGGATGTCAATAGCATAAATGCCATTTTTGAAACAGACCTTTCCATCCGTTTTGTCTTACAGGAAGCTTACGCTTATCTGAATAAGTCTGCTGACCCTTTTCCAATCGACGACCTCGGACCCAGTAGTGAAGCTATGGTAGCTATCGGAGAATTGATTGAGGAAGGGATTTTTCATCCTGAAAACTTTGACCTTGGTCACCTTGTCTCAGGAAGGAATATTGGCGGGAGTGCCTTCGTTGGAGTGGTGGGGGATGACCAGGTTATAGACATCGATGGAGATCAACAGCTAGATGCACCTTTCAAGGCAGGAGGAGGAATCGGAACAGCCGATCCGCAGGGTAGCCATTGGATTGGACAACTCGCGCACGAGATCGGGCACATGTTTGGGGCGCTTCATACTTTCAATGGAGCAGATGGCAGCTGCGGCCGACCAGGGCAATACGACTCGGAATATGCTTATGAACCGGGTAGTGGATCGACCATTATGTCCTATGCCGGTCGGTGTTCTGATGATGATGTCAGTCAAACCTTAGACAATTATTTTCACATTGCTAGCGTCGAGGCGATTCATCAATTCCTGCAACAAGAACGGATCCAAGATTGCATGGAACGACAGCCTACTGGTAATACTCCACCACGGGCATTTGCCAATCCGTTTGGCCAGCACTACTTGATTCCAAAAGGGACGCCCTTTTACCTAACGGGAGAGGCAGATGATATAGAAACGGATAAATTGACCTATTGCTGGGAACAATATGATCTGGGAACACAGGGACTATTAGAGGAATCCCCTTTTGATGTCAGCAATCGAGAGGGAGAAAATGGAGCACCGCTCTTTAGGAGTTTTGCACCCAATACTTCGGTTACTAGAACTTTTCCGCGCTGGTCTGCGATCTTAGGTAATGCCACGGACAAAGGAGAGTTGCTTCCCCAGCAAGCTCGTACCATGACCTTCCGCTTTACGGTGAGGGATAATCATGTGGGAGGAGGGGGACTAGGTTCGGATGAGGTAGAAGTGGAAGTGCATGGCGAGAGTGGTCCTTTTCTGATAACGTCCTTTAATGAACCTACTTCCTGGACGGGGCTTCCTGGTGATCCTATTACAGTAGAATGGGACGTAGCTAAAACCAACCAGGCGCCAATTCACTGTGATCGGGTAAATATCTTGTTTTCAGCCAATGATGGAGAATCTTTTCCGATTGTACTAGGAGAGGAGGTTCCCAATACGGGTACTTTTACCTTCCCGATGCCAGAAGTCTTTACCAGTACTGGAAGAATACTAATTCAGGCAGCTAATAATATCTTCTTCGATGTAAATGATGCTAGGATAAAAATCGGAGGGGAGTGCTATGCAGAAGGAAGTACCATAAGTCCCACTAATGCGGTAAGTGAAGAATGGGGTACAGAAGCGCTCTTGTTGGATTTGGCGCCAGATTATGGTACACCTCTAGAGGAGATTAATTTGAACTTTACCCCACTCACTCCGAAAGCAAATTTGACTACCTCCAATAGTGGAAGTTGCTTTAGTTTTAGTTATCCCACCGCATTTTTTACACAAACCTTCCAGGTTAATAAGAAGGGGGAATATATTTTTCAGTTGCCAGAGGTCGACCACACCACCTACTATCTGGCCAATCTCTACGAGGCTCCGTATGAACCTGCGGATCCTTGCTTCAATTGGATGGCCTCCAGTTCTCATTTCATCTCGGGCAGTGTTTCAGTAACCAATGAAATGAAAGTAGAGTTGGAAGCGAGAAAAGAGTATGTATTGGTGACCTTTGCGCTGACTTTTGGTGACTATCGGATACAGATTCAAGGACCGTCGGGAGGCAATGCCTATGTCGGAATGGTTCCGCCGAATGATGATTTCGCTTACACCTATGCCGTTTTTGATCAGGCAACGGGAAAGATAGTTGGCTTTGAAGCAGTAGCAGATCTGCGCGAATATGTCCCCGGGGACTATCAGGTTTATGGCTTCTCTTTTCCAGTAGGATTTAGTCTAGATTCTTTCCTTGGTTTAGATCGGGCAGCCTTTGAAGCAAAAATGCTCACCATCGGCTTCTGCGGGGATCTCAGTGAAAATTTTAAAGAGGTTTCTATTACGGGTACCAATGCCTTGCTTCCAGTCGCATTATTAGAATTTGAAGTGGCTACTGATCCTCCCAATGGGATTCGGCTGGATTGGACAACTAGTGTGGAGGAGAATAATGCTCATTTTTTGGTGGAACGATCAGCAGATGGAAGAAAGTTTGACGTCATTGGGCAGGTAAAAGGGGCAGGTAATAGTTTCGTCGAGCAGCGGTATAGTTTTGCAGATCAGCGTCCGTTACCAGGCGTAAATTACTATCGATTAGCACAAGTGGATTACGATGGAACGGTCAATCGCCACGAGATGATTAGCGCCCTATATGATGCTAAGAATAAGCTACAGATTTACCCTAATCCAGTGGTAGATGACCATGTCTATGTGGACTATTACGTTCCTGAGTCTGGTTTGGTAACTTTCCAATGGCTAAATACTGCCGGACAGGTATTATCTAAGGAAGTTCGGAGAATGGAGGCAGGCCAACAGCGTATTGAATTAGGCATCGATGACTGGCCGGCAGGTTTGTATCATCTAAGATTAAGTAGCCCCACGGAGCAGCTCAATTTACAGTTGAGTAAGCAATGAGACGACTAATTGATCCGAAGGATCAGTCGATTTAGCTACCTTTGTGGCGTGTTGGCAAATCGTAAGATTATACATATTGACATGGATGCTTTCTATGCATCTGTGGAGCAACGGGATCAGCCAGAATTGCGGGGTAAGCCTGTGGCAGTAGGTGGTGCGGGAATGCGCGGCGTCGTGGCTTCTGCCAGCTACGAAGCGCGAGCTTTCGGTGTGCGATCTGCGATGCCTAGTGTTACTGCCCAACGGCTTTGTCCAGCCTTAATTTTTGTGCGATCTCGTTTCGATGTTTATCGGGAGGTCTCTCAGCAAATTCGGGCCATTTTTCATGAGTATACCGATTTGGTAGAACCCTTGTCACTAGATGAGGCTTTTCTAGATGTCAGTGAAAACAAAAAAGGAATGAAATCGGCGACTTTAATTGCTGAAGAAATTCGCCGGAAGGTCAAAGAAGAAACACAACTTACGGCTTCCGCCGGTGTGTCGTTCAACAAATTTTTGGCTAAGGTAGCCTCAGATATCAATAAGCCTGACGGTATCAAAGTAATTACTCCAGACGAAGCTTTGGCCTTTTTGGAATCGCTTCCGATCAAGAAGTTTCATGGGATTGGAAAAGTGACTGCCGAAAAAATGAAGCGAATGGGGGTGTTTACAGGAAAAGAACTGAAGGCACTTTCTGAAATCGAACTGGTCACTCGTTTTGGCAAGGCGGGTCGGCATTATTACCGGATTGTACGGGCCGACGATCGTCGAGCAGTAAACCCGAATCGCATCCGAAAGTCTATCGGAGCGGAACGCACTTACAGAGAGGATATCAACCGAATCGAGGACATGAAGGAGAAGTTAAGCTACCTAGCAGGGATAGTTTTCCGCTACATGGAAAAATCGGATAATTACGGCCGTACGGTTACCCTCAAAGCCAAATCCCCAGATTTTAAAGTGATCACCAGGAGCCGTTCTTTTTCCAGTGAAATTCGAGATCTGAAGCTACTCGAAAATATCACTCACGAATTGATCTTACAGAACAGAGAAGAGATTCCGAGTGTTCGACTACTGGGGGTCTCCATTTCTAACTTATCCAAAGAAATACAAGGAGAAGGGATTCAACTCTCTTTTGACTTTGGAGAAAATGACGAAGAAGAATAGAAGCAAATGAAATTGATCATTTTTGATATAGACGGAACACTTGTCTACTCCAACAAAGTTGACAGTCAGTGTTTTGCCGATACCTACGAAGAAGTATATGGCTTGCCTTTTCCTTCTATAGATTGGCGACGATACCCTGCGGTATCTGATACGACCATCTTTGATGCGGTCATCCAAGAACACTTTCAGCGGCGGCCCGATCCCAAAGAAATGGCTTCCTTCTGCGCCCAATTTGTTGCGAATATCGAAGCCAAACGACAGACACAACCCCAGGAGTTCCGAGAAGTGCCCGGTGCCCGAGAAGCCATTGATCGGCTTCGTGCCCAATCTGACTGTGTGCTTGGTATTGCCACGGGCGGCTGGGAGCGTCCCGCTCGAGTGAAACTAAAACACGTCGGTATATCCTTGGACACCATCTTCTTCAGTGGCGCCGATGGCCACTGGACCCGGGAATCCATCATTGAATCTGTCACCCAGCCGGCTCTGAAACATCACGAAGAAATCGAAAAGATCATCTATATCGGTGACGCTACCTGGGATGTTACCACCACCCGCAATTTAAATATGGATTTTGTTGGTGTACGGCGTTCAAATGACCAAGAGGTACTCCTAAATCAGGGCGCTACCCAAGTTATTCCAAATTATCTAGATTTTGATTCCTTCTGGCAAGCGATAGAGTCAGCTACTCCACCCCAATAGTCTAAAAGTGGCAACTTTTGTGGGGAACTTTTTCTAATATCCTGATGTTCAAGTTCTAGAAATTAATCTCCCAAAAAAAGTACAGTAAGGCTTGCATTTTTGTTTTTTGCTCGTATATTTGCATCGCCTTAGACGAAAGGCAATATATGAAGTAAGAATAAAGAAGGTTGAAATAGGGATTTTGTTCCCATTCGTAGTAATAGTTTTCACCTTCTAATTTTGTACTTCCCACTTTCTAAAGATTCCGTAGCTCAGTTGGTAGAGCACTTGACTTTTAATCAAGGGGTCCTGGGTTCGAGCCCCAGCGGAATCACGAGAAAAGCCTCAAGCGAAAGCTTGGGGCTTTTGTGTTTCCGCCAGGGCGAGAAGTTTATCCCGATTGTAATTGGCGGAGATAAGGTATATCGGGAAGCCCCAGCGGAATCACCTTTTTAAATCCGTAATTAATTGAATATAAGTTGATTACGGATTTTTTGTTTTAGATGTATTGAGTTAGGACTCGAACGATCTCCTATTTCCTCTTTTTTCTCCCCCTTACACTCCATTACGTACCATTGTTGGCCTGAATTTTTCTAAGTAAGAATGATCAAATTTGATTCTGTTTCCTAAGAGTCCGACACTTGCTCAAGATGAAGTGTTTGTTATTAATTTCTGCTACTAGCGTAAAAAGTTCACTCTTCGAACAAATCATCTAATTTCAAAACTTGATTGATTAGCCCTAAACTATGTTTGTTCGATTTCAATCCAAATGTGGTAATCATCGTTGGCATGATATGTTTCCGAGTATTGGTAACCTCTTGAAATATCCGGATTTTCTCTCTCACGTTTTGAGCATCAACTGCTGATAGGCTGAATGCCGTGCTATAAAATTTTATTTCAAATAAATTGATGACTTTATCATTTCTATCAATAAGCAAATCTATTTGAGTGCCTTTGTCCATTTCAGTTCCTTTTTTTACAAAGGAAGAAGCTTTGGAATAGACTCCTGCTATTCCCAGCGCTTTCTTGATTTGCGGAATATGTTTTAAGCAAATATTTTCAAAAGCATAGCCACTCCATGTTTTATAAGACTGGGTTTGGCTAAGGTGCTGCCACGTTTGGCTACCCTCTTTGGACTTATCTTCTATGAATTGTAAATAGAACAGAGAGTATTCATCTGTTAAGCGATATAGTTTATCCTTTTTCTTTTTACCAAAAGGGAAATATGAAGTAATAAACCCAGATTGCTCTAATTCCATTAATACCTTAGTCGTATTTCCTCCTTCAGATAATCTCCCCAATTTGACTAAGTTTTGTCTTGTTAAGCCCTGCCTAGATCTTGATAATGCCCTAATCACAGCAATATGTCTATCTGCGTTTGCAAAAAGTGATGGGTACAACCTGTCGAATTCATCCCTAAGCAATCCTCCTCGACTGAAACAGATACTATCAATATTTTGAATAGCACTTTTATCTGCCTGGACTTCTTTCAGATAATGCGGGATACCTCCCAGTGCCATATAAATCTCAACAATTTGATAATGATTAAAAAAAATATTCCGACTATTTAGAAAGGCCTTGGTCTCAGCTAAATTAAAAGGCTCCAGGAAAAGACGCTTTGTAATTCTATTGTGTAGCCCCCCTCGATTGTTTACCACTTTGTCAATCATCCATGAAGCGGCGGAACCACAGATGACTACGACTATGTTTTGGTTGACTGCCCAGCTATTCCAGAAAAATCCTAATCCGGTGAGAAAGTCTGATTTATTAGTCGCCATCCATGGAACCTCATCAAAAAAGATTACTTTTTTTTCTTGAAGCTGGAGATTATCTAAATAGAGCACTAACATTTGAAAGGCTTCTAGCCAATTGCTTGGTTTTTGCAAAGGCACAGGACTCTTAGTATATCGCTGTAGTGTAAAGCTGAAATGATCTAATTGTTTTTCTAAATCTACTTCTTGAAGCCCTGTAATTTCAAAGGCGATTTCTGATTTATAAGTCTCCTTAACTAGGAACGTTTTGCCGACACGTCTTCTACCAATAACAGCAACCATCTCTGATTCATTGGATTCTAGGGCATTTGCAAGTACCGTAGTTTCTTTTTCTCGGCCGATAAAGGATGGATTCATAACAGGTTCTTTGGCGAAATATAAACAAAAATAAGAGATTTCGCCGAGATATTCACCAAATAAAGGCGGAATTGGATCTTTCTTAGGAGATTTCGCCAAAAATATTTAAATAAAGAAAAGCTTAATTAATATGAGAAGCCCTGATTAAGAGATGTGTGAGGGTAAACTTATTCGCATAGAATGTGAACGTTAGAGCTTGATTTAGGCATCAAATCGAAAATTTACTTCTACTTTATTTCTAAGGTTTTAGCGTGTGTTTATAACAAAAGTCTGATTACTAATTCATTGTGAAGAAAGATTTGATCCCAGCGGAATCACTTTCATGGACGCGTAATCATTTGTTATTCAAGTGATTACGCGTTTGTTTTTTTGGGCTATTTCTGAAAGGGTTCGAACTACCATTTAATTGCCTTGATTTCTATCCTTTGCTTAACACTTCTCGCCCTATCTACCTCATTTTCTTCTGAGGTATTTTCAGCTCGAAAACTAGGGGATTTCGGAAATTTCGGCTTTATGTTTTTTCAAAGAGCATGTCCATATCTAATTCTGAGTTGATAAGTCCCAAGCTATGTTTATTGTGTCTTAACCCGAAGGTGGTTATTAAGGTGAGAAACAATTGTTTTCTAGTTTTAGTAGACTCCTGAAAAATACGAAGTTTCTCACGGAGCTTTTCTGCATAGTCCTTGGTAATAGTGAATTCAGTATTATAAAACTTGGTTTCAATTAGGTTAATGATATGGTCATTCCGATCGATTAGTAGATCTATCTGAGTACCTTTTTCAGTGCTTGTGTGTTTTTTGAAAAAAGAAGAAGTAATAGAGTAGACTCCACTGATTCCCAAAGCCTTCTTGATCTGACTAGTGTGCTTTAAGCAAATGTTTTCGAATGCATAACCGGTCCAAACCTTGTAGGATTGAGTTTGACTTAAGGCTCCCCAGGCATCTTGACTATCGTGCACATTACTTTCAATAAATCGCAAATAGAAAAGAGAGTATTCATCTATTAGTCGAAATAGCTTGTCTTTCTTGCGTTTTCCAAATGTAGGATAAGGCTGTATAAAACCAGATTCTGTAAGTTCTTCAAGAACACGAGTTACTCGCCCTCCGTCAGGTAGCTTTGATGCATCGAGTATCTCTGTTCGGGTCATTCCGGAATATTTACTAGCTAGTGCCCTAATGATGGCGATATGATAGTTGGAATGATCAAATAGAGCAGGGTAAAGGCTTTGGAATTCATCAAGGAGTAAGCCGTCCTCACCGAAGCAGATTCTATTGATATTTTGTACAGCACTTTGACCTTGCTTTATTTCCTTAAGATAATGAGGAATCCCGCCCATGGCCATATATAGTTGCACTAATTGGTAACGATTGAACGAAATACCGCGACTTAGCAGGAAATCTTCAGTCTCAGCAAGATTAAACGGTTTAAGCCGAATGCGCTTGGTAACCCTGTTGTGGAGTCCCCCTCTATCCTTCAAGATCTTACGAATCATCCAAGATGCAGCTGATCCACAAAGAACTACAACAATATTTTGTTTAACGGCCCAGGAATTCCAAAAATAACTGAGACCTCTTAAGAAGCCAGATTTATGCGTAGCTAACCATGGCACTTCATCAAGAAACACAACTAATTTTTGCTTTTGCTTTTCCTGCTTCAGGTATTCAATTAACAAGAAGAAAGCCTCCAACCAATCCTTGGGTGTCTGGACAAGGACAGCTCTTGGGAAGAACTCCTTAATTCGTTGTGCAAAATTTCTAAGTTGTTCGTTACCTTCTGCATTCTGAATTCCTGAAATCTCAAAGTTAATTCTTCCGCCATATACACTGTCTACCAAGAAAGTTTTGCCAACCCGACGTCGTCCAATGATGGAAATCATCTCTGCATCGTCAGAGGATAATGCAGATTGCAGTATTTCTTGTTCAGATTTTCGGCCGATGAATTTATTCTTCATAAAGATATTTCTCGTGATAAGCTTCGGAATATAGATGAATATATAAAGATTCCGACAATAATTAAATTTAATAAACTTCGGAATCTATGCTTTAGCGTGAAGTTTCCGACGACTGATAGATGCTCGTCATCACATTGACTTTCAAATTTTGAGCACGCAATTAAGGTGTTCGGGAGTAATGGAATTGTAGACTGGCCCATGGCTCCAATATCCTCTAATTCTAGAACGAATTCAGAGGATATTCAAGAAATTTGATCAAAAAGTAGAGTTTTTCGGCCTATTTTATTTCTAAGTTATACGAGTGCCATGATAATAATAACCTGATTAATAGATTATTGTGAGGAAATATATGATCTCAGCGGAATCACAAAAAAAGCCTCAAGCAAAAGCTTGGGGCTTTTTTGTTTTCGCTGGGGCGAGAAGTTTATCCCGATCGTCATTGGTAAAAATAAGGGGTGTCGGGAAGCCCCAGGGGAATCACTGTCTTACACGCATAATTGTTTGTTATTCAAATAATTATGCGTTTGTTTTTTATTCTTTTTCTGATAGGGTTTGAACTTTCTTCAAATTACGCTGATTTTTCTCCGTAGTTCACCATTTCTTCCCATTATCACCCTGCTTTTTTCTAAGCATTATTACAAACACTTTTGGCCAATTATCAAGTTTGTGTAAGCACAGTTCCATAATGATACTGGTTATCGAACTGGAGAGGAGTTATCATCTTGATTGTTTAATCTGGCGGAATGTCATTGCAAATCATGTCTTTTCGCGAATTTTAAGGATTAAAAGTTGCGGAAAGTTTGTATTTTGAGTATGATTCCGCAAGTTATAAGATGTTATATGATAGGAAGAACAAAAGAGCTGGAAATTCTCAAAAAGGCGATGGCCTCCAAAAAGCCGGAGTTGATAGCCGTAATTGGCAGAAGAAGAGTGGGGAAGACCTACTTGATTCGATCTTTTTTCAAAGATAGGATGAACTTTGAAATGGTTGGGTTAAAGGATGGCAATTTGGAGCAGCAACTACGAAACTTCACTTATAGTCTAAAGGAGGCAAAAAGGCAATTTGATCCTATTGAAACCATACCCAAGGATTGGCTTGCCGCATTTCATGAATTGAAGCTCTATTTGGAAGCATTAGGTGAACCGGAAAAGAAGAAGGTAGTTTTTATTGATGAATTACCTTGGGTGGCCACCGCTAAGTCGGACTTTCTGACTGGGTTTAGTTACTTCTGGAATAGTTTTGCTTCGAGAAGTAATATTGTCGTCGTAATCTGTGGTTCGGCAACGGCATGGATGATAAAGAAAATTATTAATGATAAAGGCGGATTACACAATCGAGTAACTCGAAAGATTTCACTTCAACCCTTTTCCTTATCTGAGACTGAAGCCTACTTCGAATATAGAAATATTACTTTTGATCGCTATCAATTGCTGCAGCTTTACATGACAATGGGGGGAATTCCCCACTATTTGGATCAGGTGGAAGGAGGCAAAACAGCGGTGCAAAATATTGATGAGATTTGCTTCGATCCACAAGGACTCCTACGAACAGAATTTGATAATTTATACAGCTCGTTATTTGTACGACCAGAACGTTACGAACTAATAGTCGAGACCTTAGCTTCTGCTTGGAAAGGCCTCAGTCGCACTCAATTGGTGGCGAAATCCAAACTTAAAGATGGTGGGGGAATAAGTACAATCTTAAAGGAGTTGGAACAATCAGGATTCATAACCACCTATGTTCCCCTCAACAAGAAAAAAAAGGATGCGCTCTTTCGATTGACTGATAATTACTCCCTGTTCTATTTGAAGTATATCAAGAACCTGCCGGCCAACGAATCAGGAAATTGGCAGCAGTTGAGTCAAACCCAATCTTGGAAATCATGGAGTGGCTATGCCTACGAAAATATCTGTCTACAGCATGTGGACAAAATTAAGACTGCGCTGGGAATTGCGGGAGTTCATACTAGACACTTCAGTTTTTTTTCAAAACCGACAGATGAGAAAGAAGGGGTTCAAATAGACCTGCTTATTGATCGGGCAGATAATGCAATATCCATCTGTGAGGTCAAATTTTATAATGATGAGTTCAGTTTAACTAAAGAAGTGGCTGGGCAACTAAGACGAAAACGCAGTATTTTCCGACAGCTATCAAAAACCAAAAAACAGCTATTTTTAGTAGTAGTAACAACTTTCGGCTTAAGGCATAATAAGCATAGCCTGGGACTTATTGATAATTCGCTTGGAATGGATGACTTGTTCTAGACAATCTGCAAAATTTGCCTCTGCTCAACATACCCTGAACGACCCACCTTGCGACTTTTATATTGGGCGGAATCACGGCTTTTTAAGCCGATTCCGCCAAACATAGTCCTGCGGTGAAACTTACCCAATAGTAAAGGATTGTTTCCCTTTATATTTGTTAGGAGAGAACTTGCCCAAATAAGAATGAAAATTAGAGCTTATTTTTGGTGTTAAATCGAAAATTTACTTCTGCTTTATTTCTAAGTTTTGAGCATGTGTTTACAACAAGAGTTTGATTATTAGCTTATTGTGAGGAAAGATTTGACCCCAGCCGAATCACCGAAAGCAAAAGCCGTAAATCGCTAATGAAGAGTGATTTGCGGCTTTCTTTATCCCAATTCTGGATTATGGAATAAACTTCTTGGAAGAACTCGGAAAACTCTTGAATAAATCCGATTTTAATATTAATTTTATTCTGTACAGTATTAGAGCGTATCTCAAAACTATTCCTGCCTGGCCGGTCGGCTTCGAATGGCAATTGGTAATTCTAGGGCGTGACTGCAATATAGACTGTTAGTCACTTCGGCTATCCTGATTGGCGCCCTTATAGATCTTGCTTTTTTTATTGTCCTGTTCTATTTGAAAATCCCCCATTTTTCCATTAGAAATAATTTTGAAGTGCACTCTAGACGTTTCCTAAAGCACATTTTAAAACCCTTGATGATAGCCTATATATAATGAAAATTAAACGGCGTTGTTGCATAAAGATGCGAGAGGAGAAGTAGGCCAAGGTTTGTATTTTTGAATTACGACAAACAAACCTACAATCCTCGACCTATGGCAAAAGTAATATCAAAAGGGGCCAAAAATCAAGAGA
>JABSSL010000010.1:115801-142173 GCA_013214355.1 Saprospiraceae bacterium | reverse complement strand
TGCCTTGACAGATTTTGGATTGATCTTGATGACTTCTTCTGCAGCTTGTCGAGCATTGTCGTAGTTCCCTAGATTTCTGTTGGCTGTAGCTTTATTCAATAAGGCCTTTACATTTTTGGGGTTTTCTTTCAGTTTGCTTTCTGCCTTTTCTAAGGTTTTTTCTTCTTCCTGCCTTCGCGTTTCTATCTTCTTCTCCCAACTCTGGATTACAGGTCGATCCGGGTCCAATTTTTTGGCACGATTTAAATCGGCCTCCGCCTGTTCGATCATTCCCTCTTTTAAGAAGATATAGGAGCGTGTGGTGAGGGCCACTGTATCCTTACTATTATTCCTCAAATTGACATTTAAATCCTGGATAGCCATGGCATAGTCTCCCTTTTTGTAATACAGCAGGGCACGGTTATTCCGGGCTAGAGCATTGGAGGGATCCACTTCAATTAATCTGGAGTAAGCTGCCGCGGCCTTTTCCTCCTCGTCGGTTTTCAAATAACTATCCGCAAGTAAGGTGGCCCAGATTTGTGTACTCTCTGGATCCAAAGGGTCTTCAGGCCATTCGCCCAGTAATTTTTGGGTAGCCATATTATCCCCTTTTTCATGCGCAAAGACCCCCAAGAGAAACTTTAGCCGGGCTTCGAGATGGGAGGGGAGGTTATCGCTGATGCTGCTAAAGCTAGCAATCGTGTCCTTTTGTAAGCCTCGCTCTGGTAATTGCATGACAATGTCAGAAGCACTTAACTCGGCATCCATTCCCAATTCTTGTCGATCCAAATGGAGGTCATCCTCTTCCAAAAATAAATAGCTGGTAGTAAGGATAGTTTGATTGTCTGCAGGAAGTTTCTCGGTGATCCCCCAGATGATGAGTTGAGAACCACAGTCTTCACTTATACCTCTTGCATCTTGCGCTCCGGTAGGGTAGTCCTCTTGCAGGGCGATAGACTCCGCATAAGATTCCACATTAGCTTCGCCCGTTAAATTGTAATCATCAATTAATCGGTTTAGACCAATTTCAAATAGGCGATGGGTCGGGGTGACCTCGTCTCCCGTCAGTGGGTTGAAAGGCAGGACAAGGATGTCAAATTCGGTATCTGGTGTGAAGGTAGGGCAGCTTTCTGAATCTGTGGAGGGCCAGAGAAAGTATCCCGCGATAGCGAGGAGTAATCCACCGAGTCCCAAAAAGGGCCAGATGGGGCGTTTTTTCTTGAGGAGTGGCGCTTTATTCTTTGGATTTTCTAGATCCTTAACTAATGTGAGTAAGGAATTATTGATCTGGCTGTAAACGACTTGAGCATCTTCGAAACTGATCAGGTTAGCTTGCTCAGATTGTTTTGTTTGACGAAATTGGTTGGTGAGTTTGATCACCAAGTTGTACTCATCAATAGCAGCTGTTCCCTGCTTATCCAAGAAACTTCCGATTTCCGTTAGTGCCTCCTCCGTTTTTCCTTTCAGTAGGTTTCCGCGAACCAGTTGTATGATTTCCTTTAACTCCATAGTGGTGGATTGCGGGCTATGAGGTCAATTCTATATGCCTTACTTACTCAATTACAGTGATTTGGCATAGAATGGACTGCAGCCTCGTCGACCTTTTCTTTATGCTGGACAAATTAAGGGATTTGCCCGAAGGTTCAAAATATGAACCCCCAATGGAGAAGGAATATCCCTGCCTAAGACAAGTTTGGTCGTAGGCAGGCAGACTAGGATTGTCCCAATTCCTCCGCTCGGTTCAGGGCTGCCTGCGCCCCAGCGATAATATCTTCATGTACGGCATTGCTGCGATAGGAGCGCATAGCAGCTTCAGTGGTTCCCCCTTTTGAGGAAACCTTTTGGATCCATTCTTCACAAGAGAAGCTCGATTTATTGTATAATTCAATCGCCCCGCGGAAGGTCTGACTCACCAACAATTCGGATTCGGAGTGATTAAAGCCCATATTCTGCGCTGCCTCCATCATGGCATCCATGAAATACCAAACGTAGGCTGGGCCACTACCACTGATAGCCGTAGCCGCGTCAATGGCGCTTTCCTTTTCTACATAAATGGCTTTCCCCGTAGTGTTCAGGAGATTTTGTACCATCACAAGTTCAATCCGAGTAACTGCCTCTGAAGAGGTAAAGGCCGTCATTCCCATACCAATTTGAGCCGGAAGGTTGGGCATGGCCCGGATAACCTTGGCTGCCCCCAGGGCTTGAGAGATGGTTTCCATCTTCACACCAGCCATGATAGAAAGGAAGACCTGCTGCGGATCTATCATGGGAGCTAGACTAGCAAATAATTTGGCAGAGTCCTGGGGTTTAACGGCTAGAATGATAATGTCAGCGCTATGTAGGCAATCCTTGGGATCTCCATACACGGTACCGATATCCTTTTTAGCTATCTGTTCAGCTTTCTCAGGAGATTTCTCCAGAATCATCATGTCTTCCTTGCTTGCGATATGAGAGCGCAAAAAACTTTGGGCATAGGTAAGGCCCATATTTCCACCACCAATAATTAGGATCTTCATGTGTCTTCCTTTTAGTCGGTAACTGTGCACCTAGACATTTTTGGCGACAGAATACCTGGCTGCAATAGAAAAATTGTGAAATAAATGAGGCTAGGGCGAAACGGGCAGCAAAGCTACATTTTTTGGCCTGTCAGGGGAAGTAATTTGTGCTTTTTTTGATCTATTTTGCACTTGAATTAAAAATAAATGTTGCAACATTAGATGTTGTTACATATATTTGCAGTGTAATGAAAATCGAAGAAGCCATACAACAGAAAAAATTTGAAAGTGAGTTTCAAAAAGCTCATATCAATATCTTGTTCACTGCCAATTGGTTGAGTCAATCCTTGGGACCTGCTTTGGAGCCCTTGAATTTGACTTGGCAGCAGTTCAATATTCTACGCATCCTTCGTGGAATGCATCCAAAACCGGCATCGGTCAAATTACTGATGGAAAGGATGATTGATAAAATGTCCAACGCATCTCGCCTGGTGGAAAAGTTGAAGCAAAAAGGCATGGTGGAAAGAAGAGCCTGCCCGGCAGATCGACGACAGGTGGAGATTGTATTGACGGAGAAAGGAGAGGAGATACTAGAAGTTGCTAGTCAACGGATTACCCAGATGACACAAGAGACCTTTGCCAGCCTCACTGAGGAGGAGGGGCAAGCTTTAAATGGACTACTAGATAAGATCAGATCTAGTTGTTAGGTCTTGACTATTTTTTTACTAAAAAAGATGTCTATACATTAATTGTATAAACTTTTAATTCAGATAAGTGTTCAAGCATTGTATTATCAAAAAAAATCATCAATAAGAATCATGAAAAGTCAAAACATTTTTGCTGTATTACTAGCTGCTATCGCTCTTGTAGGAATGGCCTTCACCACTGTAGTTGACGTTGCGGTAGACACTACCGAAAGTTATGTTGCTTGGAAAGGATACAAAGTAACTGGATCTCACTACGGAAAAGTAAAATTGCAGGAAGGAAGCCTGGATTATACGGACGGTAAGCTTACAGGCGGTGGATTTACCATCGATATGACTTCCATTACGGTAGAAGATTTGCAAGGAGAGTATGCGAAAAAACTGGAAGGACACCTTAAGTCTCCTGATTTCTTTGGAACTCAGAAGTATCCTACTGCTAAATTTAATATTACTAAAGTGATCTCTCGCGGCACACCTGGTGCTTACAAGGTGATCGGTAACCTCACTATTAAGGAAACAACTAAGGAGATCAAATTTAATACGCAGGTCGAAGAAAAAGACGGTAAGCAAGTAGCTACCGCAGACATCACCATCGACCGTTCTGATTTTGACGTACGATATGGTTCTGGTAGCTTCTTTGACAACCTAGGCGATAAGACCATCTACGACGAATTCGAACTGACTGTTAATCTACAGAGCAAATAAACACTTGAGAAAATGCTGGGGAAGCAGTGCTGCTGCTTTTCCAGCACCTATCTATCCTAAATCAAACCCAGCCTCTCGGAGGCATGACTAACAAACCTTTGACTAAATTCGCTCCACTCCAAAAGATACCGAAGGTATTGTATGTTTAGAAAAAGCCGATGGGAAGGATAAGCAAAATTTCCGCATAATTTTTTTTCTAATATTTTTTGATTCCTTTACAATTCCTTTACTTTTGCGATACTCTTCTTAATAAACATAGCCCTAATATCAATTCAGGGTTAACTTTTGAACAGTCCATTGGATTGCTCATTCGCAACCGTTTTCCCTTACTTAGAAATGGTTTTCCGTCATATTCACCCAATTTTTTCATGGAAAATCCACTCTTAGGGATTTAACTCCAGATAACTCATTCACTAGTTGTAGCATGGATAGTCCTATTTTGACAAGTTCCATAGTCACTCGGCAATGGTTAGGACTACCGGCATATTGTCCCGCCAACCTTGATCGGGTATCGTACTCGATCAATACTAACTGATGGGTTCTTCTTGGTCTTCTTAGATCAAGAGGAATCTCCCATTTTTGCGTTTTTTCCGAGAAAAGTACCTGTCAATCATAGACCAAGAAGCTTAGCTACTGTAGTTGATCGAATTAAGGCTCTTCCAATCTTCAATTGGTCTCATTATCGTCCACTCTTAGTTTTTAACAATGTTTTGACGGCTGTTTACTTCCTACTTTTTGATCCACTTTAACCAGATTTCTTTTCCATTGTTTTGGACTCTAATGAAGTATAGGCCTAAGTGGTCCATATCAAGAATTAGGGGAGATACAATGAAGGGATCTACCATTATTTGCCTGACCAGTTTGCCCTGTCCGTTAAAGATATCTACCTGTTCAGGTGAACTTACATTCCAGCTCAGATAGCTAATCCCACTGCTTGGGTTAGGGAAAATATGGAACATCTCTCTATTGCCGGGATGGGGCGTGCTCGTGTTGATAATCGTTAGTTCCTGGCAGAACTCGTCACTACCACAGGGGTTCTGTACGCTTAGGCACACTTCGTAGGTGCCAGATTCTAAATAAGTGTATGCTGGGGCTTGCAGGTTGCTGCTACTGCCATCTCCAAAAGTCCAAAGCCAGGTAGATGGTAAATTCAAAGAGCTATCTTGAAAAACTTGCTGCAGCTCTTCTCCGGTCACCGTGAACTGGGCAATTGGGGGTGCGCAACCCACATTAATTAATTGGCAAGTCTGTGTACTGCCACAAACATTGGTACTACTGAGGCAAACTTCATACTGGCCTGCTTCCGCATATTGATGGCTCGGGTTGGCTACAGTTGAACTGTCTCCATCTCCAAATTCCCATAACCAGTTAGTAGGAGCAAGGGTAGAACTATCCATCAGGTGTAGGGTGAGCTCTTCTGTTTCGTATCCAAAGGCCGCCTCAGGTGGCGTACAAGTTAATGTGATCGATTGACACTTCATTTGATCTTGTCCCCCGCAGATGTTGCTCACCCTTAGGCAGATCTCGTAGGTGCCAGGTAGGTCGTAGTTGTAGGTGAAGGTGCTATCCGTAGACTGATTCCCATCTCCCAAGGACCAGGCCCATGCGGTTGGGACTCCTTCCGAAGTATCAGAAAAGTGGACTTCTAGTTCATCCGCTTCCAAATTGAAATTCGGGCTGGGAGGAGTGCAGCGGACTTCTATGGTTTTACAGCTTGTGATAGTCTGGCAATTATCTGTGATGGTGAGACAAAGGTCGTAATCGCCAGGAGATTCGTAAAGGTGAACAAGTGTACGCTCAGTAGAAGCGGGACTGCCATCTCCGAATGTCCATTCATGTAGAACTCCATCTTGATCAAGTGGACTGACGCTTAATTGCAGTTCATTGGCCTCCACCAAGAAGTCGCCCGTGGGAGGGATACATTCAACCGCTATCTCTTGGCAAAATATTTCCGTCAGACCACAACTTAGGGGCAAGACCGCGCAGACTTCGTAAGTTCCTACCGTATCAAAAATATGAGTAGGAGCAATGGCCAGTAGCGTGTCACTGCCATCCCCAAATGACCACTGTAAGGCTTGAGAATCCGGCAGCGATGATTGGAAGCTCAATTCAAATTCTTGGGCGTCCCAGCTGAAGGATAATCCGATACTACAAGTTTCTCCTTCCTCAACCATCAGTAGATCGTTAATGCTAGGGTTCTCAATTTAGGCAATTATGCCACTTGGCCAATAGATGACCACGCTATCAATCTGTTCCGCCGAACCCAAGCCGAAATGTTGGGTAAAGGAATGCATCACTCCGTAGCCTTCCCCACTTCTCACCTCGCGAACCTGGATTCCCCAAGGACCGTAGCAATTCAGCCGAGCCCCGACCGCATTCCGATTAGATGCGGTACCTTGTAGTAGTACTTTCAGGTAGCGATTATCATTACCTTCATTTAGATATAGCCGATCGTGGGTAGCCGATGGTTGATTAAAACCATTGGCAAAACCGGCTACGATATCCAAAAAACCATCATTGTTGAGATCCCCTATGGCGGCAGATTGTATCCGTTTGGGCGCCGCCAAACTATCGCTAATAGCCGTAAAATCGAGATTCCCTTCGTTCAAAAGTAACACATGCTGACTTCCCGTACTGGTAATGAATAGATCAACGAAACCATTATTGTCAAAGTCAGCAAACTTGCATTGGATACCTGGAAAACTTGGACTGATCAGTGGATTTAGGTTGATGTCCTGGGAGATATCGATGAATTCGTGATTGCCGTTGTTCAAAAACAATTGAGAGGGCTTATCGTGATTGATGATAAAGCAATCGAGATCTCCATCATTGTCAATGTCAGCAAAGTCTGCCGCCCAACTCTGGGCTCTCGGTTGTAAACCAACGCTATCGGTAATCTCAGACCAGGTACCGTCGCCCTCATTGCGGAAGAGCAGGTTCAGTCGCCGTCCGTCCTCGGGCTCACCCACTCCTTCACGACACTTGGAAATGTAAAGGTCTAGATCTAGGTCATTATCAAAATCCGTCCAGACCGAGCCATAATTACCGGAATTATCGGAAGGTACGGTAGAAACCGCTTGAATTAGGGTAGTATCGAACGCATATTGTCCATTCCCTTGATTCCGTAATACCACCGAAAGCCCATCGTCATGACAAGCAAAAATATCCAGCATTCCGTCCTGATTGATGTCTACGAAATTGGACGCTTGCAGGAAGATTTCTGGATTGCTGTATACTTGGGATAGGTAAGAAGTACCTTGATCGGTAGCCAATAGCACCTTAAGCCCATTGTAGATCCCGCCAGTGAAGATATCATTGTAACCATCGTTATTGGCATCCCCGATACAAAGACTCCATTGAGTACCAAACAGGGTATTGTGACTTTTGCCCGCAAATTGTACAGCGTCAGCTTGCTGATAATCAATACGCAACCGGCGAGTATCATCTAGACGAATAATGTCATCTAGACTATCTCCATTCATATCAGCCACACCAATAGCCACACCGCTAGTGATTTCCTGGAAAAATAACTGATCACTAGCGTCGGTGAATCGGACTTGCGATTGGAGAGGGAAAAGACAGGAGAGGGTTATTAGTAGTAGTAGGTGGTGCTTCATACTATTTTCGGCTTTGCTGAGGTGAAAATAGTAAGGAATGATCAATGCTGCATTAATAAATGCACAATTGACAAGGACCTATCCAAACGAGCTCTCAAATCATCGCATCTTATCCAATGCTAAACGAGCCAGATTTTCCCATCTATCCTTTTCTGCAAATGGGACATTGACCCAGGCGCGCATAGGAGGCTTGTGTTTGAATGGACTCAGGTAGGTACATCCTTGTAAGCCTTCCGCTTCGGGTTCGAAGTCCTTACCTAATTTGAAAGTCATCTTTTCCTGATGGAAAAAGGTGAAAACCTTTCCTTTGTATTTAACGGCCGGGGAAGACATCATTTTGCCTATGGCGACTTCGTCTTCTTGGCAGAGCTTATCTCTGATGAATTCGTAATAGGCTTCTGCTTCAGTCATGATTCCATGGCATTTTGCAGAAAGTCATTAAAGGGACGGGCAGTATGATAGTAGGTCATGAGGTGATCCACCAAATCAACTTTAGTAATCCAGTCTGCCGCTAGTTCCGCCATCAAGTAGAACTGCTTGTTGGCTATCAAGGGATTGGTCCGGACTGCTGCTTGGAATTCTTTTGGAATACGTTTGTTTTGTTCTCCTTTTATGTAGCCAAACTTATCAATAAAGGCTTTATTATCAATTATTTTACTAAGATCAGATGCTTGATTTGTGATCTTAGTTCTGATGCGGTGCAAATTCTCCTTATTAGGTTGATAGGCTCCGGCCATTACCCCGATCATCTCAGGAGAAAGGCGTAGGAAAAAGCCCGGCATTTCCTTGTTCTTTCTTCCACCAGCAGAAAGGAAGGCTGTACGATGGAGGTTGTAGGGCGTTTTATCTTTAGAAAAACGGATGTCGCGATTAATCCGTAAGATGGCATCTTTGGGGGTGATTTGAACTCGAGGATCTTCCTGGCTGATGCGATGTAACAACTCAGCTATAAATGTTTTAAATGGTTGCTTAACGGACGACTCGTATCGCTTTTTGTTATCCTGAAACCACTCGCGATTATTGTTGTTGGCCAACTCAATGAAGAAGGCACAGAAATCATCAGTGAAAAAAGCCATAGTTTAGGTATTGTTTGAGCAGAAAAGCAGCTAGACTACATCGGGCTATTTCTGCTCGTGATTAAGTAAAGTTATCCATTCGTTGATAAAGGCAACGACCTTTTCCGGGTTTTCCTCGGTCAGAAAATGATAGCCGGGGCCAAAGTCTTTGACGATCATTTGAGGAAGTACGGATTGAAGTTCTTCTAATCGATCCATTCCGCAAGGATTCACATGGGAAACGACCACTCCAGGGTCACTTTTTAGCCATAAAACTGGAAAATCAATCTTTTTCAGTCCTGACTGCAAGTCTTGCGCCATATCCCAACTGCCCTTTGGGTGCCCATTGATCGGTAATAAGTTCGGGAAGGCACCCATTGCTTTTCTCGAAGCAAAATCGGGAAGGCTATCCTTGTAATACTGTAAGGACTCGTCTGAAATGGGGCAGTGTTCTGGAATCAGTTTGTTAACCATAATATTGAAGACCCGGGTAAACAAAAAGCCGAGTGGGGAACGCATCAACTTGAATGGTAACTTAAATCTAGGGTCAAAGTCTTTTTCCCACTCCATAGCCCAAAGAAAAGTCTCCATCAATATAGCCGATTCAAAGCGTTCCGGCAGCTGAGTCATTACATAACTACCCAAGAACCCACCCCAATCTTCGGCTACGAGGATCAGGGAATGCAAATCCAGTTGCTCGATAAATCCTTGAATGATATCGGTGTGGACTTTTAAGGAGTACGTGATATTAGGCTTATCGGATCGACCGAAGCCAAGTAGGTCAATGGCGATGCATCGTCTATGACTTTGCTCCGCTACGGCCTTAATTACATTTCGATAGGCGTAGGAGGAGGTGGGATTGCCATGTACAAATAAAATGGGATCCCCTTGTCCAAGCTCGATGTAATGGATTTTATGGCCATTGATTTCGGTGTATTGGCTTTGGAAATCGAAAGCAGCGGAAGGAGAAATAGATTCTACAGATAGAGTGGTTTGGCTCATGATGAACAGGACTTATAAATAAGGATTTGTGAAGAAGAGGGATAGAGGTGAGAAACCTGGGCTGTCTTTGTTTTCTCACCTCTTACTTTCGGATGAGTCGGGAAAATGGCTATTCCTTAGGCCATGGAATGAAGGGCTACTCGATTTCCTTCCGTATCCATGAAAATTGCCATGAACCCGTTTTCGCCGATCGAGGTTTTGGGCATGACTACCGAGCCACCAGCTGATTCAACTTTTGAGAGGGGAGTAGCCAAGTCTTCGCCACCATTTAGATAGACTAGTGCACCCGAAGCATTAGGCTGGTTGCCATTGCCATAGGTGACGCATCCACCAACACCATTGTTTTCGGTGGGAAAAAACGCCATTTGTAATTCACCTTGATCGAAGAATTGCAATTCTTTTCCGGTGATTTCATTGTAGAATTTTACGGCTCTGGAAAAGTTTGTAGCGGGTAATTCAAACCAGTTGATTGCGTTTGCCATGATTAGACTTTTTAAGATGAACTAATATTTTCTGTTGTTGACACAAAAGTATGGGCATGAAACAAATTGGTAAGACACGATTTTTTAAAAATGTAAATTTCAAATAGATTGTTATCTTGCAAGAGTGATGATTATAATCCTATGAAAAAAAAGGAGTTTCTTTTCTACTTAATTAAATCTCTGTCTCGAACAGAGAAGAGATACCTGAAAATTCACTTCAAACATGCCAATAGTGAAACCATTTATTCTCAGTTGTTCTCGGTTATAGATAAACAAGCAGTGTATGATGAGGAGGCTATAAAAGTAAAATTCAAAGACTATACTTTTGTTAAACATTTTCATTTAAGTAAGCGCTACCTCTATGATCTAATCTTGCAGGCTTTACGGACTTACCACCGGGAAATCTCCCAGAAAGCGAAAATCAATGATTTATTGAAAAATGTAGAAATCCTTTATTTGAAAGGTTTATACCCATTAGCAGAAAGAGATTGTAAGCTGGCCGCCCGCATTGCTGATACCTATGAATTGGATACGGCCAAGTTGGATGTGCTGTATTGGGAGCGAAAACTCATTCAAGTCCAAACGCCAGGAGATCGGGAAAAGATTGGGGAAGTGGTAAGGGAACAATACCAGGTGCTGACCGATCTGCAACAAATCAACGGGCTATGGCAAAATCTTTTACAGCTCACGCCAGATCCCATAGATCCGCGCCCATCTTTGCAAGCTCATATTCTACAAGCCAATGTCGATTATTTACAACTGTTGAATGAAAGCAAAATTGAAGATGCCGAGCATACCTTGACGCGTTTGGTGAACGAGCTCGAGCACTACCCGAAACACCTGAAGAATGATCCTAGTATTTGGCCCGCCAATCTAAATAACCTACTTGGCTTACTACTTTTTGCAAAAAAGCAAGCTGTTGCCTTAGAACTTATCCAGAAGGCTAAGATCTTTTATGCGAGTTTGCCGCAATTAGATACCCCTACCATCCGTCTTATCCTTCGTACCTACAATATTGAATTGGAATTGTATAGAGATCGTAAGGACCGAGCGGCTGCCCAAACGGCTATTGAGGATATCCAGGACTTTCTGCAAAAACAAAAGGGGAGTGTACCTTCTTCCTATCTCCTGTCTTTTTGGTTTCAATTCGCCAATCTGCATTTCTGGGATAAAGATTATGAGCAATCACTGCATTGGATCAATCGCGTATTGAATTATAAGTTCAAAGGTGAGCGGACCGACCTGCAGCGCTACATCCGCTGGCTGAATCTAATGGTGCATCTTGAGTTGGAAAACTTCTTCGTACTTAGGTATTACGTTGGCAGTATGCGCCGATTTTTAAAGAAGGAGGGGCCACTTGCTCAGTATGAACAAATTCTTTTACGATTCTTTGTGCAGATTAGTACGCTCGGGGAATCCGATATTAAGGCTGCTTTTTCTAAGCTTTATAGCCAACTGGACAAGGAGGTTGGAGTCCTGCAGTCGCAACGCGTATTGGACTACATACATTTTCTCGATTGGGCGAAGGAAAGGTCAGCTCACAGCTAACCAACTAGCTGGCTTGGCGGCCAGTTCTTCCCAGCGCATGTAATATTGACCTACCTGTCCACCGTCCACCAAAGCATGATGTACTTGTAATGACAAGGGCATTTTGATTTTATCCCCTTCCTGAAAGTACTTGCCCCAGGTAATACGGGGGACACTATCACAGGGATGATAGTGCATAGCGTGAGTCAGACCCGTAAAACTGATCCAGGGTAGGGAAGATAGGAAAAGGTAATCGTCCCGCTCTTGATCTTCAAAAACTGGGTTTTCCTCCATTTTCTTCATTTGCAGCTTGGCAGCTTTAATGAATACCGGAGCAACTGCTTGATAGCGGACTTCGCAAAAACTGAAGACATCAGAAACTTTCGTCTGTACACTGAAGGACGGGTTAACCTGATCGTGTTCTATTACCTTCTGGCCGCGGATCCGTTGTCGAAATGAAGGAAGCTCATTGGCCACTCGACTGATGAGATAAACAATAGCAGGAGTGAACATAACCTCCTTGGTCTTGAGATAGGGTAGGAGGTCAGTAATATCCACATTGACGCAGATACAGTAATGCGGATGATTCATGTGATTAAAAAGGTTGAAGTGCTTTTGTCGATGTGGATCCTTGAAGGTAATTTCGCGCATTTTAGCGGGAAAATAAGGAAAAGAATAGAATCGTCGACCTCACTAGATCTTGGGGGATGTTCTTTCCCTAAATAACTATTGGCAAGCTACCGTACTGTAGTTGATCTTTGGTGAAAAACCGCTTTAGTTGGTGACTACGCAAGACTATGCGTAATAGTAGTCGAATAAATACTTTTCCATGTAGAAAAATCATTTCATTTTATCTGCTTTCATCGTTTATTGCATCTAAATCAAGTACAACCATATGATTTCTGGAATATTAGATGGATTAAAATCCTACGGCGACGGCTTCAAGATCATCGTGAAATATAGACTTTGGGGCTATTTTCTTGCTCCAGCCTTAATCAGTATCCTACTAGGTGCAGCGATCTTTGGGACAGCCTGGGGGATTGCCGATGATATTGGCGGTTGGCTATTGTCCTACTATCCATGGGAATGGGGGAGTGGTACCCTTTTAAAGATTGCTAATGTCTTTGGTGGCTTGTTTGTTGGAGCATTTGGCTTAATTCTATTCAAACAATTGGTGATTGCCTTGTCTTCGCCTTTTATGAGTTTGATGTCGGAGCAGATTGAGAAGAAAATGATGGGAGTGCCTCAGCAGAGCTTTAAAGTATCCAAAATGTTGAGGGACCTGGTTCGCGGTATCCGCATCGCTTTGCGAAATATTAGTCGCGAGCTATTCTTCACCTTGATTCTCTTTTTGTTGGGACTAATACCTGTTTTCAGCCCATTCACTACAGTGGCGATCTTCATGGTGCAGGCCTACTATGCCGGCTTTGGTAGTATGGATTTTACCTTAGAAAGGCATACCAATGTTCGCCAAAGTGTACGTTTTGTAAGGCGCCACAAAGGTCTAGCATTGGGTAACGGAGCAGTTTTTATCCTAATCTTGATGACGGTGATTGGATTCTTGTTCGTACTGCCATTGAGTACGGCAGCTGCCGCTTCAGAAACCTTGAAACGCTTGGAGGTGCCAGGTGGAGAAGACCTGGTTTAACGTTAACCCACAAACTTATAACCTACCCCTCTCACGGAGAGAAAGAAATTGGGATTCTTAGGATCGGCTTCAAAATACTTGCGGAAGGACAAGATGAAGTTGTCAATGGTCCGGGTGGAGGGGTATACGTCATAGCCCCATACGGATTGAAGGATTTGCTGCCTAGAAACCACCTCATTGCGTCGATCGATCAGCAATTTCAGTAGCATAGCTTCCTTTTTGGTCAAACTAAAGGCTTGCTGCTCATTTTGTGCTTCGTAGGTTAGAAAGTTAACCTTATTGTTACCAAAAGTGTAAACTTCTGGCGTGTTCTCTGGTGCTTTACTGGTCCTCTTTATGAGATTATTGACGCGTAGCAGAAGCTCTTCTAAGTTGAAAGGTTTGGTGAGATAATCATCCGCTCCCTTCTTCAAGCCGGAAATGCGGTCCATGGCAGTGTCCTTGGCTGTCAGGAAGATAATCGGTACCTCCATATTGGTCAGTCTCACTTGCTCACATACCTGAAAACCATCGATTTCAGGTAGCATCACATCCAAGATAAGCAAGTCAAAATGCTGTTCCCTAAAGTACTTCAAGGCATCTCTACCGTTACCGGCAGCTACGACCTCAAAGTCTTCCATTTCCAGATTGAGTTTGACTACGTCTCTGATGTTTTCTTCGTCTTCGACTAACAATATTCGAATCATACTAGGCACTGTGTAATGAACAATGTTTAATGGAGAATGAATAATAGGGCAGTGGGTCTTACTTCTTCTACATCAAACTTATTTATCCGAGATATCAAATCCTAAGCGTCTTCATCTCAATTGTTGTTGGTGTCTGTCTAGCTAGTCAGATAGATTGTAACCAACAAGCACAAGCTAGGCGCTTTTTTATCCTGCCTTCTTACTGCTAGGCAGTTGAATTCTAAAAATAGTCCCTTTGGGTTGGTTATCCAAAACGCTTATTTGTCCCTCATGAGACTTCACTATTTCTTTCACAATGAACAACCCTAAACCAGTACCTTTTGTTCGCCGAGTATCCTCATTTCCAACTCGATAGAACTTTTCAAAGATCTGTCGCTTATCCTTGTCAGAGATCCCGATGCCATTATCTGCTACCGCTAAACTCACGATATCTTCCACTCGGTCGAGCACGACATCAATTTGAGGAGCCTCAGGCGTATATTTTACAGCATTTTCCAATAGATTCAGAATGACCGAGGTGAGTCCCAATCGATCGGCTTCTATAGCTGGAATATGATTGTCCTCTCGGAGAGAAAAAGCCACTTTGGGGTATTTATCCCTCAGTTTTTGCATAATATCCCGAACGAGCATCCCCAAGTCCGTAGACTCGAGATGTGGTTCGTATACCGTTTCCAGTTTAGCACTAAGTAAAAGGTCGTTGACCAAAGTAGTGAGCCTTTCCGTCTCGGTAAGTCCGTTGCGGGTGAGCTTGTCGGCCTGTTCCTCCGTCAATTTTCGTTTACGGAAGGTTTCGAGAATCAGCCGAATGGAGGCCAAGGGAGATTTGAGTTCATGCGTGATGGAAAGTAAGAAATTACGCCGCTGCTGAGCGGCTGTTACCTCCTTATTGTACCCCCGGTTGATCAACCAAACGCCGATAGCCATACTGATCACGAATACCACGCCCTCTCCGACGATCATGTACTCACGCCGCTTGTAATACTTATTCAGACTTTGGTAAGCGTCCGATTTATAGTATTGTTGAACCGCTTCTTCAATGATGCGTTGCTCGGAGCGACCAGAGCCTTGATGCTGAGCCATTTGTTCCGTGACCATCGCCATGCGCTGCAATTCCACCTTGGCATTGAAAGCGTCTCGATTGTTCGTCCACAACAAAATAGACCACCAAGCGAAAGCCAGCAGCATGTAGGCAATCACGAGCAAAGACAAAAGGCGCAGTCGTATGTTTTGTTGGCTCACAGGTGATTAATGGATAATGTTGAATGAACAATTATAATTAATAGTGGATAAGGAATAATGTTCAATGTGGGTGTTGGACGCTAGACTGGGCCTTCGACTAGCTCAGTCTTTGACCTCTGCATTTTGCCTCTACCCAGAACTATCGATTTCACTATCATCCCTTCATCGCTACATCAATAGCGGCACAAATCTTTTCTGAGGCTTCAGCCAAATCCGCATCGGTATGGGCCGCAGAAATAAAGCCCACCTCATAGCCACTTGGTCCTAAATATACACCACTTTGCAACAACTCATGATGCAGCACTTTAAATTTCTCCATACTCGCTGGATCAATTTGATCTGCTCTTTTGATTCTATCATTTGTAAAGGCGATCCAAAAGATTGAACCAACACTTGGCATGCTGAAAGCATAGCCTTTGTCTTTGCAATAGCTCAAGATACCTTGTACAAATGCCTGTGTTTTTTGCGCTAATCCTTCGTAGAACCCAGGCTGGACTAATTGCTGCAAGGCGGCATATCCAGCAGCCATGGCTACGGGATTAGCAGAGAGGGTACCCGCCTGATAAACAGGTCCATCAGGGGCGATATGAGACATGATGTCACTGCTCGCCGCATAAGCTCCAACCGGCATTCCACCTCCAATGATTTTCCCGTAGGTCAGGATGTCGGGCTGAATACCATAATGTCCAGCAGCACCTTCGAAACCTACGCGGAAGCCAGAAATGACTTCATCAAATATCAATAGAATATCGTGCACTTTTGTCTTTTCTCTTAATACCTGAAGGAAAGCTTTGTCTTGTAAGAGCAAGCCATTATTGGCCGGAATGGGCTCAATAATTACGCAGGCGATATCAGCTGCATGCTCCGCCAATAGTTCGTCCAGCAAATCGGGGCGATCAAGTGGCAGAACCAAGGTTTCTTGCGCAAACTCCGGGGGAATTCCTGCCGAGGTACTCACGCCGAAGGTGACCAGTCCAGAGCCCGCCTTTACCATCAAAGAGTCCACGTGGCCATGATAACAACCTTCGAATTTGACGACTTTGCTCCTTCCTGTTACCCCCCTTGCCAATCGAATGGCAGACATTACTGCCTCCGTACCAGAGCTGACAAAGCGAATCTTGTCAATAAAACTATTGTGATCCAGGATTAACTTACCTAGCTCATTACCCAATTTGGTAGGCGTGCCGAAGGAAGTTCCCTTAGCTACCGTAGCCATGACTTTTTCTCGGATAGCTGTGTTATTGTGGCCCAGAATTAGTGGTCCCCAGGAGCAACAAAAGTCAATATAAGTATTACCATCTTCATCCGTAATACGGCAACCTTCACCGGATTCGATAAACAAAGGAGGTCCAGAAACAGATTTAAAGGCACGTACTGGCGAATTCACGCCACCAGGGAAGTAATGCTTGGCTTCTTCAAATAAAGCCGCAGATTTCTCTCGGTTGATTGTATTAGTCAATTGCATGTTTAATCTTTAGGCATATTTTCGAAGCGCAAAGGTAAAGAATAGTCTAATGAGGTTCGTCAGCGCTTCGTCAGAGTTCTAGCCCTAGCCTGGCGCTCCTCCCCACAATACATTAAACCTTGCCCACTAAATATTATCAATTACATATCAACATTCTACTCTAAACATTCAACCTTAAAAATCTACTTTTCCAAAATGTTCTTCACTGATCATCTCCTTGTTCTCGTTGATATACTTTAATAGAGCTAGGCTGGCAGGAGACAATTGCTTTCCGCTACTGTAGGCTAATTTCCACTGACTGCGAATAGGGAGACCACGCATAGGGATGATCTTTATATTGTGCAACATGAGTTCAGTGCGAACCCCTATCAAGGGCATGATGGATAGGCCTAATCCAGCTCGTACCCCTTGTTTTACCGCCTCGTTTGATACTAACTGCATCGACCGTTTTACTTGGATCTGGTTTTGGTTGAGAAAATGCTTCATAGCGGCTCGAGTGGCTGAACCATCTTCACGGAAGATTAGTGGGTAGTTCTCCAGTTGTTTGGGGGTCATGCGCTTGGGGAGTCCTGGATACTTGGCTGAGGCTACCAGGTGTAGCTCATTGTCGATCAATGGTACATGCTCCAATACCAGATTATCGGGTAATACGGATATCATGGCGAAGTCAATCGAGTTCTCCTGAAGGTTTTCCACCACACGCGTTTTATTGGTCACATCGATCGAGATATTCACTCCTGGATACTTACGTAAGAATCCGGTCAAGAAATAAGGGATCACATACTTGCCAGTAGAAGCCGAAGCGATTTTGATTTGCCCGGTAAGTATTCCTTTATACTGGTCGGCAGCGGAGTTGATTCCGTCCGCTTTTTCCAAGATATCGAGGGCCAATTTTTCGATTTTTTTGCCAAAATCAGTGATATACAATTGCCTTCCAATGACCTCTGTCAAGGGAATTTCAAACTCATCCTGTAGTTTCTTGAGCTGTATTGAAATGGCAGGCTGAGTTAAAAAGAGCGCTTCTGATGCCTTTGTAACACTTTGAAGCTCACATACTTTTGTGAAAATTCGCAATTGATGCAAAGTATAACTCATAAAATTTTATTTATACATAGTATAATAAATATAAAACATAATTAATGAAAATTAATGACACCTTTGCAGTGCAAATCAGAAAAATTAATTCTAAAAATTCAAGAGATGAAACTCGAATTATCAAAATGCGTCGTTTGCAATGAAACGGGTCCACGTACCCAAGAGTATTCCACTCAGGAATTAAACGGTATTATGCTTTCCTTGTTGAAAGAAAACGGGATTGACGAAAGCCAAGTAAGCATTTCTGATACAGGTGACATGATGCTAAACGGTGTGCCTAGTTTGAAGCTGCACAGCATGATGCTAAAAGCAGAAGAATTAGGCCTTCAAATGAAATACACGCAAAAAATGCAGATTGAAATTTACTAGTATTTATGGTGAGTTTATTGGAGAATTTAACAAACCCAGCACTGTTATTCTTTATTCTAGGAATATTAGCTGTGCAGTTCAGAAATGATCTGAAAATCCCGGATAACTCTTCCAAGTTCATTTCCATCTACCTGTTATTGTCAATCGGTTTCAAAGGAGGAAATGAGTTATCCCATAGTAGCATGGACCAGGAGATTTTCGGTTCGTTGTTTCTTGGTGTTTTTCTAGCCTGCATGATACCTATTCTGGCATTTTTCATCCTAAAGAAAAAGGTGAATATCAAAAATGCTGGAGCCATAGCCGCCTCATACGGCTCGGTAAGTGCAGTAACCTTTGTAACAGCTATTTCTTTCCTAGATTTTGAAGGCGTGACCTTTGATGGTTATATGATTGCTGTCATGGCTTTAATGGAAGCACCGGCAATTATTATGGCCATCCTATTAATCCAACTATTCAACAAAGAAGGGCGAGGGAAAAGTCATTCCTCCAGTTCCTATCGGACCCTCCTCAATCACTCGATTAACAATGCGAGTGTGTTTCTGATCCTGGGGAGTTTAGTCATCGGCTATCTGGCCAGTGAACAACAGGCAGAGGGGATTCGACCCTTTACCACGGATATATTTAAAGGCTTCTTAGCGGTCTTTCTGTTGGATATGGGGATTCGAGCAGGTCGCCAACTGGGTGGGATGCAAGGGAATGGGCTATTCCTCTTCTCTTTTGCTTGTGTACTCCCCTTTTTCAATGGCTTAGTAGCTATGTCCCTGGCATCCTTGCTAACGCAGTCGACAGGGAATCTATTGCTCTTCGCCATCTTGGGAGCCGGAGCCTCTTATATCGCAGTCCCAGCCGCCTTCAAAACCGCTGTTCCTGAAGCCAATCCCGGTTTGTATTTACCGATGGCCCTTGGGATCACTTTCCCGATCAATATCATTATCGGGATCCCCTTTTACTATTATATCATTAGCATGTGGTTTTAGGTAAAAGACCGATCTAATCACCAAAAATAAAACCAAATATGATGAACCTACTTGCATTCGTCAATAGCGGGCTACAACAAACCAACGCCTTGGAGCCCATAATTATACAAAAGCTAGCAATTTCCTTAGTGATCATAGCTATGTTGCTATTTATTGCCCGAGGAGCTTCGGTTGATCGCCGGAAAATTGTGAAATGATCAAGTTTTAAGTTCATTGGCAGCGTGAAGCTTTCTGTCCAGTAAGGTGTCCATCGTACAAGGCAGTAGGGAGGAAGAACGATCCTATTAAGATGGGTGGGGCAGGGGGCTTCCGCTGATTTTTTTTCTAGGTCAGACATCCGAAGTCTAGCCCAGTCAAGCCTCAGCAGACTTCGGATGTCTGAGCAATAGCAAAAAAGCGAAAGGCAAAGCCCGCACCAGGAGCTTCACCTTTCGCTTTTCTATTTTTACGTGGCACCTCCCTAAACTACAAGAGGCAACCGTCTGTCATCTATGCTCTATCTTCTGCGCGCTCTTCCCTACTTATTCACCATGAATCGACTCATAATTCGAGCCTCTTCCGTGATGATACCATATACATAACTACCTGCGGGTAGATTACTAACGGTGTAATTTTCGACGTGGCTTCCAGGACCTAATTGCCCTTTGTCCATCCGTTCAATCAGTCGGCCATCGGCGGCATAGACTTCGATCGTGACTTTAGAGCCTTTACTCAATTCGTAAGGTAGGTCCACTCGCTCGTAGGCAGGATTCGGGCGGGCGGGGAAAATCTGTAGGCCATTTTTTGCGGCAAAAACGTCGTTGGTATTACTTGGATCTTCGAACTCCAGGATAGGAAGTATCCAGAAATCAGAATCTAGGCCCCAGGAGACGTCAGTATTGCTGATCGGAAACCATTCACCGGTTCCAAACTTTTCCCATGAATCGTCACCACTACCACAATCTTGGCTACTCATAAACATGCCTAGAGTATCTGTGGCATTGTTGTAGGAGTCCGAAAAGTCTACACTCACAAAGAAGTCAGTCACCTCAACCAAAGCAGGAGTACTGAAGGAGAAACTAGTTGGAAAAGCCATTTGATCGTCCAAAACAAAGCTGCTGGGCTTTACAGGATCACTAGTGCCTAATAGTACGTCGGGCGCACCATCGCCATTGGCAGAATATACTTTAATACGTACATCTGCATCTCCAACCACACCAGCAGTGGCAAAGAATACCCAGGTCTCGGTAATATTCACTGGACTAACATCGCTGAAAGAATAACGCTGTGCCTTTTCGGTATCGCCAAATTCATTGTTCCCACCAATCGACCCCCAGGCTCCATTGACGGTGAAATTTACGGCTTGATCACTGCAGGCCAACGACCAAGACGGTGGAGTAAGGGTGTCCATTATGGCTCTGGGAGTAATCTCTGCCGTTGGCAGTACTCTAGTTGCCACCCGCTCTGGTACCGGATTCATAATCCGCTCCTGCCCAAAAACACTAAGGGTAAAAAATAATAACACAAAAGAGAAAGTTGTAAATCGTTTAATCATAATGAAATTTTGTAAGGTTCTGATTTCTGTTGCTATGCAACAATTATTTTGAAAATATACTGAGATATAGTCTGTGAGTTTATAGGCTATGTAACAGCCTGAGTCGCCTTTGCTACTGTTTAAGTGAGCCGGTGTTAAGCAGTAAGTGATACAATGGCGTGAAATGTGGTGGGAAAGGTAGGGGAAATCAACTGTTAATTCAAGGTCTACAGTGAAGGGAATTCCATTTTAAGGCAAATTTAACAGGATAATTGCTGGCCGGATGACAAAACCTTAGTCCCGAAAAGCACGTAGAGTAGGTTAATTCTTGAGTGAGAGGAAGAGGTATGGGTGAAACGCATCACTTTTTTGCCTGAAATACCGTATTTTAGCTTCTTGAACTTACAAGTAAAAGTTATATAATACTTTTAACTTATACTAACTAAGCAGCATGGATATAGATGTAGGATCTTGCATAGCATCATTGCTATATGATAATGACACCGTAGGTATTCCGGGGCTAGGGGCGATTGTGGGGCATTATAAGTCGGCCGTCATAGAGCCGGTGCAAGGGGCCGTACACCCACCTTCCAAATCTTTGGAATTCAATGAGAACCTAGTGATGGATGATGGTCTTTTACTAGACCTGATCGTCAGTAAATACGATTTACCTCGGGCAGAAGCGGAGAAGATCATCAGTGACTATGTAAACGATGTCAAGTCGGCGATTAGAAGAAAAGAGTTTGTCGTATTTCCAAACGTAGGTCGCCTATATCAAAATTACGAAGGCAAATACCAGTTCCTTCCAGACGACAGTAATTTTAATCCAGATTCCTTCGGCTTACCTTCCGTACAGTTTTATCCTATCATTCGGCACAATCGCCCAGTGATGACTACCGCCCAGCAGCAAATGCAGAAAAAAGGCTTCACTTTGGGCAATGTAGTTAGTGGCAATATCGCTGAGTGGTTTCAACGTAATTTAGCTGCTTTTATCACCCTAGCGGTGGTGATCGTGTCGATCGGTATTTGGCTATTGGTAGCCTATAAGGTCCCTAAAGATGAAATCCTCACCGTGGTCCCTGAGGAGCGCGTAAATATTAGCCCCTCAGAAATCGAAGGTGGACCGGATGATCTCAAGGAGGTAGAGAATACCAATCCACAGGACGCGGAGGTGCCCCCTCCAGCTGCCGAAGAGGAAGACGTTGACGATAGTCCTCCGACGCCCGCTCCCGACGAGACGGAAGGCATCACCCCTGATCCTGCACAAGAATACGCCCTCATTGCCATCGGTGCTTTTGGCAATCCTGATAATGTGGAAAAACTAATTAAGAAAGTATACGAAGAAGGTTACGAGGCCTATACCCGCAAAGTAGGTAAGCTTACACAGGTCGGTGTTCAATTACCCTACGATGATCAGGAGGAGATTAATGTGGCGCTAATCGAAATCCGCAAAAAATTTGACAATAAGGCTAAGGTGGTGCAGCGATAGTTTATAATTAAGGATGTTGAATGGATAATTGATCATGCGGAGTTATCCTGATAAGGGGTTAATTTCCATTAAACATTAAACATTAAACATTAAACATTAAACATTAAGCATTATCTCACCAAGGCCACATCCCCTTTAATGACCTCCCTTCTTCCATCCACAAAAGTAACCTCCAGATAATACACGTACACACCTGAGTTCACGGCTTGCCCTCGATAAGTGCCATCCCAGCCTAGGCTAGGATCGTTTGGTGCTGCATCGTAACCCTCGTAGAGTGGACTGCCCCAGCGATCAAAAACCAGAAAACTGTTGATTCGTACGATGGATGGACCAGCAAAAACCTGGAATACATCATTGACTCCATCATTATTTGGGCTAAAGGCAGTAGGCCGGAAAAGGTCTATGCTTCTATCTACAATAACCGTAAGCTGGTCGCTTACCGAACAGCCAGCTGCATCGAAAGCAGTCAAGGTATATACGGTGGTGTTCGTGGGGCTAACACTAAATTCATTATTACCAAGAGAAATAATGGAATCATTCGGTTCCCATATGAATTTGTCGATGGTGAAATTGGTGATTGGACTGATGGTAACTGATTCGCCTAGGCCAATGGTGATATCTGCTCCCAAGTCCAGCAATATACTTTCTTCATTTGGGACAAGCACGGTACGTTCAAAGGAACAAGCATTGGCATCTGTGATGACGAGTTGATAACTACCGCTAGACAAAGCAGTGAGCTCAAAAGGTATGCCCGTGATCGTTTGTGCTGCATTTCCGTCTAAGCTTAGCGAAAAGGGGCCTGAACCGCCCATGATCTCTTCGATACGGATTAGGCCAGCCTCTCCGTTGCATCCTGGCGGAATAGCGGAGATTTGGGCTTCGATCGAAGGGGGAGCAGTCAATAAGATTTCTGAAATGGCCTCACAGCCATTAGCATCGGTGACCGTTAACTCAAAAAGGCCTTCATCAAGCTGGTCTAATCGCTCAGTTGTGGCGCCATTGTTCCATAGGTAGGAATAAGGACTAGTACCTCCTTCAATAGCCACTTCAATTTGGCCATCAAAGGCATCGGCACAACTGAGCTGGAACCCGTTATAGTCAGTAGCAATTAAATCAATCATCAATTCGCTTACTTCAACAGTAACTGCACCATCAAGCACAGGGGGACAAAGACTTCCATTAGCATCCGTATCCATAATACGGTAAGTAGTGGTAATGGTAGGGGTAAGTTCGAAGGTAGATCCATCCACTAGCCCCGTTATAGGTATGAGATTGCCAGTCCCATCAGAAATAATAATGTTGACTGGGTCAGCGAAATTGCTAGCGCTGAAGGTTAAAGTAGCAGGATCCCCTGGGCAAATGGTGCTGTTCCCTTCCAAAGAAAATACCGGAGCCGCCGTGAAGTTTAAATTGACGGTAATCAAAGAATCACAACCATCTGGACTCGCGGCTGGTAGTATGGCTACACCATTGGGGTTATCAATATTGAATTCAGTATTTCCAATGATCAAGCTTTCACCCTGACAGAGCTCACGATCAATACTGGCGGTAGCTTGAGGGAAAAACTGCAAAGCAATATCCACTATACTATCACACCCTAAGCTATTGGCACCTAAGAGAATTTCTTGTCCGCTTGGATTTGCTGCGTTATAGGTAACGCCATTCACAACCATGCTGTCTCCCGCACATAAAGTGGTGGCAAGGGTATGCTGGGAAGTAGGGCAGGCCTCCGTGACTTCCACCTCACAGGTTTCCACACAAGCATTATCATCAGTTACGAGGACTTGGTAGGTGCCAGCTAGGAGACCAGTAATTGCTGCGGTTCCAGGATTGGGTAAATTGTCTGCTCCACTATTCATTGCACTACTCCAATCTATCGTATAATCGGGTTCTCCACCGCTAACTTCGATATTTATAGAACCATCTGAAGCTCCTGGAGCAGAAGCTTCTTCAGCTAGTGAGCACGCTATGGTGAGGGGAGCGGGTTCTTGTAAACTAATGGTTTCCGTGGCAGTACACCCGTTAGCATCTGTTACAAGCACCTCATAGTCGCCTGCGGCGAGACCTTGAGGGTTTCGGAGGCCATCCAGCGCATCGATATTCCAATCTATGTCTAAGGGGGATATGCCACCAACGATATCTAGCTGAATGCGACCAGATTGATCTCCGAAGCAATTCAGGTCTTCCCCTTGTAGCGATATACTTAGGCTACAATTGACTCCAGGTATGGTGAAGTCTAAGCTAGTTGTGCAATCATTGCCATCGGTAATGGTCAGGGTATAATCTCCCTCAGGGAAGGTATTCATCGAGAATATCCCACTTCCGGGGGCGCTCAGGGAACCAGATAATTCTCCAGACCAGCTTAACTCATAGGGAGGTGTTCCTCCTTGGTAGTTCACAGACACTCCACCATCATTTTGACCACTACCGGATACAGGGCTTACACTAAGACCGGTTAAAGTCAATTCTTGAGGGGCAGTAACTGTGGCTGAGGTAATTACTTCACATCCAGTGGCATCCGTGACGCTAAGTATGTAGTCTCCCGCTGCTAAGCCCGTCGGGCTTTGGATTCCATCTAGATTTGGATCATTCCAGCTGAAAGTAAATGGCCCTTGACCACCAGTGAGGTCGACGCTTACACGGCCATCATTACTGTCGTGGCAAGTGGCATCCGTTGCACTAGCCGATACATTTAGACTACAAGCCGGGTCGGTGATGGTAAAGGTACAGCTGGCTTCACAACCGTTATTGTCGATGATCAGCACACTATAATTTCCTGCATTCAAATCAGATAATTGTGTAATTCCCGCGGCAGGAATATTCTCTGTGCTAGTTGCGCCGCCATTGTCCCAATTCAGGACGTAAGGTTCAGCCCCTCCTTGCAGCTCAATATCTGCAATACCATCATTCCCACCAAGGCTACTCACGGGGCTATTTTCTTGACAACTTAAACTGATGGAGCTGGGTTCCGTAAGCGTAACACTGGCCGTGATAGAACAGTTATTGGCATCCGACAATACCAAGCTATATATACCAGTTGGGATGTCTTGTAAGGTATCTTCCCCATCAAATTGATCAAAATTCCAATCGAAGGTAAAGGGGGCGCTACCCGCAAGAATAGAAGCCGTGATTTGCCCATCACTCTCCCCCGCACAGCTGACCGGACTTGGTAAAAGCAAAACATCAGGCGCTTCATTCACAATGATTTCAAATTCCTGCTGGCTATTACAGCCGTTACTACTGTCCCATATGAATAGAACTTGATCGCTAGTAATAATATCTCCAGCCTGGAATCTATTTCCGTTGCCATTCATCTCATCAAAATAGGCTTCATCCCCACTTAAGTTTACGCCCGTGATGACCGGTAGCATAAAAGATTCACAGACTTCTTGGTTGGGTATATCATCGATTTGAGGCGCTGGAATGATATTTAGACTGAAGGCTTCATCGTCCTCACAACCTGGCACACCATCATAAATAAATAAAGTCTGACTGGTATTGATTATATCACCCACCTCGAAGCGTGTACCATTGCCACCAGGGCTAGTAAAATAGGCTTCGTTTCCAGTCAAATTCGTACCTACAATAGCTGGTAGCTGGAAACTAGAACAGGCCAACTGACCATCCAGGGGGCTAATATCTGGACCATCCAATATGGTAATGGTAAAACTGACCTCATCCTCACAACCCGCTGCACCATCAAAAGCAAATAGGGTCATGGAGCCAGTAATGATTTCCCCCGCGAGTAGACGAGTCCCTCCACCGTTTGCGGCCGTGAAGTAAGCCTCATTACCACTAAGCGCGGTTCCCGTAATCTCCGGAAGGGTGAAACTACCACAGATACTTACCTCATCGATTGGATCCAAAGTGGGTTGGCCAGCAATTGCAACGGTAAACTCCTCCTCATCCTCACAGCCAGGCGCCCCGTCGTAGATGAACAAAGTAGTCGTGCTCGAAATGACTGCTCCCGGCATTAGCCTGGTTCCTTGTCCTCCACTTTGAGTAAAGTAACCCTCATTGCCACTTAGATCGGTACCGGTAATGACAGGGAGCGTGAAGTCTGTGCATACGGTTGGGTCTGCTAAATCATCCAGATCTGGTTGAGGGGTGATGGTGATCGTTACTTGCTCTTCGTCTTCGCAGCCTGTGGTTCCACCATAGATGAATAAAGTACTCGTGCTCGTCAGGGTCTCTCCAGGGTTAAGCTGGGTACCTTGGCCTCCNGCTTGAGTAAAGTAAGCTTCATTCCCAGTTAGATTGGTNCCGGTNATGTTGGGTAGGNNNAAGCTNGCGCAAGCGGTTTGATCAGCNANNTCATCNANNTC
>JABSSL010000010.1:0-115796 GCA_013214355.1 Saprospiraceae bacterium | reverse complement strand
GAGGNNTGATNGTGATNGTTANTTNNNCTTNNTCNTNNCANCCNGNNNTNCCANCNTANATNAATANNGTNNTNNTTTGAGTAAAGTAAGCTTCATTCCCAGTTAGATTGGTACCGGTGATGTTGGGTAGGACGAAGCTGGCGCAAGCGGTTTGATCAGCTAAATCATCAATGTCGATGGGAGGATTGATCGTGATGGTTATTTCAACTTGATCATTACATCCCGGATTGCCATCGTATATAAATAGTGTTGTATTGGTTGTAATTTCTTCTCCTGGGGCGAATGAGGTACCTAGACCACCGGCACTCGTGTAGTATGCTTCATTGCCACTCAGGTTAGCACCTGTAATAGCCGGCAAAGTGTAGGTGCCGCAAACGGTTGGATCGCCGATGTCATCAATCTGTGGCTGAGGGCTAACGTTGATAGAGACAAGCTCTTCATCATTGCAACTAGCTGTGCCACCATAGATGAATAAGGTAATACTAGCGGTGATGAGTTCTCCCGGTAAAAAACGAGTGCCGTTGCCACCGGTGGCCGTATAATAAGCCTCATTACCCGTTAAGTTATTTCCGGTAATGTTGGGTAGTGTGTAAGAGCCACAAACATTTTGCGTGGGAAGATCATTAATGTCTGGACCAGCTGTGATGGTGATGGTGAATTGTTCTTGATCATCGCACGGATCCGTTCCATCATAAATAAATAAGGTCCTACTGCTCGTGATGGATTGTCCCGGATTGAAGCGAGTACCTGTGCCATTGGGCCCTGAGAAATAGGCCTGATTACCTGTTAGATTGGTTCCGTTAATAGGCGGTAGCGTGTAAGAGCCACAAGCCGTTTGATTGGGAATAGCCAAGACGTTAGGTGGCGTCGTAAACGTAATGGTAAATTGTTCCTCGTCTGTACAGCTACCAGAACCTCCATAAATAAAAAGAGTAGTGTTGGCACTGATGGTTTGACCCGGATTAAATTGGTTTCCGGACCCTCCTGAACCTGTATAATAGGCCTCATTTCCGCTCAGGTTGGTACCGGTGATATTAGGCAGGGTATAGGAACCACAGGCAGTCTGGTTGGAAATGTCATCAATGTTGGGTGGAGAACTGATCGTAATGGTTACGATTTCTTCATCGCTACAAACTCCCGTTCCGTCATAAATGAAAAGAGTCGTGGTAGTGTTGATGGTTTGGCCCGGTGAAAATGATGTACCTCCACCGTTGGTTTGGGTGAAATAGGCTTCCCCTCCGGTAAGATTCGAACCGGTAATGGCTGGAAGCGTATAGGACCCACAAACTGAAGTATTGGGCTGATCATCTACGTCAGGTGCTGGTGTAATAGTAATACTTACCGTTTCTTCGTCACTACAGGATCCACTCCCTCCATAGATGAACAAAGTGATATTATTGGTGATATTTTGTCCAGGATTGAATTGAGTGCCCGTGCCATTCGCACCGGTATAATAGGCTTCATTGCCCGCTAAGTTGGTACCCGTTATCGCTGGAAGGGTATAGGAAACGCAAGCCGTTTGGTTGAGGAGGTCATTGATATCTGGCGGAGTGGTAATGGTGATGGTGAAAGATTCTTCATCCTCACAAGTGCCCGCATCGTCATAAATAAACAAGGTGGTGGTATTGGTAATCGTTTGGCCTGGGTTAAATTGAGTACCAGCCCCTCCACTTTGAGTAAAATAGGCTTCGTTTCCCGTTAGGTTAGTACCTGTGATCGCCGGAAGGGTATAAGATCCGCAGGCTGAAGTGTTGGCTTGATCATTCACTTGTGGCGCAGGCGTAATAGTGATGGTTACCTCCTCTTCGTCATCACAGCCCCCTGCTCCACCGTGGATGTATAAGGTGGTTGTAGTCGTAATAACTTGCCCTTGGCTATACTGTGTGCCCCCTCGATTAGTAGCGGTGAAATAGGCTTCATTACCGTTTAAATTGGTTCCTGTTATGGCAGGTAAGGTATAGGAGCCACAGACTGTCTGGTCCGCCAGGTCATTAATCTGGGGCCTTGGTATGATGGTGATTGTAAAGTCCTCTTCGTCCGTACATCCACCGTTAGTGTCAAAGATATATAGCGTGGTCGTTCCCGACGTAGAAATAATCTGACTAGGGTTAAGTTGGACTCCACCTCCCGAAGGTGCAGTATAATAGGCTGCACTACCAGAAAGGTTGGAGCCCGTGATTACGGGCAGGGTATAGGTGCCGCAAGCTGTCTGATTAGGAATGTCATCCACATTGGGACCGGCATTGACCGTTATCGAAGTGGTATTGCTACTGGCACATTGGCCAGGATTGGGGGTGAAGGTTAGCGTGTTGGCTCCAGTACTTGCCGTGCTAGGATTAAAGCTGGTTCCACCAATGACCCCAGTACCCGACCAGCTTCCGGAAATTCCAGCTTGCGTGCTAGGTAAGGGAATACTGGCATCGGAACTACAGAAGGGACCGAAACTGGATAGGGTGGGGGTGGTTTCATCTACTTCTACAATGATGTCATCGAGATAATAACTTTCGTTACCAGCAATGTTTCCTAATCTAATCCGAATTTCGACATTGTTTCCCGATACCTGGGTCTGTGAAGCTGTAGTGGGTAAATTGTCACTACCACATATGTATCCATTGGTAGCAAATTGAATCCAACCTCCACCATTTACACGGTATTCAACTACGACTTGGTCGTGTCCGGTATTGGTAGGTGGGGTAGTCGTAGTAGGGGTAGCTGAAACACATTCTAAGTCCCCAGTGCTTCTAATGTCCACGGACAATCGAACACAGGAGTGTGCTGATATATTAATGCTTTCGGTGGTAAGTGAATTTTGCAGATCTCCCCATATATTCGTTGGAGAGCTACTTATGCAGTTAAACCCTTCAATATCATTGACCCTAAACTCACCCCCTTGGACTCCCCAGAAATTATTACCCATGTTCACGTCTGCATCATCACAATCATTAAAATTAGTTGTCCATCTGGTTGTAGTATTGATTCCATCAGCATAACTGCTAAAGTCCTCCTGCCATACAATTTGGCCGGAAAGGGAAAAAGGAGAAGTGAAAAGAATCCCTAGTAATAAGAGGAGCCCAAATGGTGGTGCGTAACTTAGTGTCGTGTTTCTAATCTTCGTTCTCATTTTCAAAAAGCTGTTGGATAGCATGTACTAGTGGTTCGTAAAATGCAAATAACTAGACCAATCTTATAAGAGGCGTTGCTTGGGGGCTTCTAGATCCTATTGAAGAGTTGAAGAGTAGTCGGCTAGGTGTATATCCAATGTATATTTTCTCCCAGAAGGGGTACTTACTTTCGATTTTTTAGAACATCCTGCTGCAGCAAGACAGGTGCAAATGTAAGGCTTTAAACGGTTTATTCAGGTACTCGGATGTTAAGCCGTAATTAAAAAATTGGAATACAAATCAGACTGGGAAAATTTGCATCCCTATCTTGCAAAAATACTCGAATTAAAGATCGCTTATTGTCGAAAAAAAACTATCTTTGCGGTCCGTTTGATCCGAACGGGCGTAAAATCTCCAAATGAGGAGTTTTAATTAATTGATAAATTACTAGCAATGAATCCGCTAGTACCTTTTGTAATCCCAATCCGAGGTTTATTTCCCGGATTGCATGATTATACTTTTGATATAGATGCTTCCTTTTTTGAGCAATTTGAAAATGCTCCTGTTCAAGATGGTAACGTGGAGATGCGCTTGGAGTTGAATAAGCAATCCGATATGTATGTCCTTCAATTCGAATTTGAAGGTACCGTTAATACAGACTGCGATCGATGCCTTGCTCCCATAGCCCTACCTATTGAAGGCGCAGAACGATTGTTGGTAAAGTTTTCTCTCGAGGAAACGTCAGAAGAGGCTGAAGTAATTTTTATACATCCAGAAACGCCACAATTGGACGTTTCTAAGTATGTGTATGAGTTCATTTGCTTGGCCATTCCGATGATTAAAACTTACGATTGTGAAGCCGAGAAAAAAAAGCCCTGTGATGAAAAAATGCTAGGGTATTTGGAAAGCCAACAAGAAGAGGAACAGCAGGACAATCCCATTTGGGATGCCCTCAAAAAGCTGAAAGAAGAGTAAGCACGATCAAATCATTAACTATTTTATCGAGAATCATTAAATCACTGTATAATGGCACATCCCAAGAGTAGAATTTCGAAGCAGCGTAAGCACAAGCGTAGAACGCATAAGAAGGCAGCTACTCCACAAGTAGCCACTTGCTCTACCACCGGCGAAAAGCATATTTATCACCGTGCATACTACGATGCTGAAGGTAATATGTATTACCGCGGTAAGATATTAGTGAAAGCTGAGTACGAAGATTAAGATCTTTTCTCAAAGATATACACAGTAAGCTCCCATCCGAACAGAATAGATGCGGGGCTTTTTGTGTTTTAGAGTATGTTTAAATCAGCTCATTATCTTAATTATCAGCTTGAACCCTAATCTTCTGGCCATCCTTTGATTGTGGCCAGATTTATTCATTCCTGGAACCAATAACCTGCATGAAAAAAATTATCACAACCTCAAATGCACCCGCTCCAGTCGGGCCTTATAACCAAGCTATCATTCATGGTGATACGCTTTTTGCTTCGGGACAAATAGCTATCGATCCGGCTACCGGGGAGCTGGTTAATGACAACATTGAAGCAGAGACCCATCAGGTCATGAAAAATATCCAAGCGATCTTGGAGGAAGCCGGCTTGACCTTTGAGGATGTAATCAAATGCAGCGTTTTTGTCAGCGATATGCATCAATACAGTCGCATCAATGCGGTTTATGCCGAATACTTCAATGAGGCTACTGCACCAGCCAGAGAATTGGTGGAGGTGGCTAACCTCCCCAAATTCGTTAATATTGAGATATCTGTTATTGCCGGCTTTGGCTTGAATGACTAAGTTGGTCGGAACCATGCGGAGCGGAAGTTCTCAATCTTATCAAAATCAATAGACTGGGAACCAATTACGGTATAGATCAAGTTAAGAAATCACGAACAAGGATTATAACTTATTAGTAATGGAAAAAAAGACGGTACTTTCTTGTATTCAACCCACAGGTAATTTGCATTTCGGTAGATATTTCGGCGCGATCGCCAATTGGGTTCGTTTACAAGAAGATTACGATTGCTTCTATGGTATCGTGGATTATCATGCGATGACCATGCCTTTTTCACCTAAGAAATTAAGGGAAAACGTATGGGACCTCGCTTTTAACCTCTTGGCCTGCGGTCTAAAAAAAGAACACGTCTTTATCCAATCTCTTATACCTGAACATGCCGAACTGGGATGGATCCTCAATTGCTTTGCTTCTTACGGGCAATTAACCAGGATGACTCAATTCAAGGATAAAAGTGCACAAAGCCAAGAGAAAAGTGGTGAAGGATTTATCTCTGCTGGCTTGTTTGGCTATCCCGTTCTACAAGCCGCTGATATCTTGATTTATCAGGCGAGCTATGTGCCGGTCGGTAAAGATCAGGAACAACACCTAGAGTTATCTAGAAATATTGCTACTCGCTTCAACCATTTGATGGGTAAGGAATTCTTTGTGTGCCCAGAGCCTTTGTATACGGAAATTCCGAAGGTGATGTCTACTGCAGATCCCAACCGGAAAATGAGTGCTAGTTTAGGCGAAAAACACAACATTGACCTATTTGCAGACGAAGCTCGTATCCGCAAGCAGATTCGCTCTGCAGTCACGGATACAGGAGATACTCCTGCTGGAGAAATGAGTCCTGGAATAGAAAACCTTTTCAGTCTTTTGAAGGCTTCCAACCACCAGGAAGCTCATGATAGTTTAATGGAGGACTACAACAAAGGAGAACTGAAGTACGTAGACCTAAAGCAGGCTGTAGCGGATGCGCTAGTATCAGTGAGTGCACCGATTAGAGCCAAAAAGCAGGAATTGCTCAGTAATAAGAAAGAAGTAAAGAATCAAATAAAGGCCTCCTCTGCCGAAATTCGAAAGCGAGCCCAACAAACCGTGAAGGAAGTAAAAGAATTAACTGGGTTGTTAAATGTCCGGTTTTAACTTGCATTTTGATTAAATAAGTTAGCTTGTCACGGATCACCAAAAGTCTGAGAAAATATCGGGTTTACCATAAGTACTTTGGCTTGAGTCTAGCCATCTTACTGCTCATCAGTGCCTTGACCGGTATTTTCTTAGCTTGGAAAAAGGACATAGATTGGATTCAACCCCCCACGCAAAAAGGAGAAAGCAAGGAGTTACAGGCTTGGAAACCCATCTCCGAGTTAGCTGAACTAGCCGAATCAGCCTTTCAAAAGGCACATCCTGAATTCGGGACCAATACCATCGATCGTATCGATGTTCGCCCTTCCAAAGGGATTGCTAAAGTCCTTTTCGACAAGGGATGGTGGGAAGTACAAATTGATGGTACCAGTGGCGAGGTACTTTCCATAGCTAAGCGACATTCCGATTGGATTGAAAAACTACATGATGGTTCTATCGTCAGTGATCTATTTAAGCTGATTACGATGAATGGCCTGGGGATTGGCCTCATTATATTGATGGTTACCGGCCTCTGGCTGTGGTATGGTCCGCGTTTATTCCGCAAATGGAAACGCCGCCGTAAGCCAGCAAGCTAGGAATTTTAATTTCGGGTGTCGGACAGCTTGTTGCATTCAAATGCTTTTCGTTCATAGTTGAATTATAGATCCAGATGATCAAACTTACCTCTTTCCTTCAGCGATTTGAGCACAGCCCATTTTATGAAGCGGCTTTTTTACCTTGGCAGATTTTACCGCAACTTCCCAATCTGATCAGCCAATATCAAGAACGGTTGGATCGTGACTACCTCCGAGAGGGAGAGGCATTGATTCATACTAGTGCTAGGATCGAATCCGGGGTTACACTTAAGGGACCCATGGTGATCGGGCCCAATTGTTTTATTGGTGCTCACGCTTATCTCAGAGGTGGCGTATTCCTAGATGAAAAAGTTAGTATTGGTCCTGGCTGTGAGATTAAATCCAGCATTTTGTTTGCCGGTGCGGCGGCGGCTCATTTCAATTTTGTGGGCGATAGCATCGTGGGAAGTCAGGTTAATTTTGAAGCAGGTGCAATAACGGCCAACCATTATAATGAAAGGGTAGATAAGCGGATTTTCGTAACCCTCGCCGGAAAAAGGCAAGATACCGGAGTGATCAAGTTTGGGGCGCTAATCGGAGATGGCAGTAGGATAGGGGCTAATGCTGTTTTATCTCCTGGGACGATTTTATCTCCAGGATCAGTTGTTGGACGGCTGGAATTAGTGGAACAAAACCCTGCCGAGGAAGCTTAACATCAAGCTAGAAATCTGATAAAATTGATTACATGGAAACTAAAGTGGCATTGCCTTTGTTATAGGTACTGCGATTATTCTGCACAATTATCAGAAAACTGCAATTTCACATTTCTTCATCATCGCTTAATTTATTATTTTGAGTTTTCCTCGTTGAATTGGGGACGGATGGTAAATGCTTATTGATTTGAGCGTTTTTACCAAGAGTTTTCATTCTCTGCTAGGACATGTAATTCACCAAAATTTACTTATGGCAAAATCTCAGCAATCTTATAACAAAAAAGAAAAAGAAAAAAAACGTAGAAAGAAAAAACAAGAAAAAGAAGAAAGACGCGCTCAGCGAAAGGCGGAAAGAGAAGAAAGAGGTCCCTTATCTTTTGAAGACATGTTATCCTATGTTGACGAAAACGGGAACATCACTAGTACGCCTCCAGATCCTAACAAAAAGAAGAAGGAAATCAAGTTGGAGGACATCCAATTGGGCGCAGCTTCCCAGCACCGAGAGCCAGAAGATACCATCCGCAAAGGCCGCGTGAAATTCTTCAATGAAGAAAAGGGTTATGGCTTCATCGTTGACCAATCTTCTCAAGAGAGTATTTTTGTTCACATCAATGATCTTCCTGGTCCATTGGATTCTAACGATAAGGTGACTTTTGAAACCGAGCAGGGCTTTAAAGGACTTAAAGCCGTTAATGTGAAGGTAGTCAACTAGGTCTTACCAATATAGCCAATGCCCTTTCATCCCCCCTCTAGTATCCCATTCCAAAGTTGGAGCGGGGATCTTGATCCAATGGATGGCGTTCAATAGAGATTTCAAGAATCGATTTTGCGTGGGTATTCGGCTGAGATCAATATCTAAGGAAAGGTAAAATTGGTTATACCTGGGGAACTGGCTGGCGGACAGATTAAAGGCCGCTCCGTTGTCATCCGTCCAGGTATTGCCAAACCCTCCATATAAGCCATTTGCCCCATATCCTACAGCTACATTCAACCATTTTGGGATTCCCCGATTTTGTTTGTGAGTGGGTAGAAAAGCATTGATATTCACGGATGCCCAGATGGTCATACCATTGTAGTCCTTAAGGAAGGTTTCGAAGAAGCCTTCGCCAAATAGTTCTCTGGCACGCTGGCGAGGACTACTGAATGCGGTTCCTTCTCGGGAGGCGATGGGCTTCGTAGAATATTTCGGTTGAGTATTGGATACCTTTAGGGTGATCCTTTGCTCCTCCCATAGCATTTCTTGTGCGACGAAAACGCCTGTACCTAAGGTATTGTAGGCTACATCTCCCCAGGAAAAGCCCCACTTAGCGGAAAAGCCATCCATTACCTCAATCGTTGTCTGTAGAAGTGTGCTGACAGCTGCGCCGGTCCACATAGCGCTGCGCCGGTCCATGCCTGTCCATAGCGCCCCACCAAAGGCTAGCCGACTTTCCATGGCTGCAGTGAATAAGTGCCCCATCTTATCCATGTCACGCCATTCTCCCCAGTCATTGAAAGTATGAAAAACGGTAAGCTCATAATCTTTATACCAAGTTTCGTATAGGGCGATGGAGAAGCCGGTGTAGATAGCCGTACCGGCAATGGCGCAGGTCCAGAATCGAGCGTTGTTGAAGGTATCGGCAGGTTCGAGGAAAGGAAGGCGTTCTGCTTTTTGACCCAAGGCTATGTTTGGCGTCAGCGCCAATAAACAGCATAGGCATATAAAGATAATGGGGCGGGAGACTTGCATAAGGCAAAGGTAAAACAAATCACAAATAGAAAAAGCTAGTAGACGGCAAAGGGCGTAAACTGAAGTTTAATTCTCATCAGACGGTGTCAGCGTTTTGAATTGACCCTTGTGATCTATGATCAACAATCTATCCGTGAATGGACTCTTGACTTGGAGATACCAGCCGATCGGCGTTTCTACAATGCTCGAAGAAATACCTTGGCCCATTAATTCAATTTTCCGGGTATCGATATCCTCGGTTGCTGTGTTGAGCTCCAATTGCTCCTTTACTACCGCATAATCTTGGTACATGAACCATTTGATTTGATCGTCTAGTGGGATAGTGAAGTCGTCCAGTTTCATTAGGGGATTAGTAGAAAAATAGACATATCCCCAATACTCTGGCATATGCATGTTGATCTTGTATTGTGGAGACCAAACCCAGTTGTATTCAGGAAGCCGTTTTCCAAACTTATCGGTTTTTCGACGATAGTTTCCCTGGATAATGTCGTGTTGCCAGTTGACTCTAGAAAAGTTGATGCGCCAAAAGGCATCTCTGGGAATTTGCTTAGAGCCGGATGCTTCCACTAGTACATCCCAGGGAATGGCAACCTCTACAGACCATCCCTTATCGATATCCGAAGGGTCATTCAAGGTCCCATCGACATGTACAGCCGAAAGCAGGCCATTTATATCCCAATGATCCAAGACGATAGTTCCATTTCGATACGGGCGAGTGAGAAAGAGATCCCAAACTGTATTTAAGGCATTTACCTCAAATTCATAGTAATTGTGGGTGTCTCCATCTGGATCAATGAAGATTTCGAAGTCATTATTCTGGAAGATAACGGTATCGCGCTGCTTTAGATTACCCCAAACATGTGGCTCCTGCATTCGAGCAAAGAAGTATAAATATTCCTCACTCCAAGCCATCTTCATCTGAGTTCGATATTTCGGTCGATCCACCCCTTCAATATCTATAAAGGCCTTGGACCAGGCAGCTTTCTGCCAAGTAGTTTCTGAATCTATACCGTCGACAACAATAGAGTCTATTGTGGCGTGGGCAACATACCTTTTAGGCAATTGCTGTGCTCCTAAGGAAGTCGCCGAAAGAAGCAATAAGGTAAGTATGGAGAAGGATAGAAAATGGTGCTGTCTCAAGGAATAATTATCAATTCGCATGCTCGAAGTTAACAAAGAAACTTGGTTGCTTTTCACGGAAAACCACGATCAGGCCAGGTGATATTGACCTTAGTACTTTGTAACATAAATTTCTCTGGTTTCTGGCGGCATCTTTTAAACAAGCCCTGCGTTGCTCGTCGGTCAAGTAGCTAAGGCTATCCCGCCTGGCGGCCCGACAGGTTTTCCCTCCTCGCGCCTTGAGCTTACTTAAAATCTGCTCCCCATAATTCCAAATAACTTATGTTACAAAGTACTTAGAGCCTATGAAAGAGGAAGAAAAGAGAAGCCCCACTTGAAGCCTACAGCTTGCAAGTGGGGCTTTATCGTTGCGGGAGTAAAAGCTATTTCTTATCCTGCTGGGCAAAAACCTTCTGCAACAATTCTGTACTACGAACGGCCGGGTTTTCACGAATATCTAACTCCTTCTTTTCAATCATCCCAAACATGCCTCCTAAGGCAGAACGAGTCACATAATCATCTAGCTCAGGATTGGTCTTCTTCACGAAAGGGATCTTATTGTAAGCAGTAGTGGCGCTACGCCAGTATTCTCTGGCGTTTACTTTGTCCAAGGACTCAATTACCACCGGCTTGAAGGCCTGGTAAAGTTGTTCAAAGGTGCTGCTTTCCAAGTAACGGGTCGCTGCATCTTTCTCGCCCATCAATAGATTCATGGCATCCTGAAAGGTCATCTTCTTAATCGCATCTACAAAGATGGGCTTGGCTTTAGTCGCTGCATCTTCGGCAGCGCGGTTCATTTTTTCAATTAGATCATCTTCCACATTAGCGAAGCCAGGGACAGCTTTTAATTTGCTGGTGACCTTCTTGACATCTTCGGGAAGGAGAATTTTATAAGCACTCTTATAATAGCCATCCTCTGCTGACAAAAAGCTAACGGCTTCACCAACACCTGTGTTTAGTGCCTCTTTCAAGCCTAAGCCAACTTCCTCGCCATCGGTTGTCCCTGTGATCTGATCTTTGGCTTTCTTCAAGAAGCCCTTCAACCCCTGGGCGGGCAAGGAACTTATCGCAAACAAGGCTAATAATAATAATGTCGATCGTTTAATCATCTGTTGTTGTTTTTGAAAATCAAAGCGGTTTCACCCATAAGGAATGGATGTACATCTTGTACAACGCTTAAACCTCCCTATTATGCGTTAAGTTGATGTTAAAGTTAGATCGAAAACTAGTGTAGCTCCTTGCAGATAGAGTGACTATCTACCAAAATCTGCTTGGACAGATGACATCAGCATTGTGAAAAAGTCGATAGGCCAATTGAATTTCGTTGCTCCCAGCCGCCGCATTTCTGATTTTCGATAAGACTAAATCAAAGGAATAGGTCAATTCGAAGCGCTGATTGATCAAGAGCCCTCCAAAGAAGGCAAAAGAATCTTCCCGCCTATAACTTCCACCTAACCAATACTGATCCGCGAAAACCAATTTGGCATTGAGGTCATAGGAGAGGGGAGCGCCCTGCACTGCCTTTACCAACACGGAAGGAACCAGATGGGCATCAGGCCCCATCTCTAGTTTGTAACCCAGCATGGCATAGTAGTGGCGAAGAAATACATCTCCAGCGGTGAGCTCAAGACCAAAGTTGGGGTCGCTCGTTGCGGTATTAAATAGCTGGAAGGAAGAAAGTCCCGCAAAAAAATTCTCGTCATACAGCCAGAATCCCGCAGAAAAATTCAGAAGACTCTTGCTGATCAACTGTTGTACCGCGGGATCATTACCGTGCAATAGATTGTCCGTATGCCCCTCGGGATTATAGGTGAACCGCTTTAGACCTGCATTCATCCCGAACGATAATCGGAGATCGTTTTGGGTGAGGGGGAAGTTATAAGCAAAAGTTAGAGCTCCGGTGCTTTGTTCTAATGGTCCAGTTTGATCGTTACTCAGTAATAAGCCTAAGGCTACTCTGCTACCGGTAACTTTGCGCCGCTGGCGATATCTTATGCCCCGATGATTCAAGGTAGTATGACCGGAGAAGTAGGTGGTACTTGGGGCTCCCTCAAAGCCACTCCATTGACTGCGATGACCTGCTTGCAAGTATATGAAATCCTCCGTTCCCGCTACCCTGGGATTTATCTGGTAAGGGTTGATGGAAAATAAGGTGTAATGCGGGAGTTGTTGAGCCAGTAGATTTTGGAGAAAACAAAATGGGATAATAACAAGCAGTAGTCTTAGATTTTTATAATTGGTCATAGTGTTTTTAATTAGAATAATGCCAGCTGCGATTCCTGCTACAGCAACCAAATGCGTAAGATATTTGCGGCAAAACCGATTACTGAAATTTAAACATGATCTTCGTTGAGAATAGGTTACCGGATGATAGTGACATGGCCTGTGACGGGCTTCAGCCCAAATTGATTGAGATCTACTACGTAGTAATAGGTGGCAAGCGGTAGCTCCGCACCATCTCTGCCTCTCCCATCCCAATCGTTTTGATAGGCCTGCGCTTGGTAGACCGTTGCTCCCCATCGATTGTAAACGGTGAGCGTGGATTCGGGATAACGACCAATGTCTCCGATGTACCAAGTGTCGTTTCTGCCATCGCCATTAGGGGAGAAGATAGCCGTAGGGTCAATTTGGAAAATGACCTCTACAGGAATATTTCCGACTTCGCTGCAAGCCCCTGCATCTACTTGTACCGTGTAGAGGGTATTGTCTTCCGGATACACCAACACATTAGTTTTTCCAGTCTCTATGATTTGACCCGTGCCATCAGACCAGATTGTGAAAAAACCTTCATCATCTGGGAAAATATCAATATCAACGCTCAGCTCTAGTTCTTCTCCTTCCTCTATTTCGTGCGGGCCACTTGGACTGATCACCAAATCTGTTACAGTTATAGTAATGGGTAAACGAGCACTTTCACAAGCGGTCAAAGTTTGACTCACCCAGAAGTCATATCGTTGTCCTTGTAAAGTTTCAATAATTGGGGCAACGATAGTAGAATCTTGATCTGGATAGGTGTACCATCTGAGATCATGGCCAGAAACCAGCTCTTGAAGAGCTAGCGATGGATCACCTACACAAAGATTAGGTACATCTGTTACGCTTGGTGCTTCAGGAATCGGCTTCACAATTAATTCTATAGCTACGCGGGGACTTTCACAAGTATTTTCGTTTTGACTTACCCAGTAGGTATTAGTTTGGGGAATGGAGGCATCAATAATTGGTGCAGTGGCCATTCCAACGCTATCTATCTGATCGGTATACCATAATAAATTGGTACCACTGACAAGACTGTTTAGATCGGGGGGCGTGGTATTGGCGCAAATCGGAGGACTCAGGGTGACGGTCGGTGGGGAGGAAATGGGAAGTACACTAAGAGATATTGAGGTTCTGGGGCCTTCACAGGCATTGACGGTTTGACTTACCCAAAACTCAAAATTACCACTAATGTCGGTGCCTACGATAGGAGGGGTGTCCGAGCCGCTAGTAACGTCTGCGGAACTGTACCAAGTCAGGTTTGTTCCGTCCACATAACTACCCAGATCAGGACTGGCAGCGCCCACACAGATATCGGATGGTGCGGTGATCACTGGCGGCCCTGGGGGCGATGAAATGGTGTAGGAGACGGCCACGCGAGGACTTTCACAGGTACCAGAAGATTGACTGACCCAATAGGTGAAAGTTCCTGGAACCGTACCGTCTGAACTGGGAGGCGTTGGACTACCAGTTCCGCCGATCTCTGACAAATACCACAGCAGATTGCTTCCATTCACTAAGGTAGATAGATCAGGCATAGTTTCACCTGCACAAAGCGTAGGAGCGGCCCTGATTTCAGGTGTGGCGATGCCAGTAGAAATGGTATAGCGAAGTTCTACTTTGGGGCCCTCGCAGCCATTGACCCGATCACTGACCCATAGGCTATAAGTGCCTGGTGTACTAGTATCCATTACAGGAGCAGTTGCAGTCCCATCGGTGGCATTCTCAGTGGGGTACCAGGTGATCTGGGTGCCACCTACAAAGCTGGTAAGATCTAAAGGCGAGGCGCCCAGGCAGATATCAGGAGGATTGGTGACGCTAGCCACGGGAATATCTTGCACGAGCGCTGGCACAGTCACCGATACAGTATCTCGACAGACGTACTCCGAGCTTAGAATAAGCTCTTGATCAACCACTGTGTTTTGCAAGGCAAAGATTGGATCCAAACAATTGGTACAGGATAAATGATCGGTGGGTGTCCAATCAATGCCAGCCAATGTTCTGCCGTTTTTATGGCTGGCCTCCAGCTGGATTTCTGTATCAGTACAATCCCAACTATTCGGCAGCGTCAAGAAGGCCTCAAACTGAAACTTAGACTTATGCGCAAAGTTGTTTTCATAGTTCAATTCATTTTCTCCACTGGTAGGGAATTCGGAATTCACCGACATGACATTTCCATCCGGGGTAGGCCAAGTGATTGGGAAAGAGGAAGTCCCTAGATCATTAAATACAGCCCATACCTGATCTAGTTCGGGCCTAGTTGAAGGAAGAATAGCGACAAAGTTTTCCGAGTTGTCCTTCCCATAGACAATCTTATCCAAAAAATAGGTGCCTAAGATTTTGGGAGTGGGGGTAGCATTTCTCGGGTCTTCATCATAAAAGGTCACAGGCATACCCATCCGGATCGTGTCAAAACCATCATTGAACATTTCGAATGCTATCCGCAGGCTATCCTCTTTATAACAGTCCACTCTATTAATTTTCAAGCGCCCGTCAATGGTAGGATCTAAGACCGGTAGTAGGAAGGGCCCGCAGGTGTCGGTACAGTTTGGTCCGTTTTTGGCGATTAAAGTGATGTAGTAGTCTCCTGGTTCCAAAAAGGTGTGATGGAGATTGGTGTCGTTTGAGACGAAGTCAGGCTGGGCAGGCGTCATGCCATCGTACGGTTCATGTCGTACGGTCCATTCGAAGTCAGTGGCATTAACGGATCGATTACTAAATAGTACGGAATCCAACATTTTCCCCCGATCTTGTTTGGAGGCGATCAATCTTACATTGGGGGTAAATCTTGCGTCAATGCCTAAGCAGGTAACCCGGACCGTGCGAGCATAAGAGGCAAAGCAAGTCGGATCCGCGCTATTCCAAGCCTTGAGATACACCCGGTACTTACCGGGGTCCAAAAAGGTATGTTGAAGGTTGGGACCTGTGCTCAGGGGCATCGTAGATGGTGTAAATCCTTTAAGCCAAGCGACGGGATAGTTGAAGCCAGGGTGTCCCAGTGCTTCTACATACCATTCATAGGAATCAATACCTGTACCTAATATCGAACTGGTAAAATCAATAGCTACATTGGGTTCAGGATAGCGTTCGCTGATGGCAAATTCTACACTAAAATCAGCATTACAGGGTTTCAGACAAGCGTCATTATTGCTAGGAGGTTCCACGGCGAGATTGATGCGTTGATTATCCATTACAAATAGCATCTTATCGGCTTGACCCTGCGTGAACTCGCTAGGACAACTGCCGTAGTCCATGAAATTGGACGTCATGTCTGGTACATCCGTGGTAAAAATACCATTGCTGTAATTGGAAAGTGTATCTGTATCACAGGTGTTTTGATTACAACCTGCCTGACTATTATCGGGAGGGGTGTCACAGATTCCGTCACCATCCACTAAGCAATCGTCGTTTTTACAGCCCCCCGTAAAGGTGTGCGCTAGTGACATGTAATGCCCAATTTCATGAGCCAATAAAGCAGAGCCTAGTCCAGCAACTACAACCCCATCAGTCTTAGCATCCGGTCCTACCACACCACCTGGCCCCCCGGAATAACCACCTAATCCATTATCGCGATTCCACCAGCTACTGCCTGTATAGGATTGATCTGTTTCGTTGTCAAGGTGAGCGACTACCCAGACATTGAGATAGTAACGTGGATCCCATTGTCCTTGGGTCTTCAACTTGGCATCTTCGAGATCTACATCCATGTTTTCATAATCGCTTCGCCAACGTACGATGCCCGTGGTGACACCGCCGTCAGGTGCTCTTTGTGCTAAGCAGAATTCTATTTGAGTATCCACTCCTCTGGTGCCTCCGCTATAGTCATCCCCTTGTGGATTATTGTGAGAGTGAGAAAAGGCATTATTGAGGGAGGCCACTGCCGTTTCGACTTGGGCATTAGTGATGGCAGGATCATATTCGAGTAAATGAAATACGATTGGAATGGTTCGAATGGGAGCCATGGATTTGGCATGGACTTCATTCTGCCACTTCCTGAACTGTTTGGCTATCCATTCGCGTTGGGCACGATCGGGTTGCTGATGCTTACTACAAAATGGGGAATTTCTTGGCCTGATCATGTAGTCCTCAGGAGTAAGTTCATGCGTGTGTCCATCAGGGTGCTGGTGCGTGTGTCCATGCGTGTGCCTGCTAGTTTGACCACTTAAAAAGTAAGTAGAGATAAGTAAAATAGTCACTGTTAAAAAAGACCGCATTAGGAATGATTTTGCTCAATAATTAGATGTTATAGTGTGTTAGTTTTCAACCGAATGTGAAATGCATTGGCATCCCACTCGGCTTTGGTGGTAGGGGAGGTTGGGTAGCAAATATGTTAGCCATAGATGGGGCCTTGCCACAACCAAGAATGCAGGTCGATTGGATATGGATGGTAAAGTTGTATTCGGTAGCACTATGGTTACCGCTGAAGGGAGGGGCAATACAATTTTAGGGGATGCAACACCAAGTGTTGATCCTTACTTATGATTTGGCAAATAGCACTTACTTCATTCCGCTATTTGCTTGAAATAGGTGTGGTATTGAAAATTTAGAAGTGGGGTTGAGCTAAAACTGGAGTGGGTTTGGGTATGAAAACTTCTTGGGATAGTTGATGAGATAGAAACGATTAGCAATGGGTGAATTATTGCACGGGTGACCGCTTTTTTATAGTATGGTAGCTGTTTGCTAGAAAGTGGTATCTTACCGAAATCTAGCCTCGATTTTGTTCGGGCCGTGAATGTACCATACTCACCTCATAAAATTATGGCATCAGATCGTATTGGAACCATTGTTCTTGGCGCAGGAGCTGCTTCTCGCATGGGAGAGCCAAAACAACTATTGAAATGGCAAGGGGAAACGCTGATTCAGCGAGCTATTCGCCAGGCCGAGGATTTAGATAGGGGGCCTATCATCCTAGTACTAGGTGCCCATGCAGAATTGATCGAGGCAGAATTGCTCGAAGGAAGATATCGGATCACGCGAAATGAAGCATGGGAAACGGGAATGGGAAGTTCGATAGTTTGTGGTTTACGAGCGCTTTTGGAAGAGGCATCGTCTTTGGATGGAGTGCTGATTACTTTGGTGGATCAACCGCTCATCAATACCCCTGATTTGGAAAAAATTATAGCAATTTTCAAAAAAAATAATTCCCCCTTGGTAGCTGCTTTTTACGAAAACACCTTGGGGGTACCTGCCCTATTTTCTGCCGATTTATTCCCCCAGCTCCTAACTTTATCTGGTCAGAAAGGAGCGAAAGCAATTATTAGTAAGTATAGCGAATCCTTAGCAAAACTGGACCTTCCCGCCGCAAAGCTCGATCTCGACACACCTGAAGAGTGGAAAGCCTTTCTACAGAGAAAAAACTTTGGAAACTTTTGAACTAATGAAAGTTTCCCGCGTTTTATGTAGGATTTAGAACTTCAAAGTATACCTACTCAACCACTACAGCAAATGAATATTTGCAGCTAGTCTACAGCACTGGACTAATAAGATCAAAACAGCAAATGGAGTCGAAACAACAAATAGTCACAAAGGCTAGGGATCTCTTTATGCGCTATGGGATCAAAAGCATCTCGATGGATGACTTGGCAAGAGAGCTGGGGATGTCGAAAAAGACGGTCTATCAATATGTAGAAAATAAAGCAGATCTGATTCAGAAGGTTTTTGAGGATCATTTGGAAGAAGAGAAACAGGTCCTGGCGGAATGTAGATCAGAAGCTAGCAATGCAATTGACGAAATGTTGCTGATTGCTCGTCATATGATCCGGGAATTGCGGACGTACTCTGTAACGGTAATGTATGATCTTCAGAAGTATTATCGAAGTACTTGGCAGCTTCTAAGCAATGTACATGAGCAACATTTTTTCAGAGTGATTAAGGATAACCTAGAAAGAGGGCTAGCGGAAGGGGTATATCGCCAGGATATGAACCCGGATATTGTTGCCCGCTTGTACATTTCGAAATCCTCCTCAGCAGCTGATCAGGAATGCTTTCCGCTAACGGAATATCCAGTAGAGGAACTATTCATTGAACTGATGAATTATCACTTGCACGGGATTGTATCCCAGCAGGGCCGTGAAACGATGGAAGAAGCCCTCAATGCCTGGGTGGAGGAAACTAAATAAAAATTCGAAAACACTACAATAATGAATTCCATGTTAAGGAAATTACTGCCGATTGTATTAATGGTGTCTCTCTCCCTGACAGCCCAAAGTCAATCCAGCGCTCCCATGAGTCTGGATGATGCCATTAAGTATGCACTAAACCAAAGCAATACGGTGAAAGATGCTCGGATCAACCTAGTTGATGCCGAGCAACAGATCGTTGAACGGCGTTCGGTTGGACTCCCGCAACTCACCGGAAACTTGAATTATCAGCGCTATCTCAAACTACCCATTCAGCCACTTCCGGCCAACTTTCAGGTCTTTGGAGCTGCCTTTACCGATTTGGCACCCTTCCTTTCGGAGGAGACACTGGCTTTACTAAACCAAGGAGGAGGAGAAGGAAATAGCGATGGAGTGTCTTTCTTTTTACGAAATAACTTCAACGCTACTTTGAATTTGGATGCCATGATCTTCGACGGAAGTTACTTCGTTGGCCTTCAGGCCGCGAAAGCTTATCGCGCCTACGTTTCACAGGATTTGCTGGCTAAAGAAAGAGAGGTGCGCAACACGACCATTGATGCCTACTTGCCGGTCCTGGTTTTGCAGGAGAACATGGGATTGATTGATAAGAACATTGCCAACCTGAAGAAACTGCTCTTTGAAACGCAGGAGTTGTATAAAGCTGGATTCGCGGAGCAGCTGGATGTGGATCGCTTACAACTTTCACTGATTAACTTAGAAACCCAGAAGGAAACACTGCAACGGCAGAAGAGCTTGGCTTTAAACGGTCTCAAGTTTGCGATGCAATACCCCTTAGAAGAACCCTTAGAGGTGACTGGAGATTTGAATGACATCATCGCTGAAAATACTTCAGATATCGTCACCGAAAACCTTGTGGTGGCAAATCGACCGGAGATTGGATTGTTAGAGCAAGGGATAAAGTTGAACGAGCTCAATGTTCGTTTGCAAAAAAGCGGATACCTGCCCACTTTACGGGCGTTTGCCGTGGCGCAAGAATCTTTCCAAGGTAACACCTTCTCAGATGGTTTCTGGGCACCGACCATTTACGTTGGAGCTAGTTTAAGTATTCCCATCTTCGATGGCTTGTATAAGCAAGCCACCATTCAGCGCGCCAAATTGGATGTTGAGCAAGCCCGATTGCAGAAAGATAACTTACAACGTGGGATCAATTTGGAAATCACCAATGCGCGTACCAGTTATGAGAACGCAACCGAGCTCCTAGCCAGCCAAGAGCGCAATATGGCACTCGCACAACGCATCTACGAAACCACTCAAATTAAATATAGAGAAGGAGTAGGCTCTAGTCTCGAGGTATCTCAAGCTGAGCAAAGCCTTTACAGTACGCAAAGCAATTACATTCAAGCACAGTATGATCTTGTGCAGGCCATTATGAATGTAAAGAAGGCGCTAGGGAAAATCTAGCGGCTCTTCATGTAATTCTATTTCAAACTTAACAAAGACTCTTAAAATCATATCCGATGAGATACCTGTCAAGCATAATCCTATTAGCCCTTTTATTAGCTGGATGTCAGCCCAGTGCTTCAGAAGCTACTGATGAAATCCCGCAGGATCTAGCCGGGAAAAAGGCTTTACTAAATACCAAGAGACAAGAAATGAAGGAGTTGAGCGATATGATTGCTCAACTAGAAGACCAGATCGCCGAAGAGGACCCAACGGTGAGAAAACGGACCAAGCTAATTACTACAGTTGCTGCAGAGCAAAAGGACTTCAGCCACTTCGTAGAAATTCAGGGAGCTGTGAAATCTGATGACCTAGTGGATGTTACCAGTGAGATGGCTGGTCGGATCTTATCCTTGAAAGCCAAAGAAGGCCAGCAAGTACGTAAGGGGCAGCTGATCGCTGAATTGGACCTGGAACAATTGAAGAAGCAGATGGCGGAATTGCAGACTTCCATTGATTTGGCAACCACTGTATACGAACGTCAAAAGAGGTTGTGGGATCAGAATATTGGTTCTGAAATTCAATATCTACAAGCTAAGAGTGATAAGGAGCGGTTAGAGAAGAGTAAGGAAACCCTGGAGTTCCAATTGACGAAAGGAAAGGTATATGCTCCTATTTCAGGAGTGGTGGAGAGAGAAATTCTACAAAGTGGAGAGATTGCGTCACCGGGTATGCCCATCCTACAAATCCTGAATACGAGCAAGTTGAAAGTAGTGGCTGATGTTCCAGAAAACTTGCTGCGTAGTGTTAAGCTTGGAGAGACCGTAACGATTCAGTTTCCTGCTTTAGACCAAGAACGAAAGGCCAGGGTTAGCCGCATCGGTGCCACGATCGATCCAGCGAACAGAACTTTTTCTGTAGAAGTAAATCTGGGTTCTGGTGGCGGTGGCTTAAAGCCCAACCTTCTAGCTAATATGATGATTGAGGACTATTCCGTAGAAAATGCCGTAGTGATTCCTTTACATCTCATCCAACAGGAAGTGGGCGGAAAGGACTTTGTCTTTGTTGTCGGTGACGAAGAAGGAGAAAAGGTAGCAAAGAAAGCTTACGTACAGATGGGATATACCTACAAAGGAGAGGTCCTAATTGAGCAAGGATTAGATGGGAGTGAGCAACTGATCGCCGAGGGAAATCGTGGGCTCACTGAGAATGCCTTGATTGAATTACAGGGTGCCTCCAATCCAACTGTATCTAATAATTAATGCTGTTCCACTCGACTAAAGTATTGACCAATGAAAGAAATAAAAGATAAACTGCAGGAGATATATCGGAACTTTTCTCCAACTACTTGGGCGGTGGATAACGCAACCAGTGTGTTCATTCTAACCTTCATGGTATTGCTATTTGGGGTACAATCCTACAATGATATTCCCAAGGAGCAATATCCTGAGATTGATCTGCCGACGGTATACATCAACACCCCCTATTTTGGTAATTCTGCCACGGATATCGAGAACTTGGTGACTCGTCCGATCGAGAAGGAGTTACAAGGCTTGGAAGGCCTTAAGAACATTCTTTCGACCAGTATCCAAGATTATTCGGTAATCACAGTAGAGTTTGAATCTGGGGTGGATATTGACGAAGCGACCGACAAAGTGAAAGATGCGGTAGATATGGCTAAGGCAGACTTGCCTAATGATCTGGATTCAGATCCTTTGGTGATGGAGGTAAACCTATCCGAATTACCCATCGTGACCGTCAACGTATCCGGTGATTACTCCAATGATGAATTGCGAGAATATGCCGAATATCTCCAGGATAAGCTCGAAGCGCTAGATCAGGTGAATGACGTGGATATGAAGGGAGATCTAGAGCGGGAAGTAAAAGTGGATGTGGACTTGTTGAAGATGGAAAGCATGCAGGTTAGTTTCTCAGATATTGCTCAAGCTATTCAGACGGAGAACTTGACCATGTCCGGGGGAGAGATTGTGGCAGATGATTTTAGAAGAGCCATTCGGGTAAAAGGAGAATTCCAACGGGTAAGTGAGTTGGAAAATGTGATTGTCAAGAGTGAGTATCGCCAGCCGGTCTTTTTACGTGATATTGCCACGGTAACTTTTGGGTATAAGGAGCGTACGTCTATTGCTCGTTCTGATGGATTGCCGGTAATTTCTCTGGACATCATTAAGCGGAAAGGAGAAAACCTTCTATCTACAGCAGACCGCATTAAAGAGGTAGTGGATGAGGCGGTAGCTACCTTCCCGGAAGATTTGAAGGTTAGCTTGTTTAATGACCTCTCCGTGTATACCCGGAATGAGGTGAACAACCTGGAAAACAGCATTATCTCAGGGGTGATTCTGGTAGTACTTGTACTTTTATTCTTCTTGGGTTTGCGAAATGCATCTTTCGTAGGGCTAGCCATTCCATTGTCGATGTTGATGGGGATCATGTGGTTAGGAATTACGGGAGTGACCTTAAATATTGTGGTGTTATTTGCCCTGATTCTAGCCCTTGGACTGCTGGTGGACAATGCCATTGTAGTGGTAGAAAATGTGTATCGCTATATGCAGGAAGGATACGAACCGGTGACTGCGGCTAAACGCGGGGCAGGGGAAGTAGCGGTGCCGATCATTGCTTCAACGGCTACCACTTTAGCAGCCTTTATTCCCTTGGCCTTCTGGCCAGGGCTAGTGGGCTCCTTCATGAAATATTTCCCCATTACACTGATCATTGTGTTAAGTTCTTCTCTTTTCGTGGCACTGGTTATCAATCCGGTATTTACCCGCACCTTTATGAAGGTGGACGAGAGAGAGGAGGATCCTTTGGTGCGTAGGCGAAAAAGGATTAACATGTTGACCTTTATCGGAGCCATGTTGATCTTAACCGTGATTGGTATGGTGACCGGTACGATTTGGGTACGAAATCTATTTGGCTTGGTGGCCATACTTTCAGCCTTGAACTTTTTTGTACTCCGGTCGGCTTCATTTGGGTTCCAGAACAAGGTGCTACCTCTATTGGAAAGTGGTTACAATACTTTCTTGAATTGGGCCTTGCGGATACCAGCCTTAATCTTTACTGGCACATTTGGACTTTTGATCTTTTCGTTGATGCTTTGGTCTAAATATGGGCCAGAAATAGAATACTTCGCAGGTGGGCAACCTATTTATGTGAATGCTTTTGTAGAGTTACCGCTAGGTAAGGATATCGAAGCTACGAATAAGTTGATGCGAGAGCTGGAGGATAAGGTGCAGGAGGTCATTAAGCCTTATGATCATATCGTTGAAGCGGTACTTTCCCAGATCGGCGAGAATACTTCAGATCCCAACACTCCACCGGAGCCGGGGGCGTCTCCCAATAAGGCGCGACTTACTGTACAGTTTGTCAAGACTGAGGACCGTGGAGGTCTTAATACCTTCACCGTAATGGATGAGATCCGAAATGCTATGCAAGGATATCCTGGCGTTCAAATTTCGGTAGATAAGAATGCTGACGGCCCACCTACTGGAAAGCCAATCAATTTGGAGGTACGCGGGGATGATTTGGATAAATTGTTGACGCTTTCTCAAGAAGTAATGGCATACATTAATGATCAGAATATCCCGGGGATTGAGGAGTTGAAATCAGACGTGCAGTTAGGGAAACCTGAATTGATTATCAATGTAGATCGTGAAGCAGCACGTAGATATGGCGTATCAACCTTTGCTATTGCTGATGCCTTACGAACAGCCGTTTTTGGCCTGGAAGTAAGTCAGTTTAAGCAAGGAGAAGATGAGTATCCCATCTACATCCGCTTGGATGAGAATTATCGATACGATGTGGATTATCTGATGAATCAGAAGATTACTTTCCGGGATATGGCTACTGGTCAGATCGCGCAGGTGCCGATATCTGCGGTGGCAGATATGCAATACACTAGTACTTATTCTGCCGTTAAGCGGAAGGACCTGGAACGAATGGTTACGATTTACTCCAACGTAGTGGAAGGCTACAACGCCATCAACATTGTAGATGAATTGAGAGGCCTGATGGCGCGCTATGATTTACCGGAAGGATTCACGTATGAATTTACAGGAGAACAGGAACAACAAGCCCAAGATCAAGAATACCTTTCTTCTGCTTTCTTGGTTGCTATCTTCTCGATCTTCATCATTTTGGTGACGCAGTTCAACAGTATCATTTCTCCTTTCATCATTATTCTCTCAGTGGTTTTCAGTACCATCGGTGTATTCCTTGGCTATGTTTTCTTTGGTGGTACATTCTCCTTGGTTTTTTCTGGGGTTGGAATTATCTCGCTAGCCGGGGTAGTCGTAAACAATGCCATCGTTTTGATTGACTACATCAATCTCTTGGTTCAACGGCGCCGAGAATCCCTAGGGTTTGGAAACATGATGGATCTTCAGCCATCTGATGTGAAAGATGCCATTATTCAGGGTGGAGCGACTCGTTTACGACCGGTATTGTTGACGGCGATCACAACTGTATTGGGCTTGGTTCCATTGGCGATCGGCTTCAACTTTAATTTCTTCACGCTTATTTCGGAATCCGATCCACACATATTCATTGGCGGGGATAATACGGCACTTTGGGGCCCCATGGCCTGGACGGTGATCTATGGTTTGATTTTTGCCACATTCTTGACATTGATTGTAGTACCTTCTATGTACTGGTTGGCCTATCGAATGAAAGCATTTTTCATCCGAATCTTTAGTGGAAAGCGTACACCTACGGTTAAACCTACAGCTGGATAGGGGTAGGAAAAGGGTGATTTCTTACTGAGGATATGAAAGAAACATATTAAGATTTAATTTTATAGGATAGCTTAATAAGGCTGGGCAATAGTGTCCAGCTTTTTTTTATTTTTTTTTAATATTTCTAAAAATTGTAAGTGTTTGATTAGCAGTGATTTACTGTATTTTGGGAGAGAATGTTTGCTTGGGAAGGCTGTGACAAAATGGGCTTGATTAGACTAGGTTTGAAGATGTGAGTGTTGAAAATCAATTATTTGTGATCTGTACTGTGTTGTATTGTTGTATTTGTTGTGTCACAAATTTGATTTTTTATAGTAAAAGCAGAACGCGATATTCTGTTACTTTGAGATATCAAAACAGGGAAATACAAAAAACCTGAACCCAATACAATCATTTATCAGCCTTTCTTGGTCTCACAAATTGACATTTTGTATCTCGAAATAAAGAACTAATTGGGTGAGTGTTTGTTCATAGTTTTTGTTTTTATTCTCCCCCGATAAATTCGGGGGTTTTTTTTCTCCCCAATCAACAAACGCACTGTTTGTCGGTTCTTGTTTCAATCTTTCTTTCTATTTGTTTCCTAAGCTTAAAGTTAGTCTTTTTCTTAGGATTGTTGAAAGGAATTTACTTCTTCATTTTGAGATGTACTATTCGACATTATCATTTCGATATATAAAGAACTTAGTGTTGTTCATAGTGTTTGTTTTATTCCCCCCGATTGAATCGGGGGTTTTTTCTCCCTCTGGAAGCAGAGGATACTGATTTGACATTATCATCTTGATATATAAAGAACTTAGTGTTGTTCATAGTGTTTGTTTATTTCAACCCCGATTCGTCGGGGTTTTTTTCCTCTTCAAGTAGAGGGTAAAGATTTGACCATATCATTTCGATATATAAGAACTTAGTGTTGTTCATAGTGTTTGTTTATTCCAACCCCGATTCGTCGGGGTTTTTTTTGCCCAAAACTCATCTTTTGCCTACCTATGTTGTTGTAAATGCGAAAAAGGCAAATGCCTGCCTGCAGCTTTTAATTTTCTAAAGTACTTTCTATGTTAATCGATTTAAAGCACTTGAGAGAAGAGTATTCTTCTGCTTCTTTGGAACTAACGGATGTACCAGCGGAACCCATAGCGCTATTTGAGCAATGGATGCAAGAAGCTCTACAAGCGAAGCTAACCGAGCCGAATGCTATGACGCTAGCTACCTGCAAGCCAGATGGTTTCCCTTCCGCGCGGGTGGTTTTGTTAAAGGGCTTGAATGAAGAAGGTTTTATCTTTTACACCAACTATAATAGCCATAAAGGGCAGGAATTAGCAGCCAATCCCAAGGCAGCTCTGGTATTCCTTTGGCTAGAGTTGCAACGTCAAGTTCGTATAGAGGGAATTGTAGAAAAGATTTCTGCAGCTGACTCAGAGGCTTATTTCCAATCGAGGCCAAAAGGGAGTCAGATTGGAGCGGTGGCCTCTCCGCAAAGTACGGTCATTCCTGGGAGAGAAGTGTTAGAAGAGAAGGTTAAGGCCCTAGAGCAAGAATATGCCAATCAGGAAAAACTACCTTGCCCGGAACATTGGGGGGGATACATTGTAAAGCCCACCCAGATTGAATTCTGGAAAGGTCGTGCTAGTCGTTTACACGATCGATTGGTATATACAAAACTTGAAGGAAAAGGGGAGGGGTGGAAAATCGAACGATTGGCTCCCTAGGATAGGGACGTAGGATCAGGAAGTCAATAGCCAGAAAGGAGGAAACCCTACTGGCTATTGAATCCAATACTCCTTTTTCTAGCAGAAGTGGTCAAAAGCCATCTTAAGGTTCTGAGCAATTAGCTCAGCTGGTCTACCTTCGATATGATGGCGTTCGATAAAATGGACTAAGCTTCCATCTTTAAACAAAGCAATAGATGGAGAAGAAGGAGGATAAGGAAGCATATACTCTCTCGCCTTTTCCGTCGCTTCAAGATCCACTCCCGCAAATACAGTAGTCAATTTGCTAGGTTGTTTTTCGCTAGATGCCAATGCCATCTTGACACCTGGGCGAGCCATGGCAGCTGCACAGCCACATACCGAATTCACTACGACTAAGGTAGTGCCTTCCTTCTGATCAAGCGTATCAATTACTTCTTGAGCTGATTTTAAACTCTCAAAGCCAACGCTGGTCAAGTCTTCTGCCATTGGGGCAGTTATTTCTTCTGGATATCGAGACATCACTATTGATTTTGATTTATAGTAAGCAAAATTACATTATCATTCGCACAAATCCACTTTTAAGGTATACAATTCGATGTCCTCGATTGTTTAGTACCAGCTCAGGATTTGTATATTAGGGGGGCAAGATTTTGCCAGAGCGCTTTTGGATTCATAAAAAGGGGTTGACAAAAGTCACTTCCAGTCTCAAAATACAAGGGAAACATTACACTCATATTTACGTTAACCCGAATATGTTGACAATGGCTGCTGAAAACCCTAATTTTGGCGCCATGCTCAAGAACAATATGATCTTTAGTTTGAAAGAAATCTATTCAGAAAGTATGGCTTCTAGATTTTTCCCCTTAACCGTATTTCTCTTTTTAGCTGCCTGTACCAATGATAGCCTAGGTGAACCCCAAATGGGAGATTGTGAGAACTTAGATGTTACCTATGTGAGTCTCATTAAACCTATTATCGACGAGAGCTGTGCTTACAGTACTTGTCACCTCGATACGGCTCCTGGTACTTTCAACAGTTATGCAGGACTTTTGCCTGCGCTAGAAAATGGCGAGTTTCGCAATAGAGTAATAAACCTCAAAGATGACCCAACCTTGGGCATGCCACCGGCCTTTAGCCCGGCGGATCGGCCATCTAGTCTGACCGAAGAACAACTTAACCTTATTCGCTGTTGGCTTGACAACAACTTTCCCGAAGAATAAATCTTGATTCCCCATGTCAAAACGATTTTTTAGCCTTTTAGTCTGCTTGATCACCTGCAGTCTCTTATCTGCACAGGAAAAGATCTATCAAACCTTTAAAGATACGAGAGTCATTAATTCTCAATCTGTAGAGACCCTTGCCAAACGGAAATTAGATTTTCGTGTAAGTCACCGATTTGGTGATTTGGCTGGTGACAATGGTGGATATAAAACCTTTTTTGGATTGGATAATGCCAGCGATATCCTGATCGGAGTGGATTATGGCGTAACGGATAACCTAACCGTTGGTTTGCATCGCACTAAGGGTGCTGGTTCTATGCCAGACGGGAATTCGGGCCTTCGCCAGCTATTGAATGGTGTAGTTAAACTTCGTTTTCTGCAACAGACGACAGATAATAAGGTGCCCGTTTCAATGGCCTTAGTGGGAATAGCTTCTCTATCCACAGCAGAGAAAATCGAAGACAATCCGGATATTATTCGGAGTTTTCCCAAGTTTGCGCATCGCATGGCTACCCATGCGGAGTTGCTGATTGCACGCAAATTTTCTGATCAGTTTTCCTTACAATTGAAACCGGGATTTACTCAAAGAAATTTGGTGCCCTTTGAAGACGAAAACGGTATCTTCTCTCTTGGTTTAGCTACTCGAATACAAGTCACTAAGGTCATGGCCTTGATCGGCGATGTTACCTTTCCGTTTTCCGAGCGCCGTACCACCGCCAACGGCTTCTATACACCGATTGGAGTGGGCTTAGAGTTTGATACGGGGGGTCACGTTTTTCAGATCAACTTGACCAATGCCACTGGCCTCATGGAGACAGATTACATCCCTTATACCACTACTAATTGGGGGGATGGGGAGTTTAGACTAGGATTCACCATTTCTCGTTTGTTTAATTTGTAGAGGCATCTCAAAGCAGGTATTCGGAAGCTAGCTTTGCGTTACGTTAATTTATCTCTCTTATTCTATGAAAGCTATTGTACTTACTTTTTCAGCGCTAATTCTTTGCACATTGATGGCCTGGCGATGGCCGGTGAGCGAGCAATTAGCTGATGAAATAAAAGCGGAGTCTAGTTGGACCTTAAACAAGGACAAAACCGTAAATGAGGTGTTGTTGCGCTTAGGGGACAAAGCATTGCCACACCCAGTAGACACAACTATGGATTGGGTATCTGCTAAGGCTGGAGAAGAACTGGTGAAATTTGGTTTTGGTCGGGGCCCGGGAGGCTTTAAGACGGCTCGGCAGAGCAAACATTTTGTGTGTACCTCCTGCCATAACCTTGAGAAGGAAGATCCTGATCTATCCGTCTCAGATCCACAAGCTCGATTGCTATATGTCAAAGATAAAGGACTTCCTTTCCTTCAGGGTACAAGCCTGTATGGTGCAGTAAATCGAACCCAGTTTTACAATGGTGACTATCGGAAGAAATATGGAGATTTAGTGAATGTAGCACAGAATAATATCCGGGAAGCGATTCAATTATGTGCGGAGGAATGCGCCCAGGGGCGTCGCTTGCGAGATTGGGAAGTCGAATCCATTTTAGCTTACTTTTGGGAGCTGGGACTAAAGATGGACGATCTCATTATAACTGATCCAGAGTGGAAGGAAGTGGAAGCAGCGCTAGATGGTACTGGCGACAAGGAAGGTGCAATTCGCATGATTAAGCGTCGATACTTAGCTGGCTCCCCCGCCACCTTTGTCACTCCACCGAAGGACCGAAAAGTGGGCTATGAGCTGCAGGGAGATGTAGAAAATGGGAAATTGATCTATGAGCTCAGTTGTTTGCATTGTCATGAAAATGGGCGTTATGCCTTTTATCGATTGGATGATTCCAAGTTCTCCTTTAAACACTTGGATCGACACTTCAGTCGGTATACCCGCTACTCTGTCTATCAGGTAGCTCGTTATGGAACTTCTCCACTCAATGGGAAGCGGGCCTATATGCCTAATTACACGATGGAGAAAATGAGCAACCAGCAGATGGAAGATTTGCGTGCATATGTGAAGGAAATGAGGAAGTAGCCTCCTAGGATTAGAGCTTAGGCAATATTTCTGTTAAAATCCTCCGGCATTTCGCACCAGAAATCCTATCTTCATCCACCGTCGAAAAATTATACCAGAAAAATACCTCACCATGAGTGAGTATTTCCTATTGTCTGAAGCTATCAAAACGCGAGCTACGCATGCATAAACTAATTCTGTCTTGCCTGTTCTGGTCAATGATTTGCGCTCCAATGTTCTCTCAAGTTAGCCTGGAAGGGAGCTGGGTGGGGACGATCACCACGGGAGGCCTCAATTCCAAACAGACTTACAAGTTCGAGCTGGTACTAGCCCGTTCTGGGAAAAATACCTTGAAGGGACGATCCTTTGTACATCTCTCTCCCAGCGAGGTGATAGAGATGGATATTTCCGGAAAACTCTATGGAGACCAATCCATTTATCTGGAGGACTTGGTGTATCTTCCTTCGGAAGGGCGCGAAGCTACACCGCCATACGATCGCAAATATGAATTGATTTTTAATCGGAGTATTTGGGATAGTAATTTAGAGGGCTTTTGGCAAGAAAAACGCCCAGATCCCTTCTTCCCCATGCGCAGCCGTGGACGCATCTTCTTGAAGAAAAAGAAAGCTAGTGGGGCTTAGACTAGTGGTAGAAAAATAGACAGGGGCTATAGGAGTTTAACCTAGGTGCACCCAATTCCACGCCGCCCCGGCCTAGGGCCTTGCTGGTGTAGTGACTCACCATCCTCACCCCTACTTCGCTATTCTCCAACAACAGAACAAGAGGACCATCCTGCTACTAGAATGGTCCCCTTTCCAATTGCAGTGCTACCTGTGGATTTACCTTTTACTGGTTGGGTAAATGAGGTCAGCAGAAGCCCTTGTTTCCCGGGCAACCAGCTCGTGAGTGGTACTGATCTGCAGGGCAGCTTCCGGTTTGTGTGCGGGTACTCCCGTTCCATCCCAAGTGAACTCCCCAAGGGTATACCATTGATACTTCCCTGGTTCGATGGGCCTTTGATCAGCCAACGTAATTTGTATTTGCGATTTATTGCCAGGTGCTTTCCAATTAAACTGACCATTGATGGCGGTAAGTTTTATATTCTGAATCTTAAATGCTTGTCTTGGAAAGGAACCGCCGCAGCTAGAAGATCGATATTGGTTAGTGAACCGCAACTTAATCCGGTGTACATAACCAGGCTCCATTACTTCGGAATGGTACCACCTGGATCCTTTCTTTAACTCCAAGCGATATCCGGTGATAGCTAAGCCACCATCCTGATAAATGACATCCCCTTCTCGACCCTGGGCATCTGTTGTTGTAGGAAGTATAAAGAATATCATCAAGATGCCTAATGTGAGGTGAATTGTTTTCATTCTTGTAGTATTCTAATGATAGTATACAGCTTGTTGGTTCGATTTGTGATCTATGCTAAACCGCTGAAGGTTTGATTTTACCTTTGGGGCGGATCAATAACAGATCGGACGGATATTGCCCGCTTTCTCAGGCTTTGGCCTAGGATTACTTTTCATGTCCGTATGGTCCTTTGGAGTTAGAAAAGAGGCTATACCTTAATTTGGTCTTACTATCCATTTAGGTTATCCAAATGGTTCAGCAGGCTAAGTGGCGAGGGCTTGGAGCTTAGTCGAGAATGAGCAAAGCATACCAAGTGTGTTTTGTTCGATCCCCACCTTCTGGAAAGAATTTTACGAAGCTATTGGTGATTCCAAAACCACGGGCATTTTCGTAAGGACCAGTTCCTCCGGTGATGATAAATCGATCCTGGAACTTGGCTTGAAATTCTGAGGGAGGAGGGATCAATTTAACGACGCCCACTGGAATCTCTATATGTAGTTCATGACCATCTTCTGTATAGAAGGTACCGTGACCATCTTTATAATCTATCTGGAATTCGCCAGGAGCAGGAGGCTTTACGCAAAACGTAATTTCGGTGGTGAAGTTACCGAGTAAACTAGCACGGCCTTCCCCTTTTTGCACATTAAAGAAAGGATAGCTTGGATCTTCACAGTCACCGCTGCCTACGCCAAGCCGAGGGTCGCTGAGATCTTGAGCAGTAAAGAAACTAGCTTTGAATTTTCTGGATTTGCCGTACAGAAATCGGTCAGGCACCCACCTTCTTAGGGATTTCTCTACTTCCGCATCAAATTGAACTTCTTGATTTTCGGGCCGTTCGCGTTCTAAAGGTACTGCAATTTTTTCGCAAGACCATAGGATTAGCAGTAGGCAGCTTATGCCCATTAGCTGTTTTAGAGTTTTCATGATGATTGGTAATTATGTTATGAAATGCTTATGATTTTTGCTTGATACAAAGCTAGGGGCAGGCTGGGGGAAGGGGTTAGCCTCATTTGACCTTAGATTGGATGATTTGTGGTCATTTAGAGCGCTTATTTTGGTCTATTTGTTCCAATTGTATTTCTGTTGAAATTATAAATTATTGATTTATAGAATTTTGTATGTTTCGCGTGAAACTTATTAGCAGATTGGACTTGAGGAGCGGATTTGCTGGCGTAGAAATATAAAATGGGCATTTTAAGCCAAGTTTTGGCACTTAGCTTATGTGGACGAAGACAGAGAAAGGGTGCTTAAGCAGCCGAGGGGGCTTTATTGACAAGAATCATATACCATACTGATCTACATCACTCTACTCAGCTGACATTTGTTCTACCTTTTCGGTATCAAAAAATCCTCAATACTTATGAATATCAAGGTAAAAGATCTAATGGTGAAGTCAGTCATCACAACTTTACCTCATAAAACGGTAGGCCATTCTCAATCGATAATGGCTAGAAATAAGATCAAATCTATTCCCATCGTAAATAGTCAAATGGAATTGGAGGGTATTGTTACTTCCTCTGATATACTGAAGGATTTCTCTGAGCATACACCCGTGAGTCATATCATGTCAAAAAAGGTATATACTGTACCGGCCTACTCAGATGTATATATTGCCGCTCGGATTATGCGTAACCATAAGATCAATCACCTGATTGTCACGGATGAAAAAAAGGTTGTTGGTGTAATCAGCGCTCATGACTTATTACGGCTGGTTGAGGACCACCGTTTTGTAATGAAAAATCCTCCAACTCCTTCCAAGAAAAAGAAGAGTAGGGTGTGAATGGGGCTTAGGGCTTGATGTTGGTGAAAACACCAACATCGGCTTGGGCGCCTCCCCCGCCCTTGTCGGGTCTTTTGACCCACACAACCCGCGCCATTCCTGCCTTATTGTGCTTGCTTAATTCACCACAAAGACCTGATAAGTGTAATTGATCTTTAACTCCTCGCCAGCCTTGAGTTGAGTTTCCCAGCAAACATCCGTAGTGTTGTTTGGGCTACCGGAAGTGTTGACCCGTTCGGCCTTTAGCCATTTTACGTTTGACTGCTTCAACTCCCCAATGATCGGGCGCCGAATGTTCAAGTTGATATCCTTGTCTTTGTTATTCTTGGCAACGATTTGTCCCTCCACGGTGATCAAATCGTAGAAGAATTCTCCGTTCTGACGTTTAACTTTTTTGGCTCGTTCGGCTCTGCTAATGGCCTTTTCTGCTTGTTTGATTCTTACATCTGGAGCTTCTGTCAATTTAACGAAGGAGTGATCGTTGATGGAGGTGTAATTGAGTTGATCTTGACTGATAGGCTTGGTCTCCTGGTCCTGCTTCACGACGAGGATAGGGCCGGTAGTCAATGGATAGGAGGTACTATTATTAATCTTGACCGAATGAAATACCTTGTTGGGAGTGGGCGTGAAGAGGTATTCCGATTGATAATAGTTCTTACGTTCATTATTCTGAGGTAGATTACACTCGTAAATATGTGCAATGTCAATTGCTGCTTCGAAGACTGGGTATTGGCCACTGCCTCCCTTCCGAAGACTCATATCTTTTAGCGTATAGAAATATAGGTCTTCTGCAGTAGATCCTTCTAATCCAGTGCTAGTGTTGGCGACGGAAACATCCGTAGTGGCAAAGTCATCGAATTGGGCATAGGCCTGTCCTCTGAAGGTATTGGAGAAAGTCTGTTGTGCCACACCTCTTGAGTTGAGACGCTCTTTGAAGAAATCAACTAAACTGGAATAGTCCTTGGCGTGCTTGAAGTTGGGAACACCTACTACAAAATTAACGTCCGTGTGCTCAATATCTTCTGTTTTATTCGTTACCTCAGCACTGAGTTTTAGCTTCGCTTTTTTATCCTCTAGTAAGGTTAGTAGATAGGTAGGTGTCCAATTCAAGCCTTGTGCTAAGTACATCATGTGTAAAGGTTGCTTGGGGCTTTGGGTGGTGAACTGCACTTCTAGCACTGGCTTAACCTCCTTTTTATTCCACTCCAAAAGGTGATCTGGCTCTTCAGAGAATTCTATTCTACGAATATCACTTTTGGGCAGCGCTACCCATTTCCCGGCAAGCTTTAGACTGACCAATGGGTGATCCTGTGCCTGACCTTTGGCAGGATCATTCTGGCCTATATCTTCAGCTAGACCCTCCAACACTTTGTCTTCTGCTAGGAAGATCCGAATTCTTTTCCCCAAGTTAGCATTCAACAGTTCAAACATATTCCGAGCCACGGTGCGCTGAGCAACCTGTAAGGTGTCGACATAGCCGCTTAAGGATTCGATTTGATTGTTGGGGGAAGTAATCCAAAAGGTTCCAGAGAGGGCAGGAGGGATGTTTTCCTTCATGGTATAGCTACTACCAGTTGGACTCACCTGTCCGGACTTGATGAAAAATGCTGTACCATCTTTAAAGATGGAAATTGAACTGGTATTAAAATCCTTCTTAACATCTTGGCTATGCAAATAATAGCAGCAGCTTAGTGCGAAAAGGAGTAAAAAATACTTTTTCATGTGCCTGAAGTTTAGGGTTAATCAAAACGTCAAATACAGTTTGTAGCTTAAGTGGAGTAAGCTATTACTCAGCCAAAGCGATTTTACTGTGTGGATTGTTGGAAATTTAGAACGGAGATGCCTTCTGAAACAGAATCTAAGTCAGTAACGGTAGGCTAATGAAATGTATTGTATGATCATGGATGGCGCGCCCAACTTCAGCGAATTTTATACCTTAGCGCTTCAATCCTACAAGGAATGCTGTTTAGTTCACTGATCTTCCTTTACTCATTTTTGCCCTTACTTTTACTGGCTCTACTGCTATTGCCCAGATCCTGGCACAATGGCATTTTGTTATTGGCTAGCTTGGTATTTTATGCCTGGGGAGGAGTAAGCTATACCGCTATCCTGCTACTCTCCATTCTGTTGAACTATGGAATTGGGAGATGGATTGCTGCCCGGCAAGGAGGACGTGCCAAACCTGTTTTGCTGCTAGGACTGACGTTGAACCTCGGTCTCTTATTCTTTTTCAAATACGTACTATTTTTTTTGACGCAAATCAATTTTGGATTGGCGTGGATGGGTGGGGAAACCGTCGGCTTACCTAAGATCATCCTTCCCTTGGGGATTTCCTTTTTTACCTTTCAAGGCATTTCTTATCTGGTGGATGTGTACCGAGGTACGACGGCAGTGCAAAAGAATATAGGCCGCCTAGGTCTATACATTGCGCTATTTCCGCAATTGATTGCTGGGCCGATTGTCCGTTACCAAGATCTAGCGGGACAATTAGGAAGACGCTCAATAGGCTGGGTAAATATCAGCTTGGGTTTAGAACGCTTTGTGATAGGATTAGCGAAGAAGGTGCTGTTGGCCAATAATTTTGCCTTGGTTGCGGATGCTATATTCGCAGCTCAACCGGAAAGTTTAGCTTGGCCGGTAGCCTGCTTAGGTGTCTTGGTTTATGCGCTACAAATCTATTTTGACTTTTCAGGGTATTCCGATATGGCGATTGGATTGGGGCGGATGTTTGGTTTCGTCATTCCGGAGAACTTCAACTTTCCATATGTCGCCCGCTCCGTGAGGGAGTTCTGGCGAAGATGGCATATTTCCTTGTCTCAGTGGTTTAGGGATTACGTGTATATCTCCTTGGGTGGGAATAGGGGTAGTCGAGGGCAAACCTATCGTAATTTGATCCTTGTCTTTCTGTTGACGGGTTTCTGGCATGGAGCCAATTGGACCTTTATCTGCTGGGGGGCGTTTCATGGCTTGTTTATGCTGGTGGAGCGTGGAAGATTTGGTCGTTGGTTACCTACTACTTCTAAGTTTGTTCAACACTTCTATTTGTTAGTGGTGATTGGGCTGTCGTGGGTCGTATTTCGGGCGGAAACGCTGAGTTACGCTATCCACTATTATGGTCGTTTACTGGGCTTAGGTGCGAATAGTGACTTTCAGTTGGATATTTCAACTTACCTCGATTGGGAATTCAGAATCGCTCTGTTCTTCGGAATACTTTTTTCGATTCCGGTAACTGGATTTCGAATCCGTAGTGGGGTAGAGGAGTTGGTGGGCCGCTTAAGTTTAGGGCAGGTGGGGCGAGCGCTCTTGTGTTTATGGCTGTTTTTCTGGTGTACGATGGAATTGGCAAATGATTCTTACAACCCATTCATTTATTTTAGATTTTGATGCGTAAGTGGCCGACATATCATCATTTATTACCCACGCTTTTCGCCTTGCTAATCCTATTGTATTGGGCGGATTGGGCCTTTGAACTATTTCCGACGCCAGCACTGCAAGAAAGGCGAAAGTTGGCAGAGAAACCCAAACTCAACCCTAGCTTTCTCGATCCTTTTCCGAAAGATTATGAGGCTTACTACAATGATCATTTCCATTGGCGGAACGGATTGATTCGTTTAAAGAACTATATCAACTTTTACACTTTCAAGCAATCCAGTCTACCCAGCGAAGTATTGATTGGGAAAGAGGATTGGTTATTCAAAGCTGGTTTTCAATTAGATATTTACACCGGAAAGTTTCAGTTTAGTTCGAGAGATTTAGACGGTATTGCCACTGAACTGAAGCGGAGAAAGGACTTAGTAGAAGCTAGTGGGGCGAAATACTACCTCTGTATTCCCCCACAGAAACACTCCATTTATCCAGAGTATCTCCCAAAGGCGGTGCAACGTTTCAATGCTCAGACCTGTACGGAGCAGTTGGTTGATCACCTAGCAGAGAACACTGAAATTGACTATATCGATCTTTTTGAGCCGATTCGAGAAAGAAAGGAAAACTCGGATAGCCTTTTGTATCATGTTACCGATCATCACTGGAATGATATCACAGCTTTGTTGGCGGCCAAGATTATCCTCAACCATCTAAGAAGCGATTTTCCAAACTTAGGTAGGATTAGTGACTCAGACTACACCTTTAACTATGCTGAGTTTGATGGAATGACCCTGGCTCAAATGTTGGGTATTGAGCGGGAAGTCAAAGAAAGAGCCCCCATCTTGACGCCGACGATTCTGATCCAGGCACAAGATAGTATCCGCGATTATCCCGCGCCACATGATTTTCCCTTTAAATCTGACTATGTGGTAGATAAGCGTATGCCTAGTAGCTCGGCACCTGCTTTATTCATGGTTCGAGAAAGCTTCGCCAGTGCTACGATTCTGCCACTTTCTGAGCATTTCAGCCGAAGTTTTTATCTCTTTGACAATTGGAAGCACAACTTTAATGCGCCCATCTTCGAGGCTGAACAGCCCGATATCTACATACAAATGGTATGGGAGGGTTTAATTTTCAACTTAATGGAGAACCCTCCTGCAGATGCTAAGTGGTAATCTTTTAGCCAGGCAGTTACGCTCGGAAAGCAGAAGGCGTAATCCCGTACGTCTTTTTGAAGGTCTTACTGAAATAGTGTAAGTCCTGATAGCCGCACTGATCTGCAATTTCCTTTACCGACAAGTGTGGACGGTGCTTCAGTAGATTAGCAGCTCTTTCCATCCGTACCTTGGTTAGGTATTGATTGGGTGAAAGCCCATAACATTGCTTGAAGGTGCGCAGAAAGTGAAATTCGGAAAGCATGGCTGCTTTCGCTATATCTCTGATCAACAACTTCTGATTGATGTTGCTATGGATGTATTCCAGCGAAAGTCGGAGCCGCCGGTGCAACTCTTCTCTGGTACTGGCTTTACTGGCTTGGATATTGGCTACACGTTGTTTCTGTTCTCGGTCGTGTTGCCACATTAAATCTGTTAAATTGTAAAACATCGTCGAAGATTCCACGGTATTGAATTGAGTTTTGTGGTGGTTGATATAATGAAGGTATCTGGCCAATGGCCCTATGCTAGATGGGAATAAGCTTTCCCGGCATTCGCTCTCATGGGTAGGCAGATCAAACGGTTGATCTAAAGCCTGTCGATCATTCAATTGCTGATATTGATCCCATTGTTTGAGTAGCATAGGGTCTAAGTATAAGCAGATACCCTTGACGTCTTTTTTGGACTTTAGCTTGATGTGAACATCTCGATCATGGTTGATGACTAGAAACTGTCCTGGGCGAACCACAAATTTCTTTCCTTCGAAAATGTAGGTTTCTTCCCCCTCACAGACGTACTTGATAGATATACCGCGTGCTTTAGACTTAACTTCAATCTTCTTGGCGTGAGAATAGATAATACGGTTAATGTCATTGCCTTCGTCGAAGACATAGGTCCATGTATTCATCAGATTGAGCAAGGCTTGTCGTTCCATCGAAAGCCTTTTACCCTTAGCCAGCCAAATTTGCTCTTCCGAGCTCCTGTCAATGAGTGTATTTCTGGTCAAATTGATCGGTGCAATAGGTTAACAAAAGATGTATTACTGATGGCCACAGGCTTGAGCCAATATCTTTAATGGCTGGGCAGAAGCTTGCAGCTAGTCGCACAAATAAGTGGTTCCAGGTAGTAATGTAATTTGACTATTGCTGTAGAGAGGAAATATTGGTGTTAATACAAGGAGTAGGCACTCTGTTTTCACAATAATAAGAAAATCGGCTGGGATCAAGGGTGCATTTGGATGAAAAATGCCATTTTACCGACCAGTAAACCCATTTTAATGTCCAATTTAGTCTAATCTAGGGGGAAGATTCTGCTATTTCTAGTACTTATTGGGCCCTCCTAGAAAATCTATTAGCAAAATAGCAGAATGTTCTGCAGGCTCTATACCTTTGGGCTCTTCAGTAGAAATCTTCCTTAGCATTTGATTGAAAATATATGGAAATACAGACAATCGTATTTGATTTGGGTGGCGTTTTGATTGATTGGGATCCGGCCTATTTATACCGTAAGATGTTTGACGATCCCAAGGAGATGGATTACTTCTTAACGGAAGTTTGCACTCCAGATTGGAATGCCCAGCAAGATGGTGGAAGAAGTTGGGAAGACGCCATCAACCTCTTATTACCTGATTTCCCTCAGTATGAAACAGAAATCCGTGCGTATTTTGGCCGATGGACGGAGATGCTAGGTGGACCCATCAATGAAACCGTAGATATTTTGAGGGAGATTAAAGAAGGAGGCCAGTTTCAACTCTATGCATTAACCAATTGGTCTGCTGAGACTTTCCCTTATGCACTGGAACGGTATGACTTTTTACAGTGGTTTGCAGGTATCTTAGTTTCTGGGGCGGAAAATTTGAAGAAGCCGGATCAGCGGATCTATAAATTATTATTGGAACGCTACCAAATCGACGGATCACAAGCGCTGTTTCTTGATGATAGTCTTGCCAATGTAAAAGGTTCCATCGAAGCGGGCTTACCAGCTATCCAATTCCATGATCCTACGCAGCTAAGACAAGACTTGCAAGCTAAAGGAGTATTATAAGTAGTGTGACCGTAGACGCGCCAGCATCTTAGCTGATTGTTACACGTCTTATTTAAGATATTCTAAGACCTCAAAGGCCTTCCACCACAAAATTGGAGTTTATGAAAAGAATCAATCTATTATTGACACTGTCCTTTATCTGGTTGGGAAACCTCTTTCCCGCCTTGGCCCAAGAGAATCCAAAAAATTGGACGCCAGAAGATATTATCCACACTGAATTTTTGCAGTCTCCGGTCTTCTCCCCTGACCATCAAATGGTCGTGTGGAGCAAGCGCAGAGCGGTGAAAAAGAAGGATGCCTTTGTTTCGGATCTTTACCTAACTCGTTTGAATAGCAAAAAAGATGGTAAGTTTCGCACCGTTCGCCTAACTAATGCAGATGACAGTGATAGTTCGCCTAGTTTTTCAAAAGATGGAGAAACGATCTATTTCCAATCTGGCCGAGAGAAAGGAAAGAAACTATGGTCATTAAGTATTTATGGAGGGGAACCCATCGAAGTAGCTACCTTCGAAAATGGTATTTCTAATCGACAATGGCTCAACGATTCTACCTTTGCTTACGTATCTCACGAGGGGAAAACCAAGTTTGAATTGGATAATGAGAAGACCAAGGACAATACCATCGTAGTGGAGGATACGGTTTACTGGCGTAAGAGTAGAATTTATGCCTACGACCTCAAAAGTAAAAGTACGCGACGACTGACCTCCAATCACTTTCCCGTGGCCTATTATAAAGCCTCTAGAGATGGCCAGTGGATGGTTTACCGTACAACCCAGCACCCTTCCTTCGCTTCCGATGCCAATCCTGATCCCAAGTATTATCTACATAATGTAGCGACTGGGCAAAGAGAAGAAATTCTGCAAGGCTTACAAACGCCTTCCAATGTACAATTCACTGCCGATCATAAAGGCTTTTATTTTGGAGCTGTTCGCTCCTCTAATCCAGAATGGAATGGAGCTGGAATCACCGAATTATACTATTATGATTTGGGAAGCAAGTCCTATACTAAGCTGAATTTACAGTGGAAATGGGCTTTTGAGGGAAGTTACCGGGTGATTGGACAAGATGTTCTCGTAGCGCTGGCAAATGGACCAACCGATAAATTAGCTTTCTACCAAAAAGACGCGGCTGGTAAGACTTGGACTAAATCAGACTTACAATTAGGGGAAAAGGCAGATCATGTTTGGATCTCTGCACTGTCTGATGATGGGCAGAAGGTAATCTTCGAACATTCCAGCGCTAGCCAATTGCCAAAATACTACGTGGCAGATGTAAAGGTGGGCAATGGCAAACTAAGTTTTGCGCAAGAAGAAAACTTTGTTTCTTTCAACAAGAAGTTGTCAAAGCGATCCATTACCAAATCAGAAATAATGCGCTGGAAAGGCTATCAGGGAGAAGAGGTAAATGGTATTTTGTACTATCCGGAAAACTATGAGGAAGGAAAGCGCTATCCCTTAGTGCTATCAATACACGGCGGGCCTTCCGGCGTGGATCAGGATCGTTGGCGGGAACGATGGTCTACCTATCCTCAAATCTTGGCCCAAAAAGGGGCTTTTGTATTAAAACCTAACTATCATGGTTCTTCTCACCATGGACTCGCCTTTGTAGAAAGTATCAAAAAGAATTATTACACACCAGAACTCGAGGATATCACCAAAGGCTTGCAAGTGCTGAATGAGCAGGGCATGATCGATATGGATCAGCTAGGCGTGATGGGGTGGTCAAATGGTGCTATTTTGGCTACGATGTTGACTGTACGTTATCCGGATATGTTCAAGGTGGCTTGCCCAGGTGCAGGGGACGTTAACTGGACTTCTGACTTTGGTACCTGTAGATTCGGAGTTTCCTTCGATCAAAGCTACTTTGGCGGCACCCCCTGGGATAATGTGGATGGAAAGACGTACAACGAAGCTTACATCACTCAGTCTCCCCTTTTTGAAATGGAAAAGGTTAAAACGCCTACCATAATTTTTCATGGAAGTGAGGATCGGGCCGTGCCTAGAGATCAAGGTTGGGAGTACTATCGCTCATTGCAGCAGATTGGTCAGACCCCCGTACGCTTCCTTTGGTTTCCAGGACAACCGCACGGTTTGCGAAAAGTGACGCATCAACTTCGCAAAATGAAGGAGGAGATTGCTTGGATTGACGAATATCTATTTAATAAGAAGAAAACGGATAACCCAACCTTCAAAGAGGATAGTCCACTGGCCCTTTTATTGAAAAGAGGCAAAGCGAGTAGGGTAGGAGATCAGTATGGACAAACACTAGAGCAGACCCTCGTGCCAGAAATGGTAGAATGGAAAAAAGATTCTCTCTGGCTCGGACGTTTTGAAGTTACTAATGCACAATATGCAGCCTATAACAGCAAACATATCTTCCCTGCTTCGGAAGCTAATCATCCGGCTATGGTTGACTTTGCCATGGCACAAGCTTATACCCAATGGCTAAGTAAGAAGACCGGGCAATCCTACCGATTACCGAACGTTGAAGAAGCTAAAGCCTGGCATAAGAAAGCACATAAGAAAGGGGCTAAAGAGAATACCTTGAGTTACTGGGCAGGCTATGCCTTGACCGCCAATGAAGTGAGTAACTTCCGCCAAAAGCTGGAAGAAGCTAATCAAAATCTAGTGATGTCAGTAGGCGAATTTTCTCCCACTAAGCTAAACGCAGCTGAAGTATACGATCTAGCCGGGAATGTGGCCGAATATGACCAGAAAGGCGGGACTTATGGGTATAGTGCCTATGATTATGTAGATCCGCATGATCCTGCTGTGCAGCCGATGAAGGTAGGGTTTAGAGTTGTGAAGCAGAAAAAGTAGCGCTGAATGCGAAAATTCCTGCTATTCAGTGGGTTCCATGCTCTTTTTTAAAGATGCGTCGCGGTGGCGATAATTCAAGCAAAGAATTAGCATTTTCTTCGCGCCAAAAATAGAGGCAGGCTGATCAGCCTGCCTCTATAATAAGTAAAAGAGCGGATTTAGATTACTTTTTTTGTCGAGCAGATTTTTTCATAGATCAAGGCGCGGCGGAGCCTAATAGCCTTGGCTATTAAGGCGAGCCTGTCCGGCAACCAGACGGGCACGCAACGCAGAGATAGGGAAAAAGAAGCCACTATAAAATGACAATTTAGATTTGCTCTTTTACTTCCATGTCCAGCTAACTAAATTTACATTTCATGCGAAAACAAAACCTCTTATTGGCTGCCTTAGCCCTTCTATTAGCAGCCTGTGGTCCTACTAATACTACAGAAAATACGGAAGCTTCTGAGGGACCAACTGTCAATGATGCACACCTTTCGGATGCTCCAGCCAGTCTCATCAAAGTGCTAGATACCCATGGCGGGTATGAGGCCTGGGCTTCCCAGCAGACCATGACTTACGCAATGACTGCAAAGAATGAAAAACACCAAATTGACTTAGCTACCCGGAAAGTTCGATTGGAAGGCGATAAATGGACAATCGGCTACGACGGCGATGCCGTGTGGATTGAACAAGACTCAGCCTATTTTGGAGGCTCTGCTCGCTTCTATCACAACCTATACTTCTACTTCATAGCCATGCCATTTGTACTAGCTGACCCAGGGATCGTATATGAGGAAGTTCCAGCCATTAGCTTTGAAGGAGTAGATTATCTAGGCATTAAGGTATCCTATGAAGCCAATGTGGGGGACTCTCCAGATGATAACTACATTTTGTACTACCATCCTGAGACCCATCAGATGGAGTGGTTGGCCTATACGGTGACCTACCGGTCAAAAGAACCCAGCGATAATTTCAGATTGATCCGATACCAAGATTGGAAAAAAGTGAATGGTTTAGCTTTACCTCATCAACTGACCTGGTTTAAGTATGAGAACGGGGAGGTGGTGGAACCAGCACGTGACCCAATGGTGGTTAGTGATATGAGCTTCTCTACTACCGCTTTAGCAGAGACGACCTACGCGAAGCCGGAAGGGGCTGAGGTTGTCGCGGAATAGCGCTTTCAAACAAGCTCTTAACGATACTCAAATCGATTTTCTCTACTATTTCGCTTTTATTACTATAAATAACAGTTCAACCGAAGGTAAGTGCGTTTTGTGATTCTAGTTGGAAGCAAAGCGCACTTATTATGATTAATGTCACTTTCCTCCCGTTTCCAGAACGTTTGCTAGGCCCCACTCCCTCATGGCAACGATGATCGGCCTGATCGACACTCCTTTTTCCGTAACAGAATATTCCACTCTTGGCGGCACTTCAGCATACACCTTTCGATTAATTAAACCGTCAGCCTCCAATTCTCTCAGTTGTTTGGTCAACATCTTTTTACTGATTCCTTCGATCATTCTCAACATTTCGCCGAAACGGTTTACATCATGGGAAATCAGATACAGAATGATCGGTTTCCATTTTCCTCCAATCTTCGTCATGGTGGCAGCCACGGGACATGAGTTATACTTCATGTAGTTCATGACTAGCTCTTCATATTCTTTTGATTTTTTCTCCATTTTTTTTGTTTGTAAAATGCTGATAAGCAGCATTGGTGTCTTTTTGGTTACTTGACTACTTTTGGGTGACTACTTGCTCTAAGGAGACAAAGCTAATAGTTTTGTGTCAGTAAAAAAAACAATTTGAGCATGAGTCAAAAAATATTAATCACCGCTGCTAACGGCAACATTGGAAGTGAAATCGCTAAGCATTTAAATGCACAAAATATTCCGTTTACAGCTGGAGTGAATTCTACAGCAGTCAAGGAAGGGGAGGTGTTTTTAGACTACAATAGTGTCGACAATTTGAAACAGGCCTTCAAGGGATATGATCTCGTTTTCCTACTCTTCCCCATGCATCCCAAAATGGTACAATGGGCAAAAAATGCAGTTGCTGCTGCACAGGAGGCGAAGGTAAAGCATTTGGTCAGGTCTAGTGGTGCTGGTGCAAACTCGACAGCCTCCTATTTTATGCCAAAAACTCAAGGAGAAATCGATGATCTTATTCGTAATAGTGGCATTCTATACACCCTAACCCTGCCCACAAGTTTCATGCAGAACTTCGTCAACTTTTTTGCTCAAGACATCAGGAATGGGACTGTCTACCAGCCTGTCGGAGGAGGTAAAATGGGTTGGGTAGATGTGAGAGACATTGCCGCCGTAAACGCGCAAGTAATTATCACTCCAGAACGATTTGTCAATCAGGAATTAACCATTACGGGGGCTGAAAACCTTTCCTACCAGGAAGCCCTTGGCATCATAGCTGAGACCATTGATCGACCCATCCATTTTGTTGATGTTCCTGAAGAAAAAGCAAATGCTGCTATGCATGGATACGGGATGCCTCAGTTCAACATTGATATGTTGAGTAGCTTAAATCAAATTATTAAGGCGGGCTATGCCGAAGGCACGACTTCTACGGTTAGCGAGGTAACTGGAAAAGCCCCCATCTCTTTTTCACAATTTGCTGCGGATTACCAAGCCTCTTGGCTGTAATTCATAGTATCAAAACTTATGAAAATGCACCCTTATAGAATATTCACTTTTTGTTCACTGATCTTTCTCCTGGCTTGTACTGCTTCCAAAGAGGCTTCTACTCCTCCGCTGAGCTTAAGCGAGATTGTACCGGATCATGCCACTGTAGATAAACTAGTAGATGGATATAACTTTTTAGAGGGACCAATTTGGGATCAAGAGAACGATCGCCTCATCTTTAGTGAAGTTGGAGGAAATACGCTACACCAATGGACTGAGGAAGAAGGCATTTCCACCTTTTTGACTCCTAGTTATTATGCCGGAGGAAATGTCTTTGATAAAGAAGGGAATATCATTTCTTGCCAGGGAGGAGCCCGGCAATTGGCCCGAATAAGCCCTGACAAAAAGGTCGAAATTCTAACGTCTTCCTGGGAAGGCAAAAAGTTTAATTCCCCAAACGATGCAGTGGTAAAGCGTGATGGAACGATTTGGTTTACCGATCCAGACTATGGTTTGTTGGCAGCTTACGGGGAAAAGGCCGCTGAATTTAGAGAGATCGACAAGTATCATATTTTTGTTTTTGATCCCATTTCAAAAACGACTCGCTCCGTATTTTCGGAATTATCCAAACCCAATGGTCTAGTATTTTCCAAGGATGAACAGCGGCTATATGTTGGGAATTCTAAAGAAGGGGATAGAAAATTGCTTTCCTTCGAGGTCACGGCTGACAATGGGCTAAGTAATAGGCAAGTACTCGCCAATATCGAAAGTAAAACATGGGGAATTGATGGCCTGAAAATGGATTACGCTGGAAACCTTTATGCTGCCTGTGGGGATGGTGTAAATATTTTCTCTCCTCAAGGAGCATTGATAGGGAAAATAGACACGGACTTTGAGGTGACCAATCTATGCTTTGGGGGGCCGGATAAACAGACCTTGTTCTTAACTGGCCACGAAGCGCTGTATCGGATTCATCTCAAGGTAAAAGGTAAGTAGTCCTATGAAAAATATACTATTGGTGTTCGCCCATCCCGAGCCAAAATCGATGAATGGTCTATTGAAAAGTAGAGCGATGGAGGTCTTGACACAAATGGGGTATCAAGTTAAGGTGAGAGACTTATATGCCTTGGATTTTCCTATTGGTGGAAAAGCAGATTTCCCCTTCTATAAGTCCGACTTCTTTGATTTGCAACTGGCGCAAGCTGAGGCTGAGCGATCGAATCGGCAGCCGGCATTTATTAAACAGGAGCAGGAGGCCTTGGAATGGGCGGACGCCATCGTCTTTCAATTTCCATTATGGTGGTATTCCGTTCCTGCGATTTTGAAGAGTTATTTTGATCATGTTTTTTCCGTGGGCTTTGCTTATGCCGGAAGATTTGCCTTAGAAGGAAAAAAGTATATGCTGTCTTTCACCACCGGCGCACCTGAAATGGCTTGGACCACCGAACGGAAGGGTTCAATGGATCAGGTATTGTTCCATTTGGATGTTGGAGTTTTTCAAATGCTTCGAGTGGTAAAGTTGCCACCTTTTGTGGGATACGGAAGCAAAAGGCTGTCCCATCCGGAACGAGAAGCATTAATTGATTCCTTTGGTCGACATATTATCGAGTCTTTTTCTTAATTTTTGCCTAGTTGAAGTGAGCCATCAATAACACCAACTATGCTTAAATTTTTGAGACTTTTCTTCTTGGGGCTTCTCGGTCTACTGATCCTCCTCGTGCTAGTCTTTTTAGTATTACCAAAGGGCCCGAGCGACTTAATGCCTTTTGAGGATCCCTGGGGGCAGGAAAAGGCACTACTGGCTGCGCAAACGCATGGTGTAGTGGCCGGAACTCCGTGGGCTACAGAGGTGGCATTAGAAGTACTGGAATCAGGCGGGAATGCCTATGATGCCGCGTTTGCTGGCCTCCTGATGTTGTATGTTACGCATGGGGAAGCTTCTGCGTTTCCCGGTATTGCCCCCTTGATGCTTAGGTCAGAGATTCTAGATACCATTCAAGGATATATTGGTGTTGGAACGGCTCCGCAGGCAGCCAGTATTGACTACTTTAAGGGCAAAGGACATGAGACTATTCCAAAGATGGATATCAGTGCGCAATTGATCCCTGCAGGGCCAGATGTGATGATAGCGGTGATGGAGCGTTTTGGTACACGATCCTTTGCAGAACTAGCCCAGCCAGCTATTGATCGGGCCATAGCAGGTTTTCCCGTACATCATGTGATGCGGTACAATCTAAACCTCAGTGCCATGGAGCGCTTAGGCTACAGTTTCTTGATGCCCTACAATTCGAGGGTCTATTTGGGTGGTACCCCTTGGAAGCCCATTCATCAAGGGGAACGCTTCCAAAGGCCTGACCTCGCCCGAACGCTGAGTTATCTTGCGTCTATAGAACAGGCGTCCCTTTCCAGCGGTAAGACTAGAAAAGAAGCCTTACGAGCGGTAAGAGCCAGTTTTTATGAAGGGGAATTAGCCGAAGCCATCCTAGCTCATCATCAAAAAAAAGGTGGACTTTTTCAGGCTTCAGATCTTTCTAATTACGAAGGAGACTGGGAAGTTCCCATTCAAGGGAGCTACAAGAATCTGCGACTTCACGTGAATGGTACTTGGAGTCAAGGTATCGCTTTACCGATGACTCTTTCCATTCTCGATCAACTTGATCTTCAGTCCATGGGGCAAAACTCAGCCTCCTATATTCATTATTTGGTGCAAGCGATCGAGTTGGCCATGTCAGATCGGGAAGCGTACATCGGAGATAGTCGCTTTGTCCAAGTACCGATCGGGGAATTGACTTCCCAAACCTACGGAAAGCAAAGAGTAGCTCTTCTGACTCAGGAAGCTTATCTACAATTTCCCCCACCTAGTCAGATCCCCGCTTACGAACCTTTTGAACTGGAGGCACCTCCGCAAGGGACATCAGAGTCGCGTATCATTGGAGATGATACCAGCCAAATTATCGTAGCAGATAGCCTAGGGAATATCATAGCCATCACGCCTAGCGACTTTCCTATGACACCCATGGTGCCTGACTGGGACATCACCCTCGGCAATCGAATGAACCAGTTCCGTTTACAGGAAGGACATCCGGCCGCCTTGCAGGCTGGTAAGCGCCCTCGCGTCACGCCGCAGGCCGTTATGATCGAACAGGATAGTAGCTTCTATATGGCCATTAATACCCCAGGGGGAGATAATCAATTGCAAGCCATCTTGCAAGTCTTGCTTCATCATTTTGTTTTTGGAGATGATATCCAATCTGCTATTCAACGCCCTCGATTCAGAACACTGGGATTCCCGGATTCCTTTGCTCCGCACAAGCTGCAGTCAGCGACACTAGAGGTGGAGGAGAATATGCCCAAAGAGACGATTGAGGGTTTACAAGCGCTGGGCTACACCATCAAAATTAAAGAAAAGTGGGGCATCGCTGCCGGCGTAGGTGCGATCATTCGAGAGAAGGATCAATACCTCCTAGGAGCTGATCCTCGGGCAGAGACAGTGGCAAAGGGGCGATAGCTCAAGGCAAATCGGTAAACTTGACCTGTAGGGAATCGAATCATGAAATTTCTTCAAGACATAAGCAACTCCTACGCTTTAGTGGCGTACAATAAGAGGAGTTATTGTGACTCCCTACCATTCACCGACCTATTCCCATCCATCGGTCAGCTAGCAAAAAGATCCAATTTATTTGGGCTACAGGCGCCCAAATCTATTAAACTGGAATACTATGAGAAAATTGCTGATTTGTATCTTCCTCTCCATCTATGTTATTCAGGTCTCGGCCCAAGCCGCCTATCAGGTGATAGCAAATCAGGAGAAGCTCCAATTCGAAGAGGGTTTGTATTTGCACTTCAAAGATTGGAAGAATAATGCGCCAATCAGTAGAGCGCAGATCATTTCTCTAGCGGATCCTAATGACCCATATTTCTTTGAAGATATCTTATCTCAATCTTATGTAAGTTACTACAACCATTATGGTGAGGTTCAACGCATGAAGTCTTCCAAAGTCTTTGGGTATTGTCAAGACAACATCATATACACCAGGGATCATGCTGAGATCAGGACCATTGGGGCCATCTGCATGTTTACGGAAGTAAGACCGGTGACTAATATTGAACGGACATTTGCCTCCCTTGCTTTCCCTTTTCCCCCTAGAAATGAGACGGCAAAATCATTCATCATTGACTTTGAGTACAATCGCAAGCTATTCTTCAATAGAAGAAACATGGAAGACATCCTAGAACGAGATCGAGACCTGTTTCAAGATTACCTGGACACTAAGGGGAAATGGAAGGATAAAATTCATCAGTTTATAGCGCTTTACAATGAACGCAATCCCATCTATTTTCCTATAGCCAGTGATTAAGAGGGGCCTTAGATTTGCATAAAGTCCTCTTTAAATACTTTTTCGAGCCCTTCCAAAAAGAAATCGGCATTCGCCTGTGTGAAGCACATCGGGGGCTTGATCTTTAACACATTATGCAAAGGACCATCCGTACTCATAAGGACAGCTCCTTGACGCATACGGTTGGCCAAGTAACTGGCTTGACTTGCCGCCGGCCTTAGCTGTTCATCCTGTACAAGCTCAAAACCTAGGAATAAACCATGTCCCCGGACGTCACCAATGATCGGGAATTGCTTTTGCAGGGACTGAAGTCCTGTCAAGAGGTATTGACCAACGGATTGAGCATGAGCTTGTAATTTTTCTTCCTGTACGATCTGCAATACCGTTCTACCGATAGCGCAGGAAACTGGATTTCCACCAAAAGTGTTAAAGTATTCCATCCCATTGGTAAAGGCTTCAGCAACAGCAGGTGTAGTGACCACAGCTGCCAATGGATGACCATTCCCAATCGGTTTCCCCATCGTAACAATATCCGGAATCACGCCCTGCAATTCAAAGCCCCAGAAGTGTGCCCCGACTCGCCCAAAACCCACTTGAACCTCATCCGCAATACAGAGCCCTCCGGCTGATCTTACTGCCGAATAAGCGGCCTTTAGGAAGCCATTGGGGAGGACGATTTGACCACCACAACTAAGGATACTTTCACAGATAAAGCCTGCGATACCCTTACCTTGTTGCTGTACACTGCCAATGAGCGCTTCGATATGCTTTGCATATTGTATTCCAGCATCCTTTCCTTTAAATTCGCCTCGATAGGTATCCGGCATGCTAGTCACGTGCGTAGTGGCAGGTGCTCCTCGCCCTCCTTTACCATCAAACTTATAGGAACTCACATCTACACAAGCACCCGTATTGCCATGATATCCAGCCTCCATGGCAATTATATCCTGCTGCCCACTATAGGTTTTTGCCATGCGAATGGCTAGCTCATTGGCTTCACTGCCAGAATTAAGAAAGTAGCAAACACTCAGTTCTGGCGGAAAGGTGGCTAATAACTCCTCGGCGTATTGTACGATATTATCGTGTAGGTAGCGTGTATTGGTGTTGAGTACGCCCAATTGCCTTTGCGCGGCCTTGACGACCCTTGGGTGCTGATGGCCCACGTGTGGCACATTATTGACGGTATCCAAAAATCTTCTACCATTGGCATCATACAGATATTGCATATAGCCTCTCTGGATGTGTAGTGGCTCTTGGTAGGAAACACTCAGGCTTTTTCCCAAATTCTTTTTGCGAGCCTCTAGGATATCCTTGCTTCTAGAGGTTTCCTTAGATGGGATAGCCGGGATACCTCCGACTAAGTCTGCCGGATTGGGGCAGAGACTTAACCAAATATCTCGATCCTCCGGGAAAGCAACACCTGGGAAATCACCTCTCCAGCCCATTAGGTCCAACATTACTTGGAAATGTAAATGCGGTGGCCAGCTGCCATTTTCACGGGAGTGCCCAATGGTGGCAATGATCTCCCCCTTTTCGATTTCCTGGCCAGGATACAGGTGAATGAGAGATCGTTGACTAAGATGTCCGTAAAGGGTATAGAAGGTTAGCGTTTCACTGACCTGGTGCTCCAGAATGACAGTCGGGCCATAGTCACGTTTTCCACGATTGTTTTGAATGCTGTGAACAAGGCCGTTTAAAGGAGCAAAGACTAAGCTTTCCGCGGGCATCCAAATATCTAGGCCCAAATGTACGGTTCGCCATCTGGGGCCATTGTTGCCCATTTGTAGGTAGGCATCCGTGGAGTAAAAGGGGCGCACTTCACCATAGCCCCCCATTCCGATCTTAGCTTTTTCGGTTTGTAGGTATTGATCAATGACCAGCTCGAAAGCTTGAATGGTATCAAAATTAGCATTATTGCCTAAGTCTAGACTACCGATGCTAAGGTCAAAGACCGTCGCCTCATTATCCCAATCTGCATCGACTACTTTACCAAAGGATTCCCTATTGTCTTGTAGCCATTGATCAAAGAGCGATCTTTTTGGGCAAGCTTCCTGGCCGCAGTATTGGCGGAACGTAAAATAGGCCAATTCGGGAGCGACTTTGGTGAGTTGATCGAGTAATGCCCAGGCTGGTTTTTCGCTGATTAATAGGTAGGTATTGTCTGGTTCTGCTTTGCGATTATGAGCCGAGTTGGTCACACTGACTGCTAAGCGTAGCAACATCAGAGGGAAAATCATAGCCAATTCATCATCCTGGAGCGGCATCACCTCATGAAAGCCTCGGACCAACTGAGCAGCGGCTGTTAAGGGATCAGCCTTGTCCATACAGGCGTAGGCTGCTGCAATCGCAATGTCATTTACGGTCTCACTGTACACGACATCACCGAAGTCAATCAATCCCTGCACTTTCCTATTAGCTGGATCTTCACTGACAATTATGTTATAGTCATTAGCATCATTATAGATGACGCTTTTGCGTACTTTATCCTTGCGCGGATTGACCTCTTTTTCCACCAGATTAATCACATACAGTAGCATCGATTGCTGCTCCTCATCGGTGATCAAATCCAGCTGTTCCTTAATCCACAGCCCATCCGAAAGATTCCACTTAAATTGTCTATGGGCTGCTGGGTGATCGAAATCCAGCATACCCTGACACAAACTCCCGACAGCTTGTCCAAGACTATGCAGAAGCTCCGCATTTTGAGGATTGGTGCCAGCCCATAGCTGTCCTTCTACAAAGGACAATAGTCGCATAATGCGTTCAATACCTTGGTCATCCTTTACCCTGACCAAAGAAGAGCCATTCACGGCCTGTTTTACCTGTGGTAACGCTAAGGCAATTGCTTTCTCTTCCAGATGCTGCATTAAGGCATTCTGCATTTCTATGTTGGCCTGATCTGCATCCTGGTGAGCAACCTTCAGCATGTACTTTTCGCCAGTATTGGAAGTCAAAATGGCATTGATGTCTAGTTCTCCGGGGAGGAGAGACAGGCTTCCTTCTATTCCAAAATGCGTCTGAACTAAACTGGTAAGATCTAAAGGAGTAAAGCCCTTAAGAGGGCTTTGGGCATGATCCATCCTGGTAGGTTTTTCTATTGATAATTGAAATAGCCAAAATAGTAAATGATGATCGGAATAAAAAAGGAGAGGGTTGCTCTCAACAAAATTAATCGACCTGCGTTAGTATAGTACATACCGTACAGTATTGTATGTTAAATCAAAAATATGAAACCCTACGAATGTGCCATTACAGCCGATGAACTTATCGGACAATTACCGCAGGCTCTTCATTATGAGGATGCCTTTGCCATCCAAGTACCGCTGGAGTATAAGATTGGTCCCGTGGGTATGATGAAGTTGTTTTTTGATAGTATCCCGACCTGGACGAAAGTCTTGTTGGGGATTAGAGAAGCAGTGGTGGGCCTCATCGGTCTGAAGACGGCCAAGGGAATAGACATGGCTCAAGAGCTGGCAGATTTTGCAGGACAGGAAGGCCAATCCATTGGCTTCTTCAAGGTGCTGGGTAGGGGAGCGGACGAGCTAATGGTGGGGGAATCGGATAAGCACTTGGACTTCTGGTTGTCTTTTATCGGAACCAGCAAAGAAGGATTCTTCGAAATGAAGTTGGCTACAGCAGTGGTCTTCAACGGCTGGCTCGGAAGATGGTACTTTGCGCCGGTCAAGCCCCTACATCGCCTGATTGTACCTGCGGTACTTCAGCGCATGGCCAAGAATTTGATGAATGATCCTAAGAACCCCGCCTATCAGCTCTAATCTGTTAGGCCTCCTAAGAAGCGTGGGAAGCTGTTTCAGACTTTTTCCAACTGCTTCTTTTCTGGAAGTATTTAGGGTTGACAACCAAAAGACCAAATGATTCACAGTCTTCTTTGGTATGCTTGGCGTGATGGGAGCCGTGAGCCCGCAGTATGGCTCTGGAATAACGCGTGTCCAATTGACGAAACCACTTAAATCTTTGGTGGATATAGACATCGTGGATCAAGAAGTAAATCAAGCCGTAAATGGATATTCCAATACCCACGAAGAACAACCAAAAATGAGGAGTAGCTGATCCCAATATATAGGCAGTTGCACTAGGGATGGCAAATACCAAAAAGAATAAATCATTTTTCTCAAAAAAACCTTCCTTCTGATGCTTCGGCCGGTGGTGATCTTCGTGCCAATTCCAAAGCCAGCCATGCATCACGTACTTGTGTGCGAACCACGCCACAAACTCCATAGCTAGCACCGTCGCAAGCGTTACGGCAGTATAAAATAGTACAGTCATTTCTTGATGTTTTTTGTTGTTGAATACGTAACAAGGATCTTTTGGAAATGTTGAATTTATAATGAACAGTGTACAATGAATAGTTTATAGTGAGTAATGTACAAGGCTAAATTCTCCATTCTCCATCATCCCGCATGCATGACATCATCCACAATCTTAGCACTTAGTAGGCAGAGTGGAATCCCGCCACCAGGATGCACACTTCCTCCACAAAAATAGAGATCTTTTATGCGTCGGGAGAAATTGGGGTGACGCAAAAAGGCAGCCATCTTGTTGTTGGAACTGGTACCGTACAGTGCTCCTAGATGCGAAGCCGTCTTGCTTTGGATGGTAAGCGGTTGTAAGGTTTCCTCGCAGGCAATGAGAGACTCAATGTCTGTTCCTAAAATTCGACTCGTCTTTTGTAGCACCTGCTTTCGCGTTCTGCTGATAATTTTTTCCCAGTCTTGCCCAGAGTCATAGGGAGCATTGACCATGACAAACCAATTTTCCATGCCAGCTGGGGCATCTTCAGCGCAGTACTTTTGGGTTATGTTGATGTAAATGGTTGGATCTTCATACACCTTTCCATTGGCCAAATGCTCAAATTCCCGTTGATAATCCTCACTAAATAAGATATTGTGCAAATCCAACTCCGGAAACTGCTTTTTGATTCCCCAGTAAAATATCAGGGCGGAGGTAGATTTTTCTTGTCGTAGGATTCGTTTGGGATGCCGAGCTTTGGGCAGCAACTTTTCGTAGGTGAAAAAGGCATCCATGTTGCTGATGATGCGATCAAAACTATGATCCTTTCCAGCCACCCTTAACCCACTGGCAGTACCTCCTTCTACCAGGATTTCTTCTACTGGGCTATCGAAATGGAATTGGACCCCTTTATCCTGCGCCAATCGATAGAGTGCTTGGGTGATATCGTGCATCCCACCTTTCGGTAAAAATGCGCCAATCCGATGTTCAAAATAAGGGATGATGGTCAGCAGGCCAGGTGCTTTGTAGGGGTTAGAGCCATTGTAGGTAGCAAACCGATTGAACAATTGAACGAGTTTTGGGTGTTTTAGGAGGCGCTCATTTACCGAATTCATATTGGTGAATAGATCGAAAGTGGGAATGAGCAGCATTGATTTTACAATCGGCCAATTGGTCCAAGTGGAGAGTTTGTGTAAGGATTTTTCCAGAAAAGTCTGTCCAGTGAGTTTATATTTTCTTTCACTATCTGCCAGTACCTGCTTAATTTTTTGAGCGGGGACCCCAAGCTTGTCTTCAACTTCTGCCGCAAAAGCTTCTTCGTCGGCAAAGGCAGATAAACGAGTGCCATCTTCCCAGAAGTAATTGCATACCGTATCCAAGCGATCATATTCAAATCTCCCGGCAGGATCGATGCCTGCCGCTTGGAAAACATCCAGTACATATTGTGGCATGGTGAAAAGGGAAGGTCCGGCATCAAAACGGAAGCCATCTAACTCAAACTGAGATAATTTTCCACCCGGGTAGGCATTTGCTTCAAAAACTTCTACCTGATAGCCACGGCTTGCCATTCTGACGGAGGCTGCTAAGCCAGCCACTCCAGCACCTACAATTCCTATCTTCTTCATACGGTTATAAAGTCAGTATCTTTTTTTGTTCCAGTAGGTAAACTTTGGATGTCTCAACAAGGGAAGAGAAATAAGGTTTTCAAATGAGCGGGGAAACCAGACCATATTCCCGCCTGACTACTTGTCCACCCTGCGACACTTGGTTTTGGCTTCCTCAACCATCCTGTATCACCAATGGTTTTATATTCAGGGCGTGCAATTAGCAATGATTGTTAAAACCCTTTCTCAACAAATATATATACTAACAAAACTTGTGGCTACCACTACGGTAGTAGGGGTAATACAAGATCAACACAAAGGAGAAGTAATGAAAGCTTTATTGCAGCGCAGCTTAGCAGAAGGAATGAGTTATGCTACCTACTATGAATTGATGCAAGAATTGGTAGAAGCGGGTAAAACAACTGGCCCAAACCAAAGTGAGTCAATGGTACATTATACCAAAATGAACTTACAGCGCATGAAGCGCTTGGGTAAGAAAGCCAATATCCAACCTGCTTTGATTGAAGCCTTTGCTGCTTTGCCTGGCCAATATATCTGGTTGGTGATAACGGAGGCTTGGTGTGGAGACGCAGCTCAGATCGTACCGATTTTCGATGCTATCGTCCAAGAACTACCCAATACGGAAATGTCCTTGGTTCTTCGTGATGAATTGCCAGACTTGATAGATGAGTTTCTCACGAATGGAAGCCGAGCCATACCCAAACTTATTGTGTTGGATAAGCAAACCTTGGAAGTTGTCACGACCTGGGGGGCTAGACCTGCACCCGCTCAGGAATTAGTGAATGCCTATAAGGCGGACCCCAACCCACCCCCTTATTCCGAATTCTCAGTGACCCTGCAGAAATGGTACAACAAAGATAAGACTGTCACCACCCAGGCAGAATTACTAGAGCTAGCCACTAGTTTAGCGGCAATCGCATAAGGGGCAGTTTACGACCTTCGGGTTGACTAGGAATATATTCTACTGTTTTTAACCCAAATTTCTCATAGAAGCCCGTGGCATTAGGGTCAGCTACTACTGATAATGCCACGTGGCTTTTGGTGATAAGCTCGTCCAGCACCTTTTGTAATAGGAGCTTCCCAAGTCCCTTCCCAATATGAGTCGGGCGTATCCAAAGATGTTCTATTTCTAGCACGCCTTCGTGGTCTGAAATGACACAGAAGCCTAGAATTTCTTCCAATTTCACCAATTTATAAATTCTATCTTTTTCCAAGTGTTCAGGGGTGATGGTGAGATCATCTTCCCAGAGATCTAGCCATTCTTGTGCATAGCCCCAATAGGCTTTAGCTGCTTTGCTGATTTCAGTTAGCGTGCTGCAGTCGGCTGTATCAGCTGGGATAATCTGTAGTTCATGCATCGGAAAAGCTTCGTTTAAACCAAAGATTAATTGAAGGGCAGTCCAAAGCAACAACAGCAAATTGAACCCGAATAGTTCAGTAACCTATCGATTATTTGATGAGAGGGGGACCCATTGGACGCGCCCTCTGACGACTATCGATTGAATGGATACTCGTTAATCCAATTAAATCCCCGATTAAGCAACAAGAAATCATCCTTCGTTCGTCGGCTCATTTCTACGGATATAGTATCCTTACCCCAGGTCCCCTGTAGATCAAGACTTTCGCCTTCTACAAAATCATAAGTAAAATAGTGTTTGTTGACGGTGTCTCGTCTAGAGTAGATGGTGAGTTTCTGTTCGGAGCTATCTTTTTCTAAGCTGTAGTGGCTGAACTTATTATTCATCATCTGGATATGAGTCCGACCTTCCCATTGGATCACCAGGTGCTGCCATCTAATGGTATCGGAAGTTAGTGATGGTAAGGTGTCCCCGTTTAGGACAAAATGCTCAACCTGATAGAGTCCGTACATATCTGGCTTCGGTGCTTTATCACCCCATTGCTTTTGAATTTCTAAGCCTTGGTCAATAGAACTATAGAATACGTATCCAATAAACAAAGTCTTAATCACTAGCCGCGCTGTATTATATTTTTCAGGCCAGATCAAGAATTGTCTTTCGGGAATGTTGACCTCACGATGCGTAAAGAAATTCCAGATTCGCTGGAAATCTGGACTAAGTACATAAATGGCCATTAGGAGTAAGTGAGCGGAATACAATTTGACGGGGATATCAAAGCTGAAATTCATCATGACAACATTAGTCATCACGGCAATAGTAATCAGTGCCCCCAAGCTGGAGGTCTTACGAAAGAGCATCAAGCCGGCTAGTAACTCAGCTATCCCCGTGAAGTAATTGTAAGCTTTTGAATACCCCATAAAAGTCCAAGCCAGGCCCATCGGAGAGGAATCGCCATAGGATTCTAGCAGGCGGAAGAAGCCAGGTTCTGGAAATTGAGTCTTGAATATTTTTGCAAAACCATAACCCATCACTGAAATAGCCAGACCATAGCGTACATAAATCCAGAGGGTTTGATTGAGTCTTTCGTAATTGATCCGGCGACGATCTGCCAAAGTCCAAATCGTACTTCCGATCAGGGCCAAGAAAAAGAAAGTGAAAACTTGGACGTAGTCAAAGGTCCGATCACCACTTCCGTTAAAAACGGTATTGATGGGTTCCTCGATCCCCAGTAACGTCTTTCCTACCCATGGAACTAGCAGGTTCCAACCATTCTGAACCCACGTAGCGGTTATATCTATCCACGGTAGATTGCCAAGAGGAAAGGGAAATAGATACAGGAAGAAGTAGAGAAATAAAAATCTGAAGCCCAGTTTACGTGAGCTTGACCAGTGTAAGTCAGTAGGGTAGGGTGAAATTTCCATGGCTTAAGTGTTTTGACCTTAATGATGGCAATTTTGTTTGACATACCCTAAAACTTTTGCGTGATTTAGCTTACATTTTTAGTCCATTAGTATTTCTACCGAGTAGTTTGAGCTACTTTGGGCGGGGAAGCAGGTAGGTAGTCTTTTTGTTTTACGGGCCATTCCAAAATAAAGGTAGTCCCGATGCCTATATGTGATTCAAAACTGATCTGGCCATTCCAACCTTCCAGAATTCGCTTGCAAGTAGATAAGCCAATGCCTGTCCCAGGAAAGGAGCTACTATTGTGTAGGCGCTTAAACATCTTGAAGATATATTCATTGTAAGTGCTATCTATTCCGATGCCATTATCCGTAACTCTAAAGCAGATTTGCCCTCGCTCATATTTGTAGACAATGCCGATCTGTACGATGTCGCTGGTATTATACTTTATGCCATTTTCCAGTAGGTTATGAAATAGCAGACGCAGCGTGTCATAGTGCGATAAAATTCGAGGCAACTTTTGCGGGATTTCTACTTCTAGTGCCGGGACGGCCCTTTGCAGAACCTCCACAATCTCTTCGATTAGTGCTTGCAAATCCACCCATTCTTTTTTGGGAGGTTGATCTTTCACGCGCGCATAGGAAAGCAGATTGTCAATCAGTTGATACATATGCCTGCTGTTCTCATTGATGAACTCCAGATACTCCTGCGTCTCCTTATCTTCCTTCAATTCCTTCTTTCTACGTAGTAGGTCGCTAAAACTAACCAAGAGCCGGATCGGCGTCTTGAGGTCATGAGAAGTGGCAAAAGTGAAATCTTCTAAATCTCGATTGACCTTAACCAATTCTTTGTTTTTTTCCGCTAGTTCCGCCAATAGCGTCTTCATTTTTTGCTGCTCAAGCGATTTTTCCGTCTCGTAATTCTTCATGATCAAAATGATCGTTAAGAGTGTGAGAATCACAGCCATGTATTCAGTTATCACATAAGGCTGAGATTCAATGATTGACGGATTTTGATATAGATAGACCTGAGCGGTAATCAATAATATAGCATAAAGTGTGTAGGCTGAAATTAAGGTTCTAGTAGATGGTCGTATGAAAATGCCGGCGACGAACAAAATCATGAAGACGGTGTCGGCGCGCATAGAGTTACCGAACAAGATAATCTCGGCAAAAACACCGAACGGAGCTACAAAGAGAATTAGGTTATAAGATCCTTGGAATTGATGCTTAATATTCAGATACAGTATAACAGCTATAATAGCGAGATAGCTTCCAATCACGCCAACAAAAGCGAGACTTCCATTTGGATTAACCATCTCAAGAAGCACGACTAGTAGCAAAGCAGGGCTCAAAACCAGACTGATGGAATTGATTCCCTTGAGCTTTATTCGTTCATCCAAAGGCGTATCATCCTCTATACCGAAATGTATAATTTTGTTTATAAGCGTTTTCATGCTAACATTGCTCAGAACTCACAGCGTGAGCGGGCCAAAAGTAATATAAGAATTAGGGCTTAAATCTTAGGTAGCATCTCTTTCTTTACAAGCGGGCCAAGTTGTTCTCATGTCCGTTAAACAAGGCCTGACATGAGTATTTTGGCGGGGGATAGTCGGAGAGAATTGGTGACCATGAGCGTACACAAATTCAGTAAAATAAACTTAGCGCTTACCTATTAATACGTTGTCAAGGCACTAAAAGATACTTAAATATAGTCAATTACCGAATAATGTTGATTTCTCCGGATCTTATTTCTGACGTACCATCGATTTTTACCAGCTTCAAAAAGTAGATATAAGGACCCACGGGCAAGGGTTGACCTCGAAAGGTTCCGTCCCAGGCTTGGGTATCCTCTAGCATGGTAGCTCCACTTCTGCTAAACACCTGATTACCCCAGCGATCGAATATCTGGAATTGTTCAATTTGAAGGGGGATCGGGGATTGCAAAAGGAATTGATCATTTACACCATCACCATTTGGAGAAAATGCGGTAGGTATGTACAATAAATCACAGGATTGCAGTTCTACCGTAGAAGTAGCTGTACTATTTCCACAGGCGTTAGAAACGGTAACACTATAAGTGCCGGAAGAACTTAGGGGAAAAGTGGGGCTCGTACTGCCATCGTCCCAAAGATAGACTCCGAGCGGGACAGAAGCATCCAGCATAGGATTATTACTCTCGCAGATCAAGGTATCGCTAGGGATATTAGGTGTGGGGATACTACCAAAGGTTACTTGCTGGCTATAGAAAGCTTCGCAAGTGGGGGTTTGGATCCGTAAAGTATAGTTTCCATCAACGGTAACGTTTAGCTGACTAGCCGTTGAGCCATCAGACCATAGGTAGGAAGCACCGGGTGTGCTAGCATCGATGATATGGTTGGAGGCGTCACATATGATGGTATCCGTAGGTAGGTCCAGATCAATCGGAGTCCCTTCGACGAAAACGGTTACCGTATCGGCAAAATGCTGTCCACACTCATCCGTTGCTTGCAAGTAGTAGGTAGTGGTAGTATCAGGCTCAGCAATGGGATCGCGAATATCATCACGATCGAGACCTGCCGAAGGGCTCCAGCGATAGACTTCAGCTGGGAAACTAGTACTGAGTTGAATTTGTCCCCCTGGGCAAATCGTTTGATCCGTAAGTTCATCCAGGGGTTGCCCACTCAAGCAGATTACTTGTCTATTTTTAGCTGTGGGACTTGTGCCCGCCGTCATCCCCCAGCGAACAATAGAATTTCCATCAAATACGTCATTTACGATCTGACCCGAATAGCTGATTAATAGGTTGCAGTCCCAATAAACACTAAGACTGTTGGGAGGGCGCCATCGAATGCGGAGACTATGGAAATTGCCATCTTCTACATTTTCTCTGGTAGGAGTTAAGGGAACGGGCCCAACCAAGTTGTCACTGCTTTGATGGTTGATTCCACCGTTCTTGGTCAGTGCAATGTGATCATATCCAGGGTCTCCATGCTCTGGATTTTGATGGGTGTCGATTTCTATACCTAGAATAGAGGGTAAGCCCTCGTAGGCCATATGTCCATCATAACTACCCAAAGAAATGATGCCGGTATGAAAGGCAAAAACCATACCCTCCCCGCCTTCATCTACCTCGCCAGGCATAATCCAGACAAGGGTGTCAAAAGGCTGGTTAAAATCGATGGTTTCTAAGGTCCAAAGCGTGCCTTTCTGCTCAAAAGCATCTGGCGTAAGCTCAAAGCAGTTGTTGGAGAGTTTACTAGCATCACTATTGGTATGGAACTGCGCTTGACCTGCTTGGGGCAGTAGGCTGAAAAGTAATAAGAATGGGAAATAGAAGGCTTTCATACTAAAAGCAATGTACAAAGCAATTTAGGTTTTGAAAGCCTTCTGCGTCCTTTTGGCAGGGATTTGTTCCTAGAGCGACATTCCTGAAAAAGGAAATCGTACCAAGGACTAGTCCATCCGCTCCCTTATCGTCTCAACTTGAAGGTGTAGAAACCATTTCTCAGGTTTACTCTAATGTTAAGCCGATTGCGCGTGTGGCGGGTGACGCGAGAATAGTAGGCAAAGTCTTCATTGTTCACGTAATCGTAGAAGCTCATGTCCAGGAAGAACTCCACATCGTCATCACCATCAAAGAAGGCGCGATCAGCGAATATTTCCCATTGGCCATCAAAGGCAGCGTTGAGGGAATAATCCTCGTATAATGCCGTGTAGTCATCAAAAAAGGTAATGTAGTCCCCTTCAAACTCGTCGATAATATTGTCGCGGAAGAGGGCGCCATCTTCTCTGTAAAAGGCTCGATCAAAGTACCAGGTTCCGAGTAAACGGTCTTCTCTTCGTTCCAGCCGATCTTCAATGGTACAGGAGGTACCTAGCCCCGCTAAAAGGAGGCAGATTAACAGTGCGTTTTTCATATGTAGATGTAGATTGATTGTTTTCGCCTTTATTGTAAAATAGGTGTTTTTTAGGGCTTGTTCCAGTTCATATTGTGCATTAATGAAAGATTAACTTCTGTTAAAGGGATGTTGTCATGAGCTCAGAAATCTTGAATGGATATGGCGATAGATTTTTGCTATCCTGGCAGCCGATCCTAGAAATTTTTCAAAAAAATGGACCGGGTTTGTAATAAATGGGAAGAAGTTGCAACTGATAGGGCCAAAATCTAAAATGAAGCATACGATAATCTTAACGATAATTTGGGCACTATCTTCTACCCTTAGCCACGGACAGACTTCTCCTCTACAGATGCCGGAGCTGCTTAGAACCTACCTGGAAATTGAACAAGACAGACTTGGTTTTCAAGGTGTATGCTTGGTGAACAGGGGGGGAAGGGTGCTTTTTCATCAGGCTTTCGGCTTGGCCTCTCAAGAACTGGGCGTAAAGATGGAGGTAGATCACCGATTCCAGATCGCCTCTATTTCCAAATCCTTTACTGCTTTGTTAATTGGTTTGGCGATAGATGAGGGTAAAATGAATCTTCAAGATAGGCTTACGACATTCTTACCCGAATTAAGCGGAGATGAATGGGATGAGATTAGTATTCAGCAACTCTTAACACACACTTCCGGGGTCCCACATCACAATGGTATGGTGGATTATTGGCCGGTACGCTCTCGCCTCACCCTCACTACTCGTAGTATTTTGGAAGCTATTAGAAAGATGAAACTTAAGTTTACACCCGGAGAAGACTATTTATACAGCAGCCCCGCCTATTTTTTACTAGCTACGGTGCTTGAAAAGGTGTATCAGCTTCCCCTATCCCGTCTATGGAGCCAGAAGATTGGACAAGCTTTGGGCTTAGAACACACGGGCTTCGATAATAACCAGACTGTCATACCACGACTGGTTAGTGGCTATCATTTGTTGCCTGATGAACGCTTGATTTCCGCACCATATCGGGACTTTTCAGGATTGAAAGGAGGTGGGGATATGTATTCTAATGCGGCTGATCTTAACCAATGGAATCAGTATATTTTACAAGAATTGCAGAACCCCGGATTTCTAGCGGAAGCTGTCCGCCCAAAGAACAATTATGTGGCTAAAGGCCATCACGGCGCACAGTATGGGTGGGGTTGGTTTATCCGGCGGGAAGAGAAGAATCGGCCCGTGGCCTACTTCCATGGTGGAGGCACCTATGGCTGCTCAGCTATGTCAGCCATTTACCCTGAGGAGAGGCTTAGTATTATCATCCTATCCAATGTATCCGGTCTACCTATGGATATGATTTGGCAGAACGTGGAGGCCATCGCTTTGGGACGCTCCTTTGAATTACCAAAATCACCCACTTCCACTGGATCCCCTAACTTGTCATTGGATAGTTACATCGGAAACTTTGTTTCTACACCAGATGGGCAAAGATTACGGATTTTTGTACAGGAAGAGCAATTATTTGCACAATTACAAGGGCGTCCCCCCTTCCTATTATCACCATTGGAGGAGCATAGGTTTTATGGGAATAAGGTGGGCATATCCTTTAGCTTTGAGGTAGCGGCAAAGCATCAAGTAGTGGGCTTAAAGGCAGAGGGCCGTGGCCGAAATTTTAGTTTTGAAAAGGAGGATTAATGGAAGAAGAGTTCCTAAAAATATTGGACCGCCACCAAGCGATATTGCACAAAACATGTCGCTTGTATCGTGATACGGAGGCAGATCGTGAAGATCTGTTTCAAGAGATCCTCTACCATTTATGGAAGGCCTATCCTTCCTTTCAGGGCAAGTCGAAAATTAGCACTTGGATTTATCGAATTGCTCTGAACACGGCTTTAGCCACTTTCCGAAGGAACGAACCGATGCTACTGTTTTCAGCTGAATTACCACAACGGAAAATGACTGTCAATGAGGAAGGCGATGAACAGCTAGCACAAATGCTGAAAGCCATGAAAAAGCTCAAAGAAGTAGATAGAGCTATTCTGTCCCTGTACCTGGATGATATGACATACGAACAGATTGCGCAGATAATCGGGATCACTTCTTCCAACGTAGGAGCCCGACTACATCGAATAAAAACTAAATTAAAAGCTCTTTTAAGTAAAGCATAATGGATTTAGATAAGTTAAAATCTAATTGGCAAAACCAGGCTGTACCTAACCTATCCTTGGAACAGATGAAAGATTTGGTGAAGACTGGAAAACACCCAGGCTTGGTACGATCCCGTAAAGTCTTGATCATGGAGTCAGTTGCTTGGTCTTTATTCTTATTGCTCTTTTACGATGCTTTTGACGGGCATCAGAAGCCATGGTGGTTGAATGGGCTGTTAGGGCTAGCCTTTCTGCTCCTGCTAGCACACCATTTGATGGGGATTCGTTTGATGGGAAAGTCGAAGGCTAATGAGAGCCTGGCGATTTCCTTGACATCTTATCGCAGCGAACTGCAACAGTTCATTCGCTTCAATTTCAGTAGCCGATTGCTGGCTATGGCAAGCCTTTTCCTGTTTTTTTTCTATGGCGTGGAGTGGAGTGGTAAAAGATATCTGCTGTCTGCAGGCATGTTGGGATTAATGGTAATACAGTTCTATTTCCTACAACGTTTTTGGCAAGGTCGAATCTCGAACTTGGATCAATATTGGGAAGAAGAGGTATGAATCTAGTTTTCCAAACCTTCTGGTTCAAAAACCATAATTCTTTTCCAATCAGATACCACCGGATAATCCTGCACCAAGCGATAGCCTTCGATCTGGAGGAGAAAATGAATTTCATCCTGCGTCATGGCTTTTTCGCAGTGTTGATGCCCAAATACAGGATCGCGGATTTCTTCAAAAAGATACAGTTTTCCTCCCGGCAAAAGATGGGCTTTGATATCTCCCAACATTTGTTCTGGATCGTCAAAATGGTGCAATGAGTTTCGAATCAAGACCGCCTCTACCATTTGATCAGCCAAACCAATACGCTCCGCACTACCCTGAATGATGGTCGGCTGTGGTACGCCTTTGGGTAAGAGTTGCGCTTGACGCTCCATACTGAGTATGCGTTTTGGGTTTACCTCGTTTAAGTAGAGCTGATCAATTTCAAAATAGAGTTGGGTAAGAAGACCAAAACCACCATCTCCCGCGCCGATTTCCAGCAAACTATTGACTTCCTCAAAGGGGTAGGTCATTAACTCCATCAATAAGTCTGATTTGTTGTTGAGTTGATAGAAGGGGCGGTTGCGATTGGGAGGACTTAAAAGCTGCGCTAGATAGTTTTCGCGGAAATAGGCTAGACTGGCGGCTTGATGTAGCGTGGTATGTTCCACTGCGGTCAGGAACTGAGCCAGATCTTCCTTGAATTGCGGTTCTGTTGGAGTTATCTGGGGATAAGCAGCGGTCTGGGTAAATTGATTCAGGTAGAACCAGAGGTCAAATTGGGCAGCTTCATCTAGATTGGATTGTCGAATCGCTTGCCTTAGCTTTGCCAATTGTCCCTTTAACATCAGACTATCCTGGTGTGTTTGTGGAAGATACATCTGAAGTAAACGATCCTCAAATTCATCCTCCTTACCTATCTGCTGTCCTCTACTAGACTGACAATTCCAGATACAGGCTATTAACAATAGGGACCAAAAGAATTTCATAGGTTCTAAATTAAACAATTCCAGGATGCAATAGAAACAATTCCACTGGCATTCCTTGTTGTCTGGAGCAAGGAGAAAATTCCTACGATCCTGCTAATCTTCTCTTTTTGGGTAAGCAAGAGGAGCGATATTGGCTGTAACCAATACCGCTCCGATAACCAAATAAACATTGAATTCACCAGAATAATCGATGTTCATTTGCAGCTAATAGTCTTCCTTGTCACGGACTCGCCTTAATCATTTCGTTGAGTTCTTGCAAGCTGTATGTGGAGTCGTAAATACCGGCTCCTACCTGATAGGGTTGTCCCGGAACACTAATCAGATAACTGATCTTGCGCTGAGCAGTTTTTTCTCCAGGTTTCGGCCAGCTGTATTGTATCCAAGCCCCCTTGGGGCTAGCAGCTTCACACAATGCGAGCCCATATGGTTTACCCTGATAGTCGGTATGTTCTAGTATATCATCCCCTTCTCTTTCCGGGAAAGCAGGGTTAGCCATCACTAAATCTGCCTGGCAGTTGACTACAAATACGTAAGTATCTTTCCAGCTAAAAGCGGAGTTGCTATCTCGAAGCGTAGCTAGTGCTGATGCTCCTTGTTGACTCAGGAGCATGGCCGCCTGACGTACCTTCATGATGACTTCCATGGGGGTAGCCGTTTGCTTCGCCTTTTGATGATTTTGAGAATACCATAAGATACTTGCGATTAAGAGGGGTAGTAGCCAGGAAAGTGGTTTGGGGATAGGGCCACTGCCAGCTAGTCTTTTAGGACTGTTGTTTGTTTTCATTATGAGTGGTTTGTAAAGAGTAGGGTTAATCTCTTTTCTGGATTTTGATCGTCTGCATCCGATGGCTGTCCTGAATACTCAGTAGGTACATTCCACTAGGTAAGTTAGATTGTAGTCTGATGGGGGTAGAACCGTAGGATTTGCCACTCTGTACCAATTGTCCATTGGGATGGAAAAGCCGATAATCCATTGGACCATCCCATCCTGAGACTTGAATTTCTGAATGGAAAGGATTGGGAAATGCGGTCACGGAAGGATCATTTCCTATCACTGGAAGTCCCACCACACTTTCGGGAATGAAGCGAAGGATGTTCCCATTGGAGGAACCTAAGTATAAGCTACCTTCTTCTACAAAAGCCGCACTAAGACCAAGATCCAGCGGCTCTTTGTTGAAGGGCATGGGTTGCCATTCCCAGCTTTGACCACCATCCATACTCGTAAATAGGAAAGTCTTAAATCGTTCCATGTCTTGATTTGTCGTTCCATGGAAAATTGCATAATGATGATCTGTTGAAAGACGACCAAAGTCTCGTAGGCTAGCAGATTTGAAATTAGTAGCAGCTCCATTCGGCAAATAGGTCTCATTCCAAGTCATAGTGGCATCAGTGGAGAGATACAGGTGATCGCCACTGCTTTGCATCATAGCCCAGCCTTCTTCATTAATGGTAAAGCTCTGGACAATAGCTTCCGTTGGCAAGCCCTGCGCTAGATCCCATTGCGAACCTCCATTGATGGATATAAAAAGACGATTATCGACCTTTACAAATACGGTGTCGGTTCCTACAAACTGCAATGCACTTTGGGTTGGCATGGCAATGTTGTCAGCGATTTGCTGCCCTTCCCAAGTTCCAGCCGTCTTCTCCTTCAATAAAATCAGCTGACCGTTAAGTCGCCTAGCCAAGACATGAAGTTGGCCACCAGAATATTGAGCATCAATTGCTGAAGTATCAATACCAGAAAAGAAATGACGCCAATTGGAACCATGGTCATCAGAGGTATACAAAATGTCATAGATGTCTATCAAAGCCCGTTTCCCCGTTCCGGAGGTTGCCAGTTGTTCGTATCCCTGAGCGAACGCAATTACTTGATCAGGTGTGGGAATTGAAACCCAGTTTTCTCCCTGTCGTTCCAGCAATAGATCACCGTATGTGACAGCTTGCAATCCGGTGCTACTGAGCGAAAAGTCTCGGATGTCTGGTACCCCTGATCGGATAATGGTCCAGGTATCTCCGCGGTCCGGACTGAATAGCACTTGCCCCGTGGCTCCTACAATTAGCCCTTCATGATTAGTAAAGGCCATATTTAAATTAGGAACTTTGCCAAAGGCTGGGCTAATCCCTTGGGGTAGCTCGATTTTGTTCCATGTGGTTCCAGCATCCCAGGTTTTATAGATATGGTTTTCCTTGCCGGAGAGGTCGACAGAACCTAGAATTATACCTTCACGGGCTGAAAACCAATGTACTCCTCTAATCAATAACCCAGTTTGACTGCTCAAGCCAGGAAGACTTAGGGACGTCCAGTTCAGGCCACCATCTGTGGACCGCAGTAATTGATCAGTTGGAGAAATATAGTCTCGGTTTACGGCAGAAAGATAGAGGGTATCGGTGTTGGTTGGATACAGGTCGAAGTATTGATGGTCGGATTCGGGTAGGAACTGCGTGGTCCAGGAATCGCCTCCATCGCTTGTTTTATAGATCAGCGGCTTATAAATACCAATGTTTAGCAGAATATCATCTACTTCATAACCTAGGGCATATCCATTCTTGTCATCGGTAAAGTTTACATCACTCAAACGACGATAGGGGGCTGTGGAGGTGCTCCACTGTAATTCATCCCAAGATGCTCCACCATCTATCGTTTTGAAGATTTTGTTGGCAGTCCCGACAGCATAACCCACTTCTGCCGTAGGGAAATCTAAGGCAGTAAAGTAAGGGCTGTTGAAATAGTTGGTATTGGGTGAAAGTTGTAAAACTTCCTTCCATTCAGCCCCTCCATCAGTGGTCTTAAGAATCTGATTTTGGTGCACCATGATGCCCGTCATGTCATCCAGGAAGAGGATGTCTTGGTGACGGTTTGGGGCACTGAAAATCCCCACGGATTCTTTCGAAAAAATAAAGGAGGGTACATCATGCTTCTTTTCCAACTGGCCGTCATTCGGATCAAAGGACATTTGGTCGTATCCAAATGTGTAAAATAGATTGGAGGATTTCGGACTGACCACCTGAAAAGACCCATTAATCAGATCTTGTGGGTGATCTAGTAGCCAGGTAGATTGAGCAGATAGTTGAGTTAAGAGACTTAGAGAAAGGCATAATACTCCTAAGCCTCGCCAGTACAATGGTGATTTCATGTTAGCGATTTTAAAATGTAGACAAATGCGAAAAATGCCTGAATTGGCTGTTGAGTATTAAGTAGGTAAGCAGGTCAGGTTTGAGTCGACATTCTTGGAAACCCCAATAAAAACAATTTAGTTCCCAAGTTGTGTTGTTGTAATAACAGTTTTGCTATGAGATCAGATAAACCTCAAGCTCATTTAACCAAACACCGTATTGACCCCAAAAGGTTGGGTCTGTTGATGAATTTCTTAATTATTTTTTCAGCTATAGTGCGGCTGCCCTTCTCAGTCGGTCATTGATGGCTCTGCCCAAGCCTTCTTCCGGTAGGTATTCTGCGATGATAAGATCGAGATCCATTTGGTCCATTTCTCGCATGGCGGCGAAAAGCCTTTGTGCTGCTTCCGATAGATCGCCAGTGGGAGAAAGTATTTGCTGGAATAGAACGTCTTGATGTGGTATGGACTCCCTAAAGGCAAGGACGCCTACCTTCTTTCCCGCATGTTCTTCTATAAGGTCCTCTTTATTGCCCAATAGAAAAGGTATCCGAGGTGCGTAGTGACTCTTCAACATCCCGGGAGCAGTTGGGTTGGAAGTGGAATATGCTTTAACCTGAACAGGACCAATCAGCGCTTCTATGCGCTCAATGGGTGTACCTCCTTTTCGGAGGACAACCACCTCACCTTCTTCAAAAGATACGATGGTGCTTTCTACCCCTACTTGGCAAGGGCCTCCATCAAGAATGTAGCTAACGTTAGCACCTAGCTGATCATTGACGTGTTGAGCGGTCGTGGGGCTGATGTATCCGAATGGGTTGGCACTGGGTGCTGCCACTGGGAAATCCAGCGTGGCTAGCAAGGATTGTGTCATCGGATGGCGAGGCAAGCGTATGCCCACCCGCGGTAGGCCAGCCGTCACCAAATCGGGGATGACCTGTTTCTTCGGTAAGAGGAGGGTTAAAGGGCCCGGCATGAAGGCTGCCGCTAACTGATGAGCCAGGGCTGGAACGTCCTGGACCCATTGCTCCACTCGCTCCCAAGCATTGGTATGTACAATTAATGGATCGAAGGAAGGCCGGTCCTTGGCTGCAAAGATTTTGGCTACAGCGCTAGCAGATAAAGCATTGGCTGCCAATCCATAAACCGTCTCCGTTGGGATGGCTACCAACTCTCCCGATACCAATTGTTGCTTCGCAATGGATAAGTCCGTTCCAATCATGGGGGCAAAAATACGCAGCTGGTGAGTCTTTCCAAGGTCTTAAATTCTTTTTCTGCCTCATAATGCCTAAGCTTGCAGAAAAAATATGAGTTGGAACGGCTCTTTTGCTTTAGCCAGCAGTCCCAAAGTAGTTTTTGGCAGTGGGAAACTGGCTGCACTCCCCGGACTGGTGCAGCATTGGGGCAAGAAAGTTTTGCTGGTTACGGGCGGTAAATCTCTACCGGAGAGTGCCCGATGGCCGAATTTGTTGGCGCAATTAGAGTCAGCAGGCATTGAGTGGCGCCAGTATACGGTGTCAGGAGAGCCCAGCCCCATGGTAGTGGATCGTGCAGTGGAACAATATCGTGAAGAGGGGATGGAGGTAGTGGTAGGAATTGGAGGGGGAAGTGTCTTGGATGCCGCCAAGGCGATAGCTGCTATGTTTTGCGAAACAGTTTCTGTGAAGCGCTTCTTGGAAGGAGTAGGAGACCGCAAACCATCCGGCAAGACTTTACCCTTTATTGCAGTCCCGACCACAGCAGGAACCGGTAGCGAGGCCACAAAAAATGCAGTGCTTTCGGAAGTTGGAGAAGATGGCTTCAAAAAGTCCTTGCGGCATGAGCAATATGTTCCAGCCGTTGCTTTGATTGATCCTCACCTAATGCTTAGTTGTCCAACCCATATTTCAGCTTATAGCGGCATGGATGCCTTTACGCAATTGTTGGAGTCTTATCTATCGACACAAGCTAGTTGGTATACCGATGCGCTTGCTTTGGATGGCTTGGGCTGTATCGCCGATAGTTTGCAGCGGGTGGTTGAACAGGGCGAGGATCTGATCGCTAGGGAAAAGATGGCCTATGCAGCCTATTTGTCTGGCCTAAGTTTAGCCAATGCTGGTTTAGGAACCATTCACGGTTTCGCTTCGTCAGTAGGAGCGCGGATAGCCATTCCGCACGGGGCATTATGTGGTACTTTGATGGGTATAAGTAATCGACTCACGGTGGAAAAATTGCAGCAAGAAGATATTGCTTGGAAGAAATATGAGCAGGTAGGGCGTATGTTTGTTACAGCGAGAGGTAAGTCTGCCGAATACTACATTACGGGACTTTTGGAGCGGATAGAAGAGTGGATTCAAAGCTTTGAACTTCCTCGACTTTCTCAATTTGGCTTACAAATGGCAGAAATCCCCAATATTGCTGCCGCAACAAGCAATAAATTCAATCCCGTACAGTTAACAGAAGAAGAACGAATATTTATTTTGCAAACTAGATTATAAGTACACGAGTATGAAAATCATTGCTATGAAACCCTCCCTACTTGGGCTTCTCCTAGCCCTCCCTTGTTGGCTGCTCAGCCAAAATCTTGAACAGCACATTCTAAACGTTCAATCCGATATCAAGCAGTTGGAGTCTCAACGGAAGATGTTGGAAGATCGTTTGGAAGAATTGAAGTTACAGAAAGTACAAAGAGATTTGCGGGATATTGGCTTACCCTCTACCGATTACATCTTGCATACCGCCATGGCCTTAGAATACGATGAAGAACATGAACAGGCTAAATGGGTAGCGCACATCATCACGCCTGACGTCATTAACGGGAAAGTGTCTAGAACCAATGATTTTAGACCGGATCCTATGGTTAAGACCGGAACAGCCGTGGAGGAAGATTATTTTCTCAAGTATTTACAAGCAGACAGTTCCTACAAGTATGATGGATATGGATATGATCGGGGTCATTTAGCTCCTTCTGCCGATTTTAGATGGAGTCAGAAAGCTTTGTCGGAGTCCTATTTCTATTCAAATATGTCTCCGCAGCGCCCCGAATTTAATCGGGAGAGTTGGGCGGATTTAGAGGTGCGATTGCGGGGCTACGTTTTTGATCATCCTACGGCAGCATTGTATGTTGTGACCGGCCCCGTCTTGGCTGATGATCTACCGAGAGTGGAGCGCAGTGTCAATAAGGTGAGCATTCCAGAAAAGTATTTCAAAGTGGCGTTGGATCTTACCAATAAGCGCGCCATTGGTTTCATTATGCCAAATGAGAAATGTTCGGACCCACTAGCTTCCTATGCCGTGCCCGTTAATGAAGTCGAGACCCTCACTGGCCTGGATTTCTACAGCGCCTTACCCGATGAGGTGGAGGATCAATTAGAAGCTAATCTCGATAAGAAAAGCTGGCTGCCAGATATGGCTAAAGGGGATGTAGACCCCATCAAGGCACCGACTTTGGCACCCAATCATTTCAATACGGTACAGGCCAAGCGCTATATGGGAGGAGGACAACAGATCCAAGTTTGCGGTACGGTGGTAAGTACACGTTATAGCCGTAGTGGAAACCTCTGGTTGAATATTGATAAGCAGTTCCCGAATCAGATCTTCTCTGTATTTATCCGAAAGAAGGACTTACCTAACTTTTCTTACAAGGCAGACGAAGTTTTAGCTCAGAAGGAGGCCTGCTTTTATGGAAAAGTGGAGGACTTCAATGGTACACCTACCATGAATATTAACCGAGAGGAGCATATTAAGACAGAGGTGCCCCGGCAATAGGACGGATATACCGTACAACACAAGTCCACTAAGCCCATTGAGTGCTGCAAAAGCATACAGCACTCAATGGATAACTGATTGGGGAAGGATGGTAATGGAATAATTAATGCTTCTTATTCACGAATCTTCTCAATCGCTTTTTCCAAAGTTTTGTCGATTCCCTGTTCCATTTCTGTTGGTGTATTGAGTAGAAATAGATCTGGTGGGATACCAGGGCCTTCATAAACGTTGCCATCAGCCGCAGTCATGATCTGTCCGGTAATGGAGTAAACCCAGCCATTGGGCATTTCTTTCTCAATCCTTTCGCCCATAGCTCCCGTTGTTCTATCTCCAATAACTGTTACATGGGGCTGCTCTCGTAGATAAAGTACCAAATTCTCTCCGGCACTTACGGTGTAAATATCCGTCAATACAATGACCGGTTTTGTAAATCGGATGGGGCCGTCGGGTTCCAGATAATAATCCGTAGCAGGTGCATAGTCATTCGGACCAGGTCCGTTTTTGGGTTGCCCACTAAAGGCTAGGGTCCGTTGACTGGCAAATCTAGAAGCGATTAATTCGCCATGGGTGAAATCACCCCCTCCATTGTGCCGCAGGTCAATTACCATCCCTTTCATATGCTGCATTTCCGCGATGAAGGGGTCGATAAAGCCAGCCGGATCATCCGATAGATGTCGAACAAAGAGATAGCCAATGTCGCCTTGGATTTTTCCGTAAAAAAACTGATCGTTTACATTGACAAAGTTGCCTGCGACATAGTTGTTGGGAATCATCCAGAGATTGAATAGACTGTCTTTTGTCCTTTCTCTAAACTCGTGAAAACCTCTCCAAAAGGGTTGGCCATCAGCCATGAGGGATACGTGGGCATCGTCTAAATGGGTCAGCATGGCGGTGATGATATTAAACAATTCTTGATCGGTGGTTTGGTCATTGACTAACGGGCGATATTGTGCATAGAGTGCTTGCCAATCCACTTGCCTTTGTTCAAAAACAGCATATCGCGTATGGAAGGTATTCCAGAGACTTTCGAAATTGCCTACGGGATCGTTCGCAGGTTCTTCTTCGAATAGTAGGTCACTGCAAGAGAAAGAAAGAAGACTTAGTAGTAAGAAATAGTATGTTTTCATGATTTAGAAGGTAAAGGATAGACCTAGATTAAATTGGTTCTTTAAAATGGAGATGCTCAAGGGTTGCTCGTATCGATAGTACGCTAGTCCATAGCCCACTTGTATTGCGGCGGTATTGGAAATACGGTGGTCTAAGGTGAGACCAAAATCTATAGCCAGGTAGTTGTTCAGGGAAGACCATTCTCCTTGCTGATACAAAAAGCTTAAACCTGAACCATTATGTTGGATTTCTTCATTATCTACAATCGCATATTCTGGGCGGGTGGCATAAGTCAGCAGTGGAATACTAAGATCAAAACGAAATCGGTTTTTGCTATCCAGCTGTAAGAAAGCCATTAGCCAGGCCTGCAGATCGTTGGTAAACAGGTATCCCTCATCATCCGATAGACCAAAATTGTAGGTGGTGTGATGGAGTTGAGTTTCCACGATACCTCCGACATACCATTGAAAGGAATCGGTGCTCTTGACCAGATGCGCATAACCATAGTGCAGGTGAACCTGCCGGATGACACTGGGTGTGCGAGTGAAAGATTGACCGAAATCCGTAAAAGTAATTAGGGGGGCTGCCGTGATGTCGCTTTGATTGTATCCCAGGCTTAGCTGATGAATGCCTCGTTTCTGGTAGCGCTCATATTGTAGGGTAAGGTTGGACAAGGAAGATCCGCTGTATACTAGTGGAGAAAATACTAAATCTTGAGCTTGATTCCATTGCCAACCCAGTTGGAGGCTTAAGCCATTTTGGGCATACTTTTCGTTAGTGAAAAAACTGACTGTGCTGGAAGGACCGTGGAGGCCAACAACAGGCTCCCAAGGAGTGTAAGTAGTTGAAAGTTCTTTTTCATTATGTGTCGGATACTTGATTAATAATTAGTACCCCACAAAGATGTGCGAAACGGTTTATGGAAGCGTTCTAGATTGTAAGGTCGAACCTTTTGGATGAATAAAATTATCTAGTCTCCTTAAGTGTAACGGTAAGCAAGTTTGATATTGGCCTCTGCTGGAAAAGCTTATTTTTAAGGTATGAAATTCAAAACCGTCTTGCGCAACTTCAATTCATCCTTGTGGGGGCATCATATTCCGGTTCCAGACGAGGTCGCACAGGTCATTCTCGCTGATGCTAGTCGCCGAGTCATTTGCACTTTGAACGGACGAGAATCTATTCAATGTGCACTCATGCCTGACGGGCAGGGTGGATATTTTATCAATGTTAATAAAGCATTGCGGCAAAAGTTGAATTTGAAATTAGGTGCTGAAATACAAGTAGAGTTGCAGAAAGATGATAGTCAATATGGACTGCCACTACCAGAGGAATTAGAAGCCTTATTTGAGGTAGATGAGGAGGGTAGCGCATTATTCCATCAACTGACTGCTGGAAAGCAACGTAGTTTAATCTACCTGATTGGCAAGCCCAAACGTTCTGATACACGCTTACAAAAGGCCATCGTCGTTTTAGATTATCTCAAATCTACCCGAGGACGTTTGGACTTTAAAGAATTGCATCAGGCCTTCAAGGATAGGAAGGGGACTTAGCCTTTCGTTCGATCATGGACATAAAATCACTTTGTTTCATTTAGGGAGTTTGAATCAGCACAATTTTAACCCTAAGATCTAGTAGGAATGATCGAAATAGGTTTCCTGCAATCGCAAAGTATTGTTATCTTATTCCTCACTTATATTAACAAATAGAAAGAGAGTCTTTTCTCTTTCCTTCCCAAGTGAAGACAAATAATTATACCCCTCCCCTGATATTTCTGATTAGCAGTTGAATAGAATAGAAAAGGTTGCTTACATATGAGACTAATATGTGCGTTTCTGAAAGTGGGATTATTCATCTTTTGCTTAGGTCTTCATCTACTTGCTGTTGCACAGGACCAGTCGATACCGATTGATAGTCTAGAGCAAATGTTAAATGGTACGGTTCATGACACGGTTAAATTGGATGTGCTGGACCAGCTTTTTCAGCAATATATCAACAAAGATTTAGACCGAAGTTTGGCTATCGCCCATGAACTATTGGCGATAGCAGAGGAACTAGGCGAGTCAAGTTATCAATGTAAAGCCTATGCAGCCTTCGGCTCTGTAGGTCGGAAAATGAACATTGAGTTGGATTCGGTGGTGGGGTATTTTGAGCAGGCCCTTAACTGTTTTGAATCGATTGATGACACAATGAACAAGGGCAAAGTGTATAATAAAATCGGTGGGGTGTATCAGCGTTATGGGTATCATACGAAGGCTTTTGGCCATTATCAAGACGCATTGATGATCGCTGTAGCCATGAAAGATACCGTTTCCATGATTCCTTGTCTGGCGAATATGTCAGGTATTTTGAGGGAAAAAAATGATTATGCGAATGCACTCGAATATGGACATAAAGCACTTGCCTATGCCCGGGCGATTGATCATACTTTGTATACGGGAATGATCACCAACAATATTGGTAATCTGTACTTTAATCGACAGGAATACGATAGAGCGCTTGTACTTTATACAGAAGCTTTGCGTATCAAGCGAGCGGTGGGGTCGGAGCTATCTTTGATTATTACGCTTGCTAATATCGGTGGAATTCACCAGGAAGAGTCAAGATTTGAGGAAGCTAAAGTCTATCTCGATGAGGCATACGAACTGTCTACACGTTTACAGTACCCGTATGGTAAAGGTCTTACTTTACGGTATATGGCGAACAGCGCCTTTCAGCAAAATAAGTATCGACAAGCGATTCAATTGGCGGAGGAGGGCCTAGCTTCGCTGGAGAGAAAGGCTGCTACAAGATATTCTAAGGATTTTCATCTTTTAATCAGTCAATCCTATGAGGCCCTGAACGAGGCCGGTGCTGCTCTCCGCCATCTGAAGGCTGCACAAGCATTGAACGATAGCCTTCGACAAACGGATAAAGATCAGCTGATTAAGCAAGTAGAAAGCGACTATGAGATCAGAGAAAAGGAACTTGAAAACAAGCATTTAAAGAAGGAAAAAGAGTTGATTCAAAGGCAGCTACGTGACAGAAATTATATCTCGATGGGATTGATTATTATCCTTTTCTTGGCTGGGGGCTGGGGCATCGCGGTCTACCGAAATAATCAAGCCAGAAAAAAAATGAATGCCTTACTGGAAATGCAAGTGGAGGAACGAACAAAGGACCTTCAGTTGGCCAACAAGCAATTAAAACAAGCCAATTACGAGTTGGAAACCTTCAGCTATATTGCTTCCCATGATTTCAAGGAACCCATCCGCAATATGGGAAGTTTTGTAGATCTAATTTCTAGACGTTTGCCGGAAGAGATAAAGAAGGACTTACATGACTATTTTGAAATTATTAAAAAAAGTACGAGCCAGTTGTATACGCTGGTAGAGGATTTGGCTAGTTATTCGCATTTATCAAAGGGAGATGCCAACCATCAAGGCCAGGTGGATTTGGGGCTGGTTTTACAAAACATCAGCAACGAATTGGAGCTGGGGCATCATGCAGCTGATGGCCGTCTTATTTTTAGCGAACTGCCTACCATTAGCTCAAATGGTTCGTTGATTCATGTGGCTTTGAAGAACTTAGTGGAAAATGGTCTGAAATTTAATCGATCCGCGCAACCTACTGTTGAGGTGAAATACCAATCTACCACAACGCATCATGAAATTGCGGTGCATGATAATGGAATTGGTATCGATTCGAAGTATTACGAACATGTTTTCGTCATGTTCAAGCGCCTTCATGGTATGGATGAATATTTGGGATCTGGGATTGGCCTAGCCATGGTTCAGCTAGCGGTTGAAAAACTAGGCGGTTCTGTGGAATTGAGTAGTCAAGAAGGGGAGGGCAGTATTTTTGTAATTCGCCTGCCGAAAGAAGAAAGTAGTCTGTGATAAATAGAGGTAGGGAGCGCCAGCAGTGCTGACACTCCCCAAGTAAGGTGTGTATCTTAATTAAAATTGATGCTTAGACCGTAAGCACAGCTGGTCCAGCTGCAACAATTTCAGGGTTCACCAAGGACTGGAACTGTTTGAAGTTATTCTGGAATAATTCTACCAGTTTCTCCATGGTACGATCATAGGCTTCCTTATCAGACCAAGTGCTTCTTGGATTCAAGACTTCACTAGGTACTTCGGGACATGCCTGAGGAACTTGTAGACCAAAGGTAGGTTCTTTATCCATGGCTACTTGCTCAAAATCCCCATGATGGATAGCGTCTATAATGGCTCTGGTATATCGCAACTTGATACGAGATCCCTCTCCATAAGGTCCACCGGTCCATCCAGTGTTCACCAACCAAGCTTTTGCTCCAGAAGATTTAATCTTATCCGCTAGCAATTCAGCATATTTATTGGGATGCCACATCATAAAAGCAGCACCGAAGCAGGCCGAGAAAGTAGCTTGCGGCTCTTTCACACCCATTTCTGTACCAGCTACCTTAGCCGTGTAGCCAGAAATAAAGTGATAACTAGCTTGTTCGGGGGTAAGCAAACTTACCGGAGGCAATACACCAAAAGCGTCACAAGTCAGGAAGATGATATTCTTGGGTGTACCAGCCACACATGGCTTCTGAATATTATCGATGAAATCGATCGGATAGGAAGCTCTTGTGTTTTGTGTGATGGAAGTATCGCTGTAGTCTACTTCGCGAGTAGCCTTATCATAAACTACATTTTCCAAGATGGTACCGAAGCGGATGGCATTGTATATGTCTGGCTCATTCTCTGGGCTTAGATCAATAGCCTTGGCATAACATCCACCCTCGATGTTGAAAACACCGTCATCAGTCCAACAGTGCTCATCGTCGCCGATGAGTTTGCGTTTGGGATCGGCACTCAAAGTTGTTTTTCCGGTTCCGGACAAACCAAATAGAATGCTTACATCCCCTTCCTCGCCAACGTTAGCTGAACAGTGCATTGGAAGCACATCTTGCAATGGCATTAAGTAGTTCATGACCGAGAATACTCCTTTCTTCATCTCACCGGCATATTCTGTACCCAGAATCACGAACTCTTTGTGTTCTAAGCTTAGATCTACACTAGTAGTAGAAGTCATTTGTGAGGTGTAGCGATTAGCGGGGAAGCTACCGCCGTTGAAGATAGTGTAGTCCGGTTCTCCAAAGTCCGCCAATTCCTCAGCCGTTGGCATGATCAGCATGTTCTGCATAAAGAGGGCATGGTAGGCCCGGGTACAGATCACTCTTATTTTCAGACGGTAATTGGGATCCCATCCAGCAAAAGCATCCACCACAAATATCCTTTCTATACTATTAAGGTAATCAATAGCGCGCTCGCGATTGATCATGAAAGTATGCTCATCTAGCTCGATATTGATATCACCCCAATCGATGTTTTCAGCCGAAGGAGCGGCTTTTACAATTCGCTTGTCTTTAGGGCTTCTTCCGGTTTTTGTTCCGGAATAAACCAGTAATGCTCCAACGTCGGAAATGGCAGTGCCTTTTTCGAGTCGAAGCGCAATTTCGTATAGTTCTGGAGTGCTACGATTGCGGTAGATCTCTTTAGTGTTAATCTGGTACTGTGAAAGATCGAAGGCCATAGGAAGCAGTTTTAATGAACAACAATAAAATTGAAGTCGTAAATGTGAGATCGATATCTCATTCTTTACAATTCAAAGTTATGGTGACTACTTTCTCTTTGGGGTTACAAACCTTAGGGTAAGGACTGACTTTTGTCAGTGTTTGAATTTCTCTTGTGGCATATAGAGAAGGTAGCGCTTGTAATCTTCACTTAAATTTAACGCAGTATCTGCTTCATAATTTTGTATCATTGCTGCGGGCTACCGTGCAATTTTCTTAATCTTCAAAGTCGAAATCATGCAGAGTAGCAAAATCGCTGTCTTTACCGCTTCGGGGAAACCCTTTTCCATTCAACATACAAACATTCCCAGCTTGAAATCAGGGGAACTGCTCGTCAGAAACGAGTATGTCACACTCTGTCGTAGCGACTTAAATACCTTCGTGGGCAAACGAAAAGAGAAGACACCTACCATTTTGGGGCATGAGATTGTCGGAAGAATTGAAGGCTTTGCCGAGGATCATCCTAGAATAGATGCCAGAGGGGATGAGCTACAAATCGGAGATCGAGTCTCCTGGGCCATTTACGCCAGTGATCCAACCGATCCTTTATCTACTCAAGGCATCCCACAGAAAGCCGCAGATCTCTTCAAGTATGGGCATGAGCGCATCAGTGAAGAGGAGAATTTGCATGGCGGTTTAGCAGGTCATACGATCATTCGAAGCAACACACCTTTGGCAAAGATTGACGAAGCTATTCCATTGGGAGTAGCATCGACGATCAATTGCGCAATGTCCACTGTGGCTGGAAGCCTGCGCCTGGCTGGTGCGCTGAAAACTAAGACGGTGTTGATATCCGGTGCCGGTATGCTAGGGGTAGTGGCTTGTGCTATGTGCAAGGCCAGCGGCGCGGGTAGGGTAGTAGCCTTGGACCCAAATGAGGAAAGGCTACAGCAAGCCAAATCCTTTGGTGCGGATATCACTATCGCCGTGCAGGAAGGTTGGGAACAGGATTTAGCTGATCAACTAGGCGAAAGCCAAACCGTACATCTCGTTCTGGAATTTAGCGGCGTGGGGCTTGCTATGGAATCAACCTTGAAAGTGCTTGCTATCGGTGGAACGGCTGTGTGGGTAGGAGCGACCCACCCTCACTCCCAAGTCCATATTGATGCCGAACAGGTCATAAGAAAACTGTGGACGATAAAAGGCCTGCATAATTACAACCAAGATGATTTTGTAGCAGCTGTCGATTTTATTGAAAAAAACTATGATCGATTCCCATTTGCCGATTTGATTCACGATTGTTTTTCCTTGGATCAAGTGAATGAAGCCTTTGAATACGCTTTGGCAAAAAATCCATTTCGGGTGGGTTTGAAGATCTCTTAGTATTTAGCACTTCACATAATTCTCTGACGATATGCAGCGAAAAACGGCCATTTGGATTAATATATCACTGGTTCTTTGCCTGAGCATTTGCATGGAGGTTGGTAACGCCCAATCCATGCGTTTGCCAAAAGAGGCAACGTTGATGACGAAGAAGAAGCTGGCAAAAGGGCTGAAGCTTTTCATCTGGAAGTCAAATACCTTGTTTGATTCACAGCAATCCTTGAGCGTTTTGGAGATCAAAAAGGGCCGGAAAGTATCCATAGCTTATGAGAAGCAGGCGCTAAAGCCTACCAGTCAGTTTGGAATGGAAGCAAAGGCATTGGCTGCGGTTAATGCAGGATTCTTTGATATGCGAAAGGGGGGCTCAGTAACTTACCTAGAGGTTGGGCAGGAAGTAATTGCTAAGAATTCCTCAAAGAACTCGGTCATTACTACAGCTGCGCTGGCCATCACCGAAAAGGGGCGGCTTCGCATCTTAGCGAAGCCCGATTCGACTACTTTGCAGAAAGATGATTGGAGAGGTATTCTATATACCGGACCATTATTGCTACAAAATGGCCAAGAAAGTGACCTACCTGACAACAATTTTAGTAACCGAAGGCATCCCCGAACTTGTGCTTGTACCCGCAAAAACGGTCAAGCGCTGCTCGTGGCGGTAGATGGTAGGAATGCGCAGGCGCAGGGTATGTCCTTGCCTGAACTGACGACCTTACTCAAGATGTTGAGGTGTGATCGGGCTATCAACTTGGACGGTGGTGGATCCACGACCATGTGGGTAAAGGGAATAGGGGTGGTTAGTCATCCCTCGGATAATAAAAAATTCGATGCTGCCGGAGAAAGAGTCGTTGCCAATGCAATTTTAGTGCACTGACCAGTATATTCGTGTGATCATAAAATATAGGGTTGCTATTTCCAAATCCAGAAAATAGTAGCTAATGTCAAAGCTTCTTTCTCGTCGCCAGCTCGAACTTCGATCTGGGCTTTTCTTTTCTGTTTTCTGCATGTCAGCTGCCTTCATTACCTATTGCAGCATGTACGCCTTTCGTAAGCCCTTTACGGCCGGGGTGTATGCAGATATGCAGCTGTGGGGCGTGGACTACAAGATTATTCTCATTACCACTCAGGTGTTGGGGTATATGCTTTCCAAGTTCATCGGAATCCGAGTCGTTTCTGAGATGACTCCTGGCCGCCGGGTATTGAGCATTCTGGGCCTGATCGGGATAGCTTGGGGCGCTTTACTATTATTCGCCCTTACCCCCTATCCCTACAACTTTATCTGGTTGTTTCTTAATGGCTTGCCCTTGGGCATGATTTGGGGGCTTGTTTTCAGTTTTCTGGAGGGGCGTCGCAATACCGAATTGCTCGGTGCGGGTATGAGTGCTAGTTTTATTGTTGCCTCAGGATTGGTTAAAGCCGTCGGTAAGACCTTCGTCGAAAGCTATGGTATTTCTGAATTCTGGATGCCTTTTCTGACCGGGCTATTGTTTGTCCCTACCTTATTATTAGGTGTATGGATGCTAAGCAAAATACCGCCTCCTAGCGAAGAAGATGAAGCGGAGAGAACCAAGCGGATCCCAATGGATCGTGCTCAACGTTGGGCTTTTTTCCGATCCTTTGCCCCGGGGATAATCTTGATGGTATTGGTGTATACAGCCTTAACCATCTTCCGCGATCTGCGTGATAACTTTGCGGTGGAGCTATGGGCAGGATTGGGCTACGCAGATACTCCTGAGGTCCTACTGACGGCTGAACTTCCCATTGCCATCAGCGTATTTGTGATTATTGCCCTGATGATTGTGATCAAAAACAACCAAGTGGCCTTTTACGCCAATATTTTCATGATCTTGCTGGGTGGCCTTTTACTATTGCTAACTACCTACCTTTTCCAGCTAGAATTATTGCACCCTGCGGCCTGGATGATTTTAGTGGGTTTTGGCATGTATCTCTCCTATGTGAGTTATCATACGATGTTATTTGAGCGTTGGATTGCCTTGTTTAGATATCAGAGTAATATAGGATTCTTGATGTATGTCGCCGATGCCTTCGGCTACCTGGGAAGCGTAGGTATTCTTTTCTATAAGAATTTCAGCAGTCCCGATCTGGATTGGTTGGACTTCATTCTAAAGGTTTCCTATGTGATTGGGATACTGATTGTGGCCCTTAGCTTATTGGCATTTTTCTATTTTAGGATACGCCAGAAAAAGGAGAAAACGACCACCGTAATGCATGCATAGGGTTTGACGCAATATGTCAATTCTTAGAAATTCCTGGATCGTAGATTTGTTCTATCATTCAATCACCATTTAAGATTTACATAATGGAAGAACAACAATTTCCGAAAGGAATCCTACCTGTGTTGCCTGTTGCTGATATTGACAAGACGGCTGATTACTATCAGCATGTGCTGCAATTTACGGAGCACTTCCGGCAGCAATCCCCAGAAGGGATAGCGGTGAATGCTCAAGTCAGCTTTGAAGGATCTACCTTGATGTTGAATTTGAATCCTACGCAGGCAAATTTGGAAGGTGGGGGCGTTTATTTCTGGATCAGGTTATATGCATCCAATATTGATGAATACTACCAGAAATTGACCGAGGCTGGTGTAACTATTGTAGAGCCTATTCAAGATCAATTCTGGGGAGATCGCTCTTTTACCATTAAAGATTGCAATAACTACTTTTTAGCCTTTAACCAGAAGCTCAATGGAAGTTCTTAACCTTGAGGATTTAAAACCACCTACTTTTTACCTCCTTGTACCGTGTTCGCCCGACTGGCAGGAGCTCGCCATTTTGTAAACGGAGTTGGTATTTGCCACCAGCTTGGATGATGAGTTCACGAGCTTCTCGCTTAGGTACGAGGAAGGATTTATGGATACGAAGAAAGGAGGGAGGTAATAACTGACTTAAACGATCAAGTGATTTGTTGTGAAGCACAGTTGTTCCATCCCGCAAATGCAATTGTGCATAGATGTCGGCTCCTTGGATGTACAGGACATCTGCTAGGTCAATCAAACGAAGATTTTGACGTTTCTTCACCACTAAAAACCGAAGACCTTCTGCCGTAGCTTGTTTTTGCGTGAGACGCATCAATGCCTTCTCTAGTCGCTTTTGATCGAAAGGCTTAGGAATAAAATCTAATACTCCATATTCGAAGGCAGTGATAGCCTGTTCTTTGTAAGCAGAAATGACAATGGTGTGAAAGGAGGCTGCATTGACGGTCTGCAGAATCTCAAAGCCATCCCTGCCGTTCAAATTAAGGTCCAATAACAATAAATCTATCGATTGCTTAGTAAGAAATTCCTGGGCAGCATCTATGGCATCTACTCGCCAGAGTTGATCTAGTTTGTCATTAAAAAAGTCCCGCGTCATGCGTTCTATGCGACGAGCAATGCGCCTCTCATCTTCCACGACTAGAATTTTCATGGGGCGTAAATTTTGATTTGTGTCATCCAGCCTTCTGGAATAGCTTCCGCACTTAGCTTCCACTTTTCACCATAGCTTTCCCGTAAACGGGATTCGATATAGCGGAAGCCAGTTCCTTTCTTTATAGCTCCCTGAGAGCGGCGGTTTTGTCCATAGGTCAATAAGGTATAGCAACGTTCGTGATCCGTTCGTTTAAATTGCAGCTTAAAGCCCACTGTGCCGTCTATCCGAGGGAGGTTGTGCGTAATACCGTTCTCAAGGACAGTATGGATCAAGGCAGGGGGGATGGTATCTGCAAAGTCAATGCCCTCCTCTTCCCATTGATAGTCTATTTCTTTGCGATATCCCATGACAACTAAGTGGCTTTTGCAGAGTTGAATTTCTTGGCCAATGGGGATAAGGCGATGATCTGCCACCTGGTTTAAGATATCAAATTCATCGGCTAAGGCTTCCATAAATTTCACACCTTCTTGTGGGGATTCTTCTACCCAGTCGATCAGGCTAGTAAGGGTGTTCATCAGAAAATGTGGCTGTATATGTTTCTTCAATAATTCATTCTTAAGTCGAGCGGATAGCAATAGGGAATCCGTATAAGCTTCTTGTTGGGCTTTGCCGCGAAGGGTTAGCAGGTAGAACATCGAAAAGACGATGATGGTAAAACTGCTGTATAGGCTGATATCATAAATGAAGAAGCGGTCAATCACCGCGCTGCAGAGCAATCCTATCAAAACTAAGGGTGCTCCTTTTTCAGATTGAAAAGCTCCATAAGCAACGATCGTCAAGGAGAAGATCCACATGCATCGACCCATCATTCTGGCCGTATTGTCATGTTGCCCTAACATCAGATAGTAGAAGGCCATCAGTATGAATAGGTACCCTCCTAGAACCCATTTCAATTTGGGAAATCTAAACTGTAGTCCGAAATACGAGGGAACTAAGAAGGCGGCAGCCATAGTCAACCAACCAATTAACTTCAAACGGGGATAATGCCAAGTGTAAGGATAAAGTACATAGAACTTCAAGTATTCGAGTAGAATAAGACTGAAGAAGATCAAGCAAATGATCCCGAAAATAAAGACAGTAGCTTCTTTGCGATAAGTGAAAAAGAGAAATAAGAAATAGATTCCAGCCAAGAGATAAGCTCCTGCAAGTATATGCATGAAGCCAGTAACAATCAAAGGGTACCGAAGCATTTCGAAATAGTCGGAGACCACTATTTGTAGAAAACGTTCGCTGCTTTCTTCATGCTGTTGCGAACACCGCATCGCTAACACATGCCTTCCGACCTGACCCAATGAATCCGGTATCATAAAGTAGTTGCTCAATTGCCCCGGACGTTCTTCTTCGGCTGTAGATCCAGGGCTTCCATTCTTGCCGATCCATACTCCATCCCAATACAGTTCCTGAGCTCCAAGTCCAAAAATCAGTATGCCTCGATTTCGGTTTGGTTTTAACGACTGTGTTAAATCAAAATGTACTCGAAGCCAAAAGATTGAATCCCGGCTTCCCGTGGCATCTGATCGCCAATGTCTATCATCGAACGTTGGACTACTCCAAGATGAGTTGTCACCTGCCTTTTGCATCACTCTCACGGGGAATTCAGCATGAGCACCTTCCGGCGAGCAGGCTACGATACTGCATCCTAAGTAGAGCAGCGCAAGGTATTGGATTCGCATAAGAGATGATTTCATTGCTCCAAAATACAAGTTCTTTAGCGCCCGGAGGTGCAGTTGGCAAGCGGGGTGAGCAGTTGGCAAGCTATCCATTTCCTATCCCCACGATTTGCAGTAGCCTTGTAGTGTAAACGGTGGCTGCTGATAGCAGCACACCTCTCTATAATTTAATTTCAAACGACATGACCCGACTAAGGAAAACATTTTTACTGATTATTCTCTTGACTGGAATCTTTGCTAAGCCTGCTGGCTTCGGACAAACAAACTCAAAGAAGGAAAAGGCCATTACACACCTGCAGGGCGCTGAAGGAAGCTACTTTACTGTAGAAGAAGCCATGAAGCAATATGGGCTGATTGGCCTAAGTGTGGTCGTTTTCGAAAACTATGAAGTGGCCTGGAGTAGAACTTGGGGCCATAAAAGCACAGAAAGAAAGGAGAAAATTGATCATGAAACTGCTTTTTCTACCGCGTCCATTAGTAAACCGATAACAGCCACCTTATTGGTGATGCTAGAGGAAAAAGGCTTGATCGACTTAGATACACCTGTTAACAAGTATTTGAAGCGCTGGAAACTCGAAGAAAATGATCTGACGCGAAAAACACCTGTCACCTTCCGACATTTGCTCAGCCACACGGCTGGTACAACACAGCATGGTTTTGCTGATTTTTATCTAGGTGATGATGTGCCAAGTTTGCTTGAAAGTGTGGAGGGTAAGCTGCCCCGTTATGATCAGCCGGTACATGTAGTAAGCAAGCCAGGTACGGTTTGGAACTACAGTGGGGGAGGTTATTCCGTGGCACAAATGGCATTGGAGGATCACTTAGGTAAAACGTTGCCGGAATTGGCCGAAGAATATCTGTTTCGCCCATTAGGTATGCATCATACTACCATGTATCAAGACGGACATGCAAAATTTCTCAGCAACGTGGCGAAGGTGCATAATGAGCAGGGGGAGGTAATCAAAACAGGCATCCCAATCTGTCCTCAAACAGCAGCCTCTGGCATGTGGAGCACGCCCACAGATATGGCTAAGTTGCTCATTGAGCTTCAACTGGCCCTTGCTGCCCGACCCTCGAAAGTTATCTCTACAAAAGTGGCTAAAAGGGTCACGACTGTGGAAACAACTCGCGGAGTAGGTGGCTGGAGCATGGGATGGGAGCGGTATCATCGGATGGGCAATCGTTCTTGGTTTTCGCATGGAGGTGCAAATACAGGTACTGGCGGTCACATTTACGCTACGATGGAAGATGGTAACGGAATTGCTTTCTTCGGTAACGGCCCGAATGGGGTAAGGATTCCGGTTTTAGATAAACTCCGAAATAGTATTATTAAAGCCTACTCATGGAAGAACCCAAATCCATACTTAGCGAGAGCCATGGAGATTGATGACTCTGCTCAGAAACGAATGGTCGGTCTATATATATCACCTTTTCAGGAGCTAATGAGTATAGAGTGGAAAGACGGGAAATTATGGATGCCTGAATTTGCGGGTCAACCCACCGCGGAATTATATAGAATTGCAGAAAATAGCTATGGAATGGATGAATATGGATTATTATTTCAATACCAAGAAGTAGAGGGCGTCTCCGTACTGGCCATGGTCGTAGAAGGAGACACTGAAGGACCTGTTTTTTCACTCAGTAAGATTGCCGATAATCCCATCCATCCACTAGAACTCTTCAAATCGGGTAAAATAGAAGAGCTAAAGATGTTATACGCTAATTTGCCATTTCCCGATTCTGCCAAAGAGCAATTTATCAATGGGCAAGGGTATCGATTTTTGCAAAGCAGGGAGGTTGAAGCAGCCATTGCCACATTTGAAATAAATGTATCCTTTTTCCCGAATAGTGCTAATGCATATGATAGTTTGGGAGAGGGCTATCTGTTGCAGGGCAATAAAGTAAAGGCGAAAAGGAACTATGAGAAATCATTGGAATTGGATCCTTCCAATGAAAATGCCAAAAAAGTGCTTAAGGAAAAATTATAGCCTAGCAAAGGACCGCAGTCCTGAACCCTTAGGTTTAAATAGTACACAGCTCAACTCTTGGATAATTCAGGGGGTGAGCTGTGATATCCCCTTAACTAAGCAAAGGCCATCTCCCGATTGTATTTGTAGCGGTATTCGATCGGAGATAGACCTGTGTATTTCTTAAAGACTCTTCTGAAAGCCTTCTCATCCATATAACCTACATTGTACATGACCTCGTTGACGTTTAAGACCGACGATTCCAAGCTCTTTTTAGCTGCCTCAATCCTGACTCGCTGAATGTATTCTGAAGGGGTGTTCATCGTAGCCTTCTTAAATCTCCTGATGAAATTACGGTCGCTAATCGCAAATTTTCTTGCCAATTCCTTTACACTCAATTTTTCTTCAAACTTTTCTTCAATGTAGAGTTGCGCTTCCTCGATCACCTCGTCCGAATGATCTTTTTGTCCATTGAAAATGGCAAACTGATCTTGGTTGAAGCGATCCACCTCAATTTCTGCTACTTTAGAACAGAAGATGGCCACTTCTCTACCGTAGTATTTTTCGATTAAATACAAGATTAGGTTGAGAAAGGAGTAGGCCCCACCGCTGGAATAAATCTCGTTGTCTTCGCAGATAATCTTATCAGATACTAGATTGACCTTGGGGTATTGCTGCGCAAACTTTTGTTGAACAATCCAATGTGTCGCGCAATCCTTCCCATTGAGTAGGCCCGTTTCTGCTAGTATGAAAGCACTCCGACACAAGCTGGCGACTTCCGTTCCGTGTTGAACCCGGCATTGCCTAATCCAATCAATGAAGGCTTGATTATTAATGATTTCATTGTCCAAATTTCCGGTGATCCCAGAAATGATGATCAGATCAGTCTGTTTAAGCTCGTCTATTGTTCGAGTAGGCTTTACTTGGAATAGACCTTGATAAGATCGAGCCTGATCATTTACACCTACCAAATCGACCTGGAAGAGGTCATCCTCCCGCAAGCCTAATTTTTTGGAGTAGCTATTGGCCATTTTGAAAAGATTGTAGGTACCAACAATTGTATCTAGAATGGCTGCGCCGGCAGGTAAAATGATACTTAAATGTTTCATGATCCTATGTGTTTCAGACAAAGATAGAAAATCAAATTGGCGTAATCAACCCGGTATGGTGTCATAATTGACACCTTCAAACTATTTGAAAGTGCCCCATCTTTGTGTTGTAATTAAATCTATTCATCACTTAGAATCATAAAAAATGAAAAATCAAGAAATCACTGTAGTGTACAAATGGACAGCAAACCCTGGTCAAGCGGAAGAACTAAAAGCCATCTATAAGCAGGTTACTAAAGAAATGCAGGAAAAGGAGCCTGGTGCCCTAAAGGTAGTTTGTTTCTTCGATGAGAAAGCTAATGCCTTGTTGGTACAGGATGTATTTGAGGATGCAGCTGCCTTAGGTTTTCATTTAAGTGTTACGGCAGCCGGACACTTCCCTGCCTTGTTACAGATTGCAGTTCCTGGGCCCTTTTTCTTCTGTGGAGAGGTGCCTGAAGAACTGCAGCAGGCAGCCCTTGGCATGGGGTTAGATGCGGTGTTTGCGCCAAGGATTGTTGGGTTTGAGCGAGTGGCGGTGCAATAGATGATAAATACCCGAGGTCTGCTTGGGATTTCTTCCGTTAGACCTCGGGTAAAAAGTATAGGCATATTAAGCCATTATGAGCCTATTTTAGGCTGGCTTTGTCTAAAGCCAGCAGGGTTGGCCCAGTACATTTACTCCATTAGCCATATCCTCTGGTCGAGTGTAAAGTGTGGAGATGAGAAAGGCGGAAAGGAGTGAACCTTCCCGCTTTCTTGTCTTTACTTTAGCTAATCTCTTGAGGAGGAATATTAAACATATACCGAGCGATTTTCCAATTCTCATCGATCTTTTCAAACACCCATAGTTCTCGATTGATTTCTGGTACGACTTCTCCGGACTCTCGGATTAATCTGGTGCCGGTGGAAGTGGTCGTAGCGTAGGCAGAATTACCGTCTATCACGATTTGGTCTATATTTATATCAAATTCAAGCTTGAGTTGTAGCATGGAAAAGGCATAAGCATAAAAGCTATGAATAGCCGATTTTCCAGTGGCTTGGGGGAAGTTGGCTGGAATCAGAATAGAATCTTCCTTGTATAAACTAGCAGCCAGGTCGGCATCGCCTGTATTCGTAGCAGTTTGGTAGTTTCGTAGAATTTCTACGATCTTTTGTTTTTTCTTTAGCATTGCAGGTACATTTTTAGGTTTTACAATTGTGTTAGCCCTCCGTCTACAGCTAGATCCACACCAGCTATGTAGGAAGAGTCATCGGAGGCTAGAAACAAGGCAGCCTTGGCGATTTCGTCGGCCTTACCGATCCGCTTCATGGGGTTCTCTGCGGCGAAACCTGATTTGGCTGCTGCTAGGGCTTCTGGGGGTATTCCCACTTTTTCCATGATTGGTGTATCAATGGGGCCAGGGGAAATTCCATTGACACGAATGCCCTTTGGTAGAAGATCACCGGATAGTGTTCTTGCCAGACTTCTTGCTGCGGCTTTGGTCGCACCGTAAACACTCATATTTGCAGACCCAATCTGGCCGGCAGCTGAAGTAGTGATGATAATAGACCCGCCCGCACCCATTAAGGGGACTGCTCGTTGGGCATTAAAGAATAACCCTTTGAAATTGGTATTAGAAAGTTCATCAAACCGCTCCTCGGTGACCACCTCCATAGGCTCAAACTTCGCTATTCCTGCATTTAGAAATAAGATGTCAATCCTACCATACTGATCTTGGATTACCGTATAGAGTTGATCGATATCCCCTAAACTTGCTGTGTCGGATGCGATCCCAATGGCATTTTCTCCAATTTCTTCAGCGGCCCTTTCGACTACTTCCTTTCTTCTTCCGGTAATAATAACTTTAGCTCCTTCCTGATGAAAAAGTTTGGCAGTGGCTAGCCCAATGCCACTATTTCCGCCGGTAATGACTGCGATTTTGTTTTCGAGTTTCATCTAAATTTTCTTTGATAATTGATACGATATCACAAATTTATCGTGTATGTTTATACCAGTCAAAAATTAGGGTACGCACAAAAAAGTTTGTAAATGAGAAAATTAAATTCTACAAATCTTGAAAACGAAAAGCGCTTAGAGGATACTTGCGGTTTAACCTATGCTATGATCTTGATGAAGGGTAGGTGGACTATCAATGTGATGTGGCGGATTCACAATGGAGCCAATCGTTATGGCTTGCTCAAAAAGGAAATTGAGGGTATCTCAGAAAAAATGCTGACTCAACGGCTAAGAGATTTGGAAGAGATGGGATTAGTAATTCGAAAAGATTTTCAAACGGTACCTCCGCATGTAGAATATCGCCTATCCTCAGCTGGAGAAGCCTTTGTGCCAGTAATTGTAGCTCTTTGTGAGTGGGGGGACAAGGTTCGTCCGGTCACGAAAACGCTAATTGCTAAATAAGTGTCGGGAGTGGATAGGAAAGCCAGTTGCTGCACCCTATTAAGAGGTCTCTCCTGTTTATTTCTTTTCCATAATTACGTATTCGATATCTCCTCTTGCAAAATATTTATTTGTTTTCCTAAGTCCGAAACGCTCGTAATAGCGGGCTTTGTCTACTCTAGCATTGCACCAGATCTTGTCGATGTCCTTGGATTTGAGTTCATTGAAGAGATAACTTAGAAGCTGAGTACCGTAGCCCTTACCTTGTTCTTCTTCTAGTGTGGCAAATTTTCTGAATTGCGCTTTATGGTCCACAATGAAGGCAGATACAATAGAGGTGAGTTTGCCCTGAACAAAAAGCCCAAGATGCAGTCCCTGTTTATCTGCTGGGAGTTTTACATAATCTATTGGTTTACTAGGCCACATGACTGTGTGTCGCAGGTTCCAGGTAGCCTCGGCAGAAATCTCCCTAATTTCTAGATTTGCCCCCTCCATACAGAGCATATTATTTCAGCTTGATGACCTTACCCTTCTTCGCACTTTTTTTCGCTGCATCCAAGATTTCTACCACAATCAAGTTGTTTTCCAGCGAGGAGAGGGCGAAGGGCGAAGGTTGAATTCTACCTTGTATAACGGCAGCGAGGTAGGCAAAAGGATCATTAACGGGATCTTTCCGCTCTGCCAAGCTTTCTTGAGTCTCTTTAGCTTTTTCCGTCGGCCGAGATCGCATTTGACTTCGATTTTCAGCAATGATATAGCCCTCTTTCCCATAGACTTCAGTATCCTTTCTAGAATAGGGCCAGTTCCAGGAGGCCTGGATAATCCCTTGGGCTTCCGGGTAGGTCAAGACGATAGTGGCTTCATCGTCTACCGCTGGATAGATATCTGGTTTGATGGTTTGTAAGGTAGCTGAAACGGAGGAGGGCTTTTGACCCTTCATGAACCAGGTCATGAGGTTGGCGCCATAGCAGCCGAAGTCGGTGACGGCACCGCCACCATTCAAGACGGGGTCGGTGAGCCAATCTAGAAATTCTTGATTTACGCCTATCTCTTTCGGACCTTGATGCCCATCGTGAATGACCATCTTGCGGATTGGGCCAATGTGCTTTTTGTCATGAACCAGGTCATAAGCTTTATGATTGGTGGCATACCAGGTTGTTTCGTAATTGGTGAGTAATTGCACCTGGTGCTGTCTAGCCAGCGCGGCCATTTTCTCAGCGTGTTTGCTACTGACTGCTAAGGGCTTCTCCACCATAATATGGATCCCGCGCGGTGCACAGATTTCGACCGTTTCAAGATGTTCAAAAGTGCTGTTGAACGCAGTGACGGCTTCTGGCTTTGTCTTGTCCAGCATTTCTTCTAGGGAAGAGAAAACTATATCCATGGAAAAGCCATGCCTTTTGGCATAACGTTCGGCAAGTTCTCGATTGGGTTCGGCAATGCCTACAATTTCTATATCACCTTTCTTTTCACGTCCCAATATCTGATGCACGTGGGTATGTGTTAAACCCGCTACCCCGATGCGAAGGGGCGGATGGTCCGACTTATTTTGACCAAATCCGAGAATAGCGAGAAAACTGCCAAATACACTTAACAGTAGGGTTTTAGGTTTCAACATTACTAACAACTTTGAGGCCTACGACAGAAGGCTTATTCCTTCCGCTTATAACCTTTTATTCGATAATATTCTTTCCGTTGTAAGAGGCCCATAAAACTTGGTTCCATCATCCCTTCTAACCAGATTTCCTGTCTTTTATTAGCCTTCTTAATTACTTTCTTCTTTTTTCCGGCTAGATTCTTTTCCTCACCAATATCCTCATTCAAGTCATAAACCTGCAGGCCTTCTTTTGGCTCCGTAATAACCTTTAGTCCAGAACTGCCTTCATGGGCAAGATACCAATTTTGATCAAACTTCCGCCAGAATAAATATTCATGAGGAGCCGCTTTGTTTTGACCCTTTAGAAAAGGGAGTAAATTGACACCGTCATAAGGATGACTATCTCTGATCGGCGCACCTGCTTCTGAGACTGCTGTGGCGAAAATATCCAGGGAAATAACTGCCTTGTCATAGGTTTGGCCAGCTGGAATTTGCCCCGGCCATTGTACCGCAAATGGAACCCTGATTCCTCCTTCAAATAGACTTCCCTTTCCTTCTCTTAGCGGCCCATTGTCGGAACCATTTTTCTTTTCTGGCCCCCCATTATCAGATAAGAAGAAAACCATGGTGTCGTCCGCAATGCCGAGTTCCTCCAGGGCATCAAGCAGCTGACCTACGCCATCATCAACGGCACTCACCATGGCTGCATAGGTCCGCCGTTTTTTGTTCTTGATGTGTTGGAAACGATCCAAGTATTTTTGTGTGGCTTGCATCGGGCTATGTGGGGCATTGTAGGCCAAATAGAGGAAGAATGGATGGTCAGGATTACGTTGTACAAATTTGACAGCTTCTCGAGAAAGGGCGTCCGTGAGATAGGCTTTCTCATCAACCCGGGGAGCGTCACTCATTAACTTGGTGCGGTAGCCGTCATTTTGCTTTTCGATGTCATTGATGTCCCAAAGCACCCATTCCTTAGGAAAGTATCGATGTCCACCACTTAAGAAGCCAAAAAATTCATCAAAACCTCGCTTTAACGGGTGAAGGCTAGGGTGGGCGCCCAGGTGCCATTTGCCAATGGCCATACTTTGATAATCTACTTTTTCCAGTACCGTAGCTAGCGTTTGTTCGGAAAGTGGGAGTCCCATGGTGCTATCTTCGGGTGCTAGAACTGGGTTACGGCCAAAACCAAAACGATCTTGGTATCTGCCCGTGATCAAACCTGCTCGGCTAGGACCACAGACGGGATAGCTAACATATCCTCTAGTAAAGACGGTCCCATTTTTAGCAATTCGATCGATGTTTGGCGTAGGAATATCTGTACAACCATTGAAACCAACATCGCCATAGCCTTGATCATCGGTAAGGATGATAATGACATTGGGCTTTTTATTGGATTGTGCTTGCAGGGAAATGCTGATCGATAAGCATAGCAGTAGAAAGGATAGGCGCATAATCATGTTTTGGTCACAAACTAACCTAAATGACAGTCAGATACGGACCGGTTCTCGTCAGATCCCTGGTGTAAATTCTGCTTTTTGTTACTACTTTCTGATCAACCATTGGATCGTACTATCTTCGGAACAGCCTTTTCTTCTGTTTCAATTCTAGCTGTTCAAAGGGGGCGGGTTCAGTCTCAGCATCCCCAGTTTCTGTTGGTGACTGTTCCAATAACTCGACTAAGAATCGTCGCACTTTTCTAGTACTAGTTTTGATCTGATAACGCAATACAAAGAACAGAATACCAAAAATCAGAAAGAAGTGTCCTACAATTAGGAAGGGCATCCAGACGGGAGTATCACCCAAATCAACGGTAAGTACTACGCCGAGTATGACAGTGTAGACCAGCAACATGAGTCCGCTTATCGCTTTGATGGTAAATTCTGGGTAGCCAATGTGCGTGACTATTTCCGTATGACGGAGGTCGGATTTTAGTGTGCCAGTAATTCTGGCCATGTCATTATTGGACTCGAATGCTCTTTTCCTTCGTTTAAGTTTGAAGCCACTAGGAGTGATAAAGCCTTTGTAGGGTTTTAATCTGGGTTTCAAACTCTCAAAAAGTTGGGGACCCGTATCCTCGTCAATATTGTCCTGGAGAAGACTCAAGAAGGAAGTCTTATCCATTTTCGTTGTAAGGGAAAACTCATCCTCGAGTTTTAGCCGCTTGATGATACGCTGATATGAAGTCGGAGCACTGGGTCTCATGGGTTGTAATATGGGTTTGTCTATGGATGTACGTTTAAAGATATAAATGTCCTTTGAATACCCTTAATTTCTTAGAGAAATCGGGCTTTGGACCTGACGAAGAAAGTCCAGGGTCGCCAAGACACGACAGAATAAAGAAAAAGATATTGCCGATACTAGGGAATTTTATCAACTTTGCGCCCGCAAAAACGTAATGAATAGGTATTGTGAAACAAAAGGTATCCATTTTCACAATACTTGGAAACCCTTAAGAATAAAACCTGTCAATCTTTATGGACAAGAATGCATTCAAAGAAGAAGCCTTGCAGTACCACGCTGAAGGGCGACCCGGCAAAATTGAAGTTATTCCTACAACCCAAACCGCCAATCAAAGAGATTTGTCCCTGGCCTATTCGCCAGGGGTAGCCGAACCTTGTCTCTCCATTGCAAAAGAAACCAGCGACGTCTATAAATATACGGCCAAAGGTAATTTGGTCGCAGTCATCAGTAATGGTACAGCCGTGCTTGGTTTAGGAGATATTGGACCAGAGGCGAGTAAGCCCGTCATGGAAGGGAAAGGACTGCTTTTCAAGATCTATGCAGATATCGACTGCTTTGATTTGGAGTTGGATACGAAAAATGTGGACGATTTCATCAAAACCGTCAAAATTCTGGAGCCTACCTTTGGTGGCGTTAATTTGGAAGACATTTCTGCGCCAGATTGCTTTGAGATTGAAGAACGCCTAAAAAAGGAATTGAATATTCCTGTGATGCATGATGACCAGCATGGTACGGCTATCATTAGTGGGGCCGCTTTGCTGAACGCATTGGAATTGGTAGGGAAAGACATTGAAAAAGTGAAGATTATTGTGAATGGGGCAGGAGCCTCTGCCATTTCCTGTACCCGCATTTACTGCTCCCTGGGTGCGAAGAAGGAAAACATCTTCATGTATGATAGCAAGGGCCTGATCCACCCAGATCGAGATAATCTAACGGGCAAAAAGCCTGAATTCGTTAATGGTAGTGTGCCTGCGGGTACCACTTTAGCGGAGAGCCTGGATGGAGCTGATGTTTTCATCGGTCTATCCAAGGGGAATGTGCTCGACAAGGATATGGTACGTAAGATGGCCAAAGATTGTATCATTTTTGCGATGGCTAACCCCACTCCAGAAATTAGCTATGAGGATGCCAAGGAGGCTCGTCCTGACTGCATCATGGCCACGGGGCGCTCCGACTATCCCAACCAAGTTAATAATGTACTCGGTTTTCCTTTCATTTTCCGCGGCGCTTTGGATGTGCGAGCTTCGGAAATCAATGAGGAGATGAAATTGGGGGCTATCTATGCCTTGGCGGAACTGGCTAAGAAACAGGTTCCAGATATTGTCAACCTGGCTTACAATACAGAGAACTTGCGCTTCGGGAAGGATTATATTATTCCCAAACCGGTAGATCCCCGGCTGATCACTACGGTAGCTCCAGCAGTCGCCAAGGCTGCCATCGAGAGTGGTGTAGCGAAAGCGCCGATTGAAGATTGGGATAAATATGTGTTGGAACTCTCTATGCGCTTAGGTAGAGATCGCACCTTAACGAATGTGATCGAAACCAAGGCCCGACAGGATTTACAACGTATTGTATTTGCTGATGCGGAAAATAGTTCTGTGTTGAAAGCGGCTCATGTTGTCGTAGAAGAGAAGATTGCTTTGCCAATTTTGTTAGGAAATCGGGCAAAAGTGGAGGGCATGATTCAACAATTGGAGCTCGATTTATCGGGTGTGCAAATTATTGATCCCAAGCAGCCAATCGATGATAGCGAGGTGGCCAGAATGCAGGACTTTGTAGAGAAATTCTATGAAAAACGGAAACGAAAAGGCATCACGGCTATCGATGCGGCCAATGCCATGCGTGGACGCAGCCATTATGGTGCCATGATGGTGGAAACGGGTGTAGCAGATGCCATGATCGGCGGTTTGACCAATAAATACCCTAGTACTATTCGTCCTGCTTTGCAAATTATCGGCCCGAGGGAAGGGGTAAATAAAGTGGCCAGCTTGCACATCTTCATGACTCGGTTTGGCCCACTTTTCATCGCAGATACTACCATCAATCATCATCTGACTTCTGAGGATGTGGCGGACATTACCGAGTTGGTGGTCGAGAAGGTAAAAACCTTCAATATCGAACCCAAGGTGGCGCTGGTTACGTACTCGAATTTTGGATCAGTACCAAACGGAGAGTCAGCCCTCTTGATGCGAAAGGCTACTTCCATTCTACACGAAAGACATCCAGATCTGATTGTTGATGGTGAGATGCAGGCGCACATCGCTTTCAATGATGATCTAATGCAAGAATTATATCCCTTTTCGAAGTTAGCTGGCCATCGAGCCAATACACTGATTTTCCCCAATCTATCCTCCGCTAATATCGCTTATAATATGTTGAGCAATGTTACTGAGCTGGAGATGATTGGACCTATCCTACTTGGTTTGAAAAAGCCAGTACATATCCTGCAGTTAGGTGCTACGGTACGACAGATTGTAGATATGGTAGGAATTGCCGCGGTGCACGCACAGGAAGGGAAAAGACAGTAAGAGAAATTGGAAGTCAGAAACCGGAAACCGGAAACCGGAAACCGGAAATTGGAAGTCAAGAACCTGCCTGGCTTCGCCAGAACTTACGGGTTGGAAGAGGGAATTAGGGCGTGTTCATGACTGCTGGGAGTTGAAAGATTAAGGTTTATCGTTTAGGAGGTGAGGAATCGACTTTTTGGCGAATTTTCCGCCTTCCGGTAAGTGGGAATTTGGAAGTCGGAAATGGGAATGACATGGCTTGCGATTCCGTCTTCCGTCTTCCGTCTTCCGCCTTCCGCCTTCCGCCTTTGAATTAGGCTACATAAAAGTCAAACAGCTCGCCAAGCAGCTGCTCAGGATTATCACAAAGTCCTGGATGAGGTCTGGAGCTCTGTACAATGGTACTTCGATTGGCCGTGAGCCACCGGAATCGGTAGGCTTGATCTTGCTGTCCAATCGCTCCACCTTTTGGGTGGCCAGCACATACTTCCTCCCATGCTTGTAGATAATCCTTTAATTGATCAAGGTCGACTTCCTTAGAAAAAGCCGTGATCCTGGCTTCGTCAATTTTGTACTTCATGCCTAGGTACCGCTTGCGCTTGGAGAACAAGATTACTCCAATGTTCATGAATTCCTCGCGCTCCACCCTAGGTACCACCCGGATCACTGCATATTCGTATGTCATTTTATCGGGCATCGGCGGCTTCTTTTGCGAATAATTCTATGCGAGATAATTTGGCCTCGAGAAAGGTGACGTAAGCCGACCGCTTTTCACTAGGAGACAGGGGACTACCTTCTTCTATCAGCCAGTCCTCGGGGATGCTATCTACGATTTCCTGAATCACTCCTTCCTGTAAGCTTTCCTGAATTTGTTGGGCAGCTTGCTCTAATTCAGTGGCCCGCGACAATAGAACATGATCTTTGATATTAGGAAAAGATCGAGTCAGATGAGATTCCCAATTCTTCCAGTTGTGATGAAAATATAGACTCGCTCCATGATCAATCAACCACAGTTCTCGATTCCAGATGAGCAAATTCGTATTCTTTGCCGTTCGATCAATATTAATGATCATACTATCTAGCAAGACCACCTTCGATGCGGAGAGCGCATCAGTCTCTGATACCAATGGATCATAAGTAATGGCGCCAGAAAGGAAGTGCAAACCCAAATTCAAGCCTACACTAAATTGTAAGAGATCTTGGATTTCTTGATCTGGCTCCGTTCTACCGAAAGACTCATCCAGTTCCATGAACACTAATTCCGGCACCTTCAAGCCTATAGCCCTCGCTAACTCCCCGCCAATCAGCTCTGCGATCAGTGCCTTCTTCCCCTGGCCCGCTCCCCGAAACTTGATCACATAGAAGAAGTCATCATCAGCCTTCACGATGGCCGGTAAGGACCCCCCTTCCCGCAAAGGCTGCAAATATTGTATCGTATTAACCGTCCGAATCTCGATTTGACTCATGGGGCAAAAGTAGGGAAATATTGGGAGTGTGGAGGGGATTGCTGCTAGCTAGTCATTAACACGGCTTGGTGGGGTCGATAGTCCATGGTCCATAGTATTAAGGTATGGACCATGGACTGTCGACCCAGCTAAGTCATGAGCGGGCGGATATTCTCCGTGCTCTGTCTTCTACCCTAAAAACTATACACCACATCCTCCAAAGGCATCTCTGGCTGCAACTCCAATTTCTTACGCAAGCGTTGCCGGGCCTTCTTTACGCCCTCTTGGGAGATATTGAGTAGGGTAGCAATTTCCTTAGAGCTTAGGTTCATCTTAAGGAGGGCCATGTGGCGCAATTCATTAGGTGTGATCTTTGGGTAGGCTTGTTTGATGTTTTTGTTGAAATCTTTATGTACTTCTTCAAATCGGCGTTTGAAGTTTTCCCAATTGGTATCGTCCTTGATGTTGATGTCGATGGCATTGATGAGGCGATTGTATTGGCGGGTATCGGGAACATTCGCCTTTAGGGCTTTAATCTTGTCTTTGAGGTCTTCTAGGATTTCATTTTTGTGGGAAAGTTGCAGAGTGAAGGAGGTCAGTTCCTTGCGCTTAAATTCGAGTTCGGCATCTAGTTTTTCTCTTTCTAGTTTTTGGCGCTGGATCTTTTGACGCTGCCCATAATTTAGCGTACCAAAAATCAATCCCAGCAGGAGAATTCCAGCAATGAGTCCAAAGCGCTGTAAGCGAACGGTGGCTGCTTCACTTTTCAGAACTGCAATTTGCTTGTCCTGTAAGGCGAGTTCTTTTTCCTTTTTTTCCGTTTGGTACTTGATTTCGAGCTCATTCAGTTTTTCTACATTTTCCTCGGACCAGACCACGCTTTTGAGGCTGTCGTACGTCATGAACTCGTCTAAGGCCAAATTCAGGCGACCTTGGGCTTGATAGACTTGAGCCAGGGATTTGTAGTCATTGATCATTGTTTTGCGGGTTTGGGTACCCTGAGCAATTTCTAAAGCATCCTTGATGTTGGTCTCGGCTTGTCTAAGCTTGCCCTGTTTTAGGTAAACGAGCCCCAGTTTACGTTTGGTCAATCCAATGAGACTCTTTTCTCCATTCACTTCGCTAATTTGTAGGGAACGCTCTAGTACAGATTGCGCTTTGTCATAGCGTCCTTGGTCGTAATAGGTCTCCCCAATATTATCCAGTCCCCCAGCTAGGTCATTGTAGAAATTGTTGGCTTCGTAATAATCCATGGCCATCTCGAAAAGCGGCAGCGCTTGATCCAGACTGTCTAGTTCCTTGAGATTTAATCCGATGTTATATCTCACCCTCGCTAGATCATATTCAAGCCCTGCGGAATCATAGTAGGCTTCGGCCTTTCTATACCAAACATTGGATTCTTCATAATTGCCAATATCACCTGTGATGTTGCCAATGTTCCAGTAACTGGCAGAGAGCTTGTCCATATCAACATTTAGCTCCTCCTTGAGCTTTAGAGATTGCATCTGTAATTCAAGCGCCTCAGGGTAGCGTCCCATTCGTCGCTCACAATTGCTCATGTTATTGAACAAGGCACTGACCCGTTCCTGGTTCCCCAATTCCTGGTACAGATCTCTAGCCTCCATAAAGGTGGCCAAAGCTGTTTCATTTTCCGATATTACAGAATAGTAAACACCCTCCTCATTCTTAAACCTAGCCAAAAGATCAGGCCGATCAAGACCAGATAAGAGTGCTCGCTCTTCCTCTAAATAATCTTTAGCCTTTTGGTAATCCACATAGATATACTCGATGAAAAGGAGTCGTAGAATTTCAAGTCTGGCGGTGTCCTTGGCGTTGACAAGTAGTTGTTGAAGACTATCTACCTTGGCTTGATCCTCCTGGGCACTGCCAAGGGAGTAGAAAAGGAGACATAGAGCAAGGATGACGAAATTCTTCACTTTCATGATGCAAGGCTTATAGAAATGACAAAAGCAGAGATTTAGTCAAACTTGACTAAATCATGAAGTGGGTAATTTACGAGAAGTCAATACGGGGAATAGACCGACAAATTTAACATAGAATCTCAAATTTGGGCAGCTCAAGCTGACTTTTTGAAGTAGCTGTTCAATTAATTACAATTCGGCAATTATTGGGTTTGGGTGTTCATTTACGAACATGCTTGTTCAACATTGAACGTTTTAGTACTGGGTTCGCTTGCTCAGCTTAGATCTAACAAGCTTATTATCATTAGTTTGTATATCGTGGCATGAAGCTTGGAAGTGAAATGTCGAATCTATCAATGTGTCCATATGTGGTACCAAATCATGCTAATCCATCTACGCAAACTGGGGCGAGAAAAAGTGTATACCGGGATTAATCTGCTGGGCTTAAGCCTGGGAATATTGACTTTCCTATTCATTACATTGTGGGTTAAGGATGAATTGACCTTCGATCGCTTCCACAAAAAGGCAGATGATGTTGTCCGGGTGCTATGTGAATCTCGATCAGCGGACGGTACTTTGAATTGGGTAATGAGGAGTACGCCTTGGCTGATGGCTCCGCATGCAAAGACCGATATTCCAGGAGTTAAAGAAACAGTAAGAATCTGGAATGGTAGTCAAATGAAGTTGACGAATGCGCTCGGGGGGACTCAGTTCGAAAGGCCTGCAGTGGTCGATCCAACATTTTTTGAATTATTCGATTTCCCTTCGCTCGCAGGGGATCGAAATACCTGGCTAGATGAGCCAAACGAGGTGGTACTAAGTCTGGCCTTAGCGGATAAACTGTTTTCTGATAGTAGGGCGATAGGGCAAGAAATATTTCTACAAGATACCATCGTTTTGACGGTTTCAGGAGTGATCGAGGATATGCCTTCTAACAGTTCTTTTGACTATGATCTAATACTTTCCTCAAAGACGGTACAATGGTTTAAGCCTGAGGACATGCAAAGTTGGGAAAATTGGAATTTTAGCACTTTCCTGCATTTGGAGAAAGGAGTGAATAGAACAGACTTAGGGGATAAACTGACGCAATTGTACACTAATAAGGCGGGTAGTGACGACTCCTTTGAGTGGTTTGTCCAGGATTTGGTAGACATGCACTTGTATAGTGATTTTACACGTAGAGATGGAAGGAGTGCCCAGGTACTCTCGATTTACTACTTGATGGGAATTGCCTTTTTGGTATTGATTATCGCTTGTATCAATTATACCAATCTCGCTACGGCCAGAGCTAGTAAGCAGACCAAGGCGGTTAGTATCCGCAAAGTGGTCGGGGCAAGCCGGAAAAATCTATTTGCGTTTCTCTTAGGCGAAACTGTCCTACTTACCTTGATGGCTCTGGTGCTTTCCTTGACGCTTCTGCAACTGCTTTTTCCATTTTTCAATGCCATGATGGGCAAGCAGATGATATTTGCTTGGTGGGAACCCAGTGTGATTGGGGTTTTGGTATTGGCGATTGGCCTTACTATTGCTTTGTCTGGTATTTATCCGGCCTTAATGCTGTCTTCCTTTTCTCCCATCAAGTATCTGAAGGGGGAGGCTAAAGTCGGGAATGCTAAAGGTAGATTGAGTCGCTTATTGCTCATTGGTCAGTTTGCCATTACAGCTATTCTAATCACTTCTACCTTGGTTATTTTTCAGCAACTGAATTATTTGCGCGCCGCGGATCTGGGCTATGCGAAGGACAACATCTTTACTTTCAGATTGAGTGAAGAAATGCAAGATAACCCCGACCTGGTTCGACAACGCTTTCAGCAGCATCCCGATATTGGAGGCTTTAGTTTAACGAACCAACCGATTTACCGCATTGGGAGTTGGACGGACGGCATTGCCTGGCCAGGACATGTAGGAAAGGGTGAACTAAAGATTAGAAGACTAAGTGTAGACCCCAATTTCTTTGATTTCTTCGATATACAGTTGGCTTCGGGTACAACCTTTGGCGCAACAACGGAGCAGCGAAACTATATGCTCAATGAAACCGCTCGTAAGATGCTAGGAATGGAAACCGCTGAGGGAGAGTTGATCTCCCTAAATCGACAAGAAGGCCGAGTTGTAGGTGTGGTCGAAGACTTTCACATCCGCTCTTTACGAGAGAAGATTGAGCCTTTAATCCTCTATAAGAATACGACCTATGCCGGACAGGCCTATATTAAAGTTAGTCGAGAAGAAACGCCCCAAGCCCTCGCTGCAGCCCAGACCGTATGGGAAAGCTTCGATCCTTCCTCACCTTTTGACTATACCTTTCTGGACGAAGCTTATGCAGGTTTGTACCGGCAGGAGGCGCGAACCGGCAAATTGCTGAATATATCGGCCAGCATCTGTATTTTGATTGCCTTGATTGGACTACTGGGACTGGTAGCCTTTGCGCTAGTGCAGCGTACCAAGGAAATCGGAATTCGTAAAGTGCTGGGTGCGCAGGTGCTGGATATTATTCATCTCATTGCTAAGGATTACCTGCGACTGATCGGCGCTGGGATAGCGATTGCGATTCCTTTGGCTTGGTATCTCCTACAGCAATGGTTGGCTGAATTTGCCTACAGTATTGAATTAAAACTGACACCCTTTGTTTTGACAGGTACGGTCGTTTTCCTATTGGCTATGTCGGTTCTTTGTGTGCATATTTTGCGTACTACCCGCGCAAATCCAGTAGAAGCACTTCGAAGAGAATAACCCTATAAAAGAGGGATCTAGTGACTTCACCAAGTCCTAGATCCCTAAATATGTCTAGTTGGTAAGGACCCGTTTTCTCCTCCGATGCCACCCAATCAATAGCCCTCCCAGTAATAGTACAATATAAAGACTAGGCTCTGACATTCGCGCCGCATCCTCACCTGCATCCAAAGAAGACTTACCCTTCAAAACCTCAGACTGCTTTTTCATAAGCGCCGCCTTCTGTGCCTCATTTTCAACCACCATGAAGGCGGTAAGTGGACTCAGGATATGACCATCAAAACTTGCTTTAACCGATGGATTCCAAATATCATCTGAACGCTCAGGGTGCAGTTGTTGCCACCGCCAATTGGCAGCTAAAGTCAAGGCTGCCGGCCAGCTTTTTTCGGCTAAGGTTGGATCATATCCTGGTGAATATTCCTCAGTGATTCCCCATGCCGATTGCTGTGCTAGCGGAAAGAAGTGGGTAGGTGCTTCGCGATTGGGATAGGCGAGTACTGCTTGTTGCTGGATGGTAGAAATGTCCAGTATTGCTTCACTATGATGCGGCTTGGAAGAAAGACTATGTCTAGTCCATATATCATTAGGAGTCAAAAAGTAAAAATCATCACTTTCAGGATAGGTAAAGGCTAAATCTCCAAAATCCTTTTCAATTATATTTTGAAAGGGCTTGGGACTCATAACCAGAAAGATCGGATAGTCAGTGCTTCTTCGCTGGTGGTGTTCGACCAATTCCTTGCGTATGGCTCGATCCAAGTTGAAGCCCTGTTCAGGGGCATGGGGATCCCAAGCTTTCGCCCAATCATCTGTACCATTGAAGGTTTGTGAAGCTTTTCCCACCAGGCTAACCTTGGTTTTTATCTGATCAGTGCTATTATTTTGCAGAACCAATTGCATTTCTTCCTGATATCTCAAGAAATCCGATGAATTGATATCTGAGACATCCAACATGAAATGATAGTATGGCTTTCTGAAAACCGTATCTAAGCCCTCAAGAGTATTTTGCTCTAGGTATACGATACCTTCTGGAAGGACCGTAGTCCGTCTAGTACCTTTTGTGGTCCCGCCCAATGAAACAAGCTTACCTTCTAACTTAATATCTACTGGTGATCGATGAACGAACTCGATTCCAGTTCTGCGCACTTCTTGCTCAGCGAAAGGGAATACGCGAAAAGCTACCCGATTGCCTGAGATATAATGAAGCAGCCCCGGATCTCGATTTTCATTTCTAATCTGAGCAAAAACCCACATGGCCGATTTCTTTTCTGTGAGCATACCCATTTCTTTGCGATCTCCCACGTATAGATAGTAGTCGCTGATCCAACAAGCTTCGGGTAACTCTATCACTGTGGCATACTCTGCTAGCCATCTATCAGCCTTGACATTGGTAAGCTCCAAATCTATCCAGCTCCGCCAAACTTGCTCTTTCTCATCCCAGTCACTTCGAGTCTGCAAATCGGTGATCCTTACATCCTCACTGCTAAAAGATTCGGTAGATACATGGAAAGAAGCTTGTCCGAAGAAGATTCTTTCTAGCTTCTGGATCTTGGTGTTGGAGAGCATCAGGTTATCAAGTACCAACCAATTGTAATAGGAGGATAGAAAAGGGGTTTTAATCCCCAAATCAAAGCCCCGCCCATGATCCTTATGCTCAGAAATCGTTTGTAAAGTCTTGGCCAAGGCCTTTCTATTGATATGGTCATCCTTTTGTTCGTAATTCGGGTGATAAACAAAATCCAAGGCTCTATGTAAATGCCTCCGGTGATTCAAATAGTTGAAAGTCAAGACTAAGGGTAGGATTAGTAGGGCTGAAAGGGCAATGGTACGGAGCAAGGGGCGGGATAATCGAGCTTGGAGGTATTTGTAATCCGCATTTAACTCAGCTATATGTAGGACAAATAAGGCTAAGGGCGTAAGCATGAGGAACCCTAAGCCCACTGCTAAAATCGCGACTACGGATAAAGGCAAGAAAGGTAGGAAGACGAGGAAGAAATATAAGGTGTAGGTAAATGTGCTCGTGCGTGCGATAAACAAACCCAAGCGATAGGACTCATTATCTAAATTTGGAAGGCAGAGTACAATCCCGTTCAGAACGGCTAAACCATAAAAGGTAAAGTGATTGAAGTTGCCAAAAACATTAGTACCTAACAAAGAACTCCAGTCAAGATGCCCATTGTTCAATGCGAGTCCAAGGAGCGGGAAGATGATCGTGATGGGAATCTTCCAAAACAATTGATATTTCTGGAACAGCTCAATGCGTTTCAGCGATAAGATGTAAATCAGTCGGATGAGGAAAAAGAGAAACAGTACCGTTCCTGCGATGACAAATATGACCACGGCATGATCTGTGAATCGTCGGTCAACAGGTTTCCAAAGTGGGAGTATCGTGGTCAAAAAGATATACCAGGAAAAAGGAATGAGTAAGGCCAAAATAAAGTTAACCCCCGCCTTATGATCTTCTCTTTTGGGAGTGAAGTGATGTACTAGGATGAAGAGGGAATAAGCTAGGGTAGGCATTAGGAAGGTGCCGACGTAGAAGAAACCCTCTGAGCCCAGCATCCAATTGGGGATACGCCAGGGTATGATGTGTTCGAAATGATAAGAAATCAAGTACAAATATGGGATATAGGTCAATATAGCAACTAGACCATAGTAAGGAGATACTTCTTGCTTACGAATCCACAGTAGCCCGGTATAAACTAGATTCATAATGGCCAGTCCAAATAAAGCAAAGCCGAATCCGTACCAGTAAGTTACTTCATGCGCTTCCAACAAGCTATTAATCACTCGATATTTGCCGATCATTAAGGAAAATAGAATGCCAATGGGTAAGGTGTTGACGATCAGTAGCCACCTTGGGTGCAATAGATTTTTCATAGCGTTATTGGTTTTTGGGTTTGGAAATAATCAATGCTGAGGTAGGCAATGATCAAATAGGAAAGATAGATGAATACGCCCTCTGCCTGGTGGGACCAGGGGGAATCCACTGCTAGTAGCTGGGCATCAGCAGAATGTAAAAAAATGGAAAAAAGGATCCGCGTGCTATTCACGAGGATAGTGAAAAGATAAGCGGCACCCAATACTAAGGGAAGCAGAATAAGATTGCGAAACCAAGAGCTGTTGGGTTTTGCAAGGAGGCAGTAACTCATCAAGAAACAGATACTCCAAAAGTTGAAGCCAGAACACGACTTATTGATCAAGATGTTTAATGACTCGTTGAAGTAGCCCTGATCCGGAATAAAGGTGTTGCCCGTCCCTGTAAAAGTCGCTACAATTTCACTACTAGGAGCCAAGAGGAAGGTCAAGTGCTGCACTTCGGCCATAGAATAGGCCGCCTTCAATAGTAAAAAAAGTAAGAAAGCCAGCAAGGGGAAATGCCAAGCTTGGGGAAAATGAATGTTTGTTTTCATGGTTTAATTGTCTGTGCAAATACGATCGATTTGCCAGGTGTACACAAATACCAACTAAGCAGAAAAGCAAGTGCAAACTCACCCTTTCTTGAGTTAGTAGATCCTTAATAATGTAGATGCTTGTGTAGCGAATGGTCAGACAAGAGGTTGCGCTACTGCCAGTTTAGTGAAGACCAGCATTTTTTATTGCTTGCAATTTACCCTTTTCCTCCTAAAGAGTCAATGGTAATGCCCATCTATAAGTTGTTGGTTGCCAACGAGAGACTATGGTTTTTGCTCCATTCTTCCCTGTCTTAAGAAGATCTTTTGGCAAAAATAATGACAAAAATCACCCTCCCTAATGATGCTTTTAGACCTAGCTCGGCTTGAGCATTTGGTACTTTTGAATTGCCTTGTTCAAGGAGAGGTAAATCCATAAAACCTCTCTAATCTGAAGATATAAACTGCACTTATGAAAAAGATCCTAGAGGATCAAGAAGTTGATAAGATCAGCCTCGATCTGAACTTTGTTATGACTTGCTTCCAAGAAGTATTAGTCTCACTCGGAGAAGAAGACCTCGCCAACTGGCTACCCTGGATTAATGATGAAGGGACTTCAAAACCAGCTCCTCGCGACTCCGAGCAAGAATCCAAATTAATCCAAGCCCTCAGCATTTCCTTCCAGCTACTAAATATGGTAGAAGAGAACGTCGCTGTCCAATACAAAAGGCAGCTGGAGAATGAAAGAGGTCCCGATGCTATCCGGGGTTCCTGGGGCGAGACTTTTGCCAAGTGGCAACAGAGTGGCTTTACGGAGGAGCAAATGGCCGCCATTTTACCGGAAGTACATGTACGCCCGGTCCTAACTGCGCATCCAACGGAAGCTAAGAGGGTAACGGTATTAGAACTGCATCGGGAGCTTTATTTGCTCCTGGTCAAGAATGAGAATACCACCTGGTCTCACACCGAGAGAGACCAGATCCGGGAAGCCCTAAAGGCCTTGCTGGAGCGCCTGTGGCGTACGGGAGAAGTGTATTTGGAGAAACCTTCCCTCATAGATGAGCGCAAGCATGTTTTACATTACTATACGCACGTTTTTCCCTTAGCTCTCCGGGAAAGTGATGGTCGTTTGCGCAGTGTGTGGAAGGCCATGGGGTTTGATCCCAAATACCTCAGTGAGCCCGAACAATACCCTATGCTGACTTACGGTAGTTGGGTGGGAGGAGATCGAGACGGGCACCCTTATGTAACGGCTGGTTTTACTGAAAGTACGTTGCAGCAGCATCGGGAAGCAGCACTGGATTTACTCCTCGAGGCTTTCGCCAAGCTCGCCGCCAGCTTAAGTATGTCCGAAATGCATCAAGCCACTCCACCGACTTTTCGGACAGCTATTGAGCAGCGGGCAGCTGCCCTAGGTGAAGAAGGAGCGAAAGCAGTCGCACGCAATCCCCGAAGTCCCTACCGCCAATTTGTCAATTTGATTATCGTGAAGCTGAATAATACACTGGCAGGGACCGATGCGAAGGCAGACTGCTTTTATGCTAATGCTCAGGAGCTTCAGGAGGATTTAAAGCTGCTAAGACAAACACTTAATGAAATTGGGGCCGCACGAATCGCGCAGGAGAACCTCTTTGATATTGAACGCCAAGTCATGTGCTTTGGCTTCCACTTGGTTAAATTGGATATCCGTCAGAACAGTGCTTATCACGAAAAAGCACTGAGTCAAATTTTGGAAGCCGCTGGATTTGCAGAGGCAGACTTCGGTAGTTGGGAAATGGAAAAGCGCTTGGAGTTTTTGAACCAGGAGCTGCAGTCCAAACGACCATTTTTAGTTTTGGGCGAGACCTGTGGACCCGAGGCGGATCAATTGCTAGCTTACTATCGGGTACTCCGCAGACACATTCAACAACATGGTACCGCAGGTATCGGCTCGATCATCGTTAGTATGACGCGGGATGTCACCGATCTTCTAGTGGTTTACCTATTCCTACGGGAAGTGGGACTTTTGGAAGAGTCAATTCCTGTGGTTCCACTTTTGGAGACTATCGATGACCTACAAGCGGGAGATCAGATTCTCCACGACTTTCTTTCTCATCCTGTAACTCAGCGTAGGCGAACAAGTCATATTCAAGAGGTGATGTTGGGATATAGCGATAGCAATAAAGATGGCGGAATTTTGGCTAGCCGTTGGAACATTTATCAAGCTGAGGATAAACTCACCAAAGCAGCAGCAACATACGGGATGCAATTGTGCTTTTTCCATGGCCGAGGAGGAACCATAAGCCGAGGAGGGGGCAAGTATCATCGCTTTCTAGATAGCATGCCAAATGGTTCTGTCAGCGGTGAGATTAAGATCACGGTGCAGGGGGAAACCATCGCGCAACAGTTTGCTAACTTAAAGAATGCTACCTATAATTTGGAGATGATGCTGGCGGGTACGGCCCGGCAAGTGATGAAACGGCAAGACCCTAAGCCCTTACCAACGGAGCTCTTCAATGCTATGGATCAGCTGACTCAACTGTCACAGCAGACTTATCCTTCCTTGATTGGACATCCCGGATTCATTCCCTTTTACACCCAGGCTACTCCTATAGATGTGCTAGAGCAAAGCAAAATTGGCTCTCGCCCTGCCCGTCGCACCGGCACCCAGAGTCTATCAGACTTGCGGGCTATTCCTTGGGTATTCAGCTGGAATCAATCTCGGTTTAACTTGACGGGTTGGTTCGGAGTAGGTTCGGCCTTGCATCAGTTGCAGGAGGAATATCCGAGCTTATGGTCCGCCTTGCAGAAAACAGCTACGGAATGGCCATTGCTATACTATACCTTGATAGAAGTCGAAACCAGCTTACTAAACGCTGATCAATCCATTATGGAGGCCTTTGCAGAACTGGTAAAGGAAGTTGAACACCGTGAGGCTTTGATGGAATTATTACTGACAGATCACCAGTGGGGATTGCAGCAGATTACGGAATTGTTTGGAAAGACAGTAGCGGAGCGCCGAACGAATCAATTGAGAAATATTACACTCCGGAGCAGTATTCTAGCTCATTTGCACCAATTACAGTTGGGCTATTTAAAGAACTGGCGAAGGGTTAAAGAGAGTTCTCCGGCGGACGCAGAACCTTTGTTAAAGAAATTATTGATGATCACCAATGGAATTGCAGGTGGCTTGAAGAGTACTGGGTGATGCTATCTCAAAAATACGAACATGAAGTCAAATCGATTATTCTTTCGGAAAAACATGATTGCCTTGACGGGTTTATTCCTCTGTTTGTTCCTGATCGTACATCTTTCTGCCAATTGTCTGTTACTTCTACCACAGGATACGGCAAGGGGGCTATATAACGCCTATTCTACCTTTTTGCGGGAAAATCCCCTGATTATGGTAGTAGCTTATGCCCTGTATGCCTCCATTCTGGTGCATGTGGTCTATGCCGTACTGGTTTTGATTCGAAACCGGAAAGCTAAACCAGTGAAATATGCCGTGAATCTTCATAAGGAGAATAGCAGCTGGGCTTCGCAGAATATGGGGGCTTTGGGTGCCTTGATTCTAATTTTTATCATCGTGCATTTGGTCAACTTCTGGGCGAGAATCAAGCTGGGCATTGGGGCGGAAGTAGCTTATGATGAGGCAGGTAACAAGGATATCTACGAAGTTACTTATACGCTATTCCAAAATGTCTATTACGTAGCATTCTACACGCTGCTAGCAATCCCGTTGGGATTCCATTTGCATCATGGCCTGCAAGCGGCTTTCAAAACTCTTGGGTTCTATCATCAGCCCGGGCTGCAATGGCTGGCTAAGGTCTCGCTCATCTATGCCATCGTAATTTCCGCAGGCTTTGGCATTATTCCTATCGTTGTTTATTTCCAATAATCACGCTTATGAAACTTGACGCAAAAATCCCAGAAGGAAGATTGGAAGACAAGTGGCGCAATTATCAGCTCAAAAGCCAGTTGATCAATCCAGCCAATAAGAAAAAACTGAAGGTGATCGTGGTGGGCTCTGGACTTTCTGGGGCAGGAGCTGCCGCTACACTGGCAGAGCTGGGATATGATATACAATGCTTCTTTTATCAAGATTCTGCTCGCAGAGCGCATTCCGTGGCAGCGCAGGGCGGGATCAATGCCGCTAAGAACTATCAGCATGATGGAGATAGTATTTGGCGAATGTTTTATGATACCCTTAAAGGAGGAGACTTTCGATCGAGGGAGGCCAATACTTATCGTTTAGCGGAACTCTCAGCTCCGCTTATTGACCACTTTACGCAGCAGGGCGTACCCTTTGCCCGGGAATACGGTGGTGTGCTGGTGAACAGAAGTTTTGGTGGTGTGCAGGTACAACGTACCTTTTATGCTAGAGGACAAACGGGACAGCAGTTGCTATTGGCGGCCTACTCCCAGCTCAATAAAATGGTGAGACAACAAAAGGTCACCCTTTTCCCTAGACATGAAATGATGGACTTGGTTCTGGTAGACGGCGTGGCTAAGGGGATCATTGCTAGAGATCTAGTCACAGGGGAATTGAAACGATTTGCAGCTGATGCGGTCGTCCTGGCTACCGGTGGTTACTCCCGCGTCTATCGCCTTTCTACCTTGGCGATTGGTTGCAACGGCAGCGCTATCTGGAAAGCTCATAAACGAGGCGCTTTCTTTGCGGCTCCCAGTTTCACTCAGATCCATCCCACGGCTTTACCTCAATCTAGCGAATCCCAATCCAAACTGACTTTAATGTCAGAATCTTTGCGGAATGATGGTCGGATTTGGGTGCCATTGCAGAAAGATGATCCCCGAAAGCCGAATGATATTCCGGAGGCCGAGCGAGATTATTATTTGGAAAGACGATATCCTAGCTTCGGTAATTTGGCCCCAAGAGATATTGCTTCTCGGGCCGCCAAGGAACGAATTGACGCCGGTTTTGGGGTAGGCCGATTGAAGAATGCTGTATATCTAGATTTTCGGAAAGCCATTGCCGACTATGGTCAGCAGGTGGTGCAAGATCGCTATGGCAATCTCTTCAAAATGTACAAGAAAATCACGGGAATCAATGCCTATGCCGAACCTATGTTGATCTCTCCTGCTGCCCATTTCTCGATGGGAGGACTTTGGGTGGATTATGAGCTGATGACTACCATTCCTGGCTTGTATGCTGTCGGCGAATGCAATTTCTCAGACCATGGTGCTAACCGCCTAGGGGCTAATTCTCTCTTGCAGGCTAGCGTTGATGGCTACTTCATTTTGCCGAATACTATTAACAATTATTTAGCCGCTAGTCTGGCTACGGATACTGCTACCGTAGATGATCCCGCTTTTGAGGTCGTCGAACAAGAAGTGAAAGATCAGATCGATCGAATACTTTCTGTGCATGGCAAGCGGACCGTAGATGACTTCCATCGCGCTTTGGGAAAGATTATGTGGCAGGAGTGCGCCATGAGCAGGAATAAACCTGGACTGGAGCAAGCTATCGAAGATATCAAAGCGCTAAGAACTTCCTTTTGGTCCGATGTGAAGGTGACGGGGGTAGCTCGGGGACTCAATACGGAATTAGAAAAAGCGCTGCGATTGGCCGATTTTATCGAACTAGGGATCCTCATGTGTACAGATGCTTTGCAACGAGAGGAATCCTGCGGAGCTCATTTTCGTGAGGAATATCAAACGGAGGAAGGGGAGGCCCAGCGCAGGGATGACGACTTTGCCTACGTATCCGCTTGGGAATATGATCCCGAGGCTTTCCAACTGCACAGAGAGGAACTAACTTTTGAATATGTGCAGCCATCAGTAAGAAGTTACAAATAACCTGACCCAACGCTAAACCTCAAATTATGCAACTTACATTCCGCATTTGGAGACAAGAACAATTTCAAGATAAGGGAGCTTTCAAAGAATATCTAGTTGATCATCTCACCGAGGACATGTCCTTTTTAGAGGCGCTGGATCATTTGAATGAAACCCTGGTGCTCAAGGGAGAGCGCGTCATTGCCTTTGAATATGATTGTAGAGAAGGAATCTGTGGACAGTGTGGGATCTTTATCAATGGTCGTGCTCATGGACCTCATGACCACGTTACCACCTGTCAGCTACACTTGCGGAGTTTTCAGGATGGAGATACGGTTACCGTGGAACCGTGGAGGGCCAAAGCATTCCCGGTCGTTCAAGACCTGATCGTGGATCGCTCTGCTTTTGATCGTATCATAGCACAGGGAGGATACATTAGTGCCAAGACGGGCACAGCCCCAGAAGCCAATGCCATTTTAATTGGTAAGGAAACAGCGGACAAAGCTATGGATGCTGCCGCCTGCATCGGATGTGGGGCTTGTGTGGCCACCTGCAAGAATGGCTCGGCTGCTCTGTTTACTTCAGCCAAGATTAATCACCTTAATACGCTCCCTCAGGGGAAGCTAGAAGCTGATCAACGTGTAAGGGATATGACGGCGCAAATGGAGGAGGAGGGGTTTGGACATTGCTCATTCACAGGAGCTTGTGAAGTGGAATGCCCAGAAGGAATATCCATTGCTAATATAGCTGAAATGAACGCTCGATATTGGAAAGCAAGGCTCTTTGCCTAAGTTAATCGACTTAGAGTAGAGCTTCGCTGCAATTTATTTTTTTGACATAAAAAGACAATCTGCCTAATGCCAAAAGCGGTATTTTTGTACATCTAATACCATATGGCATGGAGAATAATTTTCAGTTTCTGGAATATGAGGGGATACAGATCGCGGCTTTTATCGAAGCGCGGAAAGAAAATGAGCATTCTGGCTATTACCCAGCAAACGTACTATTCTATGTACAGCAGGGCCAGCTAAACATTCGCTACAAGAACAAGCTTATTATTATCCCAAAGGGTAATTTCTGTATTGTTCGAAAATTCACGGAACTTTCCTACTTCAAAACCTGGGATGAGGCAGAAGATTGTGCTTTGATTGACGCCATGGTATTGCAGGATGATTTCATCAAAAGTGCCATTAAAGAATTGGGATACAAAATCCCTAACAAAGCTGTAAAAAGCCCTGTTGTTAATCTAGAGCAAAACGCCATCCTTTTGGGCCTCTATCGGAGTTTGAAGCTCTATTTGTCTGAAAACCAATCTCCTGATAAACACCTAATGTATCTAAAGACAAAGGAGGCGCTTCTGGGGATTATTCAATCCAATCCTGAACATTTGGCACTCTTTCATGAGTTTTCGAAATCTGTAAAAGCTGAATTACGAGAGTTCATGACTCATCACATCATCTCGCCGTTACCATTGGGGGAGTTAGCGAAATTATCTGGACGCAGCCTCTCCACCTTCCATCGGGACTTCCGGAAGATTTTCAATACTTCTCCGCACAACTGGATATTAAAGCAAAGATTAGTTAAGGCCAGAGAGTTGTTACTTACTACCTCACAAACGGCTTCTGAGATATACCTGGATTTGGGATTCAAAGATCTTGCCCACTTCAGTCGAACCTTCAAGAAAGAGTTTGGTATCTCTCCTTCTAAGATTAGTCCATAATCCAGCTGATTCGATTTGACAAGCAGGTTTTGACACAAATTGGCAAATGGAGGTGCACATCTTATTAGTACCTTCACTGTCAAGTAACACACCAATTCCTAAAATACACTAAAAACAAGTAGGATGAGAAGTCAAAAACTGCTGTATGTTATTCCCGTTCTCCTCTGTGCTTCTATTCTCTTTGCTGGTGGCTTTACCAATTCGGAACCGAATGGTGCTGCTGAAGGCAGTTCCGAAGAGCTGTCATCAAGTAGCGAAGAGAACTTTGACAAGATGATGGCAGTGCTCATGCACAAACGCTGTGTGAATTGTCACCCCAGTGATAATATTCCAAAACAAGGTGAGGACAGCCACCCTCACTATTTTGATATGGCACGTGGAGAAGGAAATCTTGGCTACCAAGCCACAACTTGCAACACTTGTCACCAGTCAGAAAATAATGATTACTCTGGCGTACCTGGGGCCCCAGAATGGAGCCTGGCGCCAGAAAGCATGAAATGGGAAGGCTTGACCCGGACTGAAATTGCCGAATCGATGCTGGATCCCAAAAGAAATGGTGGTAGAACTCATCATGAAGTAATGGAGCATCTGACCGAACATGAACTGGTATTGTGGGCATGGGAACCTGGAATCGATGCTGCCGGCAATCATAGAGAACTACCGCCTGTACCGGTAGAGGAATACATTGAAGCTGTTAAGGCGTGGTTTGAAGCCGGAGCAGTTATCCCAGCAGAATAATGATTGAAGATCATCATTTAAATAGAAGACAATGAAAGTATCATTCACCATAAATGGACAAGCCCAATCCATCGAGATAGAAGATGGGAATACCCCTTTACTTTGGGTAGTTCGAGATATGTTAGACCTAAAGGGGACAAAATTTGGCTGCGGTAAGGCGGCCTGCGGAGCCTGTACCCTCCACGTTGATGGAGAAGCCGTCCGCTCTTGCTCCTATGCTGTGAAGTTTGCTGAAGGTAAAAGTGTCACTACGATCGAGGGCTTAGGGACTAGAGAGAACCCACATCCTGTGCAGCAAGCTTGGGTGGAACATGTCGTACCTCAATGCGGTTACTGTCAGCCAGGCTTTATGATGGCCACTGCCGCTTTATTGGAAAAGAATCCTAATCCGACAGACGAGGATATTGATAACAACATTATCAATGTATGTCGATGTGCTACCTATGTGCGGATGCGTAAAGCCATTCACCGGGCAGCTGAATTAACTCAATCTGCTAACCAAACAAGCTAAAGATCATGACTGAAAAGAAAAAAGTATCCCGTCGGAAATTTCTGATCCGTGGTGGTCTGGGAACCATTGGTGTGTTGGCAGTGGGTACCTATGTATTTCGAAATCCCCTGCGTCGAGTGGGATTGGAAATGGCAGAAACAATGGTCCCTCCTTATTCCGGAACAGGAACGGAGGCCAATCTATGGTTCGAGATAACAAAAGATAATAAGGTTACGCTACACTCTCCTAAAGTAGAGATGGGACAGGGTACCTTCACCAGCTTTGCCCAAATGGTAGCGGACGAGTTGGATGTCAGCCTAGAGCAGGTTCAAGTTGTTGGTGCTGCTACGGAAACGGGAATTGTCGATGGCATGAGTACAGGAGGAAGTCTTTCGGTAGCTTCGCTTTGGATGCCCTTGCGAGAGATGGCGGCAACTGTCCGAGAAATGATGAAAGTGGAGGCTGCGAAACAGATGGGAGTGGACGCTGCTAGTCTCAATACCAGCAATGGCATGGTTGAAGGAGCTGGAAAAAGGTATCCGCCCATTGCCCCCCATCTTGCGTTTGATGAAGTTGCATCCGATCTTTAGGTTAAAAATCTATGACAAGATCAGAACGCTTAGATCATGTAAGGTCGTGGCGGGCAAGC
>JABSSL010000001.1:24403-285829 GCA_013214355.1 Saprospiraceae bacterium | reverse complement strand
ATAAACTTTTAAGGCAGCTTTTTGCGGTCGTTACCTCCCAAAAACCTTTTGAAAGAGAGTTCCACCTCAAGTTCCAAAATGAACAAAAATATAGGGCATAGCTCTTGTTTTTGAACACAGTTCATCCAGATGAATAAGTTTAAATCAGTTCTTGTACTAGAGGTCCTTTCGGTACTGTGCCGGGGTGCGTTCGGTTAATTTTTTGAACAAACGATTGAAGTAGGAAACGTCTTGAAAACCCAATTGAAAGGCAATCTCTTTGATCTGGAGATCGGTAGAGCGCAGCAATTTCTGAGCTTCCTGCATCAAATGATGATTTACATAAGCGGTCGGGGTGACACCTAGCTCTTTTTTGACGGTTTCGGAGAGGTGTTTGGGTGTGATGAAGAGGGCAGCTGCATAGTCGCTGATGGATGGGGCTTCTTGGGTAAGATCTGAAACCAGTGCTGCAATAGCCTGGTGTACCTGTTTCTTAAATCGTTCGCCGATACTGGCGCTACGGTCCTGCTCTTGTTGGTCGCGTACTTGCCGATCATAAAAGCGAACGCAGTAACTCAGTACCGCAGAGACATAGGATTTAATGATGGCTTGATTGTAGGGGGAGGGTTGGCTGTACTCCTGATGCATCCGCCTGAAAAGATCTAGGACCAGGCTCGCTTCTTCCTTTTGCAATTGAATAGCAGGTGTGCGCGATTTGAAGAAGGGTAAATCATAGAGTGTAGGAAATCCCTCCACCGGGACCGTATAAAAGGCTTCTTCCAGGCAGCAATAGAATCCTCGCCAATCTTGCGGAACGTCCCAATAGATGATCTGTCCAGGAAGATTGAAGAATAGGGTAAATTGATCCAAATCATAAGCTTCGCCATCAGATTTCACCTCCCCTCCTCCAGATTCTAGTAGTGCTACCTGGAAAAATGGAATGCGGAAGGGCGACATCTTGAGTTTGACCGTCTTCATGTTATCCTCAAAGTCCCGAAGATCAAAATGGGTATACCTGGGTACAGGTATCTGTATCTTTCGATTGTATTCTTCGATGGATGAGAATAGGGGTATGGAGGTGTTGAGGTCGGCCATTATTGGCGGAATGATGTTGGTGATAGTGTAAGTATACAAATATCCTTTGATGTAGAGTGTCTAGCTGTGCTTTCTCGGCCTTGGTACGGGGCTATAGACTTGGCTTTTGTCTTCGACGAGTGACTTTTTTCAGTCGATAAAAAAGTCACCAAAAAATCTTGGCAAAAAAAACTCGTCCCTCAAACAGATTTTTGCCGGGCCACGCGCTGTGAGTTATACCCTTTTTGTTGGTCAATCTGAGCTTAGATTGTTCTGAATCGCCTTGATTTGAAGGTTATTGGACGACACGCCGAGCAGTAGAATCGCTCTTCTGGATGCCCAATTGCTGTGGACTTGGTTTTTGTCTTCGACGAGTGACATTTTTCAGCCGATAGAAAAGTCACCACAACTTGTCCCGACCCCCGTCGGGAAAATCTTCTGGGATGGCTTGAGCCAGTGACTCAAAAAGTGCATGCCAAATAACTCGCTAAGCTAGTTGAGAAATCATCTCAAGCCTAGCGCCTCAGACAGTTTTTGCCAGGCCGGCCGCAAGGGGTTATACCCGCTTTTTTACCCACCACTAAAGGAGAAGGCCCCGACAAGTGATAACATGGCTTGAAACACTCACCGGAGCCGATTCCACTACAGGAACATTCCTCCACTGGCTTCTATTCGCTGGGCGTTCACCCACTTGGCGTCATCGCTACATAAGAACGCAACCACGCTGCCAATATCATCTGACTGACCGACCCTGCCTAAGGCGGTATTCTGGGCGATGAAATCCACGATGTGTGGATTGTGATCAAAAGCGGCTTTGTTGAAGTCGTTGTGGATGGCGCCGGGGGCGACGAGGTTGGCACGGATGCCTTTGGCGCCTAGTTCTTTGGCGAGGTACTTAGTGTAGGTTTCAATGGCGCCTTTCATGGCGGCGTAGGCGGCGTATCCCGGTAAAGCAAAGCGGGTTAAGCCAGTGGAGATGTTTACGATGGCACCTCCTTCATGGAGGATCGGGAGCAAGGTGTCGGTCAGAAAATAGACGCCTTTGAATTGGATATTGACCAGGTTATCAAAGATTTCCTCTTTACCGTCTCCTATGGTCATATGAGCACCTACACCCGCATTGTTGACTAGGTAATCTAGGCCTGATTTGCCCCATTCTGTTAAAGTAGATTCTACGTTCGTTTTTAAGACTGGGAACGACTTAACGTCACGTACGTCTAATTGTAGTGCTTTGGCTCTGCTACCCATCTCTTCAATGGCAGACTGTGTAGAGGCTGCGCCTTCGGCATTTTGTACATAGGTGAAAATGATGTCATACCCTTTTTGTGCTAAACGTAAGGCTGCATCTTGTCCTAATCCTCTGGATCCACCTGTAATAAATGCTGTTTTATTGCCTGAAGTATTCATGATGAATTTTGTTTTTGTGAATTGATATCACAAAGGTAGAGTAGGAGGAAAAAGGAAGAAATGCACAAATTAAAGGTAGAAGGGTAAAATACTAAGAAGTGGCTTTGCGGAAGGCTCCGGGGGATTGGCCCGTGTGTTTTTTGAAGTACTTGGAAAAGTAGTTGGCTTCACTAAAACCAAGCTTGAAAGTAATCTCTTTGACGGAGGCAGTGCTTTTGCTGAGTTGAGATTTAGCCTCTTGGATCACCTTGGCAGCCATCCATTCAGAAACGTTTTGTCCCGTTTTAGTCTTGATGACCGTGGAAAAGTAGTTGGGATGTAGCTGCTGCAAGTCGGCGAAGTCAGCTACTTGGTACAATTGAGCAACTTTACCATCGAGCAGTTCCTGGATGTGTTGCTCTAGATTCACTTTGAAAGACCTGACAATCTTAGAATGCCGGTCGCCATCCTCCTGCGGATTGTAGTTCGGGTAGAGAGATTCATTGATCTTGAGTAGAAAAATCTTGAAGTAACTAGCGGCTAGTAGTTCTGTAAATTTCCCTTCCTTGTCCAGTTCCTCTCCCATCTTCTGAGCTAAGTCCCATAGCTCCTGGAAAAAGTTTGCATCCAGGTATTGTGGGGGAACGATCTCGGAAAGGAGGTAGGGGAAGAGACCGAAGACATCAGCATCAATATATTGCTTCAGGTATTCTTCGGAGAAAGACATCAGTAGCCCATCCACCTCTCTTTCCAGTCGAAATGACTTCAGGTGACCAGGATTGGTGAAGTATAAGGTATTAGGCTTCACGGGATAAGATTGATCATCCAGGGTATAACTGCTGGCTCCATCCTTAACTAGGACAAAAGTGAAGTAGTTGGCTCGAAAGACGGGAGATTGGTAGGGCGCTGGTGGGGATACATCTTGCATCTTATGAATCACAAATTGTGCGTCCACGGTATCATACCCAATAGAGCGTAAAAAAGAGGCTAGGTTGTTGTACTTATTGCTTTGTGACATCTTGTCGAGTACTAGCTATAAGGTCAAAGATACGCGAATTATCAAAGTGGATTTGACTTTTTCAAAATTCTATTCTACATTTGTAGAAACAATTCTATTTTTGTAGAAATGAGTCTATCTAAAGCGGAAGAACAATTGATGCATTTTCTTTGGAGTTTAAAGCAGGCTTTCATGAAGGACCTAATCGAAGCCTACCCTCCTCCCAAGCCGAAGGCTTCCACTGTGGCTACCTTGCTAAAACGCATGCAGGATAAGGGCTATGTGGCTTACGAAAAACATGGTAGTGTACGGCAGTACTATGCTAAAGTATCTAAGTCAGATTATTTCCAAGGTCATTTCGATGAAATGATTGACAATTATTTTGATAGCTCTACGGCTCAGTTTGCTTCATTTTTTACCGCACAATCGGATCTAACGAAAGATCAGTTGCTAGAGTTAAAGGCCATCATTGACGCCCAAATCGCAAAAAAGAAAAAAGATGAATTACCTGATTGAGGCAAGTTTGTTGCTGTTGGGTTTCGCAGCTGTATTTCATTTCCTGTTGGATGGGGATAATGCTTATCGTTTCCATCGATGGTACTTGATAGGCAGCCTTTTGGCTTCCTTAGTCATTCCTTTGATAGCCTGGCCAGCACCCATTGTAATTGAAACCGCAAATTATACCCTATTACCCGACTTTCTTCCAGGTGTAGTTGATGAAGGTGCAAGACCCGATGCTTCTAGTACGATCAGCCTGAGGAGTGTTTTGCTTACCCTTTTGATCTGGGTATTTTGGTTAGGGGTGATTTATAAAACCTTTCTATTTACTCGGCAATTGTATGGCCTTTTAGCCAATATCAGAAGAGGACAAGTGGTTGAGCGTTCTACTTTTAAACTTGTGCTATTGCCTGGTCATGTCCCTATCCACAGTTTTGGGGCCTATGTCTTTGTAGGACAAGAAGAATATGAGCAGGGAGAGGTAGAGCAGGCATTGATTCAACATGAACTGGCGCACATCCACCAAAAACATAGTTGGGATATTCTCACCGTGGAATTGATACACATTTTCTTCTGGTTTCACCCAATCCTCAAGTATTTCCGCGCATCCATCAAGTTGAATCACGAACACCTCAGTGATCAAGCAGTAGTGCAGGAAGGAGTGGATGTGATTTACTATCAACAGTTACTACTCAAAAATATATGTACATATCAAACTAATCCGCTAGCTAGCCCTTTGCATTTTTCATTTACTAAAAAAAGATTTCAAATGATGCCAAAACATCTTATGGCTACTGAAGGGCGCCACAAACGTTGGCTGATATTACCATTCACCCTACTATTTTTAGCTCTATCTAACATCAATCTTACGGGGCAGGAAGAGCTTAGAGAAATTCCACCTCCGCCACCACCAGTCAAGGCAGAAGCCTTTGATCGACCACCCCCTCCGCCTCCCGTTGAGGTGTTTACAGAGAAGAACCCTAGCCCTCAGCAATTGAAGGACTGGCAAAACACCAAGGAATACGGAGTGTGGTTTGATGGCAAGCGTATCGAGAATGCCACTTTACAGGGGATGAATCCCCAGGAAATTGGCTGGTTTCACGTTTCTCGCTTACTGAAAGGAGCTAAAAATTATGGGGTTCATAACTATCAAGTGGACGCCTACAGCCAAGCGTATTTTGAAAAGAACCTAAAAAATAAGAAACGCCTACCGATCATTCGTGAAGTAGAAGCGCCCAATCGGGTAGTGCGAAAGCTTAACTAATTCCATTGCTAGATCGAGGCGATAGTAGTTTCAACTTTAGCAATCTCCAAAAAGTTCTGTAAGGCCCAAAACTTGGGCTTCCCCAAGGCGGGAGATAGAACGTCGAGGCATCTCAGGCGGTGATACTCCTTTGTTCGTAGATGAGTATTGCCGTCTGGAATTCCTTTTAGGGCCAATTATCGCTTTGGACGAGGAATGATTCCCGTACGTTTGCCCCAAGCTAGCCACATGGCAGCCATTTCGTCTACGACTGCTGGATGCTGACTGGCTAGGTTATTGAGCTCCGTACGATCCTGCTCCATATCGAATAGCTCCCAATCAGAGGGCTCAAGCTCTGCTTTTTGATCCCATAGGAAGGAACGTTTTTTACTGGCTTTGGATACGAGTTTCCACTTACCCATCCGGACGGCTCGGTTGCCTTCGTGTTCCCAGTACAAAGCCTCACGGTCCATGGTATCCTCCGAGAAAACAGGAAGCAAGCTCTTCCCCTCCATGGGTTGAATAGTCTGTCCATTGTAGGTGGTAGGGTAGGAGCCTTGACCTAACTCTACACAGGTACTCATGATATCTATGAGGTGGGCCGGAACGGTTCGAAGCTCTCCCTTGGCTTGGATCCCATCTGGCCAGTGTACAATGAGTGGGGTGGAGATACCTCCTTCATGTACCCAGTGCTTATATTCCCTAAAGGGCGTGTTGCTAGCATTAGCCCAGTTGAGACCGTAGGCGGTGTAACTCTCTGGGGGCCCGGGCATAGCGTTCTTCATTAGTTTGATGGGCTTACCATCTCTGGTGATGGTTGGGACCATTTTCGTTTGTAGTTCACCAGGTTCCAAGGGAATGAGGTCTTCTTCCTTGGGTCGAGGTTTTACCCAATCCAGTTCTTCGGCACAGGCTCCATTATCTTGTAGAAAGAAAATGAGGGTGTTTTCTAGTTGTCCTTTCGCTGCTAGACTATTTACTACCCGCCCGATGCCTTTGTCCATTTCGTCCACCATTGCTGCATATACCTCCATATTAGCTAGCTCCCACTCTCTATCAGGAATATCATCACTCCATGGTGCAACGAAAGAGTCCCGAGGACTTAGCGCTGAATTTTGGTCAATTAAACCCAATTCACGGACTCGTTCATAGCGTCTTTGTCTGAGTACATCCCAGCCTTCATCATACTTCCCCTTGTACTTCTCGATGGCTTCCTCAGGCGCGTGCATGGGCCAGTGGGCGGCGGTGTACGCAAGGTATAGGAAGAAGGGCTGTTCACCTTCGTGTTCTTCGATACATTGAATAGCATAGTCGGTGAAGTCAGTGGTACAGTAGAAATCTTCTCTAGGAGCTACATATTCATTATCCTTGGCCAAGGATCTTGGATCATAAAGACTACCTGCCCCGGAAATCATGCCGAAGAAGCGATCAAAGCCTCTTTGCCGGGGCCAGTTCTTTTTATCTGGATTTTTAATTACATAGGGTGTGATATGCCATTTGCCAGACATGTAAGTGGCATAGCCAGCGGTTTTTAATGCTTCTGCGATCGTGACAGCCTGGTCGGAAAGATCTCCTTGGAATGCCGGAGTACCCCGGTCATTTACCATATGCCCGATTCCGGCTTGTTGTGGGTAGAGGCCAGTGAGTAAGGAGGCGCGGGTGGGGCAGCAACGGGCGGTGTTGTAAAATTGGGTAAACCGCAATCCATTACTCGCCAATCGATCTAGATTGGGCGTTTGGATTTCACCTCCATAGCAGCCTAAATCGGAGTAACCCATATCATCTCCCATGATCAGGATGATATTAGGGGGCGCTGGGGCTGGAGGGGGAGAGGTACAGGAGCTGATTAGCCCTAGGATCAGGATAGAGATTGCTATCGAGAGACGGCTGCTGAACATGTGGGTTTCGTTTTGTTGGCAATGGATCTAAGATAGGCAAAATCAATGGGGAAAGGAGCGCTGGTATTGGATTCTTTAGAAGTGGGCAATGGGAAATTGGAGTTGGACAGAAGTCCCACTCTCGTTATACGGATATTGGATTTCTCCTCGGTGTTCAGCGATAATTTCTTTGGCATATTGCCATTGAGGACTACTTGCTCCTTCACTTGCACTTAGGAGGGCCTGTGTGTTTGGGCTATGAAAGGTGAGCCATATATCGTCCTGCTTCACCTCTCCATGAACTTCTAGTCTGCCGCCTAATGGAATGTTATCTATCAAATGACTGAGCAGAAAGGTGAGGGCTTGGTTGATTCTCCCGGTTTGGCAGGAGATCATCGGGAGTGTTGGTCCCTGATAGCTTTGGACTTCGATTTCCTTCTCTTTGGTTTTGTGCCCTAAAACGATAAAAGTAGAGTCTAGTAAATCTCCCAGCGGCACCGGCGTAAATTCGTCTTCGGATTGATAGGTAAAATGTTGTAGCGTATCAATGGTTTTGCGTATCCGTTGTGCATTGACTTGGATCTGAGCTATCGCAGGTAAGGAATTTGAGATGGATTGAGCGTGTGTTTTAGCATCTCTTATGAGCTGATTGAGCTGCGTTGAATAATGAGCTTTAGGTTGAAGTGCTTGTAGCTCGGAAAAAATGTGTGATAGATCTTTGAAGTCAAGATCAAAGGCTTGGGCACTTCCCTTCAGGGAATTGACCGGGTTGTTCATTTCATGAGCCATTCCAGCCGTCAATTTCCCCATGGACGCTAGGTTTTTGCTAGCGATCAATTCCTGCTGAGTTTCCTGTAACTCTTCCAGTAATTGAGTAAGTTTCTGATGATGCTTTTGTTTCTCATCCAGCTCTGCCGTATATAATTGCATCGAGAGTGCCGAACTGAGGTGAAACGCATATAAAATGCCAAAAAAAGCTAGGCTGAAAGCTATATTGGTGATCAGTGGGCCGAATGCCGAAACCGTGGTACTGTCAACCCCTCTTACACTCTGTTCGAAATCGGAGTAGCCACCAAAGTGTAAGAAGAGATAGAAAGCAACGATGCCGACGGCAGCCCCGCTAGCCAATCGAATAGATCGGATCAAGACCAATAAGCTAATGCTCAAGGCGATCCAGTAGGTACTCTTTAGATACAGTCCACCTCCTTGCAAGGTATACCAGGCTAGCAGCCCCGTGATGATGCTCACACCAATGACCACCATAAGTTTTAGCCTGCCCGTCTTGATTAATATGATCAAGGTGAGTAGGGTGATACTTATGTTCCCTAATGCAAATAAACTCCCTGTTTTGAAGTCTATCAATATGAAGTTGAATAACTCCAGTAGCATTGCCGTAGAGGTTGCCAAGACCCCATACAAAGCAGCTTTGAAGTCTCGATAGGCATAAGGAGTCGCCTTGAGACGCGGGTGCAGATACGGTCGTATGTATTGATCAATGAGCCGCATCAGATAGGAGACTGGTTTAAGGGAAAATGAAGCCTTACGGTCGTGCCTTCTCCTAACTTACTTTTTATGCTAATTTGCCCTCTGTGTTGCTGCACGATGCTATAGCTGATGGTTAATCCTAGTCCTTTTCCTGCTCCTATTGCTTTGGTGGTGAAAAAAGGATCGAATAGCTGGGCTTGGGCCTCCGAGGCAATTCCGACTCCTGTGTCTTCTATTGTCATCACCCAATGCTGTTCGTTCGAATGGGTTTGGATCTTCAATTCGCCGCCATTGGGCATGGCCTCTATCGCATTATCCAAGAGGTGCTCGAAAAGTTGACCTATGCGCTGGGCTTGGCAATTCCATAAGGGTAGGGGGGATAGAGCTTGTATCAAACTGATTTTTGCTTGTGTCAGCTTATTGCTCTGGTTATCTACGGCTTGCTGAATCAGTTCATCTATGTTTATTTCTTCCCATTGCCCGCTTTGTTCTTGGGTGAAAATGTTGATTCCGCCCAGGGTTTGTGCTAGGCGATCACTTGCCCTTCCCATAGTCTCCAATAATTGTGGAATCTCCTTTTCTAAAAATGGGATGTCAGCCATCTGGATGGTCTCTATGAGTGGTTGCAGCTCGTCTTGAGCCTCCTCTTTAGACAATTGTTGTAGGTCATGTAGGCAAGATCTTAGGTCATCATATTGTAGATTGAGTTGCTGGACTTGTAGCGCCATATCAGAAACTGGCGCATCAAATTCTTGAGCAATTCCACTTGTCAATTGCCCCAGTGTAGCCATCTTTTGACTAGCGATCAGTTGCTGCTGTTTGACTTCAATCTCATCCAAGATTGCTTGCAACTCCTGATTACGCTGATCACGTTGATCTACTTCCGTTTGATAGAGCTGCAATGAAACGCTTGAGTTTAGGTGGAAGGCATACATTAGGCCGAATAAGGCTATCGTATAGGCAATGTTGGCGATCAGTGGCACCCTCTTGGCTTCCTGTAAATTATTGTTGAGGAAGAGATCAAAGTTGGAGTAGTCCCCTAGATAAAGCCATAGCAAGAATAGAATGATTAAGCCGATTAGAAGCAGAGCCAAGCGGATACTACGGATTAAAACTAACATCCCGATGGGTAGCAGTATCCAGTAGATAGTCTTGAGGTACAAGCCGCCATTTGACCACATATAATGAGCCACTATAGAGGAGGTAATCAAAACCCCGATAAATACAGGTCCTTTGATAGAGCCCGTCTTGATCATCAGAAAGGTGAGTCCCAGCAGGAGTCCTAGTGGAATGGCTGCTAAAGTGATCCCGGCACCGAAGTCCTCAATTATGAAATTAGCCAACTGGAGGAGAACGGCTAAACCCGCCGCGATAATCCCGGCCATGGCCGCCTTGAAATCCCGATAGGCATAAGGCGTTGCCTTTAGCCGTGGGTGAATCCAAGGGGTTAGATAGGTGTCAATTAGCTTCATAAAGCGAGGATGGCCTCTACAAAGAAGCTCAATTTTTACCTGAAAACCTACTCCCTCTAATCGCTATTGTGGTGAGTTGGGCAGATTCGGTAGTAAACTGGTAGCACCTAACTTTCCTTACTGCTGATAAAAGGGGGCAGCCGTTGCTGGATTGGGATGACTTGGATATTCTACAAACCAACTTAGAATGTGGCGCTGTGGCCAGTCTTTCAGCAGTTCACCTGTTCCTCGATGATACACACGAGCGTTGAAGGTACCTTGACTGGTCATAATGCATTGCCAATAGTTACCCGCTTCACTGAATGCCTGCTTTTGCTCATCTATATAACTTTCTAGTAAGGGGTGGGCATCTATAATTGCTGAAACGACTTCATCTTTGATGATAGATAGGTATAGGGGCGTAGCCATGTGCTCCAGGTGCAGCAGTTCGCCATCTCTTTCTCGTTCCCACCCCCAACCAATACGTACCGAATAGCCAGCACGTATGGCCTGGATTAGATCCTGTTTGTTGCCTGTAATTGGGTTTCCTTCTTCGTCGTGTTTATATGCGAGTTGCCAGCCATCTGGCTTAGGTTCAGATTCGGGATTGGAGGTGGTAGGTTGGCAGGAAAGCATGAACATACTTAAGGCTAATAATAATAGATACTTCATCGTGATGCGATTTATGAAAGGTGATAAAAACTTCAAGCTAGACGATGAGTAAGAAGGATCTAGATTCGACTCCGTAAGAAGTGTAGGTAGACTGCAAAGATAAGGTTATTGAACAGGATAGATGGTCCATTCCCGTTCTCTAGGTGCACATCACGAAAAAAGGTGTAAATTGAAGGTGGGCCAACGGATGTCAAAGCCGAATGACTCGAATTTCAACTGCTAAGAACTCGACCCAAAAGAAGAAACTAGCCTAGGAAAGCCATTGCCAATAACAAAGTAGCTAGGGCAACGGTTGCGTAGCCTAAGTTTTTCCATTTCGGCTCTATGGACTCACTTCTGTAAAGTCCGTAAACGCCCAGCGGTGGCCAGAAAAGTAGCAAAGTGCCCACCATTTGCGTGTCGTTATACCATTTAGCTTTTGATTCCATGCTGTTGATTTATCAAGGGTATTTCTAATGGTGTTATAAGGTAGTGTTTTTTTCTGACGTGCACACTAGACGAAAAAATATTTACCATGGTAAATGTTTTTCCTTATCTTTGTGAAAACTAGTGAGCAGATGTCCTGTATTGATGATGATATGAATACTAAGTTTAAGGATGAGAAACATCGTTTCTTGTCTAATATCGTATTCACGGCTAATTGGATCAAGCATAGATTCGAAGCATTCATCAAGCCCTTTGGGATATCGCCTCAGCAATTTAATATTCTGCGGATTTTGAGAGGAGCCAAGGACTGGCTAAGCATGAACGAAGTTAAGGATCGTATGGTGGAAAAATCTCCCAATGCTACTAGACTTTGTGATAAGCTGCTGGAGAAGGGCTTGTTGGAGCGTGAACGTTGTGAGGCCGATCGGAGGATTGTGCATCTAAGGATATCTCAGAAAGGATTGGATTTATTGCAGGAGATTGATGATCTAGATGAGGATTCTTATGCTGGTTTTAAGGAGAATGTTTCGGATGAAGAGGCTCGTTTGGTGTCTCAGATTTTGGACAAATTAAGAGGGTAAAAAATTTTTCCTAAAAATATACCTAGGTAAATAAAACCCGGGTAAATAAAAACAGCCACTTATGCAAAAAAGAGACCTTTGGATTTTTAGAATCGTAACTGGCCTATTCAGTGTTATGATGGTAGGAGGGGCGACTATGTATTTTGTACAAAACGATCAGGTTCGCGAAGCTTTTACCAATTTGGGGTATCCTACCTACCTTATTTACCCCTTGGCCATTGCTAAATTATTAGGCCTAGTGGCCATTTGGACGAACAAATCGAAAATGCTTAAGGAATGGGCCTACGCGGGCTTTATTTTTGATTTCTTATTGGCGATCTCAAGTCACTTAAATGTGAATGATGGAGAACATTGGGGCGCAACAATGGCACTTGTTTTGGTTAGTGTGTCCTACTTCTATAATCGAAAATTGTATCCAACCTATGTCGATTGATCCCTCAATGGGATAAACTGTCTACTCAGGTGTACCAAGTGTCGTTGACGAAATAATCGCCGAATCCAAACTGCTATTCCTTGTTCTTTAGGACAAAAAGGATGCAAAGAAGATTTTGGTTGAAACGTTCGGCACTTGGTACCGCAGCGCTACTCTCCTTTCCTACGACCTATTGGGCGAACAATTCGGATTTTACGGTAAAGAATGAGGAGATTCGTTTGAATGCGAATGAAAACCCATACGGTCCCTCCAAACGAGTTCGTAAAGCTCTACAGTCCCGATCTCCCTTGGGTAATCGTTACCCTTGGGCCTTGAAGCAGAAACTAAAGGATAAATTGGCTCATCGATTTGATCTGTCACCCGATTGGTTCTTCCTCGGGGCAGGCTCCGCAGAATTACTCGGGTTACTTGGTCTGTACTATGGAAGTCAGTCCGGCACCGTCATCAGCCCTGCACCGATATTTCCTTTACTTCCCCAATATATGGCTCGCCACGGGGGAGACTGGCGTCAAGTGCAGATGGCCGCTAATGGTGAGATCTCACTGTCAGCCATTGACCAAACCATCGACAGTAAAACCCAACTCCTTTATATCTGTAATCCCAATAATCCTACCGGCTGGACCTTTCCCAGTAAGCTCTTGAAGGAATATTGTCAAGCAGTACCTAAACAGATCGATATCTGTGTGGATGAGGCTTATATTGAATATACCAAAGATGATGAATCTGCTTCTGTAGCCGAACTAGTAGAGCGTCATCCGAATTTGATCATCTGTCGGACCTTCTCCAAAATCTATGGCCTAGCAGGTATGAGAGTTGGTTATATGATTGCCCACCCAGATAAGATTAAGAAATACAAGGACTACCATACGGGCTTCGAACTCACTGCTTCGGCTCACGCCTTGCAGGCCGCGATAGTGGCTTTGGATGATCAGGAATTTGTAGAAGAAAGCCGTCGGAAGAATCGGGAGGCCTTAGCCGATATGATAAAGGTGTGTACGAAATTGCAGCTACCTTACATCCCTTCTCAAGCCAATCATCTAGCTTTTAACCCTACCGCATTAGCTGTTCCCTTTTTTGATCGCATGGCGGAAGCTTCCATCCGACTAGGACGATTTCAATACCAGGGAGAAGATTGGTGTCGCTTGACGATGGGGACGAAGACAGAGATGCGTGTATTCCAGGAAAAGCTTCAGGGGCTATTAGGGTAAGAACAAATACTTCATGTTTTGGATTCTGCTGCCATAGCAGTGCGTAAAGGGATTTCTAACAAATCTCTCAAGCCGCTGAAATCTGTGGCGGTGGGATCCGTTTCATCGGCATAGGTCCACGCAAATTCTTCGGGGGAATGCCGGGGAAAGACATGTAGATGATAATGACCGACATCATTAAAAGCACCACCATTTTGCATCATACTGTAACCCGCAGGTTTGAAATACTGCTTGAGCAAGCCTACGTAGGCTTTGGCTACTTTCCAGACTTGCTCAAGTACTCGATCGGGTATCTCATCGATGTCTAGGTAGTGCTCGTTCGTAATGATCAAAGCATGCCCCTTGGAGATAGGATCCATATCAAAAAAGAGGCTGACCCATTGATCTTGATATACAATCTTTTCCTGCTCCTGGAGGAGCTGACAAAATCTACATTCCATTTAGGAAAGCTAGCACTTTTTCATTGAAAAGAGCTGCTTGTTCCATGTTAATCAGGTGAGCAGCATCTGGAATAGACAAGAGTTGTGATTTGGGCAACTTCCCATCCAGTGCTTTAGCATTCTCTTTGATGAAAGCAAAATCCTGCTCTCCATAGATCACCAGAGAAGGCAAAGACAGGCTTTGCACTTGTGAAAGCGGGTCAAGCGTCTTCAGTTTAGGTATCCTTAAGTGATTTCCTTGTCTGACGTACTGAGAAACGGAATTACGCACATAGCCTTCAAGTTCCGCTGGCAATTCTGCTTTCGTCCCCAAGGCATTTAATTGCACAAGATAGTCTACTACCTCCGTCGTTTTACCGGCTTGAATAGCGGCTACATATTTAGTCATGATGCCCAGGAATTCAGCGTTTTTCTCCTGAAACCCTACCAGGCCTGGGGAGGCAAGTATCAATTTTTGGACCTGTCCGGGTTTGTTCAAGGCATAATCAAGCGCGATAATGGCTCCAAAAGAGAGGCCCACCAAATGAAATTGAGTGATACCCTCCTTCGCCAGCACTGCCTTTAGATCCTCAATTTCTAGTAATTGATCTTTTGTATTTTGAGACTTACCATGTCCCCGGATATCATAAGTGATGACCTTATACTTCTTGCTAAAGGTTTTGACTTGCTGTTCCCACATCTGTTGGTCAAGTCCACCTGCGTGGATGAACACTAATGGGAATCCCTGTCCGGTCACTTGATAAGCAATCGGGTTTTGATCTTCTTGCTCCAAGTTTTTGATCATAGTCGTGGTACTACAGGCAGTTAGCAGGAAAGCCAAAATGAGCCATGAAAACTCCTTCATATGCGCGGGTTTAAGCTATTTAGAGTGGTGATTTATTTCAGCTTATTTCCCGCGAAGTAAGTAAAATATTTCTGTTGGTTTTGGAAGATTCTACGAATGGGTAGAAGGCTTAGATAATCGACTCTTCCTTTCTGTTTAGTGACAAGTAGGATGCTGCCTGATGGCTCTGAAATGCTCTTCCCTTTTTGTCCAACCTTTAACCTTGAGGTAAAGCGTGTCCTTAACAAGTTTATATTTCATTTGCACTAAATGACATTCTTCCGCGATGATAATCTTTCGCTCCTTTCGATACCAGGAACCAGAGAACTCTGCCCATCCAGCCACATCTTTATCAAATATTAACTGATTCTGGGGTAGAAAGTCCATAGACCGGATGAATGATTGGTTAGAAGTTATAGAACTTTCATTTGGGATTACATGCCAATGCCCTTCCAATTTCAGGGGAGCGGCAAGATAGAGGAGCCATAGCACAAAGGTGGAAAGACAAGCAGCTAAAGGAATGGAGATAAGTTTGGCGGTGTCTTCGTTCATAAGAGGTGTTGGGTTTCTCTGGTAGAGATGTGAAAAAGGCAGACTTGGGTGTATTGGAAGCCTATCGGCGCGAAAAAATATGTTAGAAGGCTGTAAGACCTGGATCAGTCGGATGAAGAAGCAGACGCATATCGGTTCTACTTAATTTGTCAGGGCCCTATTTATCTCGTTTCCCTCAATTTGCGTACATTTGAAACAGCCCCACCACTTATTATTTCAACGAAAACCGTAGGTCTTAAGCATGGTACCCAAAATACTCGTGGTTGATGATGAGCCCCAGTTTGAACGACTAGTTTTGCAGCGATTTCGCAGACAGTTGAGGGCTGGTGCTTTTGAATTTGTGTTTGCCAATAACGGTAAGACAGCGCTGCAGGTACTCGCCGAACAGCCAGATATTCAGGCGGTACTAAGCGATATCAATATGCCTGAAATGGATGGTTTAGAACTAATTACAACCATCCACGCAGAATATCCAATGCTCAGAGTGGTCATTGTCTCTGCCTATGGCGACATGGACAATATCCGACAAGCCATGAATCAAGGGGCTTTCGATTTTGTCACCAAGCCCATTGATTTTGCCAACCTCGAAGCTACGATCAAAAAGACATTGCGGGAGGTGGAGGTGATCCACAAGGCCAAAGAAGCCGAGAAATTGGCCCTCAAGAACGAACAATTGCTTGAACTTGATCAACTAAAATCGGAGCTATTTACGAACATCGCTCATGAGTTTCGAACTCCCTTAACTGTCATTTTGGGGATGGCCGATCAAATCAAGACGGCTCCCGATGACTGGTTGGATAAAGGAGTGACGATGATTCGTCGTAATTGCGGCCAGTTATTGCATTTGGTTAATGAACTCCTAGAGTTGCGGCAGTTGGAAGCGGGTAAGCTGAAGTTAAATGCCATTCATAGCAACGTAGTCCATTATGTCAAGTATATCGCCGAATCCTTTCGTCCGATGATGGAAAGTAAGGATTTAATGCTGCATCAGCTGTTTTCTAAGGATGAGCTCTTGATGGACTACGATCCTGAGCGCTTGCTCACAATCCTATCTAATTTGCTGTCCAATGCCATCAAATACACGCCATCTGGAGGGCATATTTACTTGCAATTAGATCAAGCCACGGAAAGTAAAATCCAAGGAGAAGCAGCCCGTGCCTATCTGAAGTTGAGTGTCAAAGACAGTGGCATTGGAATTGCGGAAGAAGATCTGCCTCAGCTTTTTGAGCGCTATTTCCAGGCAGATATTGGGGCGGAAGCTTTGGAAAGTTTAGGTAGTGGACAGCTCGCTAGGAGTGGAGTTGGCTTGGCCTTTGCGGCCCAGTTGGCGCAGTTGATGGGTGGTGTGATTGAAGTGGACAGTAAGCTTGGGGAAGGATCGACGTTCACGCTCTGGGTACCGATCAGGAAGGAACAAGCGCAAGGCGAGATAAAGACCAGTACCAAAAGCTTAGTGAAAGAAATAGCCTCTTATTCTTCCTTAGAAGCGGTAGAGTCGGTTTTGACCGATAGCTCGAGTACTTCTACTGACAAGCCTTTATTGCTACTAGTGGAAGACAATGCTGATATTCGGGAGTACTTGATATCCATCCTCTCCAACAACTATCAATTGCAAGTAGCCAAGGATGGGGAACAAGGAATAGAAATGGCTTTAGCGCAAATCCCCGACGCCATTATCAGTGATGTGATGATGCCAAAGAAGGATGGATTGGAGCTTTGTGATAGTCTGAAGAATAATCCTCTAACCAGCCATATCCCTATTCTCTTGCTCACGGCTAAGGCAGACGACCTCTCCCGTATCGAAGGGCTGAAGCGAGGGGCAGATGCCTATATTAGTAAACCTTTCAAGGCGGAAGAGTTACAGATTCGTTTGGAGCAGCAGTTGGCCTTGCGCAAGCGTTTACAGGAGTATTTCTCCACCAAAATGCTGGATAGCAGTAGCGCTTCAAATACGCAGGAGGACAATCCCCTGTTCTCTAATCTTGAAGACAGCTTTATCGCCAGTTTTCATCAGAGTTTAGAAGAGAATATTGAAGACGAAAATTTTGGAATAACCGAGATGTGCAAAGCCATGGCCATGAGCCGGGCCCAGTTGCACCGCAAGATTAAGGCACTGACAGGCCTGTCTACCTCCCACTATATGCGTGCCATTCGACTGCAAAAGGCTCGACAATTACTGGAAAAGACAGACCTCAATATTTCTGAAGTATCGTATCGAGTGGGTTTCAAGGATCCCAAGTACTTTTCACGGACCTATTCTGAGGTATATGGTTTTGCTCCAACGGAGACCCCGAAAGTCTAAAGGAAGAAAGCGATTTTCATTCCGTGAAACAATAGTCCACCTTTTTGCAACAATAGTGAGAAGTCGTGCTAGTCTTCCGACTTATCTTCGAAGGTAGATTAAACCTATTTCTAGAACCAAGAAGCTGTGTATGAAGAGATACCTTTACCTCATCGTATTGACTTTGGCAGGGATGGCCTTTCTGCCGCTATTGGGACAGCAAATTCCTGGCAAGGTAGAACAGTTGGAAGCAAAGCTTTCGCAAGTGGAAGGGGTGCAGAAGGTAAATGTCTTGCTACAGCTCGTAGAAGCACTGCGCATGTCGTCCCCAAAGGATGCGAAGGAATATGGGCTGGAGGCTCGTAAGTTAAGTGAGAAGCTCGACTTCGCTATGGGGATAATGAATAGCAACTACGTGGTAGGGGCGTTGGAAAAGGAGGAGCGGCGTTACAAAAGGGCTGCCAACCGCCTGGAGGAAAGTGTAGCGGCAGCTCGAAAGTTGAAGGATGTTGATGGATTGTTACGAAGTTTAATCCTGCTAAAGAAGGTCTATATACTGGATAAACGGCAGCGGAGGTGGGTAGAAACAGAGAAAGAAATTCAAGATATTCAGCAGCGGGTCGACTTGGACGAGAAGACGGAGCTGCTGGCAGATTTAGAGCAAGACTACGATAAGAAAGTGAGAGAACTTTCCTACACCCGTGGACAACGTAGTCGCTTAGCAAGAGAAAAAGCGGAAGTAGAAGATGAATTAGCGGAAACCACTGAGGAAAAACTACGGCAAGAGGCAGAGCTGGCCCTGTTAGCCCAAGAAAAGGCCGAGTTAGAGTTGGCCACTTCACAGCTAGAGAAAGAAGCCGCCATGGCGGCTTTAGATGTAGTAGAAAAAGAAAATGCGCTCCTACAATCCAACGCCAAACTAAAGCGCCAACAGTTTTGGCAGGTAGTCTTGACCTTAGGCTTATTATCCGCTATTGCTATCATTTTCTTATTGGTACGGTATCAGCGCTTAAAGCGACAAAGTGAAGAGGAAAAGCTACAAACGCAGCGTCAGCTGTTGATGCAAGAGAAGATGGCTACCTTGGGTCAGTTGACTGCCGGCATTGCACATGAAATCAAGAATCCACTAAATTTTGTGAACAATTTTGCTGAAGGTTCGCTCGAACTAAGCGAGGAACTAGTGGAGACCCTAGAGCAAGAAAAAGAGAATATCGATACTGAGAATTATGCCTTGAGCCTAGAAATCGTACAAGACCTGAAAGCCAACGCCAATGATATTCTAGAGAATGGTAAACGGGCAGATCGAATTGTGCATAGCATGATGGAACATGCGCGAGGAGGTGATGGTCAGCCCCAGCTGACAGAGGTCAATACCCTAGTCGCTGATAATCTCAATCTAGCCTATCATGGGTACCGTGCCAATTCTCCTTCTTTCCAATTGGAAATGGTGACCGACTTTGAGGAGAATTTACCCCCCATCACCCTGGTTCCGCAGGATTTAAGCCGAGTGTTGCTGAATGTAATCAATAATGCTTGTTACGCACTTAATGAGAAGCAACAGCAAAAAATCGAAGGCTATCGCTCAGAACTTAACATCAAAACAGCTAAGGAAGGAGAGGAACTAGTCATTCGCATTACAGATAATGGGCCAGGAATCCCCGCAGCTATCCGCAACAAGATTTTCAACCACTTCTTCACCACTAAACCCACTGGAGATGGGAATGCGGGCTTAGGATTGTCCATTTGTTATGAGATCGTAGTACAAAACCTAGGGGGGAAGTTAGAGGTCGAAAGTGAGGAAGGAGCGTTTACGACCTTTATCATTCGCTTACCTTATACAGCCAAGAAGGAAGTCTTAGTTAGTGCAGCATAAAGCAGTCTAGATCTCCCAGCCGTACTTTTCCCAGTCCTCAGCATAATCAATGTCTGATAGCGTTGGCAAAAGATGGCAACTGCCTCCTAAGGCTTTCATCTTGTCCAAGCTCAAAGCCGCTACCTGGTCGGTACTCCAGGGAATATCTTCAAATAAGCTGGGACTAAATTGATTCATCCCCAATAAGTAGTATCCCCCGTCCAAGGCTGGGCCTAGCACGAAATCGTGCGTTTCCAAGGCTTTAAACCCCTCTTCTACAATCGCTTCGGTAAGGCTAGCGCAATCGCTGCCAATGATCAACACCTTGGAGTGTTTTTCGAAGGCTTTTTCGAATCCACTGTGGATTTTATCGCCTAAATCTCCAGAAATTTGGAGGAACTTTTCGAAAGCCGTATTGGACCAGTCATCCTCCATGTCGATGAAATGGGAATAGAAGACTAACCTATCCGTATCTATCCGTTCGGCGATTTCTCTGGTGTGCTGCAACAGTGCCAGATAGATATCCAATGCCCGCTGATCGCCCAAGGTCTGTGCTAAGCGAGTTTTGACTTTCCCTAATTCGGGGTTTCTGACAAAGATTATCAGGGCTCTTTCTGCTGCCATAAACTTCTGTTTTGAGAACGGATTTTTGCTTTCGCAAGGAAACCGCCAGATGTTGATTTTTTCAATTATCTTTACTATCTGTTCTAATCGTTATACTCCCTACAAAGCAAAAACCATCTTTCTTCAATTACCTTCTAATAAAGCTGAGCGCAAATGTAAGCGTGAAAATGGGAATTGAATTGTCTGCCAGCTAATATTGGGACTGTTTTCTGGCTTAGTTTTTTTGAGCGTACCAATATTTAGGAATGACTTTCTTGGATAAGCGAGATCAAATTCCACCAAGGCTCTTCCAAAGTCTGCACGGGCCGTTCTCAGATTGTACAATATACTTGATCATCCTGGCTGTTTGCATATATCAAGGGGTTGAAGCTCCACCAACATTGAATAAAATTATTGATCCAATCATCGGATATGATGCTTATAAGGCTCACCTTAAGGCAGGCTATCAGTTGTCGTTCTAGTGTAATTGTTTTGCTAATTGTAGGAATTTTGCCACTCTCCACTGTACCTCTTTTAGCTCAAACTTATCAGGAGACTATAGATGGCTTGCGCCTCGTCCTAAATGAGACCACGGATCCCCAACAGGAGGTGGATCTGTTAAATGAAATTAGTTATGCTTATCGAAGAGTTTCGGTCAAAAAGATGATCGAGTTTGCTGAGCAAGCCCGGGCCGCAGCAGTAGCAGCAGACTATAAAAGAGGCTTGGCGGTTGCTTTAAAGAACCTGGGAAATGGGCATTACAAGATTGGATCTCCTCCGGATACCACTAACAACTATTATAAGAAGGCCATGTTTGCTGCGCAGGCGATCGACGATCATTACACGCATGCGGCAAGCTTGAATAACCTCGGCTTAGTGGCTAACACCCATGGAAGCTACAATAATGGCGCCCAGTATTTACAACGAGCATTAAAAGTGTTTGATGAGCAGGTTGCGGATGAGACGAAGACCGGTCTAAGGTGTTTGATTTTAGCAAATTTGGGCGAGAGCTACTTCCAGTTGGGAGAATTTGATCGTTCTTTTGATTTTCAAACTCAAGCCATAGAACTGGCTCGGCAGCACCATATTAAATTCATCCCGGCACAGTACCTGGATGATCTAGCTCACTCAGCGGCTGCGATGAAGAAGTATCAGTTGGCTGAGCAGTATTACAATGAAGCTTTGGAGCTACAAGTGGAAATTGGGGATTATCAGTCTAGCATTCACACCTATCTCCATTTTATGGAAATGAAGATGGCTCAGCAAGACTATCCCAAAGCAGCAATTTTGGGGCAGAAGTCAGTTGACATTGCCATCGAAAGAGAATTCCCCATCTTAGTAGCTGATGGCTTAAATAAGCTATCCGAAGTGGCTCGGCTACAGGGTGATATTGACCAGGCGGTGGCGCTTGCGGACAGTGCACTGATGGTCTCACGTTCCATTTTCAATCTAAGACATGAACGATCCGCTTCCTTCAATCTCGCCCAGGCCTTGGCCTTAAAGCAAGACTATTCCAGAGCCTTTTCGCAGTTGCTCCACCATCATGCACTTAATGACAGTATTTTTCGAGAGGATGAGAAGGCAATTACTAAAGAGGTTAAAGCCCAATATCAAAATCAACTTTTTAAAGACAGGGTAGAGAATTTGGAGGCGAAGCAGAAAGCGCAACGCAATAGCATTCAATTGTTAATCGGTTTAATAGTGATGACGATCATCCTCTTAGCCGTCATTTCTTCCAACCTACTCAAGCGCAACCAAGTCAACCGGATTATACAAAATAAGAATGCTGTACTTGAAAAGTACATTGCCTACAATCTTCAACTGGAAAATTTTGCCTACATCGCTTCGCATGACTTGAAGACACCTTTACGGAATGTAGTTAGCTTCAGCCAGTTACTGGCTCGGCGCTTGCAGCATAAAATCACGAGCGAAGAAAAAGATTACCTAAACTTCATTATCTCGGGGACCAAAGAAATGTCTTCCTTGATTGATGATTTGCTCAATTACTCGCTGGTCCAGCGGGAAAAACTAAATGTTGGAGAGATAGCGGTGCAAGACCTTCTAGAGCGTGTAGTAGAACGGAACAAACCGCTTATTGCACAAGTGGGAGCAGCAGTAGTAGTAAAGGCTCCTCCTGATTTTATTCAAGGAGATGCGATTAAATTGAATCAGTTGCTAGAGAACCTCTTTACCAATGCCTTGAAATTTCACCAGCCTGGAGAGTCTCCCCAAGTGCACATCAAATGTGAAGAAAAGGAAGAGGAATATCAATTTGAGGTGAAAGATCAGGGGATCGGTATCGATCCTCAATATTTTGAAAAGGTCTTTATGGTCTTTAAACGCTTGCACACCAAGAAAGAATATGAAGGTACCGGGATTGGTCTGGCCATATGCAAGAAAATTGTGGAGCAGCATGGAGGGCGGATTTGGGTAGAGTCTCAATTGGGGCAAGGAGCAAGCTTCTTCTTTACCCTACCAAAAGAGGTGGAAGCAAAGGTGAATTAGCAAGGGTAAATCCGTACTTTTAGGCGGATCAATGACAGGAACGTGAAGGATACCTACCGACATAAAGGACTACGACGGAAACTAATTGAAAGTATTAGGGAAAAGGGGCTTTGTGAGGAAGCCGTTTTGGAGGCCATGCTGCAATTGCCCCGGCATTTCTTTATGGATAAAGCCTTTGAAGAATTAGCCTATCAGGATAAGGCCTTTCCAATTGGCAATGAGCAGACCATCTCTCAACCTCTGACTGTCGCCATTCAAACGAGTTTGTTGGAACCGAAGCCTCGGGAAAAGATCTTGGAGGTAGGTACCGGTTCTGGCTACCAAGCTGCCCTGCTAGGTATGCTGGGTGCAAGGGTATATACCTTGGAGCGACACAGACCTTTACACCTTAAGGCCCAGCAGCTCCTCCAAAAACTGAAATTGGGGAATATTAGGTGTTTCCATCGAGATGGTTTCAAGGGCTTGCCCGAATTCGCTCCCTTTGATAAGATAATCGTTACTGCCGGAGCGGTGGAAGTCCCCGAAAAACTAAGTCTACAATTGAAGATAGGAGGTAAGATGGTTATTCCAGTAGGCAAGAAAGTACAAGAAATGCTGGTAGTAACGCGCACCGGGGAGGAAACGTTCGAACAGCTGAAAAAAGGGACTTTTAGATTTGTACCCTTCCTCAAGGGGCTCCAGTAGTAGGGAGAGCGGAAATAAGATGCTATTACCTCGCTGAGGAAGCCAATAGCATCTTACCGATACTAAATACTAATTAACCCGCCTGCCGGTAGCTCGGCGATTCTTTACATCCACCTTGCGAATTTTCTTCAAGTCCACCATCAGGGCAGCATAAGCATTCTCGGAATCCACGCGGTACTTACGTCCGTCATAGGTTACGGTTCCACCTCGACGTTGCCATTGTGAAGCCAAGAGAACGTAGCGTTCTCCCGCTCTTGGGCTAGGACCAAAGATTAGATATTTACTATCACTACTGGCTTCAAAACCAACTGCAAAGCGATTGTCCTTAGGTTGGAATAGTAATACACCTGGTGTCCCTTTGCGAATGATCACTTGATCCACATTGCGACCATCGACCACCTTTATCTCTCCACCAATAATTTCGGAACGTCCGCCGGTAGCTTCCCGGCGTAGAACAATGTCACGCGAGACATAAAACTGAATGCGTTTCAGTTCGCTATCCGTCCAGTCATACTGATCTTGTAATCTTTGCGTGAAGGGAGTTAAAGTCGGGCCACAGGCAGTGAGGAAGCTCATGCCTAGTGCTAGTAAGCATAATAATTTTGCGTTTTTCATATTTGTAGATTGTTAAGTGTAAATCTTAGACTGAAAAATAAGGACATAGTTTATTCGAACACAAGTGATTAAGACAATTTAACAAGAATTGCCTCCATTTAACAGCTTCTTTAAATATGTGGAGGGGTAAAAAGCTTGCGTTCGTCTATACTATTTTTCTTTGATAGAAGAAGAAAAAAGCTTGAAAAACAGTGTTTAAAATTTAATTAATATTTCATCGAAAAATGGGAAACATTCTAGGGAGAGCCTCGTAACAGCAGTTAGAGAAATCACATAAAGCGTTCATTTGTCCAATCTAAAGATATGCTCCCCCCTTTGCTAAAGACGAGTTTTAGACTCCAATTCTGAAGTTCTATCTCAACTTACCATAGTAAAATATCACAAGCCTTTTAGAAAAACCATAACTAAAGACGAGCAGTTGTTCCATGCGGTACTATTGGAGCCAATTGCAGTATTAATATTCTATCTACTTATACTTATTTGCCTTGGAGCGAATGGCCATTCGCTATGAGGGTTTAGCACAACTACTATACGTTCTATACCAAAAACATGACCCAAAGGGAAGATGTTGTTAAGTGAAGTTTGGAACCTAAACGGTCTGTTTTACAAGACTATAATACCTACACCATCTTGAAAAGCTCATACAGAGCCTTTCAATACTACTTTCTATACTTCATTTCTCAACACCCAAGCACTTAAAAATGGCAATATGTTTAGATCTGCTCTGTGACGGAGTGGACCTATGAGAGGTTTATGCCAGTGGCAAAGATCACTACATGCTAAATGCAAGAAACAATGATCTTTAATTAACTACACTAAATGTTGTTTACAATGTCAAAAACAAACACAATCTTACTAAGCTTGATTATGGTTTGCCTTGGTTTGTCTGTGCCTTTGCAAGGACAGATTGGATATCTAAACCCCAATCTGAAAGAGCTGCCTCTCGTTATTTCTTGGAATGGAGATGGTATTAAGATTAGCGCTACGGGAGCTTACGGCAAAACGACTCAATTTCTACAGGTAAATCCTTCCCGTTATCTAGAACAGACGGGGAGTAATGACGTACGGGTTCTTCCCGGCGCTGGCAACACGCCTGTGATTATTGATCTCTCTAATTTCTTTCAGAAGGCTGAGCCAACGGCGGACGTTAGTAATACAGTGGTGGATGACCATCGACCAAGTATTGAGTTGGAAATGCCCAAGTTGACTTTGTCAAATTATAACGAGCCAAACAGCTTTATCCTGGATCTTAGAGGATTTTTAGTGGGAGATGGCTATTCTCAACAGCTGTTCTTGTTTCGTGGACTAGATGTCTTTTTCGTAGCTACTGATAATTGCGCAAATCTGGCAGCTAACGCAAATCGGGTACTAGTGAATGTGGGACACTGTGACGTAAAGCACGTCATCCTCAAAGGAGGCCTACTTAGCTTAAACGATGTAGATGAAAAGATTCCTGCTTTGTGTCGCAAATACAATGAACGCTATTACTCCCAAAGTGATGGAGATGCATTCGTATGCTTGGAAGATTGCAAAGAAGATGATCCGTTGGCATTGCAGAATCAAAACCATGTGCGAGGATTGGTTACTAAATACAATATCACCGACTTTGACGATCATCCCATTTCATTTTTAGATGATATTATTCTGACCAAGAAGGGGGTAGGCTTAAACCTAAAGGCCAAACCACTAAAGCCGACCAAGAATAACAAGCGGAAAAAGAATAAAAAGACAGTCTATGATGCTTACGACCATTACAAGTTCTTCCCTTGGTATGAGTTCATCAACCTGTCCTTCACTAAATACATGGACGAAAACCGACTGCTTATAGAAGACGCTTACAATAATAGCTACATCTTCAACTCTAGAGTTCACTTTAGTAATGTAGAATTGATTCAGTTCTTTAATGAATTGAAAGCACTAATCTCTGAACAGGTAAAATAGGAATTTACCTGGAGTTTCAGATCAGTGCTACCGATTTCAACTCAACACTTGGATCATCTCTAGATCCAATGCAACAATGCACTTGATTCCATAAACAGGAGGTGTAGCTGGATCTCCACCAAAGCTGCCAGTCACTTGGTGGAGATCCCTTATGGGAAAACAAATGAAGGGAAAGCGAAATGAATTGACACCCTGTTAAGTTCTAAAGGCCTGCCTACTAGTAGCATCAGAGTAATCCCTGTACACCCTCCGTAACTCCCTTAAAAATGGAAGTTAACACACATTTTTTGAAACTGAACCGACTTCTTGTTGTCTGGTTCTTCATAGTCATGGCGTCTAGCCCCGGGATAGCACAACAGATATTGGAAGGTGTAGTCATGGATCCAAGTCAGGATATTCCAGTCGAAGGAGCTAGCGTAGAAATAAAAGGACAAAGTAAAGGGACCTTTTCCGAAGCGGATGGTTCCTTTAGCATACCGGTAGAATTACCTTTACCGGTAAAACTTATCGTTACCTACGTTGGGTACGAATTAAGGGAAATAACCATTGATAGATTAACTGATAATCTCTTAGTGTCAATAGTACCGGGTATCTCGATCGGACAAGAAGTGGTAGTGACCGTTTCCCGGAAACGTGAAAAGATGCAGGAGGCACCTTCTGCTGTGGATCTTATCGAGCAACCTGAATTGCTGTCAGACGCTGTGAGTAACCCTTTCCTATCGCTTCGCAATAAGGTGGGCTTGGATGTTACCCAAACGGGGGTAAATTCGGGTCATATTACCTTACGAGGCCGTTCTGCTGTTTTCCAAACGGAAACCTTCGTGATGTCGGATTACCGTAATCTTATCTTGCCAGGATTGGGGACCCTTTCCTATGGCCAGCAACCCATTGATCCAATCGATCTGGAAAGAATAGAAATTGTCAAAGGGCCTGGATCGGCTCTCTACGGTCCGGGCGTGGAAGCGGGGATTGTACATTTTATATCAAAAAGCCCATTCGATAAGCAGGGAACCACCATGAGCCTGGGAATGGGCACGCGAAATCTATACTCAACTTCCTTGCGGCATGCTGGGGTGCTACTAGGTGGCAAACTCGGCTATAAGTTCACCGGCTATTACAGGAAGGCTGAGGATTGGGAAATTGATCCCACTGATCCCCAGGAAGCCTCTCACCTACAGCGCTTTCAACCGCGGATTGTATCTAGCCTCACGGACCGAGTGGTCTCTAGCAATGTTCCAGATTATCAGGTGGAGTCGATGGGTATTACAGGAACGATTGCCTACCGCCCAGATGATGAAACGGTGATTACTACCACTGCGGGCTGGTCAGTCGGGAAAGGCCTTTTTCGGACTGCTCAGGGAGAGGGCTATACCGCAGCTCCTAGGCCCTTTGCGCAAGCACGTGTTCAATCTGGGGGCTGGTTTGGTCAAGCCTTCTGGTCTTACCAGGGTGGGACAGATGGTAAAACCTTTCTCTATGCTTCCGGTTTAACAGCTATTACAGAGTCTCATCAGGTAGAGGGGCAACTTCAGTACAACTTTGATTTTGGAGAAAGCAAGATTAATTATGTTTTTGGAGCGGACTACCGTTTAAATACCATTGACACAAAGGGGACAGTACATGGACGTTGGGAAGACCAAGATAATTATGGCATCATTGGCGTCTATGGACAAGCGAAGATGATGATTAGTTCCGATGTGGATTTTGTGGGGGCAGCTCGATTTGATCACTTCACTGCATTAGGCAAGTCGTCCACCTCACCTCGTCTAGGCCTAGTCTACAAGCCCTCTCCACTTCACACCGCACGACTGACTTTCAATCATGCTGTGGGCGCGCCTACGGCGATCAATCTATATGCAGATCTTCCACTAGCCGATGCAGGAAACTTTCAATACCATCTGCTAGGAGGTGCGGAAGCCATTAGCTTTGATAATTCGCAAACGACCAGTCTGATACCAGGAATAGGGAACTATGACGGCATTGGAGTCGGCTTGCAAAGCGTATATCGTTATCTGACTAGGCAACTGGCGGACCAACAGTTGATATCTGATGACTTGATGCAATACCTAGAGCAGATGGAAGGACAGATCGATGGTTTTTCTGCTGGGGTACTTTCTCAGGCTCCCTTGACTCGAACTTCTCTAGAATTGTCTACCTCCGACATGTATGAATTGGGGTATCAAGGTCTGATCAAGAATCGGTTGGCTTTAACGGTAGACTTGTACTTCAATAAGCGACAGAATATCTTGTCTTCACCTATCCAGGCTAGTCCATTTGTGATGCAGCCAGAACTTGCGGATGATCTTGCCAATTCCCTGATGCAGCAGTTAGATAGCGAAGCGCTGGCGAACTTAGGCGAAACGCCAAGTTCCATTACTAGCTTGTATTCCAATTTGGCAAGGGTACTATCCGAGGATCAATTTACCGGTGAGTACAATAACCTCGGCTTTGTCCGGTCGGACCAAACACCAACTTCAGGGGATCTTCCTACGGTGGATTTAGCCTACTACAACATCAGCGAGATCAATTACTTTGGCTTGGATTTGGGAATGAAGTATTACCTCAGCTCTCAGCTCTCAGCTTTCGGAAATTTGACCTGGCTCAGCAAAGTGCTTTTTGAGGATGTTCCAATTGGTAGAGGATTAAATCCTGAAACGACAGATTTTAGTCTGAATGTGCCGCGAACCAAAATCAAGATGGGGATAGAACTGGTTCCCGAATTTGGCTGGAATGCTTTCTTGATGATGCGCTACCAAAGCCCATGGGAAAGTATCAATGGGCTACTATGGTCAGGCCCGGTAGATGCCTTTACTTTGGTAGATGCCGGACTCGGGTATACTTTTGAAAACAACGTTCGCATTAATATGACGGTTACCAATCTCTTCAAGGAGGACTACCGAGCCATCTATGGTGCGCCGAAGATTGGTCGACAGTTGATTGTGAAGACTTATTTCGATTTCTAGTTATTTAACACCAAATCAAAATTATCTATAGTTAATGAAGGCGACTTTTTAGCAGACTCTTCGTTGCTCAAAGCCTCGCTTAGCTTAGGCTAGGCTCGGTTTTCGCGCCTCGATTCTGCTAAAAATTCACTCCTCTTTTTCCTATACATAATTGTGTTCTGGTACTTACAGAAAAGAGCTCGCTATCAATGAGAAGGCTAGTCTAAGGCCAGAGTGGTCTTAGACTAGCTTTGCCGTTTTGCCCGGAAAAAGTCCTGCAGTAGCTGTCTGGACTCCGCCTCCAATATGCCATATTCTACTTTGGTTTTGGGGTGCAAGAGTGCTTTACCAAACCGCATGAAGCCTCTTTTCGGATCTTCTGCACCGTATACGAGTCGATCCAACTGGGCCCAGGCCAATGCTCCGGCACACATGACACAAGGTTCCAGGGTAACGTACAGGGTACAGCCCGTTAGGTATTTACTATTTAGGTAATTGGCTGCTGCAGTTAATGCAACGATCTCTGCATGGGCCGTTACATCTTGCAACTGTTCGGTGTGATTATGACTACGAGCGATGATTTGGTTATCACAAACAATGACAGCACCGACAGGGACCTCTCCAAGGTCTCTGGACTTCTCCGCCTCCCGCAAAGCCTGTCGCATAAAATGTTCGTCACTATGTACGCTTAATCTCATGCCTATAAAGGTCAAAAATGACAGGAAAAAGAGCAAGTAAATGATCCAAAAAACTTTTGCGTTAGCCTTTTTCTTTTGTCAGCATTTGTTATACCTTTGCGCATGGAACGACAGAAAATGCAACTCGACAAAGTTTTAGGGGAAGCGCTTACCTTTGATGACGTATTATTAGTCCCCGCTTACTCCGAAGTCCTCCCGAGAGAAGTTAGTGTATCCACACAATTTACGAAAGGATTAAGACTGAATGCACCGATTGTATCCGCTGCCATGGATACTGTCACTGAGAATGTCCTTGCGATTGCGATTGCTCGCCAAGGTGGAATTGGAATTATTCACAAGAATATGACCATCGATGAGCAGGCAGAGCAAGTACGAAGTGTGAAAAGATCAGAGAGTGGAATGATCGTTGATCCCGTCACCTTGAAGGAGCACGCCAAAGTTGGTGATGCACAGGCCTTAATGCGTCGCTTCAAGATTGGTGGAATTCCAATAGTGAATGGCCATAATAAGTTGATAGGTATCCTAACGAATCGTGACCTACGGTTTGAGAAGAATGAAAGTCGCTCAATCAAGGACTTGATGACGACGAAAAACCTAATTACCGCACCTGTTGGTACCACGCTTGAACAAGCTCGTGATATCCTCCAACGGCATAAGATTGAAAAGCTACCAGTGGTTGATGATAATCAAACTCTAGTGGGGCTCATCACCTACAAGGATATTATGAAAGTTCAGGACTACCCAAACTCCTGTAAGGACTCTTTAGGAAGATTGGTAGTGGGAGCTGCAGTGGGCGTGACGGCTGATATGCTGGAACGTGTGCAAGCCCTCGTCAATGTTGATGTAGATGCCATCTGTGTAGACACGGCACATGGTCACTCTCGTGGTGTTTTGGAGGCCGTGGCAGCAGTTAAGGGTGAGTTTCCACATCTTCAAGTAGTTGGTGGGAATGTGGCCTCAGCGGCGGGAGCCAAAGCCTTAGCGGACGCTGGAGCTGATGGTGTGAAGGTAGGTGTGGGCCCAGGTAGTATCTGTACCACGCGAGTAGTAGCTGGGGTAGGTGTACCGCAGCTTTCAGCCATTATGCAGGCTGCTAAAGGATTAGAAGGGACTGGGGTACCTATTATTGGAGATGGTGGTATTCGGTATTCTGGGGATATTGTCAAAGCCTTAGCAGCTGGCGCTAATACCATTATGGCGGGTAGCTTATTCGCTGGTGTGGAAGAGGCTCCGGGAGAAACCGTGATTTACGAAGGACGTAAATTCAAAATCTATCGTGGAATGGGATCTTTGGGCGCCATGAAACAAGGCTCAAAGGATCGCTACTTCCAGGATGTAGAGGATGATATCAAGAAGTTAGTTCCGGAAGGGATCGAAGGAAGAGTACCTTATAAAGGGACACTGGCTGAGGTGATGATTCAATACTTGGGTGGTCTGAGAGCAGGAATGGGGTACTGTGGTGCAGCTAATGTGGAAAAACTGCAGGAATCTAGTTTCGTTAAGATCACTGGAGCAGGCTTCCAAGAAAGTCATCCGCATAACATAACAATTACTAAAGAAGCGCCAAACTATAGTCGTCGATAAACGACTAGGCGTGATCGTGACATAAGTAGAGCGAGAAAAGCTATTGGAAGGAGGCTACTTTTTCTAATAGCCATTCTCGCTCTGCCACCTTATCTGCTTGCTTAATGGCTTTGCTCAACTTTCCCAAACCTGCCTGATCTGTGCTGGTATAATTCAGTAATTGCTGTGTAAATCGAATCAGGTTAAGATAGTTTTCTTTGTGATACCCAATGCGTTTTTGGCGGTACAAAAGACTTTTGAAACTATCTAGGAGCGACTGTAAAGCCGAAATTTCTTCTCTTTCGTAGTAAATAACCAACAGCATCTTTCTCCCTTCAAGTCCGTGTAAGACATCCTTGAATTCTGTTGCTCGAAGCAGCGTCATTGCTTGTAGGAATTCTCCTTTGCGATAGTAAAGGGTAGCCAAGTTAAAGTTGTAGGTACTGAGGCGATATTGTTCCTCGATGTGATTTTGATAATTCCGCAGGAACTGCTCTGTCCAGTCAAAGGCTTTTAGGCCCATCCCCGCCAATGCTATATTGTTGTAGGTAAAGCGAGATAAATAACCATTTTCCAGGAAGATATCCGCTTCCAAGCCTTGCTGGTAGAGCTGGAAGGCATATTGTAGATAATTTCTTCGTCCTTGATTCAGCTGTTGGATACAATGATTTAGTGCAAACAAATAGATAGACTTGAGTTCAGTTTTGGGGAAAAGAGGGCCGGTTTCGACGATCAAGGCCTGAAGTTGAGGGAAAGGGTCATTTTGACTTCCCCCCTCCAAACTTTGATACAAATAGTAGAAAAGCATTAGTTCTCGATGTTCTTCATAATCGCCAGCTTCAATTTCACGAAGCACCGCTGAGAGGAAGGGAAGCCGGTAGGTATCCTTGAGTACCGTTTGATGAGATATGGCGACACAAGCTTGTCGAAGTTGCTGGAGCATGAAGTAGAGATGGCTGTGTTGTGTCCAGGCCTGAAATCCAGTGCTCTTTTGCCGTGTTCTCAAAGTGGAATAACGGTACATTTCTTCGTGAAACCTACTTTGCTGGAGGTGGTAGGCCGGATTTCTGAGCGGATGTTCCCGCAAGTCTTTTTCTAATCTATTGCTGGTAGTGCTAAAGGATCGCTGAAGGCCTCGCAATCTCAGTCCATGGAGAAGGTCGTTTTGTACTTGGAGATTATCTTCCTTCCACTGTACATAAGCTAGATAATCTTGCATCAGTTGGTAAAGAAAGGACATGAGGTACCTGATCTTCTTTTCGTCGTAGCTTTCTCCCGGATAGAGCGCGGTAAATACTAGCTCTTTATCCAGTTTTTCGGTCAGTCCTCGAGGAAGCATCTTCTTGAGATAGATCAGCAACGGTAACACATCGCTTCGACTATTGTGAAAAGGAGATTTTACAAACTTAGTAGCTTCGATCCACTCCTTTCTCCTAAAAGTGGCTAAAAGCTCGATTAACTGGCTATTCTGCATTTAATTTAAAACTAGGCAAAATTTATATATAAATACTTTTAAAACAGTATAATATAATAGAAAAATTTAAATGAAATCTTGGCAAATAAATACAATTGTTATTGATTCTCCTTCCTGTCAGCTATACCTTGCTAGCCGTTCAGATATTGCATCTCAGAATTAATGTATCTATGAAGAATCAGTTACTTTTCCTCTTGTGTTGTCTAGCTTGTACTTCACTCCTTCCTGCCCAAGCTTGGGAGATCACCCCATTTAGAGGAGGGGTTGAAGATATCCTGGAACATCCGGATGGATTTTATGTGGGTACAGGGATTGATACGGAATTGGGGCAAGCCGTTGCTTTTCGTTTGGATGCGGATGGAGAGATAGAATGGAAAGTTGGATTGGAAGGGCGAATTGGCTACGGTATTTGCCAATGGTCAGACGATGAATTCATCGTGATGGGTATCAATACGTCGGGACCTGCCAATGATATTACGGGTTCTTTCTTTTTGACCAAACTGACCTTTAAGGGTGACATCCTGTGGGATAGGCAATACGATGATGATTATGACCTAAAAGGCCAAGATATTATCCGGACACCGGATAATAAACTGGTGATCACCGGAGGTGCTTCTTCTGACGGTAGAAGTGTGATAAGGAAACTGACGGCAGATGGGGATATTATTTATAGCAAAGAATATGCAGGAGGCCTTCCCTTGGGTACCGTGCACGCTCTGCCAGATGGAAGAGTTATCATTGGTAGTTTAAACTTTCACAGTGATCTGGTAGTACTAGATCTGGATGGAGAGGTGGAAGATTCTTATGCCTTTAATCAAGCTTTGAATATGATACCCGTAGAAATTATTTCCGGGCCTAATGGAATACTCACCACTTTATCTGTGACTACGGATCAGTCTATCCACTTCACCCAAATCAGCGAAGAGGGGGAGGTAATTGCCAGTAATGATATTGATCGCTTTGTCGTTTGGGGTTCTGCAGATGGAGCTGCCACGCTAGATGGCACTTATGCTCTGGCAGGTTATCTCTGGGATAGCGAACAAGGTCAAACGGATTCAGATATATTTCTACACAAGCTTGATGAAAATGGCGAAACAGTTTGGTCTCGTGCCTATGGTCGGGTATCCAGTTCAGGACCTGCTAATGAGTACTTTGGTGAAGTGCGGAGCACAGCAGATGGGGGATTCCTCCTGTGTGGAGGAAGCGATGATATGGGCTATGTTGTAAAGACGGATCGACATGGCAATATCTTCCCCAATCGAGTGCAAGGTCAAGTGTTTCATGATGTGAATGAAGACTGTACCGCTTCAGAAGGAGATCTAAGTTTACCTAGCTGGGTGGTTCAAGCGGCGGGTGCGCCAGGGACTTTTTATGGCGTGACGGATGAGGATGGCAACTACCACATCGATTTACCAGGGGGTGTTTTTGAAATTTCAGCCCTCACCTTAAATCCGTATTGGGGTATCGTTTGCTCTGATAGCCGCATCTTGAGCTTTGGAACGGAAGGGGATACACAGACCCTAGATTTACCACAAGAGGCAATGGTTTCTTGTCCGATAATTGATGTTTCGATTGTTAGTAATCGGCTTCGACGCTGTTTTCCAAGCACCTATGAAGTCGATTACTGCAATACAGGCACGGCGCTCGCTACCAATGCCTACATTGATCTCACCTTAGACCCCGATTTGATCCTGGATTCAGCCGATCTAAGCTATACCTTGATGGAGGAAATTGTGTATCGATTTCAGATTGGAAGCCTTGAGATCGGAGAATGCGGAACTTTCCGTGTTTTCACCACCTTATCGTGTGACTCCTCCATCCCATTGGGACAAGTACACTGTGTAGAAGCCAACAGCTATCCGGATTCGACCTGCTTGCAACCGAATCAAAGCTGGGATGGAGCCGAGATTGAGGTAGAAGGGTTTTGTCGATCTGATTCCATCTTCTTTAGGATTGCCAATGTTGGAGTAGGGAATATGGCCTCACCTTTGACCTACATTGTGATCGAAGATCAGATCATTTTATTTGAAAAGACCTTTCAATTAGATCGAGGGAAGTTGTTATTTGACACAATCGTTGGAATGGGGGCGCAATATACACTGATTGCCGAGCAATCTCCAGGAGGATTTGGAAGCCTGTATCCCAATGTAAGTGTCTTGAATTGTGGAGGCGGCCCTACTGCTTTGGCTGTACAACTGCCTCATGATGATGCTCGTCCTTCTAGGGATGTTCACTGTTTAGAAAACATAGACTCCTATGATCCCAACGATAAGCAGGCAAGTCCCAGTGGCTGGGGGGATGAGAAATTGATATTTCCTAATACTCAGCTAGCGTATAAAATACGCTTTCAAAATACAGGTACTGATACGGCTTATAAGGTGGTCATTAAGGATCGTATCGCCAAAGTGCTAGACATCAAAAGTATCCGTCCGGGGGCGAGTAGTCATCCTTATACCTGGGGGATAACAGAAGGAAGAAATCTCAGTTTCACATTTGAAGATATTGACTTACCCGATAGCACCACGAATCTCACCGCCTCTCAAGGCTTCGTGACCTTTACTATCGATCAGCAAACAGATTTACCGCTTGGAACCCTCATTGAGAATACAGCGGCGATCTATTTTGACTTTAATCCCCCCATTTTCACCAATACCACTCGACACCAGGTGAGTGATCTATTTAAGAATCTACCCACAGATACGGAGACTGTCATTGCTCCAGAGGTGTCGGTATCTATTTTTCCACAACCAGTTCAAAGTCAGGCACATTTTCATATTCGGGGTGTGCCACAGCAGGCTGTTCACATGCAACTCTTTGATCTATCGGGGCGATTAGTGCGTCAACAGGGCTATGAAAACATTCAGTTTGTTATGGAAAGTGCACATCTTCCGGCGGGCTTATACATCTATTCGCTGCGCTTGGAAGAGGGGCACTTATTACAGGGGAAATTGACGGTATACTAGAAGCAACAACTGACTTTGGATTAGCTGTAGATAGATCAACTGAGTACTTTGTAACATAACTTTCTCTGGTTTCTGGCGGCATCATTCTAGTAAGTCCTGCGTTACTCGTCGGTCATGTAGCTAAGGCTATATTCCCTCCTCGAGCCTTGGGCTTACTTAAAATCTGCTCCCCATAATCCCAAATAACTTATGTGACAAAGTACTGAGACTAGCAAGATGAAAGAAAGACAGCTATTTAGTTGATTTCTTCTTTCTTTTCTTGCTAGCCTTAGCTAGCGGATTGAAATCGAGGCAAGCCTGTACCCAATTGGAGAGGTCATCGTCTACATCCAAACCTTCGGGTTCCACGAAAACATAGCCTTTCATGGGTCTACCGGTGAAGTCCATCGCTCTAATACCCGATTTTTCAAGGGCATTTTCCTGAGCTTCAGGTCCAATGCGGGCCATCATCTCTTCTTTGACCACTCCTAGACACATTTTGTCATCGACCATAAAACAAAGCCCGCCCATCATCTTCTTCTCCAAAAAATCGATGTCTTTGTCTATTAGGATTTGCCGTAGACGATCGGCTAGTAGTTCACTATATGCCATAGTTATTAATTATTGCAAGTTGCGATTCATTCCAGAGCGCCCAAATGCATCAGCTATTTGCGGCAAAACCAAGCTCTTGGCTGCGTTTGCAAAATCTTCCTTTTTTGCACCCACGCACTGCAACTTGGGTCAATTAGGTGGATTTTAATTCTTCCCAGAAAGGACTGACGGTTTCTAACCATTTTTCGGGGGCTTCTATCTGAGCAAAATGCCCAACTCCTTTGATGAGACTAAACTTAGCCTGCGGCATTACCAGATCCCGTAGATGGTAAGCAACCGCTAGTGGGGCTACTACATCCTGATCACCCCAGCATATCTGTAGCGGAATCTTAGTATGCTGAAGAGGAGGTAGCCAACGGTGGTTTTGAAAGCGTTTGCGATCATTCAAGTATCGAATGATTACATGAAATAGCCTTCGACCTTCATTGTGGCCGATGGCTGTCCACATCAACTGAATCGCTTCTTCACTCATGCCTGCACTGCTACTGGCACTCTTTACCTGTTGTCGAAACATGGGGAAATTCAGAAGCTTTCCAAGAATAGGCCCCCCTCTTTTTGTTAGTAGCCACTTTTGTGTAATTCGCAATTTTGCCTTTTCCAATACCATATTCCCATTGGTGAAAGTGGCCGACAAAATTCCATCAGAAAACCAGGCGGGTAGAACATCTAACTCGCTCCTGGCGATCAGTTCTGTTAAGACTGTATCTCCCATATCATGCGCCAGTATATGCCCCCCACTCACACCATAATACTTCCAAACCTGAAGCGCGCAATCGGTCTGTTCAAAGAGGGAATAAGTATAGCCATCCACAGGTTTATCGCTCATGCCATACCCCAAGAAATCGAAAAGAATGACCCTTTTGAAGAAGTCTAAAAGCCCTTCTACGTTCGCTTGGTAGGAAAAGGAAGATTCGGGGAATCCATGTATGAGCAAGAGTGTCTCTGCTGGGGCAGCCTCAGTCTCGCCGTACTGCTTGGTGAAGACTTTATGTTGAAAAGGACCCACGTGGATATTCTGGCCATCTGCTGCCCAATCCAACAGGGCTTTCGGTAAAGTACTAGTAGACATCTGTGTTGGTTTGCGGTCAGGTAGTAGTTAGTGGGACAAAATATTTGGAGTTTGCCCCAACTAGAAAGATAAGGTACGGAACTTAGACCGACTTTTACATACAAGCTGCGCAGAAAGCCATTGATCCGAAGTCAGCCGAAGAGCAGATCATTATCTCTTGGAAATTTATTGATGACTAATGCATGGTCAGGTATTGAGCAAGATGGATCCATGGATGAGTAACTTAGTGGCCAAGATTTTCCAGAAAATTTGACATAGTCTCTTCAATATTGCAACCATTGATAAAAAAGATACTCTTTGGTATAAACCCGACTCACATGCTATCTCACATCATTAAGCTGGCGTTCCGCAACTTCCAACGCCACAAAAGCTCCTTTTTCATTAATCTTATTGGTTTGTCCACTGGTTTAGCTTGTGCGCTTTTGATCCTATTATGGGTACAAGACGAACTGAGGATGGACAAGTTTCACGCTAAAGATCAACGTCTATTTCAGGTCATGGAACACCAGCAGTACGCTGAAGACATTATGACCACTTCTTCCACTCCTGGCTTATTGGCGGAGACCCTGGCGGATGAAATTCCTGAAATTGAGCACGCCGCTACCTGGCTTTGGCGAATAAATAATACGCTGACCGTTAAAGAGCAGAATGTCAAAAAATATGGTCATTGGGCAGGGCCGGACTTCTTTCACCTGTTTAGCTTTGATCTGATCCATGGTACTCCTACTGATGTCTTGAAAGAGATGAATGCCATCGTGATTTCCGAAAGTCTGGCGAAATTACTTTTTGGCTCGGGGGAACAGGCGATGGGAGAATCTATCGAAATTGAACATGACGAAGTTTATGCCGTAACGGGTATCTTTAAAGATGTTCCAGCTAATTCTTCACGGCAGTTTGATTTTATCCTGAATTATACGAAGTATTTAAAGGAAAATGAGTGGCTTCGGGAGTGGGGTAGTAACTCTCCACAGACGATCGTGACTTTGGTAGAGGGTGCAGATGCGGCCGATGTAAGCGAAAAGATTGCTGACTTTATTGGTAAATACACTGAAAACTCCAATGTAACCTTATTCTTGAAACCTTTCTCGGAACGGTACCTCTACGGTCGCTACGAGAATGGAAAACAAGCTGGAGGACGCATCGATTACGTCCGACTTTTCTCCATCATAGCGGTATTCATCCTGATCATTGCCTGTATCAATTTTATGAACCTTTCTACCGCTCGGGCTTCTAGAAGAGCTAAAGAAGTGGGGGTAAAGAAAGCAATTGGTGCTATGCGCGGCTCATTGGTGCGGCAATATCTGGGAGAGTCTATTTTGATTGCGCTTTTCTCCTTGTTAGTAGCAGTAGGTTTAGTGGCTTTATTCCTCCCCCAATTCAATCTGATTACGGACAAAATGCTAAGTCTGCGTTTTTCCCCAACTATCATCTTTTCCTTCTTAGGTATTACCTTATTTAGCGGCTTATTAGCGGGGAGTTATCCGGCTTTATATCTATCTTCTTTCCGACCAGTCAGTGTACTGAAAGGAGAGATCAAAGCTTCGATTGGCGAGTTATGGGCGCGAAGGGGACTGGTGGTGTTTCAGTTCACTTTGTCCATTATTCTGATCGTTGCTGTAATGGTAGTTTACAGGCAGATCCAGTTCGTACAGACGCAGAATCTAGGCTATGATAAAGATCAATTGATCTACTTCGGAATGGATGGTCGCTTGGAAGAGCAAACGGAGGCCTTCTTGTCGGAAGCCAAACGAATACCCGGGGTTGAGAATATATCTAGTATATCCCATGATTTGGTAGGGCGCCAAAATAATACTAGTGGCTTGAATTGGGAGGGCAAGGATCCTGAGGATCGCATCCTTTTCGAGCACGTTCGGATCAACTATGATCTTCTTGAAACGATTGGGGTGGAACTAACGGATGGACGATTTTTTTCCGAGGAATTCGGGGCGGATTCCAGCAAGATTATCTTCAATGAAACGGCGATCAAGGTAATGGGTATGGAAGATCCAATAGGCCAGAAGATTCGTTTATGGGACGAATACGATATGGAAATTATTGGTGTGGTAAAAGACTTCCACTTTCAATCTTTGCATGAGGTCGTAGAGCCCTTGTTTTTCCGTTTAGCTCCGGAAAGTACCTGGGCTATGATGGCTCGATTGGAGGCCGGTAAGGAGCGGGAAGCTTTGGCTTCTTTGAAGAAGTTTTATGAGGATTTCAATCCGGGGTTCTCCTTTGATGTAGAGTTTACAGATGAGCAATATGCTCGTCAATATGCGGCAGAACAACGGGTAGCCTCCCTATCTCGATATTTTGCAGGCTTTGCTATTTTGATCTCTTGTCTAGGACTATTTGGCTTGGCTATGTTCACGGCCGAACGCAAAAAGAAGGAGATTGGAATTCGAAAAGTCTTAGGCGCAACCGTATCCAATATTGTTGTATTGCTCACTAGAGACTTTACACGATTGGTGCTTTTCTCCATTATTCTTGGCTTACCGATCGCTTATTTTATGGTGAGTCGATGGCTTAGAGGTTTTGCCTACCATATTGAATTGAATCCTTGGTTTTTTGCTTTAGCAGGCGTCTTGGTATTATTGATTTCCTGGGCGACGGTGAGTTCGCAAGCCTTGCGTTCAGCCCATGCGAATCCAAGGGATTGCTTGCGAAATGAGTAAAGGAAAGTTTTGCTCCTTTATCAATTAGGGCGCTATCTTACTTGATAGTGCCCTAATTGCATGAAAGACTTTATTGAATGGGAACGGAAACCTTAGTTTCAGCCCATTTCATCACTAGCGCAGCAGAGCCTTGTTCGGATAGTTCAATGGTGAAAAGCTCTACGGATTCTGGGAGTTTTTGTACTGTTGCCTCAACTTGCAGTACGTCTGCTGCTGGATCTCTTGAAGCTTCGCTATTAAAGTTTACGCCCCAACTATACTGTTTCTCATTGAAGATTACTTTCCAGTTTTGCTCCCCTGGAATAGTCCAAAGTGTATATTTACCCGCTGGAAGTTGTTGCCCGCCAATACTTACATCTTTGCTGGTGCTAAAAGTAGTAGCTTCGTTAGCTCCGGTCCGCCAAACCTTTCCATACGGCACTAAGCCCCCAAATATCTCCCGACCTTTGACCGATGGGCGATTGTAGTAAACGCTCAGGTCTAGATCGCCTTGCTTGTACTCTACGGTATCTTCGGGGCTGTGTTTTTTGGTTTGTGCTTGTAATACTTTAAAGGCTATAAAGAGAATAACCGCTAAGGACCCAATAATGATCCCTGCCCATTTAAGAAACTTTTTCATGATCGATGTATTATTGAAAGAAGGAATGTTTCGTTAGAGTACGAGCGCTGATCTAAGTTACAAAGATCAAGCGCGCACTGCGCTAGAATTTCGATCAGTCCGCAAAACAGCTGTACGTAACCATAAAAATAGCTTTTGAAAGATCGGAAATGAGGAGCAGATAACGCAAAAACTAGGATGAAGAATATCTTGTATTTATTGATAGCCACTGCTACTTGGGGATTGAATTTCTTCCTGGCCAAGATTATGATGGAAAGTAGTTCAGCCTTGGAAGCAGGATTCTGGCGTTACTTCATCGCCGTTCTAGTGCTGACTCCGATTTTATGGAAGCAGCTACCCTCCTGGAAGATCATTTGGAGAAACAGCAAGCTACTACTGGGAGTCGGACTGGTAGGAATCTTTGGTTTTAACTATTTCTTTTTCATTGGATTATCGGGAACTTCGGCCATAAATGCGGCTTTGATTATGAGTCTTAACCCCGCACTTACCCTCGTTCTGGCTTGGTTAATCTTTGGTCAAAAGATGTCGAGCGCTCAGGGCCTTGGGATAGGTTTAGCCTTCCTTGGTGTTTTATTCTTGATTAGTAAAGGCAAGCCTTGGGCGTTGGAGGGGCTGGCGATGGAACCAGGAGATACCTATATGTGGATAGCTAATTTTGCCTTTGCAACTTATCATCTTGGAGTACGGCAGTATAAGGGAAGTATGGAAAACCTCCATTTCACCTTCTTTACGACTTTGATCTGTAGCTTTTGCTTTTTCTTAGTCATACAACCTTATCCACTGCTTGAACCCACGACTTATCCCGCGAAATTTTGGTATGCTGCCATTGGAATGGGAGGGCCCGGAACAGCCTTAGCTTATGTTGCTTGGAATCATGGAGCTGCTGGTCTTGGCTTGGGGCGAGCGGCGGTATTTATGAATACCGTACCCTTCTTCACATCCTTGTTTGCCCTTCTATTTGGTGCTACTTTATACCTGTATCACTTGTGGAGTGGACTACTGATCATTGCAGGATTACTAGTTATTCAGTGGCAGCAATGGCGGGCGACTCGCTGATTTCCTTTTCGTTGCCTACTCCTTTTGGGGGCTTGACGATCGGAAAGCGGACCAAGAAAGCACTACCTTTACCTGGTTTGGAACGTATAATTCGGATATCTCCATCCATTCTACTGATGATCTTCTTGGCCATGGCTAGTCCGATACCTGTTCCGAGGTAATCCTGGCGGTTATGTAAGCGCTTGAAAAGGTCAAAAACATATTGATGGAATTCCGTCTCAATACCAATCCCATTATCAGTGATTAGGAATTGGTGAAACCTTGGCGTAGCTTCGTAATGGATCTCTACTTTGGGTTCTGGACTCTCATTATACAGGAAGCCATTTTCTAGGAGATGTTTGAAGAGCATGTAGATGAGACGCTCATTACCATAAACGGTTGGGAGTTCGTTATAGAACAGCCTGCCGTCTTTTTCTTTGATGATGTCAGCTAAATTGGCGCTTAATCGCTTGGCCAATAGTTCCATGCTGAAAGCGTGTAGTTCTTCCTTTTCCTGCTTATCAATATTGTTGTACAACAATAAGTTGTTGATCAGCAGATGCAACTGTTTACCGTTTTGGATGATATAGTGGAAATACTCCTCAAGTTTAGGCTTATCATGTATCTCACGTAGGGCAAGATTAGAAAAGCTAACGATATTTCTGACGGGTTCCTTGATATCGTGAGACAAGAGATGGTTGATTTGCCTTAATTCTTCATGCACCTGATGGAGCGGGGCGCTTCGTTCTAAGCGCAACTGCATTTTTCGCTCTTTCGTAACATCCTGAGCAATGAAAATTTGCTTTCGATCTGAGGCACTAAGATGAATTTGCATTCTCACCCATCGATAGCGCCCATCAACGCTTTTAATTCTCAACTCTACCGGACTTGGCTGAGATCCGCTTTGATGCAAGGTCTGCTGTGCATAGGCAGCATCCTCCTCATGAAATAAGGAAACAATGTCTGATCCTTTAATCTTCTCAACGGAGAAGCCCAATGCCTTCTGGAAGGCGGGGTTTACCGTCTCTATTACTCCATACAGGGAGGAAATAGCAATAAGATCAGTTGACAGCTCGAAGACTTTTAATAAACAGTCCATGGTGTTATCGCTAAAGTTCATGTTTTGGTAAAAACTAATCAATACTTTCCAGTAGATACCATGACCGGGGAACGGTTGGTTAGTAGCAATCTTAAGCCGCAAATAACTATTCAATGCGCACTTCTCCCGGAGGGAGCAAGTGTTGGTTGTTGATTGTTAGTCTGCTTTAAGTCTTATCAACTTTGGTCTTTACAGGAAAATGAAGGATTAGAGTCTAGGCTAGTTCGGTTGAAATAAGCTATCTGAGTGGTTGAGTAAGGATTATTCAATTAATTGGGCGAAGGTCTCCTTATGCATTTTACCCATCCTTCGAGACAAAAATCCATGCTTTTAGATTTAAATAACTTTAAAAAAAATGACTTTTGTGACATAGTAAATATCGTGTTGATTGAGAGGGGAGTAGGATGAAATCGAGCTCACTTCCCATTTGAATTGACGATTTTGCAGGTGGCAGTCCAAACGCTGCGGATAAAAGGGCAAGAAATACAACAATTCGGCCATTGGATCGTAAACCTTTAATAACGACAAAAGTTAGGTTCTTATGGGAGTGACTTGTGGCATACGTTATGTCCATTGGTATTTCCTAAGACGATGACAGTCTTACCTTCTACCACAAAGCGGGATTTGTCCGCTACTACCCAATATAGGTCTCATCATTAGAATACGATTTCAATTACTTTTGCATAGTATGCTTAGTAGTCAAGCAGCTATTTCATAATTCTAGAAGACCATGTCAAAAAAGAAAATTCGCTTGTTGATTGATGCTCGCGTATTAGAAGGAGAGGCACAGGGAAGTGCAACTTATCTGCGAGAATTATACCGTGCCTTCATGCACGCCTACGGAGATCAATACGAGCTATTCTTTGCAGCAGAAAACGAACAGGCCATTCGCGACCAGTTCCCCAAACAGTACTCATTTGGCTTCATTCCCTTGCATACGGGGAGTAGAATGAGGTTATACGGGCAGGTTTTTCCGAAATTGATTAAGGAATGGAAGATCGATTGGGCGCATTTTCAATATATGGTTCCATTTTTCAAAAAGTGTGGCCATATTGTCACAACTCATGATGTGTTGTTTTTGGACTTTCCTCAGCAGTTTCCTTGGACTTACCGGACTAGCAGAAGGATTTTGTTCAAATTGGCTTTTTGGAATAGCGATATCAAAGTTACCGTTTCGGATTATTCAAAGCGGGCCATCAGCCAGCATTTCGGAGTGCGATCTGAAGAAATTGTGGTGACACCTAATGCAGTTCGAGCCCAATATTTTGCGGAGCATGATAAAGACAAGATTCGCCAGGAATTGGAGACCAAACATGGAATTAAGGATTTTGTCCTTTTTGTCAGTCGCCTAGAGCAACGCAAGAATCATCGTCTGCTATTGGATGCCTTCGAGAAGCTTGATTTGTATAAAGATTATCAACTGGTTTTTGTAGGGAATAATTCTCTGGATGATGTGGCATTACAAGAGTTAGTGGAAGAGGCATTGCGTAAGTATTCCGGACGCTTCCATTGGTTCCGTCAGGTGGATGAAGCGCTCCTAATGCAATTGTATCGTGGAGCCAAGACCTTTGTTTACCCTTCTTTGGCGGAGGGTTTCGGTATTCCTCCTTTGGAGGCGGCGGCCTGTCTGGTCCCCATACTTTGTGCCAGTAATACGGCTATGACAGATTTTACGTTTTTTGGGGATAACCTTTTTGATGCGGCACAAACGGAGCAGTTCTACGGGAAATTGAAAAAGGTGTTACAAGCGACTCCTGATCAAGCAGAGCTTCGTGATATTGCCCAGCAGATCAAACAGAAATATAGTTGGCGTTACGCAGCGCAGGTGATTCACGAATCCATCACTGGGGAAAAGTCAACTCCAACTTCTCAGCAAGCCCAGCTAGCTAAACTCTAGATAGGGATCAACAAGATTATAGTGGCTGATTATCTTGAATCGGCCACTAATTTACGTTCTTATCCTACCTCTAGATTAGGAAGTACGCTCATTGCCTTTTCTTCAACTGCAAGCTTACCGTAGAGCATGAACCTGCATCTTTTTCCTGCCATCTTTCTTTAGCCTCCTCCGGCTAGTTTGATTTTCAGGTACTGTCCTAGCTCATTTTCCAAAAAAATGAATGATAATGCTATTTTTGGCTGGAGATCAGAGTATCCAAGTATGCATAAAAAACTAGATCATTCCTTTTACCAGAATACGGATGTAGTCGAGGTGGCCCGACACTTGCTCGGTAAGTATTTGGTGACGGATTTTGGAGGGCAGTACTGCAGTGGCGTGATTACGGAAGTAGAAGCCTATCGGGCTCCAAACGATAAGGCTTGCCATGCCTACAACAACCGACGTACGAAGCGGACAGAGATCATGTTCTGGCCCGGCGGTGTAGCTTATGTATATCTTTGTTATGGTATTCACCATCTATTCAATGTAGTTACAGGTGACGCGGATATGGCTCATGCCGTCTTAATAAGGGCTGTGGAGGCACAAGAAGGTTTAGACATTATGGAAGACCGACGAGGCGTGTCTGCCCAAAAACCACAATTAAGCGCTGGTCCTGGCGTTATGTCTAAGGCGATGGGAATTACCACAGCTTGGACAGGGCAAAGCTTAGTAGAAGCGGATAGCCCGATTTGGATTGAGGATAGAGGGCAAGTTGTGAAGGAGGAGAGCATCGGCGAAAGCACACGGATTGGGGTTGACTACGCGGAAGAATGCGCTTTGTGGCCCTGGCGTTTTTTCCTGAAAGAGTCCAAATGGGTTAGCCGATTTAAACCACCCAAACTCAAGCCAAAAATGCACTAACATTGTAATTCGAGAAGAAATGAAAAAACTACTGGGACTGTTATTGTTTTTACCCTTATCCATTTGGGCACAATTTCCCGATGATGACTTGCAATTTATTGATCACGTTTACGTCGAGAATATCAAGTCGGTAAAGTTGAATGTAGCCAATTTACCGCTGAGCATGCCCATCATAAATTTGAATTCGAGAGTGCCGCTGATGCTCTCCTTTGACGACCTAGATGGAGAAGTCAAGAACTACATCTACACGGTCCAGCATTGTGATATCAATTGGGAGCCTTCCAACCTGACCGATACAGAATATCTGGATGGATTTATGGATAATGATATCGATCAATACAGCTTTAGTTTTCAGACGAACCAAGACTTTGTACATTATGAAGTCCTATTGCCCAATGATGATTTTAAATGGACGAAATCGGGTAACTACCTGCTGAAAGTTTACGAGGATGAAGATGAACAGCGACTAGTCATCACTCGCCGCTTTGTGGTGGTAGATCCTAAGGTCAGCGTGAATGCTAAAGTGGTGGTACCCGCCCTGGTGAGTAAATCAAAGACCCATCAAGAAATTGACTTTGCAGTAGACTACGAAAAATTTCCAATGCGTAGCCCCCAGCAAGAACTAAAAGCTGCGGTATTACAAAACGGTCGCTGGGACAATGCTTATACTGACCTATCGCCCAATTTTACGCGCTTGGGATCGGTGGTGTTTGATTATCAGAATAAGATTGTTTTTCCGGCGGGGAAGGAATTTCGTTTTGCGGATATCAGGAGTTTTAGGTTTGGAACGCCCAGTATAGCTATCGTGGAAGAAGTCAATGGAACGTATGAGGTAGCCCTGAATGTGGAAGAGAAGCGCTCTAATGTACACTATGTAAGCTGGGAAGATTTTGGGGGCAACTTTGTCATCGAAACTAGGGATCAACGGAATAACGACCTGTCTTCGGATTATGGAAACATCTTCTTTTCTCTTGCTGTGACAGCTCCTTTATATGATGAAGAGGTCTACATCTTCGGTGCGCTCACGGATTGGCAACTAAAGGAGGAATTCAAGATGATCTACAATCCCGCCGTCAATGCGTATGTAGGGAAGACTTATTTGAAGCAAGGGGTGTATGATTTTATGTATGTGACTGTTCCTCGAGACCCGAAATTGCGGAAGAAGGCCTTGCCGAATCTAGAGGAGATAGAAGGCAATTGGTTCGAAACGGCTAACAACTATACCATATTGATCTACTACAAGCCTTTTGGTGAGCGCTATTATCAGGTGATTAGTTCCAATACTTTTAGTTCTGTGGATCGATAAGGTAGCTAGCTAGGACCAATACTGTTTTGTTAACTTGGTCCTGCTCTTTGGTGAAATCTACCGTAGTATCATTTCCTATTTCCACTTAGGGATTCTTTGATCAATGCATTCAGCCGCTCCGGATACTGTAACGGAATAAAATGCCCAGCATCTGTCCAATGAATAAACTGGTGCGCTGGAGCTACGGTATGAAGCCACTTCACGTAGTCATCCGTCCAGTAAGGGCTATTGGCGTGCAGGATGATGGTGGGGCAATTAATCTCCAAAGGTTCCCAAGTTTCAGGGGCGGTGACGATGTTGAACTCAGCAACTACTACTGATTTGGGTGTGTTTAGAGCATCTTGCTGTAGTATTTCTTGATCTCTAATTTCTAAGGCCTGAATGGGCATCCGTTTAATGTTATTGGCCATAAATTCCTTGTAATCACTGCGCTCCAAAGTAGACTTCATCCACTCTAGCACTGGACCAGAGATCATCTGCTTCAACATACCATCTAGCAAGATCAATTGTTGTACCTGCTCGGGGTAGGAACGGTAAAACTCTTTGGCAAAAATCACTCCGTTACTATGTGCCACGATGCACACCTGTTTGACTTCTTCTTGTGCTATAATGCCATGGAGGCCTTCCAACCAATTCTTGAGACTGTAGCCACTTTTGGGCTTATCACTATCGCCATAGCCCAACAAATCCACATAAATATTCTTGTAGCCTTCCACCTGCAACCCGAATTGCTGGTGCCAGATCTTGTGACTGGAATTAGCTCCGTGTAAAAAGAGAATGGCTGTTGTGCCTTCATGACTGATGGCATAATTCCATTGACCGAGGTCCGTTTGCAAAGTTCTTTTTTCTATCTCCATACCGTCTTTTCCAATTTGCATAGTATAGCCAAATAGGGGGAGTAGGCATAGCAAAGCTATACCAAATACGATGGTTTTCATTTGATTGAATTTCTATTTGAAAATGAATCTAGTTGTGCACCCGATCTGCTAAAGATGATAATCGACAAAATGCCGCATAGCTTTCTGAAGGAAAGTAGCAAACTTGGGCTGAGCCTGCCCGTCGCGCAGGCAGTAGCGTTCATCTTGGGTATAAAGTGTACCTAGTCCAGCGTAGGCCTCTGCCTGTTTGTCACTGGAATTTACAGTACCCCAAAACTGACGGATTAGCTGGTAATGCCGCGCTATCAAGGCTTGAATGGCAGGACTTATAGGAGATTCTTCCCTTCTTTCAAAAAGTTCGTCATTGATGGCCGTCCACCTGGCTCTTAGTTGCTTAAAACCTTCTTTGCCTAGTTTCATTAACTCCGACTCTGAATGCGTAATTTTCTCCTTGCCATAAGCTTTTATAGCCGCTTGGCGATAGGTGGTCCCCATTTCTTTCGCTAAGCCCTCATAGAGCATTTCTGGTTTGGTTATGATATCGTCTTCTTTCAGTTGTCGAATGGTTTTTTCTATGGTCTCCACTAGGTGGTCAATGCGTTTTTGACGTGCCAATAAGGCTGTCTTATGATCCTCTAAGGCCTCAATGAGATGGAATTCAGGCTCTTCTAGGAACGCTACAATTTCCTTAAGTGGGAAGTCTAGCTCTTTGTAAAAAAGGATTTGCTGGAGTCGCAATAACTCCCGGTGGCCATAATGCCGATAGCCAGCTTCCGTTCGCTTGTAGGGCTTGAGGAGCCCAATTTGGTCGTAATAATGTAAGGTACGCACACTTATCCCTGAAAGCTGAGCTACTTCCTTAACACTGTAATTCTTCACGAGAACTAAGTTTAATGATTGTACAAAGATAAACTATGACGTAAGGTTAGGGTCAAGCCCTCTTGCTAACTTTTTTCTAAAAAAATGGGTGATGGATGGATGATCATTAGCAGGAATGCCCCTTTGGGATGCTGAATAATCTTCCTTGGTCAGTGAATGTCCTTGATACCAAAAAGATCAGGCAAGTAAGTCACGTTCGGGGACTTCCCGGATTATAATCAAAAGAAGCCTACTCCCGACTTACCTCAGCACGTACCCGGCTGCTCAAGATTGATCCGGGAAATGCCAGTTCAGCATTTTCCATTTTTCCAAACGGTACAACGTATCAATTGTGCTTTGACTTAGTATCCTCTTCCAAGCTAAGTCTGCGCAGATCTTAAAACTTTCTATTATGCAAAACAAGTTCCATTGGGTACTTATGGCTTTAGTCATTTTGGCTTCCTGCCAGAAGGAAGAATCTCCCACGATTGAGGAGGTGAATTTTCCCACAGAAGAAGTCGTGAATTGGGGAGATCCGACGATTGTGGCAGATGATCTTATCCTCACCGAGAAGCAATCACAACTAATTACCGAGTACAATGAATTCCTAGACAAGGGTGGCATAGAGCAACGAGGGGCTTTCCCCGGTCCCTTTACCAGATGGCCCAATTGTGTGGTTCATTACAAATTTGACACCCAGGATCCGATTAGAACTCCGCTACGGGATATCGTGCTGGAAACGATGCAGCAACTAGAGGATAATACGCGCATTGAATTTAGATATGCTGCGCATATGGCTCCTCGATCAAGTTATGTTTTAATCGAAGCAGCCAATGGAAGTGCTGCTACGATTGGATTCGGATCATCGGCTCCAACCCTACAACTAGAAGATGTCCCAAATTCCATCGTAACCCGAGATAGAATGGCCTCCAGGGCGGATGTAAGGCATGAATTGGGGCATGTAGTTGGGTTGATTCATGAGCATCAGCGGTCAGATCGAGACAATAACATCATCGTGAATGTTGGAAATATTACTTGTTTTAGTCCATTCTGGAATCCTGGGCGCTTCAATGCTACCTATGCCCGCATTCCTTCCACCAATAACATCGTTCCCTATGATCGCTTTTCGATCATGACTTACGCCAGCTGCGCTTGTGCTGACACCGGCCCTACACTAGCCGGCAATTGTGATGCGACCAATGCGGTTCTGACAGATCTCAATGGTTTTACCTGGGGCGCCCGTAATGATTTTCGGGCTAGTGATTTTGCTGCCATAGACGCTATGTATACTGGCTGTTCTTACAGTGGTGGAGGTGGAGGTGGTCCGATCCGTCCAGGCGGCGGCCCCATTCAGTAGGGATTCCGAGCTAGAAAAGTCTTATTGATTCAAACTTCAAATGAGGAGCATTATGTTCCTCATTTGTTATTTCAAACTTGCCGTATTGGGAACTCAACAAAAGACTTATCTTGCACCGTACTACAATCTATGAGCTTTATGAGATACCCTTTATTTGCTGCCCTCCTTTCCTTTTTACTATTTGCCTGCACGGAGAAAACGATACTGGTCGAAGAACCGAATCTAGTGCCTCTACCTGCTGAACTCAGCCGAGGTGAAGGGAATTTTGTCATTAACGAAAAGACCCTTATCTCAGTAGAGAATGAGGAGCAAAAACGAATGGCGACCGTTTTTGCGGAGGGCTTTCAGACCGTAGCGGGCTGGACGCCAAGTGTAACTGTGGGAGGAACAGGAGACATCCTTTTTGTCACCGAAGCTAGTCTAGGAACAGAAGCTTATGAGCTAGAAGTTACGTCAGATAAGATCTTAATTAAGGCGTCGAATGGAGCCGGCTTTTTCTATGCTACTCAAACCTTGAAGCAGCTGCTTCCTCCAGTTTTTTATGGCGAGGACTTACAAGCAAATGTAGGATGGGGCATTCCTGCGGTGATCATAAAGGATGAGCCTGCCTTTGGATGGCGTGGCTATATGTTGGACGTATCCCGACATTTTTTCGATAAGGAACAAGTGAAGGAGGTTCTTGACTTCATGGCTGAGTTAAAGCTGAATCGTTTCCATTGGCATCTAACGGATGACCAAGGTTGGCGAATCGAAATTAAAAGCTATCCCAAGTTGACACAAGTGGGTGCTTGGAGAATGGATTATCGCGTTACGGACGAAACGGTTTCGAACTGGTGGGGTAGACCCGTGCAGAAGCCGGGGGAGAAGCCTACCTATGGAGGATTCTATACCCAGGAGGATATCAAAGAGATCATTGCCTATGCCAAAGAACGATTTATTGAAGTGATTCCTGAAGTGGATATGCCTGGGCACGCGCAGGCTACTATCGCCGCCTACCCTGAGATTGGCTGTGTGAATAAGGCGCCCTATGTAGCCACCGGTGGCGTATTCAAGAACAATACCTACAACCCGGGAAAGGAAGCCACCTTTGAATTTGCTGAGAAGATGCTCAACGAAGTGATGGATTTATTCCCGTTTGACTATGTGCATATCGGAGGAGATGAATGCAATAAGGAACAGTGGAAAATTGATCCGGATGCACAGGCGAGGATGAAGGCCGAAGGACTAAAGAATGAGGAAGAGCTACAAAGCTACTTCATCAAGCGGGTGGAAAAAATCATCAATGACAGGGGGCGAGTGATGATCGGTTGGGATGAAATATTGGAAGGCGGTTTGGCACCAAATGCTACGGTGATGAGCTGGCGAGGTGAGGAAGGAGGATTGAAATCCGTGGAGATGGGGCATGAGGTGATTATGACGCCTAATAAGTATTGCTATATCGATCTAAAGCAAGGACACGATGATTTGGAGCCCAATTTGGGTTATTCACAAGTACTGTTGTCTACCTCCTATTCCTATCAAGTCATTCCCGATCAAATACCGGAAGAAAAAAAGGGCTTGTTCAAAGGTATTCAAGCCAACCTGTGGACGGAATCTATCACCGATTGGGGGAAGCTGACTTACATGACCTACCCGCGGCTCTATGCGATTGCTGAAACGGCCTGGACGGCTAATGATAAGAAAAACTGGGATGCGTTTATCAATAGATTGTATCCGCAATTAGAACGCTTGGATGCCCAGAAGACGCGCTACGCCGTCAGCGCTTTTAGCCCTTGGATAGACCATGAAGGAAAGAATGGGGGTGTGGAAATATCGATGAAAACCGAAGTTAATAACCTGGATATTTACTACACATTAGATGGAACTGAACCCAACCTGCAATCTCAAAAATACACGGCTCCTTTCCTGATTACCGAGAGTAGTACCATCAAAGCACAAGCTTATAAAGGAGCGGAAGCTATCGGTTACCTATCCGAAATGGAGTTTCCCGTGCATTTGGCTGCCGGTGCGCAAGCCGCAAAACCCGAGACTACGAAGCTGATGGATCTCAGTTACGCTAGGCTTCATATTTCAGACAAGAATTGGCTTGAATTCTCTGACGGCTTGGACTTGGAACTTCAATTCGATGAGGCCAAGGAGATAAGCCAAGTTAGCTTCAATGCCTTGCGATATACCATCTCCGCGGTTTATCCACCAGAGCTTGTGGAAGTATATGGCTCTGAGGATGGCCAGTCATTTGCTAAGTTGGCCGAGCTTGACCAAACAGAAGTCAGTCACATACAAGGCCGCAACAAAATCCGTTCGACCCTGACGTTTTCTCCGACAAAAGTGAAGGCCCTTCGTTTGGTTGGACATGAACTGAATCCAGTCCCAGAAGGGCATCACACCGCCGGAAGAAAAGCCAGAATTAAGATTGATGAGGTCGTGGTGGAATAGCGTAATCAGTTATTGCTATTCATCGACTAGCTTAATATTGAGTTTTTGCCAGGAATTGGGACGCTGCTGAGGTCCTCTTTCCAGGCCGGTATCAACTAGTTTTAGGCCACCAAACCCGAACAAGACAGTTTGTAGCGCCCCGCCAGCACCTGTAGTGAAGTAGGGGCTAACGCCTCTTCCGCCCGCACATTCCGCCAGCACTCCAAAGGGAGGTACACCATTGGATCGATAGCTATGGATAAATAGGGCATAGGCCTTGTCTATGTCTCCGATTTTGGCGCGCAAGGCGGCTAGGGTGGCAAAACCCATCGCCGGGCCGTCAGGTGACATGCGAGGTTCATAAAAGTCTAGATCTTTGCGAATCTGCTCCTCTTCCGTGATTACTTCCAAAGGATGAGCCAGGAGGTTGACATCAGATTGCTTGATAATGGCTCCGTTGTAGGTAGCATTCTCTCGGGTCACACCATCCTCAAATTGGAGAATCGGAATGTTTTCTGCCACTTCCATCCAGTCTGGATCTGCTGCCAATCCTAAAGTCTCTGCTGCCTGAGTGGCATTTTGAAGTACCGTTTTTACGATACCATTGGTGAAGGCATTATTATCGATATTTTCCTCAAACTCATTCGCTCCGATTACATTATTGATTTCGTAGCGTCCAGGGCCTTTTCTTTCGACCCTGCTACACCAAAATGCTGCCACCTCCTTCAGTACGGGGAAGCCTTTTTCTGCTAGCCAGGCTTTATCCTGGGTCCGTTGAAAATACTTCCAGAAGGCCCAGCCAACGCAAGCTGTGATATGCTGTTGGAAAGGTCCAGTCAAGGCCCAGACAGGCGTTTGTTCACTACCATCATCGGCACTTTCCCAAGGAAACATAGCTCCTTTGAAGCCGTGTGCAAAAGCATTTTGCTTAGCAGCTTCGAGGCGCTCGAATCGATAGTCTAACAGACTTTTGGCAATAGTGGGCTGCATCACGAGCAGGCTTGGGTACATCCAAAGTTCTGTATCCCAAAAGACATGCCCATTGTACCCCAGTCCAGACAGTCCTACTGGCGATAGGCTAAGCGCCGTACCTGCCCGAGCAGAGGCATAGAGGTAGTACAGCATTAAGCGAACTTCCTTTTGGGTGGGCTCATCGTCTACAATTTCAATGTCACTTTTCCACAGTTCATCCCACTCGGCCTGATGTCTATCCATTAGCCGCTGTTTCCCTTCCAGTTTCGTATAGATACTAAGTCTTTCCGCTTCATTCTGAGGGTCAGTAAAGTGGGCTGAAGTACAGATTGAGCTCACTAGGCTAAACTGCCAAACTTGCCCCTTTTTAAGGGATTTGGTGAATTTGGCAAGATGTCGATTGAAGTCCCAGTCTTCGTGGATGATATTGGGCTCCTGACCGTGTGGTTCTTCGAAGATATAGCTATTGGATGCAGCCAGCTTGATTTGCCCAGATGGGCTTTTGGCGACGGAAGTGAGTAAAGGTATCTTGACGTGAGGGCGGTCGATTTCACTATAGAAATTTTGTACCTCCCGCAGGTGATCTGGAGCCGTAATGGCATTGGAAACCGTCAACTCTAAGTCATCGTGTGCGACAACTTGTAGATTCACTAGGGCGCAATAAGGAAGAGAGCGCAGGGCTATTACTTCTTGCTTCACTTGCAATTTTCCTACAACTTGAAAGTAGTTGGAAAAAGTGGCTCGCCTCATATCCAGTTCCTGCCGAAGATCCGATACATCATTGCTCCCAATCCAGTGATCATCGATGATCAGATCAAGATCTAATGGATTAAACCCTTTCAGAATATTACTAACTCTACCTCTTTGGTAACGATCGTACACCCCATTCAAGATGACTTCCTTTATATGCATGGGATGTGCATCACTTACTAATCCGATCATCCCATTAGCCACCATGGCTCCGAAGTAATGCTTGGGATCGATCTGGCTTGCCTCGATTTGCCAGCCAGCGCTAGGTTGCTTCACCATTCTCTTTTTCTTTTTGTTCTCTGTTTTGCTGGGCTATACCACCCGAACTTCTGTTTCAGCATCGAAAAAGCGTAGTCGACTTACATCGATACCTAAGGTTAGATTTTGATTGGGTGCATACAATTGAGTACTATCGCTTCTAAAACAGAAGGTCGTGGTATCCTCCCCTTGGAAATGGAAGTAGTTATAAGCTTCACTACCAACGGGCTCCGTCACATCTATGATGACGGGCAAATCGACACTTAATTGTTTTTGCTGTTCCTTGGCCTTGTCGTAGAGATACTCTGGTCTAAAACCAAAGATGATGGACTTGTTGATATAGGGCTTCAGTTTTTCCTGTAAACCCAGTTCATTTGGAATGCCGAATTGTACACTTCCCGCCCTGAATTGTAGCTCGTCTCCTTGCTCTATTTTTCCTTCTAGGAAATTCATAGCTGGACTCCCGATGAAACCCGCCACAAACTTATTAGCAGGAGAATTAAATAGATTCATAGGCGAATCTACTTGCTGGACATAACCATCCTTAAGTACCACAATCTTATCCCCCATGGTCATCGCTTCAATCTGATCATGGGTTACATAAATCATAGTGGCCTGCAGTTGCTGATGCAATCGCTTGATCTCGATCCGCATCTGCACACGCAATTTCGCATCGAGGTTGGATAAAGGCTCATCAAAGAGAAAGACCTTTGGCTGGCGAACCAAGGCGCGTCCGATGGCTACCCGTTGCCTTTGTCCGCCAGACATGGCTTTGGGTTTGCGATCCAAATATTCAGTAAGGCCGAGGATATTGGCCGCCTTTTCCACACGCTCTTTGATTTCAGCTTTTGGATATTTCCTCAGCTTTAAGCCGAAGGCCATGTTATCATACACGCTCATGTGTGGATAGAGCGCATAGTTCTGAAACACCATGGCAATATCTCGGTCTTTTGGGGATAGGTCATTTACCCTGTTGTCATCTATCCAAAGGTCTCCGTCGGAAATCTCCTCCAGGCCGGCAATCATTCGTAGTAGTGTGGATTTCCCACAACCAGAGGGGCCAACCAATACCACAAATTCCTTATCCTTAATCTCTACGTTGGCACCCTTGATAGCAAGGACCTCCTTGTTGTAAACTTTTTTGATGTCTTTCAATATTACATCTGCCATAATGCAATCAAATTATGGTTGGTTTATGAAAACTATTCCTTCAATCCAGCAGAGGCGACCCCCTGGACGAAGTACCTTTGGAAAATCAGGAAAATAGCCAGTGTCGGCAATGAGATCAGAATGGTGCCGGCCATGAGTAGCGGCCATTGCACTGAAAATTCATTCTTCAAAAATGCCATACCTACCGGAAGCGTAAACATATCCCGAGTGGTGGTCACGATGACCGGCCACATGAATTCGTTCCACGAACCCTGAAAGGTATAAATAGCTACGGCAGCTAAAGCTGGCTTGGAAACAGGCAGGAAAATCTGCCAAAATATGCGGAAGTAGGAGCAGCCGTCAATCAAAGCTGCCTCTTCTAAATCTTTCGGAATCGTCTCGAAGAACTGCTTCATTAAGAAGATGTTTACCACGGACACGAGTCCGGGTAGCGTTAAACCCGCGTAAGTATTAATCAGGTACAGTTCATTCAAGATGATAAATTTTGGCACTAGTAGGATGATGCCGGGAATCATCAAACTCCCCAATAAAATAGAAAACAGTAGGTTTTTGAAAGGAAAATCTAGTCGAGCAAAGGCAAAGCCTGCCAAGGCAGCAAAAAATACATTGGCAATGGTTTGGATCGTCGTGATGAGTACACTGTTGAATAGCCATTGGCTGAAGGGAAGATCCCGCCAAACCGCTTGATAGTTGCCTAGAGTCCACTTTTCGGGGATCAGCTTGATGGGCCATTCAAATACGTCTTGCTCCGCATTGAAGGAAATCGAAAGGGAAAACAGAAATGGCCCGATGTAGATTGCTGTCATCAAAAACAGCAGACCATAGAACAGAATCTTTTGCAATTTGAGTTGTTTCATTGTATCGTCTGCTGATGATTAATAAGCTTCCGAAGGGAAGTATTTTTTCTGTACCCAGGTCGCACCAAAAATGATGATAGCAAGGACAATAGCGGAGGCTGCTCCGTAGCCTAGCCTGAAGTACTTAAAGGAGTTGTTATAGGTGAAATAAGACATCGTAGTGGTAGAATTCACCGGCCCACCACTTGACATGACATAGATCTGGTCAAAGACTTGAAAGCAACCGATCAACCCTAGCACTACTACAAAATAAGTGACCGGACGTACCATGGGCACGGTGATCTTCCAGAACTGCTGCCACTGGTTGGCCCCATCTATCTTCGCTGCTTCATACAGTGACTGAGGAATGGATTGTAGCCCAGCCAAGAAGGAGATCATGAAATAACCCGACGTGGTCCAGATGTTCAAAGCCATGATGGCGAAGAGAGCAGTACCAGGGTTAGTAAGCCAATCCGTTCCCTCTGCACCAATAAGTGATAGTAGATAGTTCAACAAACCAGGCTTGGAGTAGATCCACACGAAGATGATTGAAGTCACCACCGATGAAGTGATTGCGGGAATGTAAAAGGCTAGTCGGAAGAAGGCCCGCCCGCGCAGCTTCTGGTTCATGATGAAAGCCAATACCAAGGCTAGCAACGTCTGGATAGGGACCACACCAATCGTGTAGACAATGGTGTTCTTGATCGAAATCAAAAAGACCTTATCTTGAAATAATTCCACATAGTTGGCTAACCCTACAAAAGGCCGATCCGGAATCAATAGATTCCAATCGTAGAAGCTTATGAAGAAAGCAAATAGGATCGGGAAAAAGGTGAAAATGGAAAATAGTAGTAAGGGAAAGCCAATGAAAAGATAGGCAGTCCGAGCCTGTTCCTTTCGCTTAGCACTGAATTTCATATCTAATGAGTTAAAGGATTGTTGAAAACTATCGCCCGACAAGTTTGTACTTCTTGATCTGATCCTCTATTTCTTCTAGTGCGTCCTTGGGAGACTTGCCAGTAAAAAAGATGGCCTGGAAGGCAATCACTACCTCCTCAAATCCTCTTTCGCTATATTCTACCTGAAAAGGGCGGGCAAATTCTGCACTTTCCATGAATACCTTATAGATAGGATGTTCATAAAACCCATTTGCCTTTGCTACACTTCTCCGGCTTGGCATCGCTACGCCTGTTTTGGTCCAGGAAGTCATTCCTTCTTCCCCAACGAGGTAATTCATGAGTTGCCAGCTTTCGTCCCTAAAGGCACTGCGTTTTGGCATAGAATAAGCAGTAGTAAAGGCTACGGTAGCCTTCTGCTTGCCAGCAGGTAAGGGAATCATTCCAAATTCTATCTCGGGATAATTGTCCGCTAGAAAGGGAAGGAGCCAACCCCCAGAAACAGCCATGGCCGCAATCCCTCTGCCAAAGGCATCACCATTCCAGGCTACCCCTTGATCTTGTGGGATAGTGGCGATTCCTTCTTTATAAAAGCTGAAATAGTAGTCTACTGCTTCAATGAAGGCAGGATCGGCAATACCCAGAGATCCATCCGGGTTTTGGAAATTTCCACCATTCTGATAGACAAAGGGCATTACCATTTCCACTACAGGTTCTACGATAAATCCATACTGGTCTGTTCGGCCATCCCCATCTTTATCACGGGTCAGCTGAGCAGCAATCTCTTTGAAATTCTCCCAATTGGTGGGTAAGCTATCTATGCCTGCTTCACGGAAAAGTTGCTTGTTATAGAATAAAACATAAGCGTTGAAGTCTTTCGGAAGGCCGTATTGTACACCATCGCTCTGGAAGGCTTCCATGGCAAAAGGGTAGAAATCTTCTGCGCCGAAGTCCGGAGTGGCGTCAATGAATTCGTTGAGTGGCTGGAGAATTTTGAAGCTCATGTAGGACGGGGCCGTCATCCCCTTTAGAAAGAAGAGGTCAGGTGCAGTATTGGTGCCCAGCATAAGCTGTAGTTTCTCGCTGTAGTTTCCAGGGATGGGTTCAAACTTGAAATCCACTTCTGGATACTTAGCCTGAAAGTCTGCCAGGGTATTAGTCAGTAGTTTCGTTTCACTTGGACTAGAGACCCAGCTGGATACTCGAAGCTCCTCCGCTTGGCGAGGTCCACAGGCAGAGAGTAAAAACCACAGTCCTGCCGAACACCAAATACTAGCTTTAAGTTTCATACATTACTCTAATAAAATTCTATTATAGATAGAAGCAACAAAATTATGTTGTAAATCTCGGGATAAGATAGAACATCCAATAATTGCATTTATACAGAAAATAGCACTATTTTTGCCCTAACTGTTAATTTTGTACAATTTTTAGCAAATAATATCTCTTTTACTACCGGTAAGCGTCAGAAAGTAAACCAATGAGTAGAACTGCAGCTCGATTTCAGCATTTGGGGTTTGATACAGGCACAGAAGCCATGCTGTGTTATTGGGTAAATGCTCCCAAGTTTGGATTTCATTGGCATTACCATCCAGAATTGGAGATTACCTATGTTCAGAAAGGCCGCGGTATTAGAATGGTGGGCGATAACGTAAGCTACTTTACGGAAGGAGATTTTGTTTTCCTGGGTTCTAATCTTCCGCACACTTGGATTTCTGATGATGATTTTAACGAACAGGAAGATCAAATGGAAGTGGTTGTGCTACAGTTTCCGCCCCAACTTTTTTCCGATACCTGGTTGTCTTTTGCAGAGATGAAGCAATTTAGAAGACTTTTTCAGCTTTCTCGGCGGGGAATTAGTTTCAGTGGGGAGGAAAGAAAACGGGCTGCCGAACAATTAGTTGAGATCACGACTATGGAGGGATTTGAACGCTACAATGCCATTTTAGCGTTATTGCATCAGTTGGGCGGGGCCAAGCATATGGAATTACTAGCCTCTCAATCCTATACACCTCCCTTGAATGATGCGACGGAATTGCGCCTATTGAAAGTTTGTCAATTTATACATGATCACTACACCGAGGTAATTCGACTGGAAGAGATTGCTCGACTAGCCAACATGAACCCAAGTGCGTTTTGCCGTTTCTTTCGCCGGTCGACGGGCCAATCCTTTATGGAATACGTGACGGACCTTAGAATAGGTAAGGCCACCAATTTATTACTTAGTCAAGGACAAATGAGTATCTCAGAAATAGCTTACCGTTCCGGCTTCAGTAGTCAGACCCTTTTTAACCGTTGTTTTTTGAAGAAAAAGCAAATGACACCTAGTCAATTCCGCAAACTAAGCCTTCCTAGATAGCCCTCTTTTGAGGTAGATATCAGTTAGAAAACACGCCTCTTTTTCATTTTTCACTGCTCTTGGAAAAAAGTCCTTTTATCCATGATATGGCTGCTTTGATATAAATAATTCAGCCAACCGTAGTGACTTTACTACTATTGTGACGCCACATGAATAGCTTACGTAGATTTGACTATTGATCAATTTTTGTCATTAAAAGATTTAAAATCTACATCATGAGAAATTTTTTAGCCCTGCTGTTATTACTCTCCTGTTCCTTTGTTTCCCTCCAAGCCCAGGAATCTTGGTCGTTGCAGAAATGCGTAGAATATGCACGCCAGAATAGTTTAACGGTAAAGCAGGCCCAATATGGAGTATTACAATCCGAGCTAGATAATAAGCAGGCGCGGATGAATTTACTTCCTAATTTAAGTGCAAATGTTAGAGGAGGATATCAATTTGGACGAACCATCGATCCTACCACCAACGAATTTAAAAACGAAAGCATTGGTTTCAATGGTTTCAATGTTGATGCCGGAGTGACCCTTTTTAGTGGTTTGGTGATCCAGAACTCTATCAAGCAAAGTAAATTTGATGTGATGGCATCTAAATTAGATGCCGAAGCAACCGCAAATGATATTTCTTTGCAGGTAGCCTCTTCCTATCTATCCATACTTTTAGCGGAAGAGCAGTTAGAAAATGCGAAGGTAAGATTAGCTCTTTCCGAAGCACAGTTGGCGCAAACCGATAAATTGATTGCTGCTGGTTCTGTTCCCCCGAATGAAAATCTAGATATTATTGCTCAAATTGCTCGGGATCAGCAAACCATTATCGAAGCGGATAACTTGGTGAATATTAATTACCTGACACTAAAGCAACTCTTGGAGCTAGATCCCAATACAGATATCAAGATCGTTCGTCCGGAAGTTGTAATTCCCGCTGCCAACCCAGAAGCATTCTCCCTCGAGGAAGTATTTAATTCAGCCTTATCTACACAGCCACAGATCGAAGCGGGTATGATGCGATCTAGAAGTGCGCAAATTGGAGAGCGAATTGCTTACGGTCGATCTTTTCCCACTTTGAATGTAGGGGCGGGTATGAGTAGTAACTTCTCTACTATTGCACAGGCTTTTGCCTCCTACTCTGAGCAGATTGAACAAAACTTTGGACAATACGTCTCAGTAAACCTTAACATTCCTATTTATAGTAATCATAGAAATAAGGTAGGTCTTGACAGAGCTAGACTGGTTACACTGAATCAAGATGTGGCCAACAGACAAGCCAAAAACCTACTGAAAACCAATGTACAGAGAGCGATTGCTGATGCCAAAGCGGCCAAGGAATCATATGCTGCTGCACAGCGATCTGAAGAAGCTGCTGACGTGGCTTACGAAAATGCTAAACGCAGTTACAACTTAGGAGCGATTAACTCCCTGGAGTTTACTACCGCTTCCAATAACCTGAATCAGGCTAAGGTATCTTTGATCCAAGCCAAATATCAGTACCTGTTCAACTTGAAAGTAGTCGATTTCTATATGGGCAAGACCTTGGAAATCAATTAATCAATAGCAAAAACACATACACTCGATTGTCTGGGTGGCTAAATCTCCACCAGGCCTGTAGCGTATCTATTTAAATTTAAAACTCTCATGGCTAAACGTAGAAACTTAATGGTCCTTGGCTTGTTTGCGCTGATTGCGGCTCTCGTAGTAGCAGTGGTGATGAAAAACAAGTCTAAGCCCAAAGGGGAGAAAATCATGGCAGAAGAAGTAAGCGAACGTACAATTCGTGAAATGGTATCTGCCAGTGGTAAGGTGTTTCCTGAAGTAGAGGTAAAGATCAGTTCAGACGTATCTGGTGAGATCGTGCAACTACTCGTGGAAGAGGGAGATTCAGTTGTGGTAGGACAGTTATTAGCAAAAATTGATCCTGATGCTTATCAATCTCAAGTAGAAAGAGGGGTAGCAGGCGTGAATAGTGCCAAAGCAAACCTTGCCAACGCACGATCACAGATTGAGAACTTCAAAGCGCAGAAAGAACAAATCATCGCTCAACTGGAGAATGCGCGCGAGATTCATAAACGTAATGAGAACCTCAAGAAAGAAGGGGTGATTTCCGATGCGGATTTTGATGCCTCTCTTTCTAATCAACGGGCTCTCGAAGCTAATCTTAGAGCTGCTGATGCCAATATCAAGGCACAGGAGGAAGGGGCTAGGGCTGCTCAGTTCTCTGTGCAGAGCTCCGAAGCGACCTTGAAGGAGTTAAAAACTAGTTTACGTCGAACTACTATCTACGCGCCAACCGATGGGGTAGTTTCTGTCTTGAATGTAGAGCAGGGCGAAAGGGTAGTAGGTACGATCCAAATGACAGGTACCGAGATGATGCGAATTGCTAATTTGAATAGCATGGAGGTACGTGTTGATGTGAGTGAAAATGATATTCCTCGGGTTTCTTTGGGAGATCCTGTTGAGATAGAGGTGGACGCTTACGTGGATAGAAAGTTTAGAGGAGTGGTGACGCAAATTGCGAACTCCGCTACTGGCGCAGGAACGACTGCTGCCTTAAACAGTGATCAGGTCACTAACTTTGAGGTGCGCATCCGCATTGATGCTTCCTCTTACATTGATCTCATCAAAGGTGGAAACCAATATCCATTCCGCCCCGGTATGTCTGCTTCCGTGGAGATCAACACGGAAACGGTTGCCGATGTAGTTAGTGTTCCCATTCAGTCCGTTACTACCCGGGAGAAAGAAGAAAAGAAGAAGAAAGGAAATCGTCAATTCGTGAACAATGAAAATGGCGATGAGGAGAAAAAAGAGGACCGAAGAGATGATCTGATGGAGGTGGTATTTGTGGTAAGAGCAGATACAGTCGATATGGTTAAGGTGCGTACAGGCGTGCAGGATGATTCTTACATCCAGATCAGGACGGGCCTTCAGGTGGGAGATCAGGTAGTGAGTGGTCCTTATTCAGCGATTGCGCGAAAACTGAAGGAAGGGGAAGTTGTACGTGTAGTTGACGAGGAAGATTTCTACAAAGAGAAGTAAGCAATAGGAAGGCCTTCGGTCTTCGGTATAAAATTGAAAGCCCGCGAAGGTTCAGACGAACGTTCGCGGGCTTTCTTCATTCTACCAAGGCATGGGACTGCCAGATCATGGCTACATGCGGAATGCCATCCTCCAGGTAAGACTCACCAATCGACGAAAAACCAAGAGAGGTGTAGAACGCTAGGAGGTAGGTCTGGGCAGAGATTTTAATAGAAACACCTGGCCATAGTTTTTGGCATTGGGCCATAGAGAACTCCATCAATCGGCGCCCCTCACCACTGCCACGTACAGGTTTCAGGCTTAGTACCCTTCCAATTGAAGCGTACCCATCATAGGCTATCCCTTCTGGTAAGAGCCGTGCATAAGTCAAAATCGCTCCTTCCTCATTCCTACCCAAGGCATGCCAAGCTGCTAGGTCCTTACCATCTGCGTCTAGATAGGCACAATCCTGTTCGACGGCAAATACAGTCTGGCGAACAGCCATCACCTCATACAGTTCAGCTCCAGATAGTGCTGAAAAAGGTAAACATGAATACTGCAACATTTGCTAGAATTTGTAGCAAGGGATATTGTCATTGCCTCTCCGATTAGGGAAAGGAGAATTTCCTCCACCTCCGATTCGGAAAGGGTTGATTTTTAGTGCTATGTAGAAATCGGTCCCAGAAAGATCCGTAGGGGTAATCCAGCTTCCGAGATGATCAGTACCAATAGTCAGGAAGGGTAAGCGGAGGCTCAATCCAACTCTGAACTTTTGCAAGTTATACATAGATACTGGCATGCTGGCTCCGATCCATCTGCTTTCGTAGCGAGGTACCACCGCCACCAGATTGCCATTCGGTACGGTGATAGAACCTGGGTTGATGGTCTGCATGATTACCATTCCAAGGTAAAGATCATTGTCCCAAATAGCTTTATCCACGTGTAAGTTTAACCGGCTGGGTAACCAGATATTGAAGGCATCATTTACCAATGAGGCTTGACGATCCCCGAGGGTTTCTAAACTGAACAACTCCACCACTGCATTCACCTCTTCCCCTGAATCAAAGAAACTGTAATTATCACCGTCCACAATGGCAGGTTCATCTGGGTTAACCAGATGTACGTTGGTCTGCTTGTTAAATTTGAGTTGACCAATGTCCATCAAGGCGCCACTGAATTTCCAGTCATAAGCTCCTTCTTCACCTCCGATCGTGTACACAAATCCTAGGTCAACGCTATAGCCACTTCCCAAAGGACTTACCCGATCTACGTCCTCTCGAATGAGGTTGTCTGTATAACCAAACTCTAAATGAACGCCATCTCCAAACAGACCATTTTCTGGCAGGCGGGTCATCTCATATTCATCGGCGCTAATGACGAAAGCAGCTTCATAGCCTCTTAGGTATTTTGCAGTGATCCCGAAAGAAAAATTACCCACAGCGGTGGGCTTCCTGAACGCGTAGTTCAAGCCTATTTCCTCAAAACCTACCATCCCTATCCGGAAAGGATCAACGGAGAATGGCTCGAAATCTGGCCTACGATTGAAAGGGTAATAACTTAAATTATCAGTTAGTCCGTTTCCTCCCAAGAGGAAGCGGCCACCCGTGACTAAGCCAATATAGTGTTGTCCCGCCACCCTGAAGAAGAACGATGGCCCGACGTAACGAGAGGAGTTGAAAATATATCGCTTCCTACCATCGTCAAAGAAATCTACGGCATACTGATCTGTTTTCAAGGGAGTATCATTACCCACTCTTGGTCCTAATACGATATCTAGGTTGCTATTAAAGAGGTTTGGAACCCTGGCATTCCGAATGAATGCGTAGTTATTATCAATAAATTGACTCCCCTCTATTAGATTGAGATCCCAGGAAAAAGGCATAGTCGTATGCCCTGCAGGATTGAAGAGCGTAGCATTGATGCCAGCATAATTATCAAGACGGATACCCAATTGTTCTTGGGCGAAAGAGAAACTTTGCCACAAACAAAGTAACAATACAAGACTCGATCTTAGGTTCATAGGACAAGGGTGTAGTAGTTTAAGGACAATCCTCGGTGAAGCACGTCCACTTAATCTAACTGTTCATTATTTGAGATAGCTCCTAGCTTAATGTGCTTTGTCCAACAGGATTTCTTGCAATTGGAGTTCTACTAAGGAACTGCTAGGACTTAGGAAAAATTGCCATGGGGCTAGAATAATTACTAGCTTATTCCCAACCCTGTACAAAGCTACCTTAAAGGTATCAAAAAATTAAATCAGTTCATGGTGTCGAAAGGGGCTCGGCGTATAGCTTAGTTCACTACACTTAACAATAGCTGATAGCATTTGGGGAGAAAAATGATGATCCCGACAATAGCGGCTCCTAAGGCAGTCAATAATACACCGCCCGCTGCGGCATCCTTAGTACGGCCAGCTAGCTTGTGATGCTCAGGTGAAACGAGGTCCGTAATATGTTCTAAAGCAGTATTAAAAGCCTCAGCGGCAAGCACACTACTGATTGCGAAAATGATAAAACACCATTCCGTCGTGGAAAGCCTGAAGAACCAGCCCAGCAAGAGACTCAAAACCATCATGAAGGCATGAATCTTGGCATTATCCTGGGTGGTAAATAGATCCTTTAAGCCTTGAAAAGCATACTTGAAACTTAAAATTCTCGCCCTTATCTTCATCACACACTAGTTTAACGCTTCCATCAGGACTGGACTGGACTACTGGCCCAACTGTCCCGCTAAAACAAAGACTTCTTTCTGTCTTCGGATTCCTCCATCGGGTTGAAAAATTTCTGCCCACAATACATAGATACCCGTTCTAGCCTTCTCTCCCAAGTTTATACTTCCATCCCATTTAAAAGATCCACTCGTGGCTAAGATTTCGTTCCGAACTAGTCGATGTATTAGCCTTCCCTGGGCGTCAAAGACATGGAGATTCATGACAAAACCCGGCTTTTCAACTTCGTACTGGATCAATAAGACATCTTCAAAGCCATCAGAATCTGGTGAAAATCTAGGGTTGGGTAGAAAGATGATATCATTATTATCAGCAGCTTGGGTGGTGTCAATTAGCTGTGAGTTCTTGTAGGTCGGAGTGGCAAAACCTACGGTAGCAGCGGCTGAATGCCAGTTGCCTGACTCATTAGTGGGACGATCAGGGCTGATGCGCTCCAAGGACACGCCATTGACATCATCTAGCAATGGAGAATGGAGGTCTTTGTCGTATTGGAAGGAGTCAATCACGACATTACTTGGCGTGGCAAGCGTAATATTCCCTTCATCATCTGGTAGGGAAGGAAGCGAATTCTTGATCATAGCAAAGGGCGAGGGGACATCATAGCGATTGAGAATATCTCCTGGTTCTTCCGTGATGACCACATACCCCTCAGGAAATAGCAGAAAGTCACTCTCGATCGGCCCTCCAATATTGCCACTCGCTAAATTGAGATTGCCCAGCCTGAGGTTTCGTAAATTGAAGATTTTGTCTGATCTATTGTAAAGCTCTACAAAATCTTTTCCTCCGGTCGCCGGATTGAATAATAGTTCATTGATGACGATGTCGCCAGGTTCCGGTGTCACAGTTAATCCGAATTGAATGCTGTTGTTATTGCCGATTGGGTTTCCAATGCAATCCGTAATCTCATTTCCTATACGGATGGTATATACAGTGCCCTCCTGTACCGCACCATTGAGAATCAAGACGACCTGTTTGTTTTCTGGAGATTGCAAAGAGACAAAATTGATCGGCAAGGCGGGTTCAATGGTGTAATTTGCTACATTATTGGCCACCGCAGGATCGAGTTCTTCATTAAAAACAACGATGACTTCAAAGTCACTTACAGCTACCGCTTGTATCAGTGAAGGGCCTTCGGTATCTGGGGCTGTCCCCGCTAGGCTATTGACCTTGCCGGGCGTTCCCCCCGCCGGATCTTCGGAGGCTCGCCAATTTCCACTACAGATGTACGGACCATCATTTTGTATCAGTTCTAAGGTATATCCGCCACTAGCTTTTTCAAAATCCTGATACCAAGCACTGGAATAGCTAACTTGAAATATAGTGTTGCCATCTTCATCCACCAACAAGACATCATCCCCGCCATTGGTCAGGCTGGGAAAGCTAGGGATAGCAGCTACCGCACCAAAAGTCTCAAAAGCAGCTGCCTCATCCTCGTCACAAACAATGATGTAGCTATCCGGGAGAAGATTGATATCAGGAAGTGATTTCGGTGATCCACCAGTACTTAGCCCTAAGGTAGATAGTTGAATGACTTTATCACTACGATTGTATAGTTCGACAAATTCAGCTTCCGGTAGACCGATGGCTGGATTCGGGTCCGCCATGATTTCTGTGACGATGATATCATTCTCTTCGGCAGTCTGAATGTTGAAGAAAGTGAAATTGGCCATTTCCATTCCTCCTGCATTGCCGTTGACATCTTGGATCCCCTCTACCGTGACGGAGTAGCTCTGCTGATTAACTAGCATGTTGCCCAGCGTTAATTGTAGATGATTAGGCGTGCTCCCAGCGCTAATGTTGGTCGGATTTCCTATGCCTCCATCAATAGAAACACTGGAGTTGTTAGGCACTTGTACCGGTTCATTAAATTCTAATTCTACCGTATTGGAGGCAGTAGCTGCAGCTCCCGAAAGAGAAGGCGGTATATTATCTTGGAAAATAGGATCAATCCTAACGTCATCAAAGAAAAAATTGCTGGATCGTGAAGAGGTATAATTACAGACGAACCCAAAATAGGTTCCCATCGGATAGGTATCATCAGTAGCCATCCCTTCCAATTGGAAATTGGTACCACCAGTATAATCGGCTTCTAAGGTCCAAGCTCCTTCTTCCGTGCGAACCACCTTGATTCGGGCCAGGGGCTGAGATCCACCTACCGCACCTACGGTACCACTCAAAAGCCTTGTGGAAGAGGCTCCATCCTGACGAAATAGCTCTACGGCATCATCTGAGCCAGAGATTCCTCCGATTCTTACATAATAACCATTCAAATCTGCGCTTAGGTCAGCTTGCGAAGCATTCAAGTATACAATAGCATAATTGCTAGCAGAAGGAGCGAAGGTCAACTTAACAAGAAACTCCCATACGGTTGGGTCTTCGTTGGAGGTGGGCGCAGAAAGAGCGAGGTAAGAACTGTTGTTAGATCCGGCAGCTGAATCATTTAGCTGCAATTCTTCGTTATTGATTTGAAAGTTATCGGTTTGACCAATCCAACTTGGATTGTTGGTGAAGTCTCCATCAGAAAAGTCATCGGTTAATTGGGATATCAAGCTAATCGGGAGACAGAAAAGCAAGATAGGGATCAATGTGTTCTTCATGGATACAAAATTATGGCAATTCCGCAAAAAATGCTTTACGAGAAGCATAGTTTTGTCATCCAAAAGAAAATACATTTGCGGCAATCACGATATGCCTGTATCTTTGCAGCTCGATTTTTGCTATCAGCCCCAATCAGATTATTTGGATAATTTTTAAATGCAAAAAAATGAAAGTAGCAGTTGTAGGTGTTACCGGTTTGGTAGGCACCGTGATGCTCAAAGTCTTAGATGAATTTCAGTTCCCCGTTACAGCATTTATTCCTGTAGCTTCAGCTCGATCCGTAGGTAAAAAGATTACTTATAAAGGTCAGGAACACACCGTGGTTGGTATGCAAACGGCTATCGATATGAAGCCCGATGTAGCCATTTTTTCCGCTGGAGGTAGTACTTCCAAGGAATGGGCACCGAAATTTGCGGAAGTAGGAACAACCGTTATTGACAATTCTTCAGCTTGGCGTATGGACCCAACCAAGAAATTGGTAGTACCAGAAGTGAATGCTGATGAATTAGGTACGGAGGACAAGATCATTGCCAATCCTAACTGTTCCACCATTCAGATGGTAGTAGCCTTGGCGCCCCTACATCGAAAATATAAAATCAAACGCTTGGTCATTTCCACCTACCAATCTTTTACCGGTACGGGCATGCAAGCGGTGAAGCAATACCAGTTAGAACGAAAGGGATTTGATCCGAAATCAGATGAGATGGCCTATCACTATCAAATCTTTGAGAATTGCCTGCCTCATTGCGATATCTTCCTGGAAAATGACTATACCAAGGAGGAAATGAAGTTGGTGAATGAAACCCGGAAGATCCTAGGCGATGATAAGATAGCGATTACTGCTACGGCCGTCAGGGTACCTGTGGACGGAGGCCATTCAGAGTCGGTAAATGTGGAATTTGAGCATCCGTTTGATGTGGCAGAAGTGAAAGAATTACTGGCCAATACGCCTGGTATTGTGGTGCAGGATGATCCGGCAAACAACAAGTATCCTATGCCACTTTACGCAAAGGATCAAAATGAAGTTTTTGTGGGTAGAATCCGTCGAGATGAATCTATCGAAAATGGATTGAATCTATGGATTGTATCCGATAATCTTAGAAAAGGAGCAGCCACCAATGCAGTGCAAATTGCCAAGTATTTGATGGAAAAAGAGCTGCTAGGGGCTAAAGCTGTAGGTGTTTAGACGCCTGTCGGAAATTAGTCTGTGAAAAGATGAAAATCCTGCTGATCCCGCTAAATCGTTGAATTAGTGGGATTTTCGTTGTTAATTGAAAAATTTACTACTGTTTTTCTTAAATTTGAAGGATATCCAAGAAAGACATAACGTAATCTCAAGATAATTTGACTACTTATCGCTGTTTCAGCACGAAGGAGCGACTACGATGATACAGGTATATAATTTTACAAACGTAAGTTGATTTATGAAGACCAAGCTTGTACTTTGGGGGGCTAATGCCCAGGATGAACGCGTCTTAATTGCACTTGAATTATTGGCTAAAGAGAACAAGGTCAAAGTAATGACTTTTCCTGAATCCGTGGCTACCGAAGAGTTTAGCCAGAAGATGATGCAGGAGTGGCGCAATGGTACCCCTATGGAAATGCCCGAAGAGCGTACAGAGGAAATACGAGAATTAGCCGTTACCGAAGGCTTGTTGCCAGATGAACTGAAGGTGGAGAGAGGAGATTTGATTCAACGGGCACAAACGGAATGGCACTTTGTGGTACTTTCTTCAAAATTGAACGAGGCTTACCAGGCTGAATTGGACGAGATAAAAGAGAAAGTGGATAAGCTGGAAAGTTTCGACAAAAATACTTGGGACAGCCTGAAAGGCTTCTGGAATAAAGTGCAGGGACAAGTGCGGGACCGCAACTTGTTCCGCGAACATGCTAATAGCCTAAGAGACAATACGAACGCCCTTTTTGCACAGTTGAAAGAATTACGTGCTAAGTTGGATGAGGATTTCCAGAAGAAGTCTAAAGCCAATGTAGAACGCTTTTCGGATTTGCTGGAAGGGGTGGAGAAGAAGATCGGAGAAGGCTTGAGCTTACAGCCAATCTTTGATGAGCTAAAGGATCTCCAGCGAAAGTTCCGGGAAGCAGATTTCACCAGAGATCACCGATCAAAAATATGGCAGCGTCTTGACAAGGCTTTCAAGGTGGTGAAAGAAAGACGGTTTGGTGCCGCTGGCGACGATCGTTCACCTTTGGAGCGCCTGAAGAGACGGTATGATGGCCTGCTGGCAGCGATTGAAAAAATGGAGCGATCTATTCAGCGAGATAGAGATGACCTCGATTTTCAAAACCGTAAAATCGCTACTACGGATGGCCAGTTGGAGGCGCAGATTCGTCAGGCTAAGATCAAGATGATCGAAGAGCGTATTCGTTCTAAGGAGGAGAAGCTGGGCGAAATGCAAAGCACCAAATCCGAACTAGAAAAGCGGATGGAAAGCCAAGCGCAGAAAGATGCCAAGCGTGAAGAAAGACAACGCCTGGAAGATGCAAAGAAAGCTGCTCAGGAAAAGATCAAAGCAGAAATTCAGCAGAAGGCAGAGGAACGAATCGGGGATGAAAAAATTGAGAAGGCTGCCGATGCGCTGAGTTCTACCCCAGAAGGAGAAGCTGAAGCGCCTGCCGAAGAAGCGGAACCTAAAAAAGAGGAGTCTATTTTGTCAGCAGTGACTTCTGCCATTGGCGAGTCCTTGGAGGATATGGCAGACACCGTAAAGGCCGTTGCCGAAGTTGTTTCTGATAAGATCGAGGATAAGGTGGAGGACGTCAAGGAGAAGCTAGAAGATGTCGTCGAAGAGATCAAGGAAAAGATCATGGGGGATGATGATGACGACGATGACGATGACGACAAGGCGGAAGAAGAGAAGCCGACGGAAGTAGCTAGCTCTGCTCCCGAAGCTGCGGTCGAGGAAGAAGCTCCTGTTGCTCCCGAAGCTGCGGCTGAGGAGGAAACACCAGCGGAAGAAACGCCTGATACGACTGCCGAAGCTGCCGTTGAAGAAGCACCAGCTGCGGAGGAACCAGAAGCCAAGAAAGAAGAGGAAGAATAATTTTCCTCTAGCACGATAAAGAATAAAAGGCCACTGACAGGGAATGCTCGTCAGTGGCCTTTTCTTTTTATGAATTCACGACTTAACGCTTATTTTAGCATGCAAAACTTACCTATGCGACTGCCTTTTATCCTCTTTCTTCTGCTAGCCTTCTACGCTTGTCAAACGCCGCTAGCTATAGATGAAGAAGCTATTCAAACTCCAGAAGCCTTGGAGATTGCTAGCATAGATACCTTTGCTTTTGCCAGTAGCATCCGTGCCCTTAAGGTTGTGAACGATAGCACGATATGGTGGGCGGGTTCAGCCGGTAAGTACGGATATAGTCTGGATGCTGGGCAGACTTGGGTAGTGGATAGCATCCTATGGGATACCATTAAACCTCATTTTCGATCGATCGCCGTAACGAAGGAAGCAGTATTTCTACTGAGTATTGCTTCTCCGGCACTGCTGTTCCGTTCACAGGATCAGGGACAAGAATGGGAGCTAGTTTACCAAGAAGATCATCCTGCTGCTTTCTATGATGCGATGGCCTTTTGGGATGATCAGGAAGGATTAGCGATGGGGGATCCTACGGACGGCTGTTTATCCGTAATTCGCACCAAGGACGGCGGCCGAAGCTGGGAGAAGTTGAGTTGTGAACGCCTACCTCCCGCCGTAGAGGGAGAAGCTGCCTTTGCGGCTAGTAATTCCAATATTGCCCTTTTCGATAGGCAAGCCTGGATTGTTTCAGGAGGAAAACGTGCGCGCGTTTTTCATAGTGTGGATCGCGGAGATAGTTGGTCCGTAGTGGATAGCCCAATTGCGGAGGGCGAGCAGATGACCGGTATTTTCAGTGTAGATTTTTACAATGCAGAGACAGGCATTATTTTTGGAGGAGATTGGAATCAAAAGGACATTAATTCCAAGAACAAAGCCCTTAGTACGGATGGTGGCCAAAGTTGGAAAGCCATAGTGGATGGGGCCGGACCTGGCTACCAATCTCATGTGAAGTTTTTGCCGAACAGCGACGCCCAGGCCATCCTCTCTTGTGGAATTCCCGGTATTCACTTTTCTGGGGACCAAGGCCAAAACTGGCAGAAATTAAGTGATGAAAGCTGGTATACACTTGGATTTGGTTCCACTTGGGAAACCACTTGGTTGGCAGGAAATGGTAAATTGGGTAAGATTAACTGGAAAACACAGACAGAAGAGTAAAACCTACAATCGCTCACGTTAACTTGAGGTGTGGCTTTTCGTTAAGTTCGAAAGGCCAGCACTAGTCTGTTTCATAGTCGATCAGGAAGCTTTTTAAAGATTGCGTTGGCCCTGCCTTCGCGGAACACTACCGTCTAGCCAAACTTGAAAACTATTGTGAAAAGACACCTATTTCTACTCTGCAGCCTCTTGCTCCTTCCTTTTTGCCTAACGCAAGCACAAGGCGAACTGAGCCAGCTAAAACAACGGCTGAAGGAGGTCCAAGGCCAAGAACGCCTGGATGCCCTCGTAGACCTCGTGAAACAGTGTTACTACTTTGAGCATCCCGATTCTTCTTTGAAATATGCCGATCTAGCCTTGACTATGGCTGAAGCAGCACAGAACGAGGCTTGGCAGGCCAAAGCCCTGTACAGTCGGGGGTTTGCCTTTTTCGCGGCTAAAAGGCCAGATTCTAGCTTAGTGGCGCTACAAGCAGCAGAGAAAGTGGCCCGGGATACCCAACTGCTGATCAGCATCTTTAATTTACTCGGTAACAACTTCTATGATCTGGGTTTGATGGAAATGGCAATGGACCGGTACTTGCAAGCCATCGAATATGCCCGAGCACTTGGGGAGCCTGCTAAAGCTGCCTCCGCCTATGCTAACGTAGGACGAATCTCCTCTACCAATGAGGAGTATAAAGATGCCAAGGAGTACTACAGGTATTCCTCCAACTTATATCTAGAGCAAGGGGACACTTTGCGGTCTATGGCTATACTGATGAATCAGGTCTCCATTTATTTACGGCTACATCAACCGGACTCGGCTATCCTACTAGCCGACTGGGGCTTGCGAAAGAGTCAGGAACTAGAGTATCCTGCGGGGGTCAATATGGCCAATATTCGGCGTGCGCAGGTGGCCATTGCCTTGGGCAATTTTGAGCATGCCTTAGCTATTACTCAAGGTATGCTAGACAGTCTCTCCGCGGATAATTATCAGATGCGATACAATGCCTGGCATTTTAGGGGAATGGCCTTGGATTCTCTCGGGCAATTTGATGCTGCCTTGCTAGCCGCTCAGAAGGCCGAAGATTTTGCTCTCCTGACGGAGAGTGAACCTATTTTGGCCTCGACTTACCTTCGATTATACGAAGCTTACAAGAATATTGGCAACTCGGAGCAGGCCCTTCACTATTATGAAATCTACCGCACAGTGGGAGATAGTATATTGGATAGTAGGAAGGGACGGGAGGTTACTGCTATGCAACATCTCTACGAAAAGAAGCTGCAGGATAAGGAAATACAAACTTTACAAGATACGGTAAAGTTAGAACAGGCTAAGATTCGCCAACTGATTCTATTGGCCGTGAGTGTGCTCTTGCTTTTTGCACTCATTGCTACCAGAATTGTCGCTCGCAAGCAACAAAAGGCGCAGCAGGAGCAGCAAGAAAGGCAACTAGCAGAGCAACGATTACTGAGCTTGCAAATGAATCCACATTTTCTTTTCAATAGCTTGACGAGCTTGCAACGCTACCTCTTAGATAATGAGGATACAAAGACTGCACAAAGTTATTTGGGGCGCTTGGCCAGCTTGATGCGAGACATTCTTGAACAGAGTCGAGAAAAATTAATCCCACTTTCTGAAGAGATAGAGAGTCTGGAACTCTATTTGAGCTTACAAAAACTACGTTGGAAGGATAGGTTAAACTATAGCATTGATTTGGATCCAGCACTATCAGCTATGGACACCTGGATTCCTCCACTCCTGGTGCAACCTTTGGTGGAAAATGCCATTGAACATTCAGGAATTACGGAAAAAGAGGAAGGCGAGTTGGCGGTAAGTATCGTTGAAAGAGGAACGGAGTTATGGATAAAGGTGGCAGATAACGGCAGCGGCTGGCCTGAGCATAGAGGCGTAGGCTCGCAGCGGCAGCGGCGAGGACTCGCTTTGGACATCCTCAAGGATCGGCTACAAATACTTAGCAAGCTCCGACAAGAACCTCACGAAATTCAAATTCAATCTAGCACGCAAGCTGGAACCCAGATCACCTTAAAGCTACCCAATGATGAAGGCACTTATAGTTGATAATGAGGAGGATGTTATTCAGTCGCTAAGGCTGCTGATTGGCCAATATTGTAGCGACCTAGAAATAGTAGGGGAAGCTAGATCTTGCCAGGCGGCGAAGCTATGGCTCCAGGCGCATGAGGTAGATGTAGTTTTCCTAGATATTGAATTGGGAGATGGTACAGGACTTGAGTTATTGCAAAATGTACCATCCCGGGATTTTGAAGTGGTTTTCATAACCGCCCATAGCCATTATGCTGTCCAAGCATTCCAGTTTAGCGCCATTGACTACCTGCTGAAGCCTTTCGATCCCGAACGTCTGCAAGAGGCCGTGGATCGGGCACGTATTGGGATTCAACAATCCGCAAAGCTCCAGCAGTTGGAGGTGCTGGTCGAGAATTTGCAATCCAATAAATTACCACGTCGCTTAGTGTTGAGGGATATGGATAATATTCACCTTTTTGAGGTGGAGAATTTGCTATATGCGGTGGCAGAAGGGAGTTACACTCGTTTGTTTTTTAAAGAGGAACGAGAGTGGTTAAGTAGCAAAAATCTGAAGTATTTTGAAGGTGTCTTGAAGCATGGCCCCTTTTTTCGCACCCACCAATCTTACTTGGTTAACCTAAACCACGTACTCCGATTTGAAAGAACGGAAGGGGGAAGTCTAGTGCTACGAACGGGACAACAGATACCCGTAGCAGTTCGACGACAGAAGCTCCTAGTTGAACAATTAATGCGACTCCAATAGGCTCCGATCAGGCGCTCCCAACAAAACGTTCACAAAGGCTAAGCTAACGTACACAAAGAGAAACACGACACTGCTGAGAAGCTCGATTAATTTGCTGATCGAGCCCTTATCTTGAGATCGTATTTCAACTATGAACAACACGTACAAACACTATGCTTACTCAAAAGTCCCTAGGGTTAAGCCTTGTGGCTTTATGCTGCTACTTTCAATTATTATCCCAAGAATATAGCGTTTCCAGCCCTTTTTACCCAAGTATTGCTGGCACCTATCGGCCTTTTACGACGACCGATGGCGTGACCAATTATAAACATATCACGGCGAACGTTTATCTCTTTCGCTCCGCAGGTCTGTGGATTTTTGGTAGTCAGCCAGATTTAACGGGCATGATTATTGATTTTGAGACGAGTAATTTGCCCAGCCCACCGATCGGAGAATGGATATCTTCGACCGTAGTAGATCTTCTCCTTCCAGTCGAATGGGGTTATTTCCGCAGTATGCTTAAAGGAGAAACTATCGCCTTGGAATGGGAGACCCTGACAGAAAGCAATAACAGCGGCTTTGCTGTGGAGCGGAGCCAAGACGGAATCCGATTTGAAAGCATCGCCTGGGTGGAAGGACGAGGCAGCACCCAAGAGCCTTCTGCCTACGAGTTTTTTGATACTCATCCTCCTCAGGTGCCATTGATTTATTATCGCTTAAAGCAGATAGACTTTGATGGAAGTTATGATTATTCTGAGCTGATTTCAGTGCAACATCAATCTTTGCGTCCCCTTAGCGTTTATCCAACCGTCTTATCGAAACGGAATGCGAAGCTGTACATCAGGGGAGGAGCACCCTTTGAATCGTTTCATGTGGTGAATAACAGTGGGCGTCTACTCTTCTCCAAAAACCTGAAATCTGAATGGCAGAGGGAATTAGACCTTTCCTCCTTAGCGGCTGGACAGTATTATCTGATGGCCAAGAAGGGGGAGCATATTCAGAGTCTACCTTTTTTTATTATTAACCCCTAAACCAGCTATGAGTCAGCTATATGCCTATCTATTTTGTCTTATATCGCTGCAGGGATCACTACTTGAACGAAAGGTAGATGAGTCTGCAAAGGATTTCGTCTTAAGGCAATTTCATGTAGAGCAGCAGCAGGCTATTCTTGAGCTGCATCCTATTATTGAATATGCTTGGGGAGATACCCGAAAGGGACAAAAGATCCTCTGTTTCATTCCAGCCAAATTCACCTCTAACGGAATGATGCAAGCCTGCGTTTTTCTACCCCAAGGAAAGCATCAATATCAAACCGTTTTGATAGATAGAATCCTATTTACTGGTGGAGGTGAGCCGGAGCAGGTAATTACAGTCTTTTTTGAAGACATTGATGGCAACGGAGACAAAGAACTACTCTTTATCAAGAAAGCGAGTGTAAAGGATTATAAAGATCTAGTGACTGAGGATGGTAGTCTCTTGGAGAATGTCCCCCATCGGCGCTCAGTGTATAGTACCTTTATCTATCGCCAGAAAAAAAGCGGGGAAGATTTCCTACCCGCTTTTGAGGCAATTACCTGGCCTTATCTATTCGATCGACTACAAGGCTTACAAACAGCATCTGCTGTTCGTGCAGCTATACAGAAATTACGAGACTAGTCTAGCCCCTTTTCCGCTCTAAAGAGTAAGTCAGCCCCCATTAATATCTTATTCTTCAGGCGGTAGGGATAATCGGGACGTTCTGCTAGGAAGTCTCTGACGATTCTTGCGGAGCTGGTACTTTGATGTCCACTTAAGGTAGCAGTGACCCAACGGCGTGGAAAGAAGATATCACCGGTCACTTGTATTTCTTCCATTAACGCTAAACTTGGCAGGATGTACTTCTCTGCTTCTTTGGCCCGCAAGGGGTGATGCAGATAATTGAGGGCACTCCCTACCCAGGGCTCATAATGGCGATTTTCCGCTTCCTTTAAGCTTTCGAAGAACTGATCTCGTACCCCTACTTCAGCTGATAAAGCTGGCCGAATGAAAGCTAAACGTTTTTGACGATCCGGATTCTTGATGGCGGCGTACTGTTGATCTAGGATTTGATCAGCTTGCGCTGGAAGCCTCAATGCCAATTCACAAGCGAGATTGGTCAATTGGCTCTCAGAAAGCGGAAGCCCTTCAACCGGCTGCTCGCCTGACCATACGGCGTATAATTGATCCGTAGCGGTATTGGTTTGGGCAATGTTGACGAAGGCTTGGAAGTAGGCGGATTTTGCAGAGATATCTTGGTTTTCTTGCAATTGCTGCCAGAGTAAGCCCTCCAACTTGGGGTTTACCTCGCTGCGTTCCGCCGCATCCAAGAACCGCCAATATAAGGTTCGGAGGTTTCCGAGTAAGTTTCGCCGATTGAGTGGTTCTGATTCTAAGGGTACTGCTTCGAGCAAACTGCTGAATAGTGCATTAGGGCTAAGCTCCCCACGCAAACAGGATTCATATAGGGCCATCCTTGTCGCACCTCTCAATAATGGATCGGCTAGATCCTTGCTGTTTTCCAACAAATAGCTTTGAATACCACTTTCCAAGGGGAAATAGCCATAACTCATGGGCGACCCGTTCAGGATATAGGGGGTACCCTCGGGAATCTCTTCCGCAAGCGTGATGCTGGTTTGTGCTTGTCCTTCAATTTGTATTGGGATTTTATTAGGTCCTGTCTTCTCGAAGAGGATCAGATCTGTTTGCTCTGTCCAGAAACGCCCACTCTCAGCCTGTGGTTTTTGGTCAATGACAAGATTTTGCCCCTCTAAGCGGGAAGTGAACTGAGGCATGCCTGCTTCTTTTACCCAAACTTGACTCCAATTGGCCAAGTCTATTTCAGTTCGTTTATCCAAAATGCCAATCAGGTCATCCCAGGTAGCATTGCCAAAAGAGAATACTTTCAAGTACTCCCGAAGCCCCTCTCGAAGTTGTTCTTCTCCGAGTAAGGTTTCCAATTGGCGCATGACCACGGGTGCCTTCTGATAGATGATACGGCCATAGAGTGTCCCAGCATCTTTTAGGTTTTCTAGCTTTTGTTGAATGGGGTGCGTCCCTTCAGATCTATCTTCTCCGTAGGCAGCCGGTTGATGAGCCAATAGGAAACGTAGGTCGTGATTGATCTCTGGAAAGCTGGGGTTGACGATCTTGGCCGCCATGAAGTTGGCAAATACCTCCTTCAGCCATACATCATTGAACCACTCCATAGTCACTAAATCTCCAAACCACATATGGGCCGTTTCATGAGCAATCAAACTGGCCCGACTCAATTTCTGCGTTTCCGTGGCGGTTTCATCTAGGAATAGACTGGATTCCCGATAGAAGATAGAGCCGACATGTTCCATCCCACCGTACTGGAAGGTAGGAAATAGGGCGAAATCAAACTTCTCGAAAGGGTAGGGGATGCCCGTATAGTCTTCCAGCCATTTGAGGGCGGTAGCATGAAGATCAAAGACGACCTCAACATTGGCGGCTACTTTCTGATCATCCGTTTCCCGGAAAAATAGGGTCATTTCTCGGCCATCACGCGTTCGAGTTTCTTGTCGGAGCTTCCCCGCCCCGAAGGCAAAGAGATAGGTGCTGATGGGGGCGCTTTCGCGAAAACGGTAGACAACTCGATCTGTACGATCTTTCTTTTCCAAGAGCGAGCCATTGGCTACTGCGACCCAATCCGCAGGTAGTTCTAAGCTTAAGGTATACTTAGCCTTGATATCCGGTTGGTCGAAACAGGGAAAGGCTGTTGCTGCCCGTTCAGGAACGAATAGGGTGTAGAGATATTCCTCACTCCTATTCAAGGATTGATCGCCAGCTATGAACTTGATCTGAAAACTGTTTTCGCCTGCCGAAAGGTAGCGCTTAGGTAGGATCAAATGCTCTTGCTCAAATCGGAAGTCAATGGTTTCCCCTCCCTGTTGTACGCCAATGACCTGGCTGCTATCTGCCCGGAAATCCAAGATTAGATCGTTAACCACCGTTTCTAATGAGAATTTCACTTCCATGCTGGCAGGAATAGAGGCATCAAGTTCGGCTGGTATGTTGAAGAACAAATTGTACCTAACGTCCTGAATTTCCTGGGCACGGGCTTGTGCCAAGGCTAGGGAGACTCCCGCTTCAAGATTTGTGTCTCTTGGAGGCGGGCTTTCACAATTGGTCATGGCTGCGAAACTTAAGAGAAGAAGAGGAAGGCGTAGAAGAGTGTTCATATCTATTGCTTAGACTGAGATCGATCTGATGAGTGAGTAAAGAGTACCGCAACATCTGCTATGGTAATACCCAAAACTAAGGAAAAAATAGCGGGTGACAGGTGAGGAGTGACCGATTCTAGCAATTGAGACAATAATGAACCTTTTTGCAACAATAGTGGGAATTGCTCACCATAAATTCCTGCAACTTGCCCTCGTAAATCATACTAATGGCTTCTGCATGTAAATAAAGTAATCCAGTTTTATCGTTCTTAGTCATCATGGTCCCAGGACACCAAATGTTTTCCTTATTCAAGACAGCCCGTGGACAATCAAAAATGAGATGAAAGCCCAGTGCGAGAATAGTGTAAGTGAAGCCTTGAATTTCATTTTGATTGTCTACTCACACGGGAACGATCGAAAGCTTATGCGCTGAAACCGGTCTAAAAACCAGGATTGGGAATCTCCCATTTCCTAGGGTCAAGTATATCCGCTAAAGTGAGTGTTTTTTTAGAAATCCTAGCATAGTTTCAGGGGATGGTGGAACCGATTTCGGTTCCACCATCGTACCTCTATTTAAACTAACAATCGGAATCTCTTTCCCTAAGCTTCCTCTTTGATCTTCGCAAAGTAATCGTCTGTCAATTTTTTTACCACTCCAGAAAGTAGCAGTAAGGCTAAGACATTTGGAATGGTGATAAAGGCTAAAACCGTATCCCCGAGTCCCCAAATAGTGTTCAGAGAGGTCACGGCACCAATGAAGTGCATAATGACGTAGATGGCTTTATAGGGAAGGATAGATTTTTCACCGAATAGATAATTGACACAGCGATCTCCATAGTAACTCCAGGATATGGAGGTAGAAATTCCGAAGAGAATAACACATAGCAATACGATGCCAGTCCCCCAATGCCCTAAGGATTTAGTGTAAGCGAGTTGGGTAAGTGGAGCGGCATTCTCCATCGCATCTCCGTACAGCGTATCGTAGGAAGTACCATCGGAGGCTATTGCCAATTGCTGATCTGGGAAAATCTTTCCTACAAAAAGCTGCGTATGTCCCTCGTCTGTATAGAATACTTCCACTGGAACTTCATGCCATGCCAAAAGTAAGGGCTGATCCTTGGTGGCATTTGGTTTTCCTGCTAATACTTCAATCACATCCCCATCTGAAGGACTAAAGGCCCGGTAGATTTCTGCCTCAGCTTCTACGTAAGTGACATCACCACTATTCAAGCGTAAAGTGGTCGGGGTGGTTTCTTTCCAGACACCGGCTGAAAGTACAACCAAAGCCGTAATCGTACAGATGACGATCGTGTCAATGAAAGGCTCAAGCAAAGCCACTACTCCCTCCGAAGAAGGGTACTTGGTTTTGGCTGCCGAGTGTGCAATCGGTGCAGAACCCTGTCCGGCTTCATTTGAAAACAGCCCCCGACGCACGCCCCATAACAGCGTTTGTACAAAGATGCCAGCTCCTGTTCCTGCAATACCGGCCGTTGGATTGAAAGCTTCCACAAAAATGGATTTGAATGAGGGCCAGACCATGTCGGCATTAATCCCTAAAACCATTAGACCGCCTGCCACGTATAGCAAAGCCATGAAGGGGGCGATGATACTGGTCACCTTCCCAATGCGCTGGATACCTCCCAAAATGACCAGACCTACCACGGCAGCAGTAACCGCACCGCTTAACCACATCGGAATATCAAATTCACTATTCATTAGGTCGGCGATGGAATTGGCTTGAATGGCATTGCCCGATAGGAAAGCGGTGAGCATAATGCCAAAGGCCACAAAAGCGGCCATGGGCTTCCACTTCTTGCCCAGTCCTTTTTCAATATAATACATCGGTCCACCCGCTACACTGCCTTTTGCTCCTCCTGCAGCTGGCGTCACTTCCCGGTACTGTTGAGCTAAGGTAACCTCCGAATACTTAGTGGCCATACCGACTAAGGCCGTCACCCACATCCAGAAGATGGCTCCGGGCCCACCAAAGTGAATAGCAATGGCTACTCCGGCAATATTTCCAATGCCTACGGTGGCAGATAGAGCGGTAGTCAAGGCTTGAAAATGGGATACATCACCTGGATCATCGGGGTCGTCATAATGCCCCATGGCCACCCGAATACCATGGCCAAGTCTACGAAATTGAATAAATCCTAAACGAATCGTTAGGAAAAGTCCCGTTCCCAAAAGCATCACGATCAAAATCGGATACAAAAAGGGATTGATCATCTGCTGAAATTCTACGATGTTCATCACTTGGTTTTTATAGCCTTATGCTGGCTTGTTGTAAATGCCACAAGTATCGGCGGGAAAGACCTGGATGAGATTATGATTTCAGCGGGAATCTGTTTTTTTGTCAGTAAGAGTTTTACTGACAAGATCGTGTCAGTAGGCTGAATTCTACAGATATATACTAGTTAGACACAATAGAAAGTGCCACCTTAAAACTTCTGTGATTTCATTTAGCATTTCCGAGATATGATTAAATCATCTCGTGATATTCTATAGACCTTTGTGTTATCACTAAAAATGCGATAAACATGATTAAAAGAATATTCGGAATTGCCCCCACAAAAGAAAAAAATGGCTCAGGATATATTCCATCTCCAATGGGCAGAATGCTTGGAGTGGATAAAGTAAGCGGCTATAAGGCTACAGACTTTGGAGGGAAAAAATATACTGGAAGAAAGAAAGTATTAGTGCTTTGTACTGAAGAACGCTACTTCACCATGGCTAATGGGAAAGACTTTTCTACCGGAAATAACGTTCAAGAAACCATGGTACCTTTGATGCATCTGATCAATGCAGGGTTTGACTTTGAAGTAGTAACACCCACTGGTAAGCCAGCAATTTTAGAGGAGTGGTCTGTTCCACACAAGGATAATGCTGTTTTAAAATTCAGAAGCGTAAATCAAGCTAAGTTTGATAATCCACTTTCACTCAAAAATCTTGTAGAAAACAACCAGTTAAATCAAGACTCAGATTATATTGCTCTTTTTCTTCCGGGTGGTCATGGCTCTATGGTAGGGCTTCCAGATGATGAAAATGTGGGCAAGTTGCTTCGTTGGATAGAAGCATCAAATAGATACCTGGTTGCAGTGTGCCATGGTCCTGCCGCAATGATTGCAACTGCAAAAAACAATGATGAACCTAATCCTTACAAAGGATACAAAATGGTAGCTTTTCCTGATAAGTTTGACAAGCAATCTCCTTCAATAGGTTACCTGCCTGGGCAACTTACTTGGTTTCAGTGCGAGGAGTTAGAAAAACAAGGAATCACGGTTATCAACGAAAAAATCACAGGTGCTACACATGTAGATAGAAAGCTTATTTCAGGCGATAGTCCCAAAGCTTGCGATGAGTTGGGTAAAATCATTGTTGAAGCACTGTTTGAAGAACTGATGTAAAAAATTCATGATGCAAGAGTTTTCAATAGATTCTATCAGTCAGGCACATAAAGCAATGGGACTACCGAAACCAAAACATCCTTTAGTTTCAGTAGTCCAAACGAAAGACTTTAACACCGAAATGGATTTCACTGGTGTGAAAATCATCAATAATCTATATCAAGTTACTCTCAAGCGACTTGGTTGTGGAAATTTATTCTACGGTAAAAATTCCTATGATTATGAAGAAGGCACTTTAGTATTCACCTCTCCTGGTCAAGTATCTACGTTTGAGGGACAGATGCCCACAACGAATGAAGCCGATGAAGGTTGGACATTAGCTTTTCATCCCGATTTAATTCGAAAATCAACACTTTCAGATAAAATTGATAGCTATTCATTTTTTCATTACGATGTCAACGAAGCACTGCACCTTTCAGAGGATGAATTAAAAACGCTTGAACAATTATTGGATAAAATAGTAAAGGAGTACAGCCAAAATTTGGATAAACACAGTCAGAACCTGATAATATCCAATATTGAACTATTATTAGATTACTGTAATCGATTCTATGATCGCCAATTTTACACACGCACCAATTTGAATACCGATATTATCTCAAAATTTGAAAGACTTTTAAAAGCTTATTATCAAGCCGGTGTAGTTAATGAGTTAGGAGTTCCTAATGTGCAATACATGGCAAGGAAGTTAAACTTATCTGCAAATTATTTAAGTGATCTGTTAAAGAAGGAAACAGGGAAGACAGCTCAAGAACATATACATCTTTTTGTTGTAGAACGAGCTAAAAGCACTCTGTTGAAGTCAGGTAGTAAAATAAGTGAAATAGGCTATTCTCTTGGGTTTGAATACCCACAGCGTTTTAGTAATTTTTTCAAATCCAAAACAGGTTATAGTCCAAGCGAGTACAGAAATATGAATTAAGTTTACTGTGGCTAACTTGATCATAAAGAGCTGTGTTTTTCATTATGAGATGGAATTCATACATCCGTTTATGGATGGAAATAGTAGAATGGGACGACTATGGCAGACGATCATCTTGATGCAAGAGAATCCAGTTTTCGAATATTTACCGATTGAATTGGAAATCCAGAATAAGCAAGAAGAGTATTACTCAGTATTATCGATATCAGACAAAGAAGGTCTGTGTACATGATTTGTTGAGTATATGCTAGATCTAATCAAAATAAGTTTGGAAAACCTGATAGCAGAGCAAAGCAAAACCTTGAATGATGAAGAACAACAGAAAGATCACAAAAATGGAAAACTTAAAAGCAGGAATTAGTACCGTATCTTTCAAATCATTGGATTGGATTTAGTGGGTAACTTATACCTCTCAAAAGGTTTTGTCCTAAACAAAAAGAAAGAATTAAAGTTAACGTATTCGAAGACAATTATTCTTAATAGGATGGATTAGTAGTTATAAATCCTGCGACAAAACCTAAAACCACGGTAAGTATGAAAGAACATATTAAATATCAAGATTGGCCTGAAAGGGTGAAAATTACCACGGCCCTTTCTGGTAAGAACTTCCTAATCAGAAACCATAAAATCCCCAAGATTTTAGGCTACATAGTCCTAGCAATGGGGGGGCTTGATTTAATTTTCATCGTGGCCCAAAATGGCCTAACAGACTTTCGAAGTTTATTGAGCCCATTAGGCGTAGCGATAATTGGCCTTTTAAATTTAGGCGGGAGTAGCTCACTCAAGTGGGTAGCAGACAATAGTTCGTGGGAAGAAAGATTTGAAAACACATCGTCCATCTCACATAAGTTGATCAGTTTAATACCTTTAGTAATACTCTTTGTCTGTCTTTACTTGGTAATTAAGTATTGATAAAATCCAATCTACTATCTGGGAAAGGGCATGGATTTGAGTGCTAGGAGCTTACCGGGAGTGGATGAGCGTTGAGTTCGATATGTTCTGCTTTTACCCGAAGTCGGATGCGTCGGCTCTTGCCATATTCGAATAAAATCTCTTTCAGGTCACTTTTGCTAAGCGTAGGGAGTCTATCCGATTTCGAGATGCTGGTGCAAATCGTATCAAGTATACGTCCAATCTCATTGTAATCTTTGATGTCATAGTCCTTCTTCACGGCTGTCTTAGGTTGGATTTCAAGCCAGCCTCCTTCGATTCCTTCCCTTTTGCGTTTTTCCGCAAATCGATGTAAAAGCAGAAATGGTTTTTCTGTAAAATAGATTCGTTGCCAATCTGCTGCTTCGGGTAGTTGGAGGTGCGCAATGTACTCTCTGCGGTTCTGATGGTTACGGCCAGTAGAAAACTGTATGGCCAGATTTCGAGTGAACCTTCGAGCTGACTTCCCCAATTCTTCCACCCAACTCAAGGCCAGGGCGAAGAACAGAACAATCAAAATGGTTTTAAAGGTGGTACTGAGTAAGATTTTTAGAAAATCAGAATCGCCTAGCTTTAGAATCTGTGCAGCTAAGGTGAAAGCAATGCTAGTGACAGCCAAATAGGCCAGTATGGTTAATCCCCTCCTATCAAAGGAGGCCCAGAGCGTCAGGCCGAGAAAGAATAAGGTGAAGATGGCATAGATCAGGTCAACGGAAGAGATGAGCGTGATTCGTTTGGGGATGATCACGCCGGATAGCATCAATAATGTGATAACCACGGAGAAACTAAAAGTGGAGATAACTAACCAGCGCCAAGATTCAGAACGCACCACCGGGCGGATCAATTTGGGGAGGTGCCGAAAACGAGGGAGTGCTAAAAGAATAAAGGCACTATTGAAGATCGAAAGCATGCTTTTCAAGCCTTCGTACTGGGTAGAGTCAAAATTTGCGTCGGCTAACCCTTCCGCATAATAGACTTCTAGTACACCGGAAAGAGCCCATACTAAAATAGCTACCGACAGCCAGAACAACCCCAAGTCTCGCTGCCCCTGGTCATTACCTTTTGTAATGTGCTGCCAGATGGAAAACAAGGCAAGAAAGGCGAAACTGCAAATGGCGATTTGCCAGTATCCATAGAAAAGGTGGAGTTGTTCACTCACTGCTTAGAACTTCTTATTCGGTATTTTAATTTCGTAAGTTTTTCGAGCGGAATTAGTCAATTTACTGCTACGCAACCAGGTATTGTACACCTTTAAAGTACGGTAACTGATGCCATGCTTTAAGGCAAAATCTCCAAGATTTGGGATCGGGCCATCCACCTCTACCAATTCAAAATCCGTCATAGGCTCATAACCATCCTCCCGGTCTAGATAGAAGCCAAACTTTTCTGGATTACCGATCACCTCCTTAATGGCAATAATGCGAAAGACGTAGCGATCCGTTTCCTGATTTAGGTTGAGGTCATAGTAAGTATCTCCGCGCTGTACATCCATTTCGCGCTTCAAGCGGGTTCCGCCCATATTATAGGCCGCCGCCGCTAAGGTCCAGCTCCCAAAACGCTTATGATAGTCTTTGATATATTGACAAGCTGCCCGAGTGGATTTTTCGACATGGTATCTTTCGTCCACTTCCTTATTGATTTCTAGGTCATAGTACCTTCCCGTTTCGGACATAAATTGCCAGAGCCCCCTAGCTCCTGCGGGGGAAGTAGCTGGGCGTAAATTGCTTTCTGCAATGGCTAGGTATTTGAAGTCATCAGGAACCCCTTCCTCTGCCAATATCTTTTCGATGATCGGGAAATACTTGTAAGCATTCTTAATGTTAAGAAGGGTAGTAGAGTGCCAGTAGGTATTCACTGATAATTCTCTATCCATCCTTTCATAAACATCTGGATTTTCGATGGGCACTCTTTCGCCTGCCAGGCTAAAGGTTTGATCTAACTCGATCGGTTTGATGACCTGAGGAATCTTGGCCATCGGGGCGGTAGCCACGGTAGTTTCTTCGGTTTTATTCTCCTTCTTTTTGCCGTAAGAGGCAAAGATCACCACGGTGAGAAAGGAGGCTAATAGCAGGGTGTAATTTTGCAAAGCCTTTTGCATGACGGGTTATGTTTACAGGATTATTAAACGGGGTCTAGGGCATAAGCACCAAATCAAAATTATCTACAGTTAATGAAGGCGACTTTTTAGTAGACTCTTCGTTGCTCAAAGCCTCGCTTAGTTATGTCTAGGCTCGGTTTTCGCGCCTCGATTCTACTAAAAATTCACTCCTCTTTTTCCTATACATAATTATGCTCTGGGGCTTATCACAAGATAAGGATATCCTTTAAATTTTTCAATCTATTAAAAGGAGCGCACTGCTGGCAGACAAATTAGATCATGTTTAAGTTTCGGTCTTTGAGTCGAGAAGGATCGATTTTTTGCTGAAGCAAGGCGGCTGAAGTGGATGATAGCCATAGCTATCAAGCCGCTTTAGCCAACGCAGTGTCAGCGAAAAAGGGGCATTCGTAGGTCGATTACTGAAATTTAAACATGATCTTAGCTTGAAAGTCTGCTGAAATACCTACGGGCGTAGGCTAAGTATGTTCCCCATATGATAGCAGGTTCGACAACGAGCTTCATAGCGATCTTTTTCTCCCAAGACAACGGTTCCTTCTTCTTCTGAGAGTCGATAAGAATGAGTGGCCAAGTTGCCGCAATGCTGGCATATGGCATGTACTTTGGTGATGTATTCAGCGACGGCTAGCAAGTTGGGGATAGGGCCAAACGGACGCCCTTTGAAGTCCATGTCTAAGCCCGCAACAATTACCCGAATACCTCGTAGAGCTAGTTGCTGACAATTTTCCGTTAGTTCCTCATCGAAGAATTGTGCTTCATCCACCCCTACTACATTAACCCCATCCGTCAATTCCAAAAGCTTTGAGGAATGGTTGATGGGCGTGGAAAGGATATAATTCGCATCGTGGGATACTACTTTGGTGTCATCATAGCGTTTATCTACAGCTGGTTTGAAGATTTCCACTTTCTGGTTGGCTATCTTTGCGCGCTTCAATCTACGGATCAATTCCTCCGTTTTTCCAGAGAACATGGAGCCGCAAATTACTTCGATCCAACCACTCCTTTGGCCTTTAAAATGAGGTTCTAAAAACATCTTTATTAATTTGTATAAGCAGTTTGAAAAGATAAGCAAGAAGCCTAACTTTGGAAGCTTGAAATTGAAAACATTCCCCGGCTTAGTCCAAAATCAACTAACATGAACTTGCAACAAGCAAAAATCCTACTCGAAAAAATCAACTCTCTTTACAAAAGCATTAGCATGGATGGTGAGATAGCGACCATCGAGCGTGATCTTATGCTAAGTTATATCCGGCAGTTGTATGAGACATTCCATCAGATGGATGAGAATGGGACGGTTGCTAGTCCGAAAAGTCGTGATGCTAAGGTAAAACAAAATCCCGATTTAGAGATTACAAATGAGCCTGCAGTTAAACCTCCAGTAAAGAAGTATAAACCGCCGCGTATCATCGAAATTCCTGATACCGTCAAAGAAACGCCGCCAGCTCCCAAGAAACAGGCTCCACCGCCGCCGCCGCCCAAGCCTGCTCCTAAATCGAAGCCCGCCCCTAAGCCGGAGCCTCCGAAAGCGCCCCCAGCACCCAAGCCTGCTCCTACGGCCACGGGCTCTTCCAATCCTAAAATCAAAAAGCTTTTTGTTTTCAAAGAGGCTAAGGAACTGTCCGAGAAATTGAGTGCTCAGCCGATCAAGGACCTTACTAAGTCCATGGCGATTAACGATCGTCTCTTGTATACCAATGATCTGTTTGGTAAAGACAACAACGCCTTGAATGCAGCTTTGAAACAACTCAATGGCCTGAGCAGCATGGATCAAGCACAGCCGATGTTGGAAGAATTGGCAGAAAAATATGATTGGACGAGCGAAGAAAAGACAGATACTGCCATATCCTTGATCAAGTTAGTTCGAAGAAGATATCTCTAAGCACTGCTGATAAGCCACCGTAGGTTGTGAAAGTCTGTGGTTCTTCGTCGAATAAATAGGGGTTTTAACAACCTCTTTCTTGTGATAATCGTTGAATAAGCATAACTTAATTCTATGTGAACTGATTTAAGCTTATTCATCTGGACTGCGACCTAAAGCCCTGAACTTCCTGGACTTCAGCTTTTTTTCGTCCCAGACCGTAAAGGTATGAAACTCAAAAAGAGCTTCGCCAGTAAGTCCAATACTTTGGCCTCATCAGCAGCTAATAAGCTTAGATCAGTTCAGTGTGACCATATCAAATCAGAGGGCTTATGGGTAAACAAAAAATGTCTGAAAAATTAGCGGCTAGTCTCGCCATTCCCCTAAAGATGATTACTGTACTTTGGAGTATTCATATCGTACAGTGGTTTTTAGGATTGAAATTGGGGTTTTTAGGCGTTTTCCCTCAGAAGATTTTTGGTTTAAAAGGCATTCTCTTTGCCCCGCTAATCCACGGGGATTTTGGCCATTTACTTTCCAATACGCCTCCTTTATTTGTTCTGAGCGCCCTCGTCCTCTTTTTCTACAAGAAGGTAGCCATGCGATCGTTTACTATGATCTATTTGCTTACCGGCTTAGCCGTTTGGCTATTCGGTCGTCCGGTGTTTCATATTGGAGCTAGCGGGGTGATTTATGGCCTGGTTGCTTTTGTTTTTTGGAGTGGAATCTTTAGACGTAACTTCAAGTCCATTGCTCTAGCTTTGTTGGTCGTTTTTTACTACGGCTCCATGTTCATGGGAGTGTTGCCAGGGCAAGAAGGCATTTCCTGGGAAAGCCACCTGTTGGGTGGATTGGTTGGGATCTTTGTCGCTTGGTGGTACAAAGAGGAGATTGAAAAAGATGAGGTGCGTCAGCCCTATTCCTGGGAGACTGAGCCTGAACTTCCTCCTCGGAACTTCTTCGAAAATGACCTCTTTGAAAAGACTAAAATGGAACGAGAAAAGGAGCGTCAGCAACGAGAACGAACAGACTGGTTTTGATCATTTACACACTAGATGAACAGCTTCTATCAACTCCATAAGGTTACGCAATGGGGGATTGCGCTCCTCCTTGGTCTTTTGATGGTTATAATTTTGGGAACTTGGATGGATCTAACTATGGACCAGCCTTGGGCTTGGTTACTGGTGTTTCTGATCGTGCCGATCTTTCAATTTGCCGGTACCCCGCTATTCCGCCTTATAGGTACATACACTTATCTATCCCCAATGCTTCTGGTGTATTCCGCTAGCAAAAAGCGTTATGATTTGCACAATGGCACTTCCTTTGATTATTTGATGGTGATGCGTGGAGTTAAGCCGGGTACGCCACTGCGTAAGAAGCTTTTGTTGTACTACATTGAAGGACTCTTGCGGATTGTAGAAAAATTGGAACGCAAAGAACTGCCTGAAACCGTTGAAATTCGGGGGAGTTCGTACTTCTTTAGCGATCGAACGGCTAGGCGATTAGGCTTTGAATTGAAGGATACTGGTGGGGGAGAAAAACTGAATATCTTCATTAATTACCTCGACCTCCTGTGGATGTATTCTCTAGCCCATGGGCGACTGCGCTGGCCCAGCTTAAAAGAAATCAAAACAGCCCACATGACCGGAGAGAAGTTGCTCCAGTCAAAGCCGGATCTAGAGCGTCTCCATCGATACCTCAACCGCTAAGGCCAATAGCGCTTTGGCTGTTTGTTTGCCCAGGGTATGGGCCATATCTTTTGCTACTTCGACGTTTGATTCATCCAGGCGTGACTCATCATTGGGGCGCAGGAGCCAGTAGCTAACAGAATTGATGAGCTTTGCTTGCTGTTTTAATATTTTCTGTTCAAGGATAACCTGGAACGCCACTTTGACTTTTTCATACGTTTATGATTTTATCTAGATGTCGATCAGGCTTTACCTCTAGAGTAACCAACTCACCATTGTAGAAAACACTGTGAATAATCCATGGAATTGGCATTTGATGCGCCTCTGCTTGTGTTTTTATATGGTGAATGTGTAGCGGAACATTTCTTTCAGCTGCGTATTGGGCCAAGTGTTGGTTGACCCAGTAATCGTTGAATGGGCAGGTATTGCTGTAATAAGCGGTAATCCCTTCTTTGTAGGGACTTTGGCCTTGGCGAGCGTTCTCCATAATCTGTGGCCATGCTGCTGTTTGATTGAATCTCATTCCATAGAGCTTAAAGAATGGCGGAGCTTCATCGATCACCGTAAAACCTTGTTTTTGAAAGAATTTCGGATCACTCATAAAGGGCCTTTTCTTATCGCTCGAGATGGCTACTACGCCATCCATGCCCGCTGCTTGAGCATCTTCCATGCAAGCCGCTAGTAGCTTTTTGCCCCATCCCTTTCCTTTAAACTTCCCGGACACCCAAAAGCAATTGACCACCATGAAATTTTGACCAGCAATCGGCAGCCAGGCGTTTTCGATCGGAACATACTCAATGAACACCTTGCCCCTTTCATTCAACTTGCGGAAAGTATATCCATTCTTGAACGCTGTCTTCAGCCAATCCTTCTTCTTCTGGTAGCCTTCAACGCATTTTTTATCACTGAATGCACAGCAGATGTGCTGATCTTGGATGTTTTCTTCCGTCAACTTCAGGATTTCCATAGTCACGAGCAGATTTAGTTTTCACTTACAAGTTGCAAATTAGATCCCTGACGAGGCAATAGAATTGATGGAAATTCTCTCGAAAGTTGATTTTTCTCAGCATCATGGCTCATTGCTATAGGCGGACCACAAGCGGTGGATCTACTTACTGATCGGTTCTTCATGCGCCCATTTCTAATAAGTGGTACTGAAAAATACGGTACGTTGGATATTTTTCGTTTTCAGCAGTGATTATGTAGTAGTTAGTGGGTTTGACCCTTGAAACAAAGGTTCTTCTTTACTAATTTGCTTTAGCAATATGAAAATTAGGAATAGCTAGTATCAAACTACTTGAATTTTTTTACTCTACCCACTCAAGCACTTCGGAACGCGCACAAATAACTTGCTGAGCACCCCATGACAGGCTTTGATCAGGTCGCTAGTAGTTTTGTGTCGCATCAATGTTAGGTTACAGTATAGGTCCAGTTTTAAGAACGAAGGGAGGAAGGGTAACACTTCCTACTTCTAAATAGTCCTATTACATGAAAAGAGTTTTCACCGAGGAGGAAATGATCCGTGGTATCCAGAAAGGGGGATCGGCCTTAGAGGAGGTTTTGGTCTTTATATACCATTACAGTCCCTACAGGCAGTCTATCCTACAGTTTATCCAAAAACGAATGGGCAGCCGGGAGGATGCTGAAGATATTTTTCAAGAGGGTATCAGTCGAATGGTGATAAGTATCCAAAAGGGAAAGTTTGAAGGCAAAAGTACGCTCCGAACTTACCTGACTACAATCTGCAAGAATTTATGGTTTACCCAGTATACCCGAAGTAATCGATATGCAAATATCATAGAGCAAATCCCAGTCGAGGAAAAATTTGAAATGGGGCCGGACGAAGAGCTGTTGTTGAAGGAACGCTCCGAAGGCTTGCAGAAGATCTTGGCTCAGGTGGGAGAGAAGTGCAAGAAGATTCTTAGCCTTTGGGCCTTACACTATTCAATGAGAGAGATTACACAGGAAGTAGGCTATAAGAGCGAAGGGATGACGCGGAAGAAAAAGCATCAATGCTTTAAAGCCCTGATGAATAAAATAAAAGAACAGCCTGATTTAATAAAAGAATTATTGGGGTAAGCTACCCCCGGTTCCTAACCTATGCTTATGTCAAAAGAGATTTACTTTGACCGAATTGAATCCTATGTAGAAGGCACAAACTCAGCGGAAGAAAAGCGCGAATTCGAGAATGACCTGGAAGAGAATCCAGATCTACAGGAAGAGTACCAAGCTTATTTGGCTACCAAAAAGGCAATTGATGAGTTTGTAAAAGAAGAGATTCTAGCCAAATTAGATGAAATTGCTCAACGGAAACCAGTGCCAGAGGTAAAGGTATTGGGGCTGACCAGGAGGACTTGGGCCATGGCTGCCGGAGTGCTGATTCTAATTGGAGCCTTGATGTTCCTGTATGGCCATCAAGAATATAGCGATGATCGCCTATTCGCAAAGCAATATGAGAGACCTAGTTGGGATAGTAACCGAGGAGATCAACCCACTAACTCTACGTACGATAAAGCTATTTCTTCACTACAGAATAATGAGGTAGAAGAAGCTGCCGATCAACTTTCAAAAGTAGGGCGTGATGATGAAGCTTACAATGTAGCTTTGTACGTGATGGCTCATCTTCAACTACAAGCTGACGCCGGTGAAGAGGCGGTTGAAACCTTCAATGCTCTGAAACAACAAAATGACAAGCGTTACCAGGAAAATGTTGATTGGTTTCTAGCCTTGGCCTACTTAAAGGTAGGTGAAGAATCGATGGTAGACCAGCAGATCAATACCATATTACAGAACGAACAGCATCCGTATTATCAAGATGCACTTACATTACGATCACGCCTGCAGAGCTTCTGGCGGCGATTCTAACCGCCTCGGTTCCGGGTTTATTGACGCTTCAGCTTGGCCGGAAGCCAGCCCAAGAGGACACAGCTGCACATCAAAAGTAGACACCAAAACCAAGAGGTGCTTGCATGGTTTGCTGTAGCAATAGAGGTTTCCAAGTCTCCGATAGGAATAAATGTTGCCCAGTAAAAAGGGTGTGTATTCAGAGGATCTTTTTGACTAGATACAAACTGAAGTTTGGCTTGCCGAAGGGCTTCTTTCTTGCTCAGCCCTTCCTTCAGCTTAGTATAGAAGTACGCCATAATTTGGGCAGTGGAATGGTCGTTTGCTGACCATAAAGAGGTGATAATGCTCTTCGCACCTGCATAAGCAAACCCTCTAGCCAAACTGACGATGCCCTCGCCACTTTGCCATTTCCCCGCTCCAGTTTCACAAGCACTTAGCACTACCATATCGCAAGCAAGCCGTAAGTTGTACAAATCCCTGATGAAGAGTTTATCGGATTGACTGCTATCAATCGATGGGGTAAATGCTAGGAAAGAGTAGTTGATATCCCGGTCTTCTAACTGGGCATGCGTAGCTAAATGCAGAAATTGGTAGGTAGGTGCAAACGCCTGAAATTGATCCAAGGTAGCCTCTTCTCCGTTTAAGGTCTTTCCGCCAAACAGAGATTGTATGGCTTTTACCTCTGTAGAGTTATGTGATAAGGGCCCCAATCGCCGCTGTCCCACCTCTGATTTAATGCTCACAGAGGAAGCTGGGAAACTGGGGGCCATACTAAGCAATCCGTTGCTATTGTGAGTCTTTTCCCGCATCAGTTGCCATAGGGTAGCTGAAAAGTTATAGCCAATCGTATGATCCTGAATCAAGTACTGGTGCGTGGTAAACCGGTGGGCTTCCTCGGGTATTTCTTTTAGTAGCAATTCAAAGGGGAGATGCCCCAATACGCCGTCTGGTACGATTAGAAGTTCTTCGCTCAAAGGACCGAGTGGTTGAATGAGTACTTGGTACAGACAATGTGCATTCTCAATCAATTGCAGATTACGTTGATCATAGTGTTCTTCGCTTTTCTGCCCGGATTGATGGTAGGCGGTGACACCTTGCCTAAGGTCTTCGATGAGCGTTTGTAGGGAGAAGCTCTTCTCGATTTGGAAGATGCGATAACGGTCTGGAGAAATCAGGAATACGTAGATGTTGTTATCTCCAACGAAGTATTCAATCAGACTTTGATGCGCTTGCAAGTGTTTTTGGATGTCTGTGACGCCGACTACCTGATCATCGTACTTTAGGCGATAATAATCGGGATAGGTAGTTTCAAATTGTCGGACCAAGTTCTCTCGTTCATTCCTGAGCCTGAAAATCTCGTCATTGTATTGAGCCAGGAGGAGGTCGCTAGGCTGCGGGCGATTGCTTTCCTGAAAGCGTTTTTGCTGATAGTAGGAAAGTTCGATACCCAGATCATATTCCTGCTGTATGAGCTCATCGGGTATACCAGCAATAGTTCTAGCCTGTACATTTTTGAAAGACTCGAGCAGTAGATTGCTTTTAGCCTTTTCCGCAAAACGGAAAGCCATTTGATCATAACCCTCATTTGGGCATAATTCAGCTAGCTTAAGGTAAGTTTTAATGGCATGCTCAAAGATGTGATAATGCTGAGATAGATGCACCTGCTTGGTCCCCGAGGATAAATATCGGCAGCGGACCTGATCTAACTTTTGTAAGGCTTTGTCAGCCCATTCTGCGGCCAAAAGATAATCCTCCTCTTGGTAAGAGATTTCGCTCATTTGGTAGTAGTGATTCATGAGCTGGAAGTGATCTCTCTCTTGTAGATAAAGGCGAATCGATATTGCTTGTTGCAGATGATACTTTGCACTATCTGTCTGCTCTAAGCTGTTGAATAGCCCTCCTAAAGTGGCATAGGAATCAGCGGTGGCTGGATGATGCTGCCCAAAAATCTTTAGACGCAACTGGAGGGCTTGCCTTAGGAAAGGTAGCGCCTGGTTCAGCTGCTCAATGTTTCTGTACATCTTGCCTTTGCTATCGAGAACGGTAGCAGTAGTATGATGTTCATTGCCGTAGATATCGCGCCACATTTGCTCTGCTTTCTGCAGGTATGCAAAGGCGGTAGCATGTTCTTCCCGGAGGTTGTAAAGAGAACTGAGGTTTTGATAAGAAACAGCTAGATCAGGATGTTGGTCTTGCCAGATGGATGCTCTGATTTCTAAGGCCTTATGAGCATGCCAAAGGGCATTGTCAAGATCCCCGCGTTCCTTGTAGATACTGGCAATGTTGTCATAAGAACTGGCAACTCTTCGGTGCTTTTCTCCAAAAACTGCCTTTCGTACCTGTATGGACTGGTGGAAATATTCCAGTGCCTCGTCAAACTCTCCCATGTATCGGTGAAGAACCCCCATATTGGCAAAGGACGCACCGACGTTTGGATGTTGTTTGCCATAGATGCTCAAACGGATCTTCATGGCCTGCTCTTGATACTTTAGCGCCTTGATGTAATCGCCCTTTAGCCGATGCAGGATTCCAATATTGTTATAGCAATTTGCAGTTTGATGTTTTTTTTCAGGGAAGTATTGTAAAATATCAAGTGCTTTGTGTTGATAATCCAAGGCGAGGTTCAGGTCTCCCATGAAATCATAGACGATGCCGATACAACTGTAGAGCGTAGCCCACTCATAAGCTGTAGCATCTAAAACCTCGTCAAACACCTCTACCGCTTGAAAGTGCCAATCCAAAGCCTCCTCATAGTTCCCACTTAAATCCTCTATCACACCCAAACGCATATAAATGATACCGGTATGGCGATGCCAAATTCCCAAGGAAGCTCTTTGCAGAGCTAGGGCTTCCTCGAGATAGGTGGTCGCCTCCTTCAAATTACCTTGGCCCTCAGCCGCAAGGCCCAAGCCAATCAGGGTTTGGATGCTGAGACTATCTCCTTGCTCGGGATGACTTCTGCGAATAGCTAAGGCCCGATTGTACTGGGCAATGGCTTGCTCAAAATTACCTTGACCAAACGCTATCTCACCCAATAAATGAAGTGCCCTGCTTGTCTGCAAGTGCTCACTTCCCAGACTGGCCTCAAAAAGGGCTAGCGATTCTATACCCTCTTGAGCGGCCAGCTGGTAGGCAAGGGAGTCCAGGTGAATCTGGGCTGAGGTTAACAAGACTTCGGCTTCGGTTAAGGTGTTCTCCTGGGCTACTAAAGAGACTTGACTCAGAACGATCAGGCAGCTGCTGAATAAACAGCTCAACAGTCTTCGATGGGGAAAGGGGGTCATTGGTAGTTTGTTTTCACTACAACAAATTACGCTTATTCTTTGGTAGTCATCTTCCTTTCTTAGTGATCTCCCTAGTCAATTGAGTACTTGGTGGTATTGCTTGATTGATCGGTGTTTAGCTCGATGTGATGATGGAGAGGCACTTAGTTGCCTCAGTCTTTATCGGTGGCGTGTCTTTTCTGTCTGCTTTAGTTCATTGAAGTAGCCTCGGATGGTATGTTGTCCGTAAGCAGGGGCATACATATCCATCGCCATTACGTGTAGAAAAAATTCAAGCGGACCAAATTGGGCTTTGGGTAGAAATAGAGAGGATATCCGGAGTATGATCTTCCTAAGCCAATTGGGGATATAGGTGATCTTGGCTTTACGATCCAAACTATTGAAAGCTGCCTCTGCGATAGCTTGGTGAGTTAAAACCTCGGGACCACCGACATCAATGGACGTGTTTGGTTCATGGAGTGCATCTAGGCACACTAGTGCTAAGTCAGCCCCATGAATTGGGTTGACCTTGACCTGTCCATCTCCAAATAGGAAGGCTCTTCCTTTCTTAGCCATCTCATAGAATTCGGTGATGTCGGAAAAGAAACCGCTGGGGCGAACGATACTATACGGCATACCAGAGGCTTTCAACTCCGTGACAAACCGCTCTTTGGCTGCACAGATTTGCAGATGTTGCAAGGCCGCTCCATGCAAAACAGAAACGTAGACAAATTTTTGAACCTTACTTTCCAGCGCTTCCTCTAATAGATTTTTGTTGGCTTGATAGTCGACATCCATGTAGCTCAAGCCGTCTTTTTGACGAGTGATACCGACCGTTGAGATGACGGCATCAAAACCTGAGCAAATTCCCTTCAGACTGGCCCTGTCTGTCAGTTGGGCTTCAATGATTTGCTCTTTCGGGATGCCCATAGCTATTAATTTTTGAGGGTTGCGGGCAATAGCTTTAAAATCCATTTTTTTGTTGAGCATGGCTTTGGCAATATGGCTGCCTAGGTAACCCGTTGCTCCTGCTAGTAATACTTTCATGATGGAATGATATTAGTAAGCTTGGCCATCAGTTGGAAGGGCAAGCTTGATGGATGAATTTCATTTACAGTTCCCGTCAGGTACAGGTCTTTTTGCGGGCAATAGAATGCGAAGGCCCCAGAAACCCCTGAATGCCCAATCCATTCTGGACTAGGTGAGAATGGGGTGAAGATGCGTGGCAGACGAAACCGCATCAATCCAATTCCGTATTGCAAGGGAAAAAATATCTTACGCCAGTCCTGGATGGTATTGATGTAATTAAGGGGGAAGAGCTGTCCACCAAAGAAGGCTTTGATAAATCGCATCATATCTTCTGAAGTGGAGACGATTCCGCCATCAGGGCCAAAGCTAGCCATGGCCTGAGGGATCTTTAGAGGAAGCCCCTTATACTGTAGGGGTGCCGGGGTCTTGTTGTTAGGATCTTCGAAAAGAAAGGTCTGCTCCATTTCTAGCGAGTGCGAAATGCGTTCTGCTATAATTGTGCTCAGGTCTTTGTCAAGGATGATCTCAAGCAAGTGACCCAAGAGTTGGAAATTGGTGTCACTGTATAGTGCTTTCCTGCGGTATGCGGGGGGGAACTGAGCACCTTTAGATTTAGCCAATTCGAGGACGTCAGATAGTTTCCAGGCACGATCCTTTCCCGCCATTAACTGGTCGCGAAAGCTCTCTTGTCCTTTTGGCGCTTGCTCGAAATAATCGGCGAGGCCGGAAGTTTGACTGAGTAGGTGCTTGATACTAATCTCACGACTATAGTCTTTGCCTTTCCACACATGCAGCTGGTCGAGTATACTGTCCTGCAAGTACTTTGCTATCCGATCATCTAAATCCAGGCGGCCCTCAGCTTGCAGTTGCAGGAATAGAGCTGTAATGAATAGTTTTGTGGTACTGGCTATAAAATAGGAGGGATGGGTTTGGAAATCCCCGGAAACAAAATTCCAATGGTGCTCTCTTTGGGAAAGAGAGAGGCTAAGGTTGGTCAGCTTGTTCCGATTGAGCCAACGCTTGGTCAGTTGTTGTAGCTCTTCTTTATGCTGTATCATGAGGCTTGTATTAGTTGATTATGATCAGAAAGAGATTGGATAAATTGCCAAAGCTGTGTCTGCAAAGCCGTTTCTATCTTGGGATCGAGCATAACTCCGTCGGCGAATGCATGTTGAAAACCGCCTAACGATAATTGAGCTGTGATTTCTCCTCCAAATGAAGGGATACAATCGTTCATAATCTGTAGAACCTGCCTGCTTCCTACTAATTGGTTGGAAGTAATGAGTAAGAATATTTTTGTATGACGTAAGAACTGATGGTCCGTTCTGGATAACCAATCGATCAGATTTTTGAAATAGGCTGTGACGTTGCCGTTGTGTTCAGGTATTGACAAGATAAGTCCATCACCAGCTCGTAGCTGCTGGGCGAAGAATTGAACACTGTCGGGGATACCTACAAATTGCTCCATATCAATGCTGTAAATGGGCAAATTGAAAGTGGTGTAAGGGACTAACTCCACAGACAATTGCTTTACCTGCTTACTGAGATAGATTAACAACTGCTCGTTGATCGAGTAGCAGCTATTGGTGCCGGATATTGCAAGTATCTTCATGACGATCAAGCTTTGAGGGTTTAGGTGAAGGTGTTTATTGGTGTTCTTTGATAAAGGATATAATTTGATGGTAGCCCGCTATACTGGGGAAGTGCCTGTTGGTTTTTAATAATAAACCTTCTGCGAAAGAAGGGAAAAGATGTTCTGAACGGACAAGTATATGCCTGCCAGGGCCCAGTATGTCTAAAGCTGCTCCGACTGTGTAAATGGGGACCTGTACTAATTGCGCTTGTGCTTTACTGATGGCTGGAATCATTTCTAGATCCCAATTGAAATAGGACAGCAGGTTGTAAGCCCAGCGTTTTGCAAAGGTGTTGTCGCTGCTGTACATTCCTCGAAAATACCACCGGTGCAGTAAGACTGAAGGCCAGCGTTTGAATAGATATATAGGTGCCCGCAATCCGATAAATCGCTTCCAATTATTTGGGGGAATTATGCCCATGGGATTAATGAAAAAGGCCTTGTGGATCCGCCGGGTATCATGTAGTAGCGCTTTCCAGCCTATGAATGCACCAAAAGATAGACCGACTAGGTACACTTGCCTCAGGTTCAAGAGGGAGATGATTTCATATAACCATTCTCCGTAGCTGGTACCGTGAATATTGGGTCGAACTTCGGCACTTAGATTGGGTTGCCCCAACACATCAACGGCATAAATTCTGAAATCACCTAATAGGTTGCTGAAGGCTTCTAATGCCATTGGCGCGCATTCATTCCAAGCGTGGATCAACACCATCGGAGGGGCTTCTTCACGACCTGCCAGAATAATATTGGTGTGCCCAAAAGAAGTCTCAACCATTCTCATTTGAAAAGCAAAATCTAAGGACTCTAGCTTTTCTTGATATAATTCCACAAAGATTTCTTTGGCAATGGGGGAAGGATAGATGGAATGCATGAATGTTTCTTTACGATCGGGTGAAAAGGCATCCCGGTCCACTTTGGCAAGTCTACCAGGATGCGGTGCTGTTTTGTGTTTATTTTCCAATCGGGATCACATATCCCGCTGAGAACATGAATCCTCTGTTGGTTGATTTCTTGTATCCTGCTGGTTTATCTCCTTCAAACCGAGCATCATCATTCAAGTCAAGGTTGAAACGCGCATCAAATACCATAGCTCCATTTCCCAGTGGCCAGGAGGCTTCCACGCCACCGACCAAACCGATATCCCAACGCTGGTCCTTGGCATTACCCTCCTTGATGAAGTCTACATCTTCTGTTGCTCGATCGCCATCTCCGATTTTCTGAGATACGAAGCGATTCAGGGCATAGCCTACACTGGGGCCTGCTAGCGCACTCAGCTGCATTTTCCCTACCTGGAAGTTACTTTTAAAGAGCACGGGAAGTTCCAAGAAATTTGTTTTCAAAGCAGTCTTGGTTGTAATGCCTGCCTCTTCAAATTTGAACGCTACTCCCTTTTGGATGAATTGCATTTCAGGCTGGATAGCAAAACGTTCATTCAATGGAATGGTCACGGGAATTGCCAGGTTCAGCCCACCTGTGTACTGGTTGTCTAGTTCAAAAAGGTCACTTTTAACGGTGAATAGACTATACCCAGCTCGTAGTCCGATTTCCATCTGTTGGGCTTTTACAGTGGTCAAAAGAGATAGAACAAAAAGGCTAGTAAATAGGACTTTACTAAGTTTCATAATAGATTGTTTTATTGGGTTTGTAGTAAAATTATTTCCTAATGTCTGGTTGTATTGCTGTAATCATCAGGCGGTCGTGAGCCGTGATCTTGATTACAGTACAAAGATGCAGTGCTGTGGATGGGTAATCGTTCGAAATTATTATTTGGAACCTATAGTTGATATTCCGCACTTTTGGCAAAAGCGGGCTTAAAGATGCAGTAGGAGGGAATGGATAGAGGGAAAAAACAAAACTTTGCTTAACTTCTGCCAGTTTTCTGACATCGAGATTTAACAAAGCTGTGAATCTGCCTTTCGCAGCCTAGGTACTTTATATACAACTTAATACTAATAACTTAAAACTTGAAATTCCAATTAAGATGCTGACAATTGAAGAGGTAATCCAAAGACTTAAGGATGGAAACGCCCGTTTTGTGGCGGATCAAAAAGATGGAAAATTGCAAGATAGTTCGCGCCGCCAGGCCTTAACAGGTGGCCAAGAGCCCTATGCAATTATTCTTAGCTGTGCAGACAGCCGTGTAGTTCCCGAATTAGCTTTTGATACTGGTTTGGGAGAAATCTTCGTAGTTCGGGTAGCGGGTAATGTGGCCAATAGCTCGTCCATCGCTAGTATCGAATATGCGGTAGCCCACATTGGTACCCCTGTCATTGTAGTTTTGGGACACCAAAGCTGTGGCGCGGTGACGGCTGCCGTATCTGGCGGAGATAATGGCTATAATCTGAATCACTTGTTAATGCATATTACGCCTGCCATCGCTGCTTCTGCGGAGGGGGCTACGGTAAATGATGTGGTGAAGAAAAACGCGGAATTGACGGCAGCAGAATTAGTAAACCGTTCAACGATCATAACAAAAGCGGTTGAAGCCGGTAAGCTAATGATCCTTCCTGCTTACTACAATCTGGATACGGGAGCTGTAGATTTCTTGTAGAAATCTCACGCAGATCAAGGGCTGCTTCTTGGTAGCCCTTGACCTAACCTTCCCCTGGCTCACCTAAGACTGAGATTTGACCCATGCTCTCGGTGTCATTTCCATCTTCTTCTTAAAATAAGTGTTGAAAACCGTCTTCGAATTGAAACCGCTTTCATAGGCTAGGGCCAATAAGGTTAAATGAGCATTAGCAGGGAGTAGCGCCTTCTGTTTAAAGGCTTCTAGTCTAAAACCATTGATGTATTCATTGAAGTTTTGCTCTAGCTGCTCATTGATTAACCAAGAGAGTTTATTGGGATGAAGATCCAGCTGGTCGGCTAAGCCCTTTAAACTGAGGTCAGGATCAAGAAAAGCTTCATTCGATTCCAATACGTCCGATAATCGGTTCATGTATACTTCTACCTCTTGCTATGTCAATAGTTCGCGTGATTGCTCCTCCTGTGATATATTTTCAGATTTAGTAGTAGGTGATGGAAGGCGATTTTTAGCAAAGTTTTCAGCTAGTAAAGCCTGATATTTCGCCTCTGACTCCAATGGTCTTAGGAAGGGATCAAACTGAAAATTGATTAGTTGTCCGAGCCTCTTTCCAATACCGGCTTCCAGTACATCCAGGGCTGCTTGTCTATGACCTAAATATACCTGTAGATACAAGTGCCAAGCGATCAGGCTAGCCGGTGCCTCATGCTGGTTTTGACTAGCTATGCTAGATTGGATAGCTGAAAGGTCGATAGCAATTTGCTCAGCTTTATGAATGAGTTTAAAAAGTGCTCTACAATAGTGCGGCAGCTGTATTTGATTATGTGTTTGTAAAAAACCATCCAGCAAAGGGTAGTCCCCTTTCAATATATAACAAGCCGCTTTCACCTCTAGGGCCAGTGCAAAATCGGGGTCAATTTGTAGGGCCCCATTCATAGCTTCAATGGCTCTATCATATTGTCCCCTTAGGTAATAGATATTCCCCTTGGTGTAGTGATGATTCGGGGAGAGCGGATTGAGATTGAGGATTTGTTTGGTGAGGTTCATAGCTTTATCAAACTCACCAATGGCAGTGTACAGTTCCGCTAAGCCCTCTTGTGCATCTGTAAAGGAGGGATTCAATTCGATTGCTTTAGTCAGCTGTTGGTGGGCCATGCGAAAGTCCCAGCGTCCCCAAAGGCTGATGGTGGCCTGTGCGAAGTAGTTGAGATGATTCTCCTGATTGATCTCTTGCCCCCGATTTAATAGTTGAACGGCTTTCTTTATGCCTTCTTCATAAGGCATGAAAGCCCAAGAAGCCAATATCCCATAGGTGAGCCCGGCTCCAAAATAGGGTAGGGCGAACTGGGGATCCGCACTCAAGCTCTGCTCGTAATAGACCGTAGCCAATTTCAGGTCTTCCGCATTCCAGCGCAATTGATGGAAGCGACCTTTTAGGTATAAATTATAAGCGGTAATGTTTTGGGTGGGCGCTTGCACCAAATGTTCTTGCAAGTCAAAATGGCCAAAGTTTTCTCGGATCTGATCCGCAATAAGCAGGCTAATCTCGTCCTGCAACTCAAAGATGTCTTCCAGTTGGCGATCAAATCTTTTGGACCATAAATGAAGCCCATCGCTTGTCCTGACCAGTTGAGCTGTAATACGAACTTTAGATGCAGCCTTTCTCACACTACCTTCTAGAATAGTGTTGACGCCAAGTTGACGCCCAATTTGTCGTACATCAATATTCTTATTCTTAAAGGCAAAAACAGAAGTACGTGCAATGACTTTCAGGGATTGGATTTTAGTCAGGGCATTGATGATCTCTTCGGTAATACCATCGCTGAAGTATTCATTGTCTGGATCAGGACTGCGGTTGACAAAGGGAAGAACGGCGATGGATTTGGATTCGAGAGGTTTCGGGTTTGCGGTGTTCATGTCTTCATCTGAATGAATGGACTTTGGGAAATCAGTTCAGTGGCTAAAAATAAAAAAATATCAAGTAGGGTAGGGTATCTCTTGCTAAGCCTGTTCCATCCATATACACACCAAAAACTTCTTCTCTGAACAAAGAAATGGTCAGAGAACTCAAAAACAATTTATATGGAAAAATTAGGCTTCTTGTTTTTGCTGCTGAGTTGGCCGATCTTCGCTCAAGCTCAGTTGAAGCACCTAGATTACCTAGGGGGAGGGCACGATAATCATGTCGTCGTCACTACTTCCTCCTCTGCCTCCAATGAAACAGATGGTCAACGAACAGTGGATGGATTCCCGATCCAAAACCAAGAGCAGTTGAAAGCGGCTTCTCGCTTTCTAGCACAAGCTACAATGGGCGCCGATTATGCTACCATACAGATGACGGCTGCTATGGGGTATGAGGCCTGGTTGGACGAGCAATTCCAACTCCCTAAGGTCTCGATTATGGATGAGATGCTCATTCACAACCTACTGTACGGGGATGAGGGGGAATCGATTGAAGAACCCATCTTTCATGTGTACTTCCGCTCTGCCTGGATGACCAATAATCTTAGTTCGCCAGATCTACTGAGACAGAGAATGACCTTCAACCTGAGTCAGATTATGGTAATCAATGATAAATCAGACTTCTTTGAAGACGTCGGGCAGATCATTGGTACCTATTATGAAATGCTGCAGACCAATGCTTTTACCAACTATCAAACCTTACTTACCGATGTGACCCTTAGTCCAGCGATGGGGTTTTTCCTTTCCCATTTCAATAACCCAAAAGAGAACCTTGCTGAGAATATCCATCCAGATGAAAACTATGCCAGGGAAATCATGCAGCTGTTCAGCATCGGCCTCTGGGAACTCAACCCCAATGGCCTTCGTCGTCGGGATGAGCAAGGTCAATTTATACCTACTTACACCAATGCTGATATCAAGGAATTTGCGCAAGTTTTCACGGGACTTGGAGCGGGGGTGCCAAATGGTGTATTTGGTCTAGTAACGAATGAACTATTGGAAGATGTGGTCCCGATCGTGGTGAACCCCATGAAAATGTATCCCGATTATCACGATACGAGTGAAAAACATCTCTTGAATGGAGTAGTGTTACCGGCTAATCAATCTGGCATGGATGATATCAATCAAACCATCGCCCATCTATCCAATCACCCCAACACCGCTCCTTTCATTAGTAAATCCTTGATTAAGCTCTTTACCACCTCCAATCCTAGTGCTACCTATGTCCAGGATGTCGGAGCTGCCTTTGATCCCAATGCCGCCAACAATTTCCAGACGGTGCTCAAAGCCATCCTACTGCACCCCGAAGCCAGGACTTGTAATCTTACAGAAGGCTATACCTTCGGAAAATTGCGAGAACCCGTGGTCCGACTGATGAATCTTCTAAAAGCCTTTCATTTATCCACCAATCCCAATGAAGATTATTTCACCTTGCTGGGGTGTTTTGCGGACCAGACGGGTCAGTCGCCCTTGGAGTCGCCCAGCGTATTCAACTTTTTCCTACCGGATTATAGCCCTCAAGGGCCAATTAACCAGAATTACTTAACGGCTCCAACTTTCCAGATCCTGAATTCCACCAATGCCATAGGAATTGTCAATGATGTGGATCTAAGGACCATTAGGAGTAGTTACCTAGCATCAGAGTGTATTGGAGACGAGGTTTTTGAAGAAGAGGAAGAAGAAGACGGAGATGACGAGGAGGAAGGAGGCGAAGAAGATGGAGACGAGGAGGAGGAAGAGGAAGATGAGGAAGAAGATTATGCAGAGGCCCCACTGCTGTATCAGATGGATTTCTCTGAGGTTCTACCGCTCACGGCTGATCCTTCAGAGCTAGTCGACTACCTCGATATTCTCATTGCTAATGGCTTGTTACAGGATGACACCAAGCAAATCATTAGTGGTGCGCTTACACAATTGGAGACGCCGGAGGAACGGCTAAAGATGGCCCTGTATCTGATCCTGATTGCTCCCGACTACGCGATCCTGAAGTAATAGTCATTAACCCCATATTTCAACCCTTTCAACTACTACATATGTACGTTCAATTTGCAAAAAAGGGCTTTGCTCTTTTGGTCATTGTATTTTTCTTGATTAGCTGTGAGGATGAGGGTAATCCGGTACAGGACTGCAACCCCATATTGTCTTCAGATACGACGCTCAAAATTCTTCCCTTAGGCGATTCTAGAGTAGAAGGCGGCAGCCCGGAATACGAAAGCTATCGATACTCCTTATGGAAAAAACTAATGGAAAATGCTTGGGATGTGGACTTCATTGGTTCAAGAAAGGAGGAAGCCGTGCAGGCACCCGTGCAGGGAACTTGTTTTGACAATGATCACGAAGGAACCGGTGGAGCCATTACCACAGATATCCTGGAAACACTAATGCAGATTGGCAATGACTACGGTGTGCCAGATATCGTCTTACTAGGTATCGGTGGAAATGACCTGCTAGATGCTGGGGCTACCCCGGCTGCTACTATCGCCAATATTGAAGGCATTATTGACCAGTTACAAGCACAGTCTCCGAAAGTTATCATTTTTCTGGAGCAGATTGCTCCTGGAGTTTCAACTATAATGACACCAGCTTTCACCACACAATTCAACACTTTTAATGCGAGTATCCTGGAGGTGGCACAGCGTAAATCCAATGCCAATTCTAAGGTTATTGCCGTCGATATGGCTGCAGACTGGAAGGACGAATACTTAGCAGATCCGGTCCATTACAATCTTGCGGGAGCTAGATTGGTGGCTGATCGCTACTTCGCCGCCATCGAGTTGAACATCACGAAATAAGCTAAGCGCTCCAGTTCAATTATGAGTTCTAAAAAATCAGAATAACATGTCGAAAGAACATAAATATAGTCGGAGGTCATTCCTAGGAACAGCCAGTTGTGCTGCGATCGGAAGCACTACTTTCTTTTCAACCCTCTTCAATCTACAGTCCATGAATGCCGCATCAATGAGTAGCGACTGGTGGGGAGGTGGAGAGGATTATCGAGCGCTGGTTTGCATCATGTTAGGAGGTGGAAATGATTCCTTCAACATGATCGTGCCGACCAGCAATGAGCATTACAGTGAGTACCAGACTACCCGAAGTAATCAGGCCATCCCGCAAGCCAATCTTCTTAACTTAAGTCCGACCTCCTACAATGAAAAAGAGTTGGGCCTACACCCATCAATGCCAGAGCTAAAGACGCTGTTTGATGCAGGAAAGTTAGCGGTACTTTGCAATGTAGGTACCTTAGTTCAGCCTACCACCAAAAGTGATTATAACAATAGCTACCGACTTCCTTTTGCGCTATTCTCCCACGCAGATCAGGAAAAGCAATGGCAAACCTCAGTTCCCCAAACTAATTCCCCCACCGGCTGGGGCGGCCGACTGGCAGACCTCGTTCAATCTGCTAATACTAACCAAAATATCTCTATGAACATTTCCCTCGCGGGAAAGAACCTCTTTCAGCTAGGCGAGCAGTCTGCCGAATACAGTATTCTGCCAACAGGAACTGGTAGCATTGGAATCCGTGGCTATAATGGTACTTCTACCTTTGACCAGATTCGTACCTCTGCGGTCAAGAGCCTGATGGAAAAGCAGTACCAGGATATTTTCAAGCAAACCTATGCTAGTGTCGTACAAGCTAGCCAAAACACACATGAATTATTCTCCGCAGCTGTTGGGAATTCTACCCTCACTACCACGTTCTCGACAAATCCGCTTTCACAATCCCTTCAGATGGTGGCACGAACCATGAAAGTACGGCAGCAGTTAGGGGTGAAGCGCCAGACCTTCTTCGTGCGGATCGATGGCTTTGATAATCATGATGAATTGCTCAACAATCACGGTGCTCTAATGACTATGTTAAGCAAAGGCATGAGTGAGTTCCAAACCGCTATGGGCGAACTAAATCTAGAGGATTGCGTCACCACCTTCACTGTCTCTGACTTCGGTCGCACACTGACCTCTAATGGAAATGGGACCGATCATGCGTGGGGAGGTAATGTCCTAGTCATGGGGGGGAAGGTGAAAGGAAAGGAAGTCTATGGATCTTACCCTAGCTTGGCCCTGAACACGGACTTGGAGATTGGAGGAGGGGTGCTTATACCCAAGGTCTCAACGGATGAATACTTTGCCGAGTTGGCGCTATGGTATGGCGTGTCCAAATCGGATCTGCCAATTCTATTCCCTAATATTGGGAACTTTTATAACACGATGTCTACGACTCCACCACTGGGCTTTATGAACCTGTCCTGATCCTGGATTATTGGATGCACTCCTGTCAGTGAGTGTTTGACCCTTGAAAAGGAATAAGGGGCTTTTTATCAAATTGTTACACATTTAAAAGTGATATAAATGAAAAACTGGACACTTACCACTCACCGGGTGAGTACTCACCCCGTGAGTGGATACCTAATCTTAGGTATGCTCCTAGTCGCCAATCTCCTGTCCGCCCAATGCGAAGATGCTGATGCTAACATCTGGCTGGATACTTGGGCATCCTGCCAGCCTAGCCTAAGCCCAAAGGCAGAATATGGAAATACGCATTGGATACAATACGATTTTGGGAGCGTTCGGAATTTGTCGAAAACCTGGGTTTGGAATACCAATGATCCAAACCAACTGCAACGCGGATTTCAACAAGTGAAAGTGGATTATTCCGTCGATGGGCAAGTGTGGACTTACTGGGGTGAAATGGTCTTCCCAATGGGGACGGGCGAGGCTGTGTATGGAGGATTCTCTGGACCGGATATGGTAGGACTTCAAGCGCGATACGTGTTATTAACGGCTCTATCTAATCATGGAGACGAGTCCTGTTATGGACTGGCGGAGATCAAGTTCAATTTGCTATCCAATCAATCTTTAGATAGCATTCCTAGCAGGGGAGATGAATGTGCCTTCATAGAGGGGGTATATGTGGAGGCTGTGACAGAGTCAGAAGCCTACTTAAGCTGGGATTATGAGCTAGCGGGAGATGAGGCTTTCTTTGTGGTTGAATATCGGACGGGCGAGGGAGAGTGGATGGAAGCCGAAACGGATGAAGCTGAAATCCTGCTCATTAATCTAGCACCTGATACGGACTATGAATTTCGGGTAGCGATTATTTGTGATGATGAGACTTTTTATTCTGAGGTTGAAAATTTCACTACAGGGGAGCAGGATCCGGATTGTTTCAGGGTAGATGGAATTATGGTCACTGAGATTACGGGAAATTCTGCGCTGGTAAGTTGGCCGGGCGCTGGTGATTTCGACTTGTATTTCATACGTTACACCAAAGCGGATGAATTGAATATTGAGGATGATGAAACGGAAGAGACCAGTATGCTAATTGAAGAATTGGAGCCGTACACGGATTACATCCTGCAGATTGGGGTTATTTGTGGGGAGGAAATAGCCTGGAGCGCTTCCGTCTATTTTAGCACTACTGGTGTTAATGCCACCGATGATCCAGATTCGCCGATTGCCAACTACAAGGTCTTTCCCAACCCGACGAATGCCAACATTGTCCTAGAGTTCAATACACTGGAGCAAGAGCCATTGACCTACTATTTTTCTAACACGATGGGCAGTACTATTTTGCAGGGACAGTATCGATCTCAGATTGGGACCAATCGACACACCTTCGACTTATCTAATTTTCCAGATGGAGTCTATATTTTGGCTATGACTACCAGAGATGGACGTCAACGTATGACGGAAAGAGTAGTAAAGATTACTCGATAGGCAAAGACAAGAGACAACAAATAGTGTATGGAAAGTAGGAAGTTGGTTCAGCAAAATCGACTTCCTTTCTTTATCATATCACCAATAGACTCGAAATAAACACTGCATACTCTGACCCAACAGCAATCTATCGAATACACCCAATTGAGGTTCTGGATCTTCTAGTTCTTCATCGACAAATATGTAGTGATCCCGCTGAAAGAGATTTTCACTATCCAATACGTTGAGGAAGGATAAGGCTACTTCTCCCTTTCCATTATTTCCAGATATAGAGAATTTTCGACTTAAACTTAGATCTAGGCGCTGATAGTCGGGGAGTTTATCAGCGTTGAGTGAAGGGTAAAGCAATTCATAATAAAATTCCTCATCCTCTTCATCATAATACGCTTCAAGATCCTCCGGCGCGGAAAACGGTAAACCACTGCGATATTGATAGTTGAGGGATAATGTCCATTGGCCATGAGTGAAGCTATTCATAACACTCAGCTTGTGTGGCTGATTATTTGTCGCTGCGAAAGGCTCCTCTTCAATAGCTGGGAAAAGGTAGGTAGCATCGCTAAAACTATAATTGAACCACAGCTTATAGTTTTTCCAGTGCTTGGTCACTAATAGGTCGATTCCACTAGCTCTAGAATCTCCGGAGGCGAATTCCTCTATATTGTCTTGTCTCCGGAAGGCAGAGGAGTAGGTCGACAATCCCCTAGTAAAGTGATGATAGGCTTCTATGTCGAATAGCCACCCTTTGCCTTGGTAAAGAGCACCTAGCGCCAGTTTTTGAGCTTCTTGTGAATTGTTGGTTTCGGTTCGACTAATCACCCAGACCGGGCTATTGATCTCGAGATCATTTTCTCCAAATTCCCGCAACTGCGTAATGTATTGCTGCAATAGACCTGCCGAAAACTTCAACTTCAGCTTCTTATTCAGAGCCAGCTGAGCATTGAAACGAGGGGAAAGGGCGATTTGCTGGACTTCCTGGTAGTAGGTGCCCCGAAGTCCAAAATCTAATTGCCACTTTTGATTTTGATACTGCAAACTTGAATATAGGTTGTGAAAGCTTCCTATTTGATTATTCAGATCTTGGTGTTGCCCTTCAAAGATCGATCTGTAATCAATATTAAAATCCACTAACTTTTGGTTGAAGGTGTATCCCAATTGTAAAGAAATATTAGGCGTCCAGGCCCAATGGTTAGTCAGACCAAGGGAGAGGTCGCGTATCTGATTGAAAACATTGTTGAGAAAAATCTGTGCTCCCGTGCTGTCTTCCTCCTCCTCTTCAATTAAATAATTGTAGTCATTTTTATAGTTTGAATAGCTGCCAAAGATTTTGCTGGACCACTTTGGACTAAGGGCGAGATCTAGACTTGTGCTAATGGCCTCGGTGCCAAAGATCACATCATCGGTCGTCAGCCAGTCTTCTTCAAAAAGCTGAGTCGTAAAGTTGAAATCATTCTGGCTTTTGAAGTAGCTTAGTTTCAGGCGAGCATTTTTGGCCAGTTGCCAATTGAGTTTGCCGTTCCAATCATAAAACCTCAGGGCTTGCTCAGGGCTTAGTTCATCTTCTGTTTCCACCACTTTGGTGCCTTGAAATACCCTATTGGTATAGCTTTCCATAGTAGGCGTACCAAATAAAGGGGTAAGCGATCGCCTACCGGATAATAATAGAGACAATTTCTTCGGCTGAATGGGCAAATCGATAAAAGCATGTGCTTCAGTCAGCGTGGTGCCTAAGCCAGCCTTGAAGGTCGTAGCGATGGAATCATTCAAGGATATATCTACCACGCCACCCACTCGATCATCATAAGAAGGATCGAATACTCCCTTGTAAACCTTCACATTTTCCACCACAAAAGGATTGATAGCTGAGATCATTCCAAAGAAGTGTCCAGGTTCATACAGGCTTACTCCCTCCCAACGGATCAAATTTTGATCTGCCGATCCGCCACGAATCTGGATGTTGGTAGCGCTTTCGTCACTGCTAGAGATTCCGGGTAGATATTGGATGGTCTTCAGTAAGTCTTGTTCAATGTTTACATAGTTATTGGCAATCCGTTGGAAACTGATATCTACCGCATTGTAATGATCCCCTTCCTCGATACCATCAAGAATATAATCTTTAACGATAATTTCTGTGCCAAATACGAGGGGATCCATGTTTAGCAAAAAGGTGGGACAGTTATCTCCAGCAAAGGTTTGAATTGGAACCTTCTTTTTCTGATATCCCAAATAACTTAAGGTGATCAACTCGTTCTTGCGAGCCGTTATTTTACATTCGAAGCGACCATCCAGAGCGGATTGTGTCCCCTGAAGTCCGTCTGCAGTGAAGATATTGGCGTAACCTAAAGGGTAGCTGGACGTGGCATCCATGAGATAGCCACAAATGGAATATTCCTGCTTCTCCGCCAGAAAGACCAAAACGTTCTTGTTGAGAATTTCAAAACTTAAAGGAGTGCTAGCTAACAGTTTATCTAGGTAGTTATTTGATCCGATAGCTAGCTTCCCAGTAAATTGATACGGTTCTACTAGTGTTTGATCATAATTAAAGGTGAGATCTGACTTGCGCTCAATTTGTTTAAAGACATCCGCCAGCGGAGTACTTTCGAATTGAAGAACGGATGTTTGAGCTATCACTAACTGGGGAATACTTATTACCAGAAAACTCAATAGTATATGCCACCGCATAGTGAATTCAAGGGATTATGATGAAAGATATGCTTAAAGATACAAGATTTGGATCTACTCGATGAAGGGGTGTAGTATTGGGTTTTACTTGAAAATTCTCACCTCAGAACGGTCGGCACTGGTTTCATACTTTAACCCTTTAGGACGTAGCAGTATGTACAAGGCGGTATCTAGATTATTATGTGGGAAATTTCCGACAAAGGGGGCATCAATGTCAGGGTGTTCTACTTGTACATTGTATTGCCGTCCTAGTTCCTGAAAAGCAGCATTCCAGGGTTCTCCTTTAAACACTGATTTTCCATCGGACCAAGCAGGAGATGTAGCCACTAGATCGCGTGCAATTTCCCATTGATTATCCCGCCACTGTCCAGCCTCACCCGCCACGATCGTATCTCTTTGGCCATTCCTTTCGATAGCTACTTTTCCACTGTAGCATTCTATTCGGAAATGCTCATCCCAGGCTCTGACGTTGAATGAGGTGCCCAAAACACGTACCTCACCTTGAGCCGTTTCTACAATGAAAGGGACTCCTTTGGTTACGTCAAACAAGGCCTCGCCCTCTAAGCTAATCCTTCTCTCTTCGCCCCAATCACTGTCCTGGTAAGTAATGCGAGAGCCATCGTTCAGCACAATCGAAGAACCATCCTGGAAGGTGCGCTCCGCCATCTCCCCAGGCGCGGCATCCAGGCTGGAATTGCCCGACCCCAGCCAAAACCAAAGCCCCAATAAAACCGTTACGCTAGCCGCGGCTCCTGCATACCAGCGCCAATCCAATCGGCGAACTTTAGCCGCTTTGGGCTGCATCCGAGTAGCTTTGAATTTCTCTAAGGCTGCTTTGGGATCGTAGGGAGGAAGACGGGAGCTATCCGTAAAGCGAGTAATCGCTTCCAGTTCCTCCAACGCACCACTCTGCTTGAGTTCCTGCTCTTCCTCAGCAGTGATCTCGCCACTCAGCCATCGTGCATATAAAGTGTCTTTATCCATAATCATCCCTTTACGTAGATATAACAGCTCAATTGAGCTATACCCTACACTTTTTTGGATACTTTTCTCAAAGCTTGTAAAGCTTTGTGCATTCTCTTTTCAATCGTTTTGACGCTCAGGTCTAGCCGTTCGGCTATTTCTCGGTAGGTTTTCTTATCCATTCGATTCATAAGGAATACAATTCGTTGGTCTTCTGGTAAAGCAGCGATCGCCGCTTCTAGCCTTTTCCGAAACTCTTCCTCTTCCAGTAGAAATTGTGGGGTGAGGTGGGAGGCTTGGGTGTGCGGTTGCTTTTCGAAACGCAAAACTACCTTCTGATGGGCCACTTGATTTAAAAAAAGATTATTAGCCACCGTAAAGAGGTAGGATTTGGCTTTTGCTCGCTCTACCTTGCTACAATTCTCCCAGAGTTTTCCAAAGGCTTCCTGCACTAAGTCCTCAGCCTGCGGTAGATTCCCAGTTTTGTAATACAGGAAATTCCGAAGCCCCTCGGCCTCAGCCAAAAAGATCGATCCAAAAACATCTTCCTTACAAACCGGATTTTGCATGCCTTGCTTTAGAAAATCTTTGTGAATGTCGGGGAGCCTCTTCCTCCTGCAAAAATAACGAAAAGGGGGGGACCCTTTTTAGTCAATGGGCATTATATATCAATCGTTTGTTGCGAACATATAATTGTTCATCTAGAGAGAAAATCTTCTTTAGGTCAGGAATTTCCGAAATCAAGCTCGTTCATTTCGATTTTTTATCTTTTTTTTGAAAAATCTTTTTACCTGTTAAGTGTTTGTATTTCAGTTGTTTGTAAAGAGTTTTGTTTGCTTGTTACTGAAGTGTAACTCTATTGTAACTCGGCTGTAACTACCTCCCTATACATTTGCATCGTCATTTGATTCAAAGGAAAACAAAAGAATTATCCTTCTTAGGAAACAAAAAAAATACGAGATGGCAACGAAGAAAGCAAATACAGTAAGCGTACAGGACAGACTAGATAACGTCAAATCAACTGTAAAAGACTTCAACGCTGAAGCAATCAATGTTACTGACCAACTAGTAGACGTTTCTCTTGAAACCGGAGCTAAGTGGCAGAAATTGATGGCGAAAGTATTGGATCAAGGTACCGTGATGATGGGCAAGCAGCAAGATCTAGTACTTAGCACTTTAGAGGAACTTAAAGGACAGTACTCCACAGGTAACAAGCGTTTCCGCAAACTAGTAGGCTGGAACAACCGCAGAGCCCAAAAAGCGAAGGAGTTGGCCAAGCAAGCAAAAGCAAAAGCGACTAAAGGTGCGAAAGCAACAGCAACCTCTATTAGTGATCTTGCTAAAGACGATTTGAAAGTGATCAACGGTATTGGTCCTAAAATGGAAAACTTGTTGAACGAAGCTGGTATCTACACTTATTTCCAATTGTCTAATGCTGCCATCAAGGATCTTGCACCGATCCTCGAAGCTGCTGGACCTCGATTCAAAACACAGAATCCTGCAGACTGGAAAAAAGAAGCTAAGAAATTGGCTTAAGCAGATTAGAGCATAATTCAACTTTTTGAGAAACATCCTGTTGCTAAGCTCTTGGTAGGGCAGCACAGATAAAAATAAATTGAAATGGCAAACAAGAAAGTAAATCCAAAAAACGAGAAATTCGATTTTTCTGATAGTGTAAAAGCTATCCGTGAAGCAGCAAAGACAGTCAATACACAAGTACGTGAGATGACTTCTGAGATCGTGGAAGATCTGAAAGAGAATGGTGAGCAACTTAGAGACCGTGCGACTGCACCAGTAAAAGAGGCTTACGATAAAGCATACAATAGGGTTACTGAGACGGTTAACAGAGAGAAGATCGCTAAAGCGGCTAAAGATGTAAATGAGTACGCATTGAAAACGGCTACAGAGGTGGTTGACGGAGCGATTGAAAACAGTGAGAAATGGCAAGGTGTGGCTACCAAAGCGGTAAAAGGTGGGTTGAAGTTGGCAGCCAAGCAGCAGGATATCGTTTTCAATACACTAGAGACAGTGAAGGGCCAGCTAAGCGAAAGTGCTTCTCGCTTTAAAAAGTTGTTTTCTAACAACTAGGCGTTTACACGCACAGAAAAAGTTTCAAACAGTTCGGAGCGCCTCTAGTGGATCATTCATCCAGAGGCGCTTTTTTTAACGCTTTAAGTAAAAAATCATGGCACAAAGCACAATAGGTAAAGCTTTCAAAACCACCCGAGCAGCAAATGCTATTCTGTTCAAGGCAGGAGGAGCAATGATCAAGACTTCTTTCCACACAATGAAACAAATCGCGTCTATCTATAGAGCGGCAGGATCTAAAGCTTTTGATTTGGGGAAGGAAGTAGTGAAGCAAACAGTGGATCTAGCAGTTGACAATCAAAAAGAATTGATCAAAACTTCTGGACAGGCCTTTAAAGATGTGACGCAGAGCATGCGACCACAGGAAGCGAAGCAGGCCGATGGTAAGAAAGCTAAAACAGCTCCTAAGCGCAAGAATGCTAAGAGGCAGAAGAAGGCTGTTACTATTGACGATATGTTGGAATAGTTGACACAGACAGTAGCAGTTGTATCGACGACTGCTTTTGTTGTCCGTACTATTTCGACTCGCAGTACAGATAGTGGGGCAGTAATGCGCCCGCTATTTGTGTGCGCTTTTGGCTATCTAAAATAATACCTTCTTCGCCAAATCCCATGGACAAGCATAAAATGAGATGAAAAAGCGCCCACTGACGATAACTGTCAGTAAAGCATTGAATTTCATTTTTGATTGTCTTCAAACATGGGACTTTGTCGAAGAACCAAACAATGTTTATGCGAATTATCCTATTTACGGGTAAAGGTGGAGTTGGGAAAACAACAGTAGCGGCTTCTACCGCTTTAAAAGCAGCTAAGGAAGGGAAAAAAACACTCATTATTTCCACTGACCCAGCTCATAGTCTTTCTGATGCGCTTGACATTCAGTTGAGTCCAGAACCAACCGAAATTGCCCCTAACTTGTACGCTCAGGAGTTTGATGTGTATTATTCCATGCAGAAGTATTGGAATAATATGAGGAATCTAATGAACACCATCTTTCGCTGGAAAGGCGTGAAAAATGTGGTGGCAGAGGAGTTGTCTGTTCTACCGGGAATGGAGGAGGCTTCAGCTTTTTTGTGGTTAGAAAAATACTACAACGAAGGAACCTACGATGTCATCGTAATCGATAGTGCACCTACTGGAGAAACCCTCACCCTGCTTTCTCTTCCACAGGTGGCTAAATCTTGGATGACAAAGGCCTTTTCGAGAAAGAACCTAGCCGTCAAAACGGTAACGAAAGGTGTGAAATTTTTTACTGGTGTACCCTTGGATAAGGGGCTAGAAGAAATGGATGAGCTCTTCCAGAAATTGGAAAGCATACAAAAGGTGTTTCTAGATCCGGAAGTTGCTTCTATCCGGATTGTTACCAACCCAGAGCGGATGGTAATTAAAGAGGCCCGCCGAGCCTACACCTACTTGCAGTTGTACGGCTATAATGTGGATGCAGTAGTGATCAATCGGATTCTACCTGAAGAGAAAGTAGGGGAGGCCTTCAAATATTACTTGTCCTCGCAGAAGAAGTACATCAAGGAAATTGAGGAAAGTTTCAATCCACTGCCCATCCTCAAAGTACAACACCAGGGCAGAGAGGTATTTGGTCTTCAGCAGTTAGAAGCCATCAGTAGTTCTCTGTATGAGGAGAAAGAAGCCGCTGAGGTTTTATACCTGGACAAGCCTTTTGAGGTGATTGAGAATGAAAACGGATACTTCTTTAAGACTCGCCTTCCTTTCGTAGGAGAGGAAGAGATCGAACTGAAGAAATTTGGAGATGAATTGGTGATTGACTTGGGTAATCGTCGTCGATCATTGATGCTCCCACGTTTCGCCAGCTTTTTGAAACTTGAAGAATACCGCTTTCAAGCGCCTTGGCTAGTGGTATCGCTAGTCAAGTAGGCAAAGAACGGCACAAGACCTTAACGAACAACACAGAATCATAGCAAATATCTGCCAGTGGAATCCAGATCTCAAGAGCAAAAGATAGCAAAGCCCTCTTTCTTCAGATTTATGGGGGAGAATGTAAAGGTTTGGATTGAACTCTGGCGCGCACGTACGTTCCGCAAGTCGTACCAAGTAACCAAAGCAGGCGATGGACATCCAGTGCTGGTCATCCCAGGATTTCTAGCTACTGATTTATCCTCTTACCCCATCCGCAAGTTTATTCGGGAACAGGGCTATTCTCCTTATCCTTGGGGGATGGGGCGGAACTTTGGGGATATCCGTCAACTGAAAAAATTGGTACTACAAATAGAGCAGCTATACGCTAAGCATGAGACGTCGGTGAGTTTGATCGGTTGGAGCCTCGGAGGCGTCTATGCTCGGCAGCTGGCTAAGGAAAAACCGGAGATGATACGTCAGGTGATTACCCTCGCCTCGCCCTTCGCCGGGATCACAGAACCCAATCGCGCAAGCAGGCTCTACCGCTTGTTCAATGACCATCGCCCTATCTCGTCAGAAGATCAACGATGGATTGATGATCTTCCTAATCCTCCCTCCGTGCCAACTACGGCCCTTTTTTCTAAAGAAGATGGGGTAGTCCATTGGCAAACCTGTCTAGAGCCCAGAGAAAGTCGCTTTCACCAGAACATCGAAGTTACCGGTGGGCATTTCGGTATGGGGTACAACCCGGCTACCTTGATGGTTATTGCTGATCGTCTACAGCATCAGGCGGATACTTGGAAGGCATTTGAGCCGCAGCGCCCCCTACCTGATTTGGTCGTCTTCCCTTCTTTGTAAGCGAAGCTTAAACCCGGATAACTTTCCTGTATTTGCTGTAATCCGACAGCAGCCTATTTTCCTCTTCTGGAATTTTTCCTTAATTTTCCCTTGTATCAAGCTAGTATAGAGCTGAGAACAAACTAATCCTCGCTAGTAACAACAAAATCAATTATGGAAAATTTTGTGAGCTTTTTCGAAAATCTAGGAAATGGCGAAAAGTTTCTTTGGATTATTATCTGCATGGGGATGTTTTGGATCTTAGAGGGAGTGTATCCCTTGTTCCAATTCGACTACAAGAAGTGGCGTCATGCCAGAGTGAATCTTGCCTTATTGACTTCTACTATTATAATTAATGTATTATTTGGTTTAGCAACGGCTGGCATATTTATCTGGGCGGGTGCCAATAATTTTGGTCTGCTTTATCTAGTCGATCTTCCGCTATGGTTGGAAGTACTTCTAGGAGTCATGTTGCTGGATTTAATTGCTCAATATACAGTGCACTACTTATTACACAAAGTGAAGTTTATGTGGAAGTTCCACATGGTGCATCATAGCGATACAGAGGTTGATGTAACAACAGGTACCCGGCACCACCCTGGAGATTATGTGTTTAGAGAATTATTCGCCTTGTTGGCGATTTTGGCGGGAGGCGTGACCTTTGGGGTATACATTATCTATCGTATTTCAACGGTTCTTTTTACCTATTGGTCGCATTCTAATTTGAACATGCCAAAGGCTTTGGATCGGGTTTTAAGTTTTATTTTTATAACACCCAATACACACAAATTCCACCATCACTTCGAACGTCCTTGGACAGATACCAACTTCGGAAACATCTTCTCCTTTTGGGATAGAATCTTCGGCACTTTTGTGTACGAAGATCCAAAGCAAATCCAATATGGACTAGATGTATTGGAAGATGAACATTCCAACGATTTGATGTACCAGCTCAAGGTACCATTCGACAGTTCAATCAAAACAGATTATTAGTACAGTTCTTACTGTAAATAAATGGGAAAGGCCTTGACCAGCTTACTGCTGTCAGGGCCTTTCCCGATTTGTGTGTTTAGTTTGGGTTATCTCCGTCTATAACGAAGGATAGAATAGTAGATCCTGCACAATATTGGCAGGGGTGAAATAGGTCCAGTCGTCTTTTTGGTGCAACAATCTGTCCGCAATAATTTCCATAACGGTAGGATTAACACCAAGACCAAAGTGGCTTCCTCTCACCTGAATATTTTGATGAATTTCGTCTTCTTCTTCCATGCAAAGGTGCCAAGGAACAATACCGTCCTCTTTGGTATACACTGCAGTGGTTGGAACGGGTGCAGGTAAAGGAATATCGTCGAACAACTTAGGGTCAACCCGGCGAATTCGATCTCCTTTAGAGATCAGATTGTAGATCCATGCCACATTATTAGGTTCTTGGATGCCTGCAAAGGGGGAGCCAAGCGTAATGAGCTGGCGAATCTTATCTGGCATCGCCTTGCCTAATTGTCGAGCATAGACTCCACCAAGGCTCCAGCCGATTATCGTGACAGGTACTTGGTAATCTTCGTACAAGTACTGTACTCTTTCCTCCAAGGCTTCCACAAAAGATGCGTCAGCCGTATTTCTGCCCAACTCCCAACCGTAGGGCGTATAACCCAGTTTTTTGATAAACCTTCGTAAAGGTTTTGTAGACATATCCGTTGAAAGGAAACCAGGTAAAACCAGGACAGGGTGTCCATCACCTTCGTTTTGGCCAGCTAAAAACTTTCGGTAAGGAATAGAGAATCCCAATTCTGCAATAGCACGACTCCCTTCCGTCAATAACCAGAATAAGGGGGGGCGGTCTACTGTATTCGAATCTTTTCTAAATTTCCACATAGCTCTGCTTTTGCAACAGATGGACTTCCTCGACAATCCTACTCCATCTGTTTAAGTTGATGTTTGTTCAATGTTTGTAAATCCGTTTTGGGAATCTGTAATAATCGTTGGGATATTCGCTAAATTAAGAATGTTATACTATTAATTAACCTAAATTGACTAATAATAGTTCGATTTCATACATTAAGCTGGTATAAAGACAATTATGGGCAGACTTTGTTCAAGTGGCTTGGGTTATATTCTAAAAGCCCTTTGACCCTGGTTACTTTGATGAGCCTAAATGTGAAATAATAGCCAAATCAATTGCTTTTTCAGGAGCTGTCCTGGCATTAACGGAAGGGCATGATCTTTTTTAGGCATTATTTCCTATCTTGTTAATTATCTTGAGCGACTCAACTAAACATTAGCGGTGCACTACCTATGGATGGACTATTCAACGATGCTGCCTTTCAAAAAAAACTAATTGACATTGCTGAAAAACTTGGTCAGCCCTATGATCAAGTGCAAAAAGAAGCTGCCGAATGCCTTAAGGAGTTACAGACCGTACACCAACCTTTGGCTAATATCATGGGGATTCAGCTCTCTCAGTATATTCTTTCCCGTGCCTACAAGAAGACAATCGATGTAAACCCAACGGAAGTCAAGGAACTGACCAAACTGGCTCGGCGGTTTCCGATTGCCTTTGTCATGACGCATAAAACATATCTGGACATGTTTGTCTTGGCCATTACCTTGGCTCGTCATGGCATTCCTTTCCCTTATACTTTTGCAGGGATCAATATGGATTTCTTGGGTTTTGGGCAGATAGCTAGGCAAAATGGTGTGATTTTTATTCGTCGTTCATTCAAGAACGATCTGATCTACAAAGCTGCTTTGCGACATTTCATTGCTTCTCTCGTAAAGGACGGAGGGCATTTCATGTGGGCTATCGAAGGCACGCGATCGCGTACAGGTAAGTTGGTTTGGCCTAAAGTGGGTATTCTCAAGTATATTCGCGAGGCGGAAGAAGAATCGGGTAAAGAGGTAAAGTATGTGCCGGTATCCATTGTATATGATCTGATTCCGGACGTAAAGGATATGACGCTAGAAGGGCGTGGCAAGAACAAAAACCCTGAGAGCCTGAAATGGTTTATTGATTATGTCCGGAAAATGGATGGTAGTTTTGGTAAAATCTCCATTCGTTTCGGTGAGCCAGTAGAAATCAATGCGGAAAATTCCGTAGCGATCATTACAGAAGGGAAGCAGCCGGAAGCCCACACTGGGAAATTGTCGCGATTCGCGCTGGAACTGGTACATCGAATCAATCAGATCACTCCAGTGACCACCACCTCCTTGATCTGTATTTCTTTACTCAGCAAGTTTTCCTTGAATAAGAATACCATCGAGCGTGATGTGGTAGATCTGATGCGGTTGATCGAAGAGACTAAACCAGACGCATTGGTAGATCGAGGCCAACCGACGGGTAAGAGTGTACAGGCGGCGCTAAATATTCTGGAACGTGCCAATCTAATCTTGAAGCATGGTGAAACCTTAGATGCGAAGTATGTGCTGAACTCAGAAAGTTACATGCAGGCCACGTATTATGCCAATATGTCGGTGCATCATTTGTATCATCGAGCCTTTATTGAAATAGCACTGCTAGAATCGGCCACGACACAGGAGGAGGTCCGGCAGGAGGCCTTTTGGTCGACGATCATGGAACTCCGCTCTTTGTTTAAGTTTGAATTCTTCTATTCCAGGAAAGCACAGTTCTCTGATGAGATTGAGGCTAACCTGGAGATGTTGGATCCCAATTGGCCAGAGCTAGTCAAAGCACCTAAAACTGAAAAACTGGCCTTCATCAAGCAGGAAGAAGTGATTGTAGCGCCGGTAGTCTTGCACTCTTATATTGAGGCTTATCGAGTGGTAGCTTATGCATTGAAAAGCTGGAAGCCTTCCCGCCCCTTTGAGGATGAGGCTTTCATCAAGGAGTGCATGTTCTTGAGCGAAGAAATGCATTGGCAGGGCCGCATTCAAAGAGTTGACTCTATATCCAAGCCTTTCTTGCAAAATGGACTACGGCTGGCAAGAAATCTCGATCTAGTTCCGAATGCTAAGGATGATAAGCAAAAAGCGATTGAGGCTTTCCAAGAGAAGTTGATTGGTATTGCACAGCATATCAATGACCTACAACACATCATATTGAGTAAACCGGTTAATGATGCGGCCGTGTCTGTGATTCCGATCGAGCGTGAAATTGTTCCTGGCTCTAAAACGGAGGCTTTGACGAATACGATCATGGCTGGTGAGGTGGGACCACAGGTAGGGGCTTTCTTCGATCTCGATCGCACTTTGATTAAGAATTTTTCTGCCAAGGAGTTTTTTCAGACTCGTCTGTTAAGTGGGAAGATGACGGCCAGGGAAATCGTTGCGCAATTTGCAGGGGTCATAGTGTACGCCATGGGGCAAGGTAATTTTGCTGGCTTAGCGGCGGTAGGAGCGCAAGGCGTTAAAGGGGTAAAGGAAGAATTATTCATTGAAGTGGGAGAGGAGGTTTATCTTAAACACTTGGCCGATGAAATCTACCCTGAGTCTCGTGCTTTAGTGAAAGCTCACCTCGCTATGGGACATACAGTAGCCATTATTTCAGCGGCTACTCCCTATCAAGTAGATCCCGTTGCTCGCGACCTAGACATCCACCATGTGATGTGTACCCGAATGGAAGTAGAAAAGGGTAAGTTTACTGGAAACATCATAGAGCCTGCTTGTTGGGGAGAAGGAAAAGCTCATGCAGCAAAATCCTTAGCCCAGGATTTTAATTTGGACCTTACTAAATCCTATTTCTATACCGATAGTGCTGCGGATGCACCCTTACTGGAAATTGTAGGTAATCCTCGCCCGATCAATCCTGATACCAAGCTTTCAGCCCTGGCGTTTAAGAATAACTGGCCTGTCTATCGATTCAACGACGAGGCGCGCCCTGGGCTGGTCAATTTTGTACGAACAGGTGCAGCCTTGGGTAGCTTGATCCCCGCGGTGATCTCCGGAGTCACCAAAGGCGCTTTTAGTTTGTCCTGGCAGGATGGCGTGAATTCTTTGATGGCTTCAGTCGGCGATTTTGTGGTAAAGGCTGCCGGGATTGAGATGGTTGTCAAGGGAGAAGAACATCTTTGGTCGCAGCGCCCCGCGGTATTTATTTTTAACCATCAGAGTAGTGCGGACCTGTTTATCGTCTCCAAGTTGATTCGTAAAGATGCTACTGGAATTGCGAAGAAAGAGCTGAGGAATATGCCAATTATCGGTCAGCTGATGGCAGCTTCCGGCGTGATTTTTATCGATCGAAAAAACAGGGAAAAGGCGATTGAAGCCATGAAGCCCGCGGTTGATGCCTTAAAGGGAGGAACGTCCATCATCATTTTCCCGGAAGGAACCCGTAGCCGGGATTATCGTCTAGGCCCCTTCAAAAAAGGAGCTTTCCATTTGGCGATGCAAGCCGGTGTTCCGATTGTGCCAGTAGTCATCCGTAATGCCCATGATGCCATGCCCCGCGGTACCAATGTACTGCGTTCCGTGGCCATTGAGGTCGTTGCTTTTCCACCAATTTCCACTAAACGCTGGAAGAAGGAGAAGCTGAACGAGCATGTTGCCAAGATTCGTGCGATCTACCTAAAAGAATTAGGGCAAGAGGAAGCACCGAAGAAGGAAAAAACCAATGGGCAATTGGTCAAGAAATAGTCGATCTAAACTTACAAGGATATGAAACTTAAGGTTGGCCTACTAGGCGGTGGTTCCTGGGGAACTACCGTAGCTTCACTCACAGCTAAAAACACCCCTACCAAAATTTGGGCTAAAAATGCAAAGACGGTTGACGAAATCAATAAATATCATCGCAACGAGAAATACTTACCTGGAGCAAAGCTTACGGAATCATTAGTTGCTACCCATTCTTTAAAAGAGGCAGTTCAGGATGCGGACGTCATTGTCATGGGCATCCCCTCCCACAGTTTCCGATACGTACTTAATGACGCTAAGCCCTACATTCGCCCTTGGGTTCCGATCGTTAGTCTCTCAAAAGGCTTGGAACAAGGAACCCGCATGCGGATGACGGAAGTAATAGAGAGCCTGATGCCAGGACATCCTGCCGGCCTGCTTACGGGGCCGAACCTAGCTCGAGAAATCGTTGCTGGACAAGCAGCGGCCAGTGTAATTGCTATGGTAGATGATACGATTGCGACAGCCTTACAGAAGATTTTTCGCACGGGTTTGTTCCGGGTATATACCAATGATGATGTAATTGGGTGTGAATTAGGAGGAGCCTTGAAAAACGTGATTGCCATTGCTGCCGGAATGGGTGACGGTGCGGGTGCGGGTGATAACACTCGTGCTGCGGTAATTACCCGAGGCCTGGCAGAGCTAACCCGCCTCGGTGTGGCGATGGGCGGCCGACCCGAAACCTTCGCTGGCCTCGCCGGAATGGGTGACTTGGTAGCCACTTGTATTAGTACACTCAGCCGTAATCGACACGTTGGTTTTAACCTTGGACAAGGCCGTACCTTGGATGAAATCATTGAGGAAATGTCAATGGTTGCCGAAGGAGTGAAGACTTGTACTGTAGTTATGGAATTAGCGGAACAGTACAATCTTGAAATGCCCATTTCACATGAGGTATACAAGGTAGTTCATCAAGGCAATACGGTACGCGACGCCTTCAAAGGCCTCCTGCGTCAACAGTCTGGCGCTGAGTCTGATCCGGGATAGGGGGAGTGATAGAGGAAGGGGATGGAACATGGAAGGGTCGATAGTGTTTCGGTCGATAGTCGAAAGATATGCGTCGCTTACGCAGTAAATTTTATTAGTGGGAGACCTATAGTTTACCGAAATGATCGGCTATCGACCATGGACTGATCACTCAACCCAAGTCAAGATTTGGGGAAAACTCAAAGACCAAATGATCCATCTCACCGGCAAGGCCAGCGATTTCTTGAAGATTGGTGTGAAGGCGGCGGAACGCGGCCAGTTGGAGCAGGTCAAACAAATATTGGATCAAAAACCGCATTGGCTGCACAAAGTGGGATCTCATGGACGTACTATGCTGTGGGAAGCCTGTCATAAAGGCCGCTTGGAAGTCGTCCAGTATCTGGTGGAGCAAGGAGCCAATATTCAGGCTTGTGGTTCGCATTACACTCCCTATTTTGTTGAGGTTAGCTGTTTGGCCATCGCCCTACACAGAAGACGAATGCCCGTTGCAGTGTACCTAGAGTCAAAAGGGGCCTACCTGGATATCCACAATGCGGCTTTCGTGGGGCAATACGACCTAGTCCGTAACTTATTGGAAGCGTCATCAAACCGTATCAACCTGGGATACCCTCAACACATCATGGCACCCAAGAATCAGGAAGACATTGACTTTACACCAGCAGATACTCCCTGGGCCACACCGCTCTGTTATGCACTGCGAGGAGGAGATGTCGCGACGGTCAGCTATCTCATTAAGAAAGGTGCTAGTATTCGGCCTTTTTCTAAACAGCTATTTATTGCCGCAGATGACGAGCCTACTATGGTTCGCCTCTTGCTCGAAAATGGGGCTGATCCTGATTTCGCTCCCAGAGCCCTACCCGATAATCAAGCATTATTCCAGGTGGTTTCAGCTCACGGAGTTCCTTTGCCTAGTCAAGAAGAGTTAAGTGGGCATTTGGTCTATTTATGTCGTGGAGACAATGGCGGAAATGTAGAGGAAGTACTTCGTTTGCTAGAGCATGGCGCAGACATAAACTATCAGGATAAAAAGGGAAAAACGGCCTTGCATCGTGCAGCCAAAGCAGGTTTTACGGCTACAATACAGGTTTTATTAGAGCATGAAGCCGATCTAGAGCGTTCAGATTTATCCGGAGAAACCCCAATTTTTGAGCCTATCAGATCTACGATCAAAGATCAGCATAGGCGTCAGCAAGCTTTGGCCTTATTGCTTAGATGGGGGCCCAACCCCGCTCATCCAAACGATCAAGGTCATACTCCTATGGAGGTTCTTAGTCGATCAAAAGGGGGATCCAAAAAAACATTACTAGAGCTATTGACTACCTATCGGAAATAAACCCTACATCACCTCTTGCTCACAAAACCGCCAATCATACTCTGTTCCTGCCAGCAAAGGCAGTTTTGGAATATTTATTATATAAATAAGTACTTATATTTGCGGTAGCCTATATAGGTATAGTTCCTGTCTCCTCACTTTTTTGAATCCTTCACCATTTTCCAAGTAACCAATTACTACTTAATACGCATTTCTATGAATGTATTACGCTTAACTTATGTATTAGCCTTGCTAATTGCCTTTTCTGCTTGTAAAAAAGATGACGATGAAGGTCTCACTTGTACACGAGACAACTGGATTGGAACCTATACGGGAACAGCAGATTGTGATGGAAATGCTGATCCTGCTACCGTTACGATCACAGCTAGTGGCGACAATGACATTGTGATCCGCTACGTGACTGGTTCTGTTACGACCACTTTTGATCCGCTTCCGGTGACCAATTGTATGATTGAAAGAACGAATTCTGCTGGAGGAGTGACGGGGTCTGTTATGACTACGCTCGATGGAGATAAATTCTCTCTAACTGAGACATTAACGGGTGGAGGTTTTAACACCAACTGTCAAGTAGAGGCCACGCGCGATTAGCATCTCTGTTCATTAAAAGAAGATTGTGAGGCATGGAGAACATATGATTCTTCATGCCTTTGGTAATTTAGGAGATCTTGATACTCAAAAAGACAAGCGCTTTTATGAAAATAAGAAAAGCTAGGAAAGAAGATCTCGAACAGATCATGCAGATCTGGCTGGACTTCATGGAATACTTACAAACAATAAATCCGGACTATTACGCGGTGGAGTTGGACAAAGAGGCTTTCCTTGATTACCTAAACGGAATGCTCGGCCAGGAAGAGGGCAATCTGCTCGTAGCAACGATGGGAATGGAGGTGCTGGGGTTCATTTTGGCTAGGCAAGAGATGCTGCCAGGCTGGTTTGGTGGAGCAAAGCTTGGTCTAATTAGGTATCTGGCGGTAAAACAGGGACAGCAAGAAAGAGGAGTTGGGAAAGCTTTAGTTTCAACCACATTGGCTTGGTTTAGGGAACAAGGTATCCGCAGGATTGAATTATATGTTCTCGATGACCTTCCTGCCAGTACCTTTTGGAAGAAGTTAGGTTTTCAACCTTTGATGGAGCGCCGTTTTTTGCAACTGCCGTGATGGTATGAAGAATGGTTTTCACATGAAGTTATGAAACCTATCCATTTTTTGATCGTAATTGCCCTACAGTTGGGACATTTTAGCTAGCTTATCGAAACTAGCGCTTAGTTCAACCAATAAAGACCATCCGTATGACAAGAATAGCCGAAGTTGATAACTATATAGCAACATCTCCAGCTGAACATCAAGATACCCTGAGATCTTTACGAGATTTAATCTTTGAGGCTGTCCCTGATACAAAGGAATCCTTTAAGTGGAAGCAGCCGGTTTACGCTACGGAAAAAGACTACCTCTATTTGAAAGCTAATAAAGGGCATGTCAACCTGGGATTTTTCAGTTTTGAGAAGATCGAAGACCCAGCCTATCCCCTAGAAGGAACAGGGAAAAGGATGCGACATATCAAGATCAAAAGTATGGCTGATTTCGACCGAGATGGATTGAAAGATATGATCCTACAAGCTTCAAAATTTAGCTAGAACGCATCGACCACTCAAATCCCTCTCGCAACAGCCGATACACCTCATCAGTCAACTGCTCCGGGCTGCTCACTCGGATGTGATGGGCGTATTTTCCGCGATACTCCGTAATTCGTTTGATTCGATCAGATTCGACGGGGCTGTCCGAATAGAACTTGATGTCGAGTTCCTTCTTCATGGGTTTCAGAATGAGCCAGGCCTTTTTGCTCGTCACCACGATACTGTGCACTGCTACGCCCATGTGAAAGGGCTCCCATTGCACCAGCATTTGTACCAGATCATCAAAGGCGAGTACCAACTCATCTGGTTTACCTTCGAAGAGTGAATCTAGATCTATCTCATTACAAATGTGAGACTGATTGTCTTTCTGAAAAACACGCTCACATTTCGGGCAGGTCCACATTCAATAGTATTTAGTGGAGACTAAACCTTCTCCAATTTCGGCAACTTTGACAGGATAGTTCCCAGTTTCATGGCTTTGCCGGAGTCTCCCTGGATCTTAAGCCTGCCTTGGATGAAGGCGGCCTGCAAATTCATTTTGCCTTGTCCAATCTTAACCAAATGATGGTCGGCAATGGTGAAAGTACAATCGGGTTCCTTCACCTTTCCTTTTCGTACTACCGGTGGTGATTGATTTAAATCTAAGCGCCACTCTCTAGGGACATCGCCCGTCACAATAAATTGGAATAGACCATTGTTCGGTTTGATGTGCTCGGCATTGAGTTTTAGGTGCTTTTTGAAGTGTTCAAAAATAGCATCTGAGGCCGCTACCTTCGGCTTCTTTTTCGCCTTCGTTTTCTTGTCTTTCATAGACAAAATCAGGGTTTCTAACTCATTGGCGGATTCGCGAAGATAGCGGGTGAAAACATCAATATCAGGCATCGTATCAGCATCCGAGGTAGGACTGAGGGTAATCAAGCCATTGTAGCTGAATACCGTGATGATCAAGCCCATGCCATCGATAATCGGGGCCATGCCCATGATGGATAGCAGCTTGTGTCCGTTTAGGTACAAGGGAAACTGCGGCCCAGGAACGTTGGTAATCGTGAGATTGAAGACGGGATTATGCATTTCGGAGATCTGGAAGCGAGTGTATAGCCTAGCTGCCTGATTGGCGACACCAAAAGGTATGGCCTCCGCCATATTGGCTAGGGTCTTAGCCCCGAGTGCTCCTTGATACGTTTTTCCTCGAATTGTATTTTCATGAATGGCTTCTAAGCGTTCAATCGGATCTTCTATATTGGTTGCCAATTGAATGAGCATAGAGGATACCTGATTACCAGCATCGTGATCCTCAGACTTGGTCCGGGTGGAGATGGGGACCATCGCTACTAATGGCTTGATCGGTAGTTTATCCTTTTCTTTTAGATATCTTCTCAAGGCGCCAGCGCAGATTCCCAACACCACATCATTTAAGGTCACCTCCATGACGCTCTTTAGGGCCTTTACTCGGTCTAAAGATAGGATCGCCGAGTTCCATTTACGTTGTGCCGAGCGAAGGCCATTTAAAGGTGTTTGCGGAGCGGAAAAAGGGGCAGTAGGCAATTCCAACTTATTGACCCTCGTGAGTACGCCGGTTTTGAAAGAAGCGGTGACAGCTTCGGTGATCAGTTTCGGAAATTTCAATGGTTTTTCCACAAAACTCATTGAGCTTCGGATCACCATTTCCACTTCATTAGGCAAAGGCTCTGGCTTCCAGGGGCGCGGCTCCGGAATGGGTTTGGCCTCAGACGTGAAATCGAACAGCAAACTCAATAGACTTGCTCCTCCCACACCATCAATGGCTACGTGGTGAATCTTTGAAATGACAGCCACGGAACCCGCTGGAACCTGCGGTATGCTATCTAAGCCTTCTACAAAGGTAAAGGACCAAAGCGGGCGAGATTGATCCAAAGGATCACTAAAGATTTGGGAAGCCACCTTACGCAAGGCTTTCCAATTCCCCGGTTTCGGCAAAGCAATATGTTGGATATGCATATCGATATCAAAATTGGGATCATCGACCCAATAGGGATAATCGATCTTGAAGGGAACATACAAAAGCCGCTTGCGCAACTTTGGAATCATATGAATCCGGGAAAGAATGGTGGAACGAAATTGATCGAAGCCCAAAGAGCCTTCAATCACGGCTACACTTCCGATATGCATAGGGCTGGTGGGCGATTCAATGTATAAAAAAGTCGCATCCATGCCCGATATAGGCTTCACATTGGAATTGGTAAATTGCTTAAGTATCTTGTCTAGCACGCTTTGTGAATTTGTTTCTCTGGAGATTTTTGTGAAGTTGAGTCCCCCTTTTTACTAAAAGGTTGACCACAAAAATTCTCAAAGAGCAAAAAATTAAAATTTTGCCGAAGGATGGCATTGCTGTCAGGTTCTAAGATAGTAAACTTATTGCCTTCTTAGATAAATCCCGTGGACAAACACAAAATGAGCGGTAAAAGCGACATTTAGGATTACTGTTAGAGAAGCTTTACCTTTTATTTCTGATGGTCTCCAAACGCAGGATTTGCCTCAGAACAACTTATTACCGTTTTGTAACCGGAGTGTAACTGAATTGTAGTAATTTTCAATCTGTGTACTTTAGTGTCAGTTCCAGCGCTACAGTTGGATGGAAAGACTTCACAAAATAAAAGACAATATGTCTGTAAGAAAAGATGAAACGGCTTCCTTCATGCTGCGCTTTACGCAGAAGATCTTTAACAATGAATCGGGAGAGCCACAAGTGCAATGGAGGGGCAATATTCGCCATGTCCAAGGCGGAGAAGAGCAGCGTTTTTCGAAGTTTGATGATGTGGTTGCTTTTATCCAGAGCAAATTAGCTGATCTCACTATCCAGGCGATGGAGGATAAACCCATCGAGGAGCAGAAAGGGATTTTGTCCAAGAGTTTCGATATGTGGAAGAAGATGGCCGTTGAAGGACCAAAGATGGTAATGGAAACCATCAAGGATCCGAAAAAAGGTATGGCTCAGATTCAGGATCAGATCCAGGATCTTAGTCATCAGGTGAAGGATGAAATCAGCCAAAAACTAGAAATCGACACTTGGAAGACAGCTTCTAAATCAGATTTTAAGGAAATCATGCAGAAATTGACGGACATTTCAGCAGAAGTGTCTGCCTTAAATGCCAAAGTAGACCAGTTGACCCAAAATCAGCAGTAAGTGATAGCTATTGAAGATCAAATAGCAGAACTGCGAACTTGGCGAGATCGAGTTAGCCTAAGGGTACAAACTTTAGGGAACTTTCAGTTGTGGAGAGATGATGAGGCTATTGGCTCTAAGGAGTGGGGGAGAGATGTGTCTCAACAGCTCTTTCAGTTTCTGGTGACCAACCGTCATCGTCACGCCCTGCACAAAGAACAAATCATTGATCGAATTTGGGTAGACGGAAAAACGGGGCAGCAAAATTTTAAGGTAGCTCATCATGGCGTAACCAAGGTGTTGGAACCGGATCGTAAAAGTCGAACCGAGTCGCAATACATCATTAGACAAGGAGCAACTTACCAGTTGCGTTTCGAAAATATTTGGATTGATGTAGAAGCCCTGGACCAGTTCGTAGCCTTGGGTAATCAAGCGCTGCTAGATGATCCCGGACTCGCCCAGCAAGCCTACCGAGAAGCCATCAACCTATACCAAGGTGTATATTTACCCAATCGCCTATACGAGGATTGGTCGAGTGAAGAACGAGAACGAATCCAACTTATCGCTTTAGGCGCCATTATCAGTCTAAGCGAGTTGTTGGTCAAAGACAATCCTATGGAGAGTATCCGCCTGACCCAGCAGGCCCTCCAAATAGATAGCACCTGGGAGGACGCTTACCGCATTCAAATGGAGGCCTACTTTGCCAAAGGCAATCGCCCGATGGCCATCAAGACTTACCAACAATGTCAAAAGGTATTGGACCAAGAATTTGGGATTGAACCCTTGCCGGAGACTCAGCAGATGTATCGGAAAATTCGTGGGGTATAGGAAGTTCGTAATTAAGAATGTTAAAGGTTGAATGTATAACTATGGGTATTGAAAATCCCACATTCTACACTAAACATTATCCATTCCACATTATTCACGCTTCATTCTTCATTAAACATTTCCACATTCTACACTAAACATTCCTTCCCCCTACCTATCTTTGCCGCCAAATTGATCAAATATGAAGATACTGCTATTAGGAAGTGGAGGTAGAGAACATGCCTTTGCCTGGAAAATGAGCCAAAGTCCAATGTGTGAGGCTTTATTTATCGCACCTGGTAATGCAGGTACGGCCGCCCATGGAACCAATGTGGATTTGTCTCCTAATGATTTCGAGGCGGTGGGCAATTGGGTAGAAGCACAGCAGATCGATATGATCGTCGTAGGTCCTGAGGAGCCTTTGGTGCGAGGAATCTATGATTATTTTCAACAGGAACGATTTTCGCAGATAGCCGTGATTGGCCCTTCTCAAGCAGCTGCTCAGTTGGAAGGGAGTAAGGCCTTCGCCAAAGCGTTCATGGGAGAATTTAATATTCCTACGGCGGCTTATCGGGAATTCACTGCCGAACAACTAGAGGAGGGACTGTCCTATCTGGCCACGCAGCCTACTCCTATTGTATTGAAGGCGGATGGACTGGCTGCCGGTAAAGGTGTACTGATTTGCCAGAGCGTGGCGGAAGCGCAGGCGGAACTGAAGGAGATGTTAGGTGGAAAGTTTGGCGCTGCCAGTAGTAAGGTGGTGATTGAGGAGTTCCTGGATGGAATTGAATTCTCGGTTTTCGTGGCTACTGACGGTAAGGATTATGTCACCCTTCCAGTGGCTAAGGACTATAAGCGAATAGGAGAAGGAGATACTGGCTTGAATACAGGAGGGATGGGATCAATCTCCCCGGTGTCTTTTGTGGATCAAGCATTGATGCAGAAAGTAGATGAGCGCATTATACAACCGACGATCCAGGGCATACAAGAACGGCAGCTGACTTATAAAGGCTTCATATTTATCGGCTTAATTCGAGTCAATGGAGAACCCTATGTTATTGAATACAATTGCCGAATGGGAGATCCAGAAACGGAGGTTGTTTTTCCGCGCCTAGCTAATGATCTGGTGGAACTGTTAAAAGCAATAGATGAAGATAAAGTTGGAGAGTTTGAGGTAGAAGAGGACGAAAGAGCAGCCGCCGCAATTATTGTAGTATCAGGCGGGTATCCACAGGCCTACGAAAAAGGAAAGAAAATTACTGGAGTAGAGCAAACGGAAGGAAGTCTTATTTTCCATGCCGGAACACGAATGGATGGAGATGACCTCTTAACCAATGGCGGGCGTGTAATAGCCATCACCTCTTATGGGGAGACTTTTCAAGATGCCCTAACGCTTTCAAATCAGAATGCTGAGATTATACAGTTTGAAGGAAAGAATTACAGACGTGATATAGGATTTGATCTATAGAAAACGTCCATATGCATCCCTATACCACTCACCAAATCGCCGAAGTTGTAGGCGGGGTGATCAGGCCTAGTCATGCTGCTGACTTAGCGGTGGGCCACATCACCCATGATAGTCGCAGGATACCAAGAACACCGGATCAGCTCTTTGTCGCGCTGCACGGACCCAGACATGATGGGCATGGGTATATTACTGCTGCCTACGAATCCGGAATCCGAGCCTTTTTGGTGGATCAGGAGCAGCACTTTCAAGACTTTCCTGGAGCGACCTTTATTGTGGTGAGCCAGACCAATCAAGCCTTACAATCCTGGGCGACCTTCCATCGGGGACGTTTTACCCTACCGGTCATAGGAGTTACCGGCAGCAATGGAAAAACTATCGTTAAGGAATGGCTCTTTCAATTACTCGAAGAAGACTATCGAATCGTCCGCAGTCCTGCTAGCTATAATTCACAAGTTGGTGTTCCGCTATCGGTTCTACAGATTAGCCCTCAAGATCAATTAGGTATTTTTGAAGCTGGGGTTTCAGAAGTGAATGAAATGCAGAAGCTGGCTCCTATCATCGATTGTAAGATTGGCCTATTTACCAATATTGGGACAGCTCACGCAGCAGGCTTCAGCAATCGTAAAGAGAAAATAAGAGAGAAGCTCAAGCTATTTACAGGTGCTGATATACTCATCTATTGTAAAGACCATGATCTTATCTCGGAGGCCGTTCAAGCAAGCAAAGTAAGCTCTTTCAGCTGGTCCCGGTTGGAAGCGGCAGACCTTTCCATCCTACAGATAGCAACAGACAGGGGGCATACGCAGATCACTGCCAAGTATGAAAACCAGTCTATAGAAATTGAAATCCCCTTTATTGATCAGGCGTCGATCGAAAATGCCATCCATTGTTGGGCAATCTTGCTCCACCTAGGAATCGCACCTGGCCGGATTAGTCAGCGAATGAAATCGCTAAAGCGACTGGAACTGCGTCTAGCTTTGCGGGCTGGTATCAACCATTGTACGCTGATTGATGATACCTATAACGCAGATCTTACTTCGCTCAAAAATGCGCTGCGTTTTTTGGATCAACAGCCCCAGCATTTGCCGCGAACTGTGATCTTGTCTGACCTTTTGCAAAGTGGATTGGCACCAGCGCAACTGTATCGGCAGATCGCCGAATTAATTCACGCGGCTAAGGTGGAAAAACTGATCGGTATTGGCCAGCGGGTTCCTTTGCTAGCTGACTTCCTGTCTGCGGATGTGCAGACCTACTTTTTCCGAGATACGCTTACCTTTCTACGTGAAGACCTGACTCGCTATTTTTCAAATGAGATTATACTCCTAAAAGGCGCTCGTTCCTTTGCTTTTGATCGCATTAGTCAGGCCTTGAGTGCCCAGCAACACCGTACGGTACTGGAAGTGAACATGGAGGCAATTTCAGCTAATCTCTTAGCCTTTCAACAGTGTCTTGAGCCGGCAACAAAGGTGATGGTGATGGTCAAAGCTGCGGCCTATGGAATCGGGAGTTTGCAAGTGGCTCGACATTTGGCTTATCTCGGAGTGGATTACTTGGCTGTGGCTTATGTAGATGAAGGCGTGAAGCTTCGCCAGGGAGGAATTAGCCTGCCGATTTTGGTGTTGAACCCTGAACCTTCAGCTTTTTCCAACCTATTTAGGTACGAACTGGAACCGGAGGTCTATACTTTGGATCAACTGAAAGATTTGTATGACTATGCCGAGTTGGAAAAGGTAGACTTGAGCATACACCTAAAACTCGAGACGGGTATGAGCCGCTTAGGTTTTTCAGGGGAGGATTTGGGGGATTTACTCGCTTATTTGCAGGAGCACCCACAAATTAAGGTTAATTCGGTTTTTTCACATTTGGCGGCTAGCGAGGACCCTCGGGAAGATCCGTTCACAGAACGCCAGGTTCAGGTTTTTCAGGAAGGGTATGCGCGGATTGTCACAGCGCTCGGGTACCAACCAATCCGGCATATCTTGAATAGCTCAGGGATCGCCCGTTTCCCTCAACACCAAATGGAAATGGTGCGTTTGGGGATTGGTTTATACGGCATATCGGGTGAGAAGAACCAGCTCCCATTGCAAGTTGTCCTAACGCTAAAGGCCACGGTTTCGCAGCTCAAATGGTTGGAACCAGGAGATACCGTTGGATACGGTCGTCTTGGGAAAATCACGCGCCGCACCCGCTTAGCTACCATTTCTATCGGCTATGCCGACGGTTTACCCCGTCGAATCGACCCGGGCGTTTATCAAGTGCGTATCCACGGCCAACCCGCTCCCATTTTGGGAAACGTTTGTATGGATATGTGCATGGTAGATGTAACGGATATACCGGAAGTACAGTATAAAGATGAAGTGATCGTCTTTGGAACACTTCCAAAGATTGAAGATTTGGCAGGAGCTAGCGATCGAATCGTTTACGAAATACTAACGGCGATCTCTACTAGGGTGCAACGATTATACACCTCTTAACGGCTAAGCTCAAAATGAAATGCAGACTCCTAGTCGTTACGCTAGCTCGGTTTATTTTGCCTTTCCAGCAAGTGTTGCAGAGGTAAGGGAATAATAAAAAATAGCTGTTTTCGGTTATCATAGGAGTGCGCTTCTTATTGAGGTTTAGTAAAACGTTAACAGGCTTTTTGCCGGCAGTACACCCGTTTTTAGCTAGCTTCTTAGTAATTTTGCGCAGTTTTTTAGTTCAGAAAGGAAATCTCAAAAGCATGAATGAAATAACAAATTGGTGGAGAGGGACTGTGGTAAGTTGTATTTGGGTCCTAATCATCAGTGTATCCTTTGTCAATACTGGGTTTGGACAGCAGGAAGATCCGATCTTATTTGAGGTAGATGGGGTACCGGTGTATCTATCAGAATTTACTTACATCTACAATAAGACCAATGGTAAGCAGGCCGATTACTCTCGAAAATCCTTAGATGAGTATTTGGATCTGTACGTGAAATTTAAGTTGAAGGTCCGTAAGGCCAAAACGATGCAATTGGATACCATTCCGGCTCTAAATAAAGAATTGGCGGGGTATAGAAAGCAATTGGCTGATTCCTATCTATTGGAGAAGACCGTAGTGAAAGATTTGGCTAAGGAGGTCTATGAGCGCAAAAAGCAGGATGTAGACATTAGCCATATATTGGTAAACTTATCTACGAATCCAACGCCTAAGGATACGCTCGAGGCGTATCAGCGTGCGCTGGCTATCAAGAAGCGAATTGAAGGTGGGGCCGAATTTGAAGCCGTGGCGAAGGAAGTCTCGGGGGATAAATCGGCACAAAGGAACAGTGGTCGGATTGGCTTTGTTACCGCGATGCTTCCAGCAGGGATGTATGGCATTGAGAGCCTGGCCTACGAAGGTGATTTGAAGAAGGTCCAAGGCCCAGTGCGTAGCAATAGTGGCTATCATTTGGTTCGGGTAAATGAGAGACGACCCGCATTAGGGGAGGTAGAAGTTGCTCATTTGTTGATTCGAGCTAAGGCGGGCGATGAACAGGCCGCAAAAACCAGAATAGATAGCATCTATCAAGCCTTAAAGGGGGGCACATCCTTTGAAGATTTAGTACAAAAGCATTCAGAGGACAGCAAAACCAAAGGAAAAAATGGATACATTGGATTCATTGGAATCAAGCGGGTAGCCCAGGTGTTTGAAGAGGCTATGTTTGCCCTAAAAGAAGATGGTAGTTACTCTAAGCCCTTCCAAAGTAACTTGGGATGGCACATTGTTAAAAGAATTAGTAGACCGGGCATACAACCCTTTGAGCGAGAGAAGAGTCGTTTAGAGCAGGCAGTTAGTAAAGACAGCCGCCTGGCGATTGCTAAAGCTAAAAGGTTAGCTGAGATCAAAAAGCAAGGAAATTACCGTGAGCATACAGAGACCTACGAAAGTTTTGTGTCTGGCTTAGATAAGAACTTCTTGACTTTCCGTTGGCGGCCTGAAATCTCGGATACAGATAAGCCACTGTTTACCCTCGGAAAGGACTTCAAGCCAACGCTTGGTGAATTTGGAGATTATTTAACCCGCTCTTCAAGAGATCGCATGCGTTTGGCTCGTTCTGGGGATATCAAACAAGTAGCCAGAACCCTGTACGATAGCTTTGTGGATGACCAGGTGATGAAATACCAGGAAACTCAATTAGAGATTACCAATCCTGATTTCAAAGCCTTAATGCGCGAATATCAAGAAGGTATATTGCTTTTTGAAGCTACTAAAATGCTAGTGTGGGACAAAGCTTCGCAGGATACGGTTGGACTTGAGAAGTTTTATAAGGGGATTGAAGGTAAGTACAAGTGGAGAGAGCGAGCTAAGGTAGAGATTTATAGAATTAGCAAGCAATACGAATCAAAAGCAAAAGAAATCCGCGATTATGCGGTGGCACATACTAGCGAAGAAGTAAAGGCCAAGTTCAACACACCTGATCAGATCATTGTTAATGTAGAAGAGAAGTTATTGGAAAAGGGCCGACACCCTCAGGTAAATAAATTGCGTTGGGAAGTTGGTACCGTAACGGCGCTAGATGTGAACGACAAAGCGAACATCATTAGTTTTAATAAAGTATTGAGTCTCATACCTCCTTCGAATAAATCCTTGAAAGAGGCTCGTGGATACATCGTCGCTGATTATCAGGATCATTTGGAGCGCGAATGGATTAAAGATTTACGGAAAGAGTACAAAGTAAAGATCCGAGATAAAGTGTACGAAAGCTTAATTAAAGAATAAGCATAGATCGAATGGGGGATACTATATTAAAGAGGTTGGCTATTACACGTAGATGGCCAATTCAATGCTTGCTTGTTGGTGCAGTGGCTTTGCTAGGCTGCCAATCCACAGAAATGGATGAAAAAGGTATTCTGCTGGCTAAGGTCTACAACAAAAGCTTATATAGCCAGGAGTTAGATGGCTTATTTCCAGAAGAAGCCACAGCCGATGATAGCCTGAGTTTTTTGAATTCATACGTGGATAAATGGGTGAAGGAAGCCTTAGTGCTACACGAGGCCGAATTGCACATCCCAAGCGATTTGAACATCGACAAATTGGTGCGGGACTACCGAGCCTCTTTGATTCGCAATAGCTACGAAGAGTATTTGGTGGAAGAACTCTTAGATTCCACGATTTCACAGGCAGAATTAACAGAGTTCTACGAAAAAAACAAAGAGCAATACCAACTGGAGACTCCAATCATTCGGTGCCATTTCCTGAAAGTGCCCCTACCTGTGCCAGAGGGAGACAAGGTCCGACGATGGTGGAATAGTGAAGATCCAGCCGACCTAGCCGCCTTGATTGAGTACTCTAATGACTACGCGGATGCTCATATTTTGGAGGATAGCAGTTGGTATAACGTAAATGATATCGCAGTTGAGTTACCGGAAGGAACGTTAACGGCGAATAATATCGGTACCAAAAGAGAGTTCACCCAGCGAGACGGAGAGTTTCAGTACTTTTTCCGGCTGTTTGAACTTAAAAACCGAAAGGAGATCGCTCCGCTAGGGTATATAGAAGGTCAGGCCAGAAAAGTGATTCTGCATAAACGCAAGTTAAAGTTGCTAGAAGACACCAAGTCAGATCTTTATGATACTGGTATGCGTGGCAATAATATTCAAGTAATTACCCAGTGAATCTGAGTGTTTGTTTAAGTTTCGGTCTTTGAGTTGAGAAGGATCAATTGTTTGCCGAAACAAGGCGGCTGAAGTGGATGGTAGCCAGAGCTATCAAGTTGCTTAGGCCAAGGCAGTGTCAGCAAAATAGGGACATTCGTAGACCGATTACTGAAATTTAAACATGTTCTAACTACCTTTGTGAGAACGGACACCTCAATCAACATTATTTATGATAATGAGAAATCTTAGTGTTTTACTACTGTTTTTGGTCGCTGTAATGGGGACCCTGAGTGCTCAGAAGCAAGTGATCGACAAAGTTACTGCTACGGTAGGAGGAGAATTGGTATTGCTTTCTGAAGTAGAGGAACAGATTTCCTTGATGCAAGCGCAAAATGGGCAATTACCAGCAGATGCAAGATGTAATATCATGGATCAAGTATTGATCACCAAACTCTTGTTGAACCAGGCTAAGCTCGATAGTATTGAAGTCACTGACATCGAGGTGGAAGAGCAACTGAATGCTCGTATTGATCGAATTTTGAGCTACATGAATGGTGATATCGCTCAGTTTGAAGCTTATTATGGCCAAACGATTTCTGCGGTAAAGGATCAGTTCCGAGAAGACCTGAAGAGTCAATTGTTGGTGGAGAGAATGCGCGGGCAGATCATGTCAAATGTGACGGTGACCCCTTCTGAGGTTAAGACGTTCTTTGCGCAGATTCCGAAGGATAGCTTACCCTACTTCAATTCTGAGGTAGAGATCGGGGAGATCGTATATAAGCCAAAGGTTAATAGTGTAGAGCGCAAGCGTTCCATAAATTTGCTAGATTCCTTGCGCACGATGATCATGGAAGAGCAGCAGACATTTGAGGAAATGGCCAAGAAGTTTTCCGATGATGGCTCTGCTAGAATTGGAGGAGACTTAGGCTGGGCCAAAAGAGGAAAATATGTACCTGACTTTGAGGCTGCTGCCTATAAACTGGAGAAGAACGAAATTTCTCCGGTGATCGAATCCCAATTCGGATTTCACATCATTCAGATGCTGGATCGAAGGGGTAACTCGATACATGTTCGTCACATTTTGGTTAAACCTGAAATCACGGATGCAGACCTCGAAAAGGCTAAGGTACATTTGGATTCCATTCGCAACTTGGTAGAAGTAGATTCCATGTCCTTTTCTTTGGCGGTAAAGTTTTTCTCGGATGAAGAGGAGCAGAGTTACAATAATGACGGGCGTATGGTTAATCCTGCTACAGGAAATACGTTCTTTGAGATTGGAGACTTGGATCCGGATATCTACTTCGCTATTGATACCTTGAAGTTGCGACAAGTATCCCAACCCGTTGCTTTCAGGGATCCGATTGGTGAACCCTTCTTCCGGTTGGTGCAGGTTCAATCTCGCACCACGCCTCATAAAGCAAACTTACAGCAAGATTACTCAAAGATTCGACAGGCGGCAATCCAGTCGAAGCAAAATGAATATATTACCAAGTGGGTAGCCGAGACGGTAGGCGCCACCTTTGTGAAGATAGATGCGATGTACAATGGATGTCCCGTGTTGGAAAAGTGGGACAAAGATGGACGAAGGGCCAGACCATAAGCTTTTACGCCATCTTCCTATTGTGGATTGCCTGTACATTATATTTCCAGGTCTTCAGATCTAGCGGATAATGTACGAAAGCGGTAGCGATTTAGGTGCATCAAATTGCATCACTCTTCGCTACCGCTTTTTAGTTGTAATCCGTTCAATACTTTACCTTATTTTTCCCATCAGAATATTTGATTTTCTTCTTGTAAGTTAAGCTTATAGGCTTCTGCGAAAGCTGGTGTAGAAGGTTTCAAGGAAAAGAAGACGATCAAGCCTGCCCCAAAGAGGAGCAATAAGCTTTTGTCCTGTTGTAAAAACGCTATGATAAGGATGAGGAGGTTGAATCCTTCCACTAAGGCCCACCGCATGATCAAACTAGTGCGATAGGTACTGACCTTTTGCTCCAATGACTGCTTTTCATTGACAGCTTTATTCCGGAAATAATTCCCTAAAGCTCGGACTGCGTAGGCGACCCCCAGAAAGCCTGCAGCGCCAACTATGAGCAACGTCTGCTTATCAATGGGTAAAGTGTTGCCAGCTGCCGTTTCTCCCCATATCACATACAAAATAATGACCAGGAAGAGTACTTGTCCCAGGGACAGCGCCGCAAACATCAGGTTTAGATTTCGAAATTGGTCTTTCATGTTTTGGTTGTTTTACTAGGTGGTAGAAATAGGTGTTTTTACAAGTAATAAGTAGTGTGATACCAAGACATAATAATCTAAGCAGCGATGTTAGCGTTACTAAACATCCTGTCTTAGATGGGGACAGTGTTTTGAGCGTTCTGTACTAATTGATCTTGTGCTTAGATAGAGAGCTAAGTCAAGCTATGGAGACCATAGCTTGACTTAAGTGTTGGGAAGTGTTCTCTTTAAAAACTTTATACTAACTAAAATGTCTAGCTGATTTTTGGCACTATTCAACGCCGTGCATCATCCGCTTCAATGGCTTGTTAAGCAGCACCAAAGCCAAGCCTGCGCCGAACGCTAGGACGACGAAGATAGTAAAGAAATTGGACATCGAAGTAGCCGCTGAAATATCATCAATATAACTGCCTATCATACCTCCGGTGAAGTTGGCTACAAAGTTGGCGATGTACCAAATACCAAACATCAAAGCCATCAAACGAAGAGGAGATAGCTTATTAACTAAGGATAAGCCAACCGGTGATAAACAGAGTTCTCCAACGGTATGGAAGAAGTAAGCCAGGATCAACCAGATCATGCTTACACTAGCCGTTTGTGCTCCTTGTGGAATGGAGGACGCCCCGACCACCAGTGCCAAGAAGCCAATACCCAGCAGGAAGAGTCCTACCGCCAGCTTAATCGGACCAGATGGATTCAACTTGGTGCCAGCTAGCTTTACCCACATTACTGAAAAGGCCGGTGCTAAGGAAATGATAAAGAAGCTATTCAATGTTCCAAACCAAGAAGCAGGAACCTCTAGTGTCTCATTGTTGAAGTTATTGTAATTGATCCAAATGATGATTCCCCAGATAATCAGGAAGCTGATGCCAGTGAAAACGATCGTCAATGGAAAATCTTTGAATATCTTTCCAGCCAGGCGGGCCAGTACCCAGGTTAATAGGACCATGGGGATAAGCGTTAATAATAGGCTGATCATCCTAAACCACGTAACGGCAGAAGGAGTGAGTAAATCTCTCTGCGTATAATCATTCGCAAATATGGTCATCGTACCTCCAGCTTGCTCGAAAGCCAACCAGAAAAAGACTACGAAGAAGGCAAATACACTGATGACCGTGATCCGATCCCGTTCTACCCTAGGGTATTTGCGCAAGCGCAATACGACGTAGGTGATGAAAACACCCAGGAAGGGAATTAGATAGGGGAATTTCTGAATAGGACCAGCATCGCTCATATTCCACATGACAATGGTACCGATAAACAAGGCTATACTCGCAATAGCCCAAGTCCAGTCTTGTCGGGTAAAAGGAACTTCTTGTTCACCATGACTGCTCTCTGCTTCTCCTTTCTTCTCCGGAGCTTCTCCTAAAGCGCCAAAGATCTTTTGCCCAAAGTGAAATTGTAGGGCACCAAAGAACATGAAGACGCCAGCCGCACCGAAACCGTAGTTCCAACCCACACTCTCGCCTAGGTAACCACAAATCAGGATGCCTAAAAAGGCTCCAGCATTAACGCCCATGTAGAAAATGGTATAAGCACCGTCTTTCAAGGGGCTACCATCTGGGTACATCTGACCTACAATAGGGGTCATATTAGGTTTGAATAAACCATTACCAGCCACCAAGAGTATCAGACCCATGACAAAGGCGGGTAGCGTTTCAAAAGCTAGTACGGCATGTCCGAGTGTCATAATCAGCGCTCCCCAGACTACGGCTTTTCGATAGCCAATGTAGCGATCGGCAATCATCCCCCCAATGATAGGAGTACCGTACGCCATACTGGTGTAAAGCGCGTACCAGGTTAGGGCTTCTGATCTTTCCCAGCCAAAACCACCGTCCGCGATGGTGCTGGTGAGGAAAAGCACGAAGATGGCCCGCATCCCGTAATAACTGAAGCGTTCCCACATCTCTGTAAAGAACAGGACAAATAGGCCAACAGGATGGCTGAGAATCGTTTTTTGATTGGTCGCTGAACCGCTGAAAGTCTGACTCATATGCTATGGTTTCTTACTTATACCAAAAGCAGTAGACCATCTCCATTGGAGGATCTACTGCTTTTCAAAAAGATATTACTTATCGTAGTGAGAATTATTGGACATCTCCCATCCACTTTTTGAGCAGCGGACTAGTTATGATGAAGATGATACCTGCACCCACACCAAACATCACCACAGACATAAAGATGTTGGGGATCTCTGCCACATTATCGGGATCAAATTCACCAGCCACCAGACCCGCGATGAGATTACCCAAAGCAGCCCCCACAAACCAGATACCCATCATTTGTCCAAGGTATTGTCTAGGGGCTAATTTTGTCGTTGCACTTAAGCCCACCGGACTCAAGGTAAGTTCACCAATAGAGTGAAGGAAGTAAGTCATGACCAACCACATCATCCCTGCTTTTTCACCTGCAACCACGATCTGAGCAGCGTAGTACATCACTAGGAAGCCTAAGCCCATCATGACCAAACCCAAACCGAACTTTAAAGGCGTGTTGGGATTCATTTGACGTGCCGATAGTCGAATCCATAAGGCACCCATTACTGGTGCGAATATGATAATGAAGAGTGGATTCACATTCTGTAACCATCCAGTGGGTAATTCCCAGCCAAATAGCATTCTATCTGTATAATCGCGGGCAAATAGATTAAGCGAAGAACCTGCTTGCTCAAATCCTGCCCAGAACAAGGCGGCTCCCACGAACAGGAAGAAAATGACCACCACTTTCTTTTTTTCGTCGGTATTCAGTCCGCCAGCGATCAGGATATAAGCAAAGTAAACTAGTGTAACGGCTACGATAATGATACCCACGGCTTCTGCTAAGCCTCTTGCGGTCATCAAATCAATTACTCCCGCAAATTGTAAGGCGAGGATTAAACCGATCAACAACACCGCAAATATGCCAGCAAGCATGGAATTACCTTCACCAGTAGTACCTTCTTCCTCACGCTTTAGTTTGGCTTTGGGTTCTACACCAATATCGCCAAGCGTTTTATCCGCGGTAAGGCGATACTGAATCAAACCGGCTAACATCCCTACGGCTGCTAAACCAAAGCCCAGATGCCAATTTACTTTTTCACCCAATAGAGCTACAAAGGTCTGTCCAAGTAAGGATCCCAAATTGATACCCATGTAGAAAATGGAAAAACCAGCATCACGACGCGCTCCTTTATCCGGATATAGATCCCCGACAATCGTACTGATATTCGGTTTCAATAACCCCGTACCCATCGCCACAAAAGCTAAGCCTGCGAAGAAAATGGAAGGAGATCCGGGAATGGCTAAGATCAAATGCCCGATCATAATGAGCACCCCGCCATAGTAGATAGCCTTACGCTGTCCAAATACATTATCCGCCAGCCAACCGCCAGGGAGGGTAAGCAAATAAACACCTGCTGTATATAAGCCGTATACTGCCGCCGCAGTTTCTGTGGTCAAGCCAAGTCCTTCCTGAGCTGTTTCGGTAGTCATAAACAGTACTAGGATGGCTCGCATTCCGTAGTAACTGAAGCGTTCCCACATTTCGGTAAAGAAAAGCGTAGACAAGCCTTTAGGATGGCCAAAGAAGCCTGTCTGATTCGTCGAAGATTCTGCCATTTTTTCGATTTGAGTGATTAATCCAACGCATAACAGCAAAATCTAGCGATTGTAGTTAGGGCTTGGTTTTGCTATCCTGCATATACTATTCAAGTTTTGCTGAAACTTAGGAATGGAGAGACAGCTGCTGTTGAACAAAACTTGAACCGTGAAGTCCCAAATTCCGGTAGGCTTTTTCGCCTTATGAAGTATGGAACTTCGGGCTAAAAATAGATGTTTTTTGCATATAGCTGTAAAAATGCCGCTTATAATTTTGTCGGATGCCATGGGCCGAGTGGTAAAGAGATGACCGATGGAAAGCTAATGAGGCAAGCTTGTTGGGGATATGTGCCGACTAGGTTGCGGTAAACTACACCACAACCGCCAGCTACTGAGTTTAACCGCAACACATTGTTGCAAAATTGTCTGTGAAATAGCTAGGTCGGGAAAGTAAGGATAGCTTATTGATCTAAGGCAGGCGTAGGATTGATCAGATCAACGTCCAGTTTGACCGTCCATCCAAGGGACTCACCCATAAAGCGGATTACATCCAACATTTGATTGCCTTGAGACCGCGCCTTATCCATTAAATCGCTCTCCTCTACCTTCTTGCGGAGCATTGCTTTGGCATTGCGGTTTAGGACGGTGTAATCCTCCGCTTTGAAGCTATTGAAAAAGCTCTCTTCCAAGTTTCGGTATTGCACCTGATGGTCGATGGATAAGATCTCTGGTTCTGGCAGGTTACTTAGGGTAAGTACTCGGTTGATGCTATCCGCGGTAATCTTAACCTTTTCAAGGTCATAGCCTACTAGGACCTTACCTTGTACTTCTAGGATGGCTTTCTTGGAAAAAGAAAAGGTACTAGGTAGCGGGAGATAGAGGGTGACTGGGCGAGTTTGTGTTTCATTATACAACTCATTGAAGTTGGCCTCCACGGTGACCAATTTCAAGACATCTTTTACCTTGTCCAAGAGAATGGTGCTTTGAGATTCGGTAATCTCTTTTTGCTTAGATTGGTAAAAGAACTGAGTCAACCATATTCCGAGCCCGAAGGCAGCGAGGAATCCAAATAGCGTTAGTGCTCGTTTTGTCAAGGGGCTTTGTTTTATGGTTCTTCTACAATTCTCGTGTTTCGCGACACCCAAAAATGAAATTCAGGGCTTCTATGACGGTCCACGAGCTTTGCGGAAGAAGGTATTTTATTAGGGACTGATCATCAGTTTTTTGCGGTAAAATCGTATTTCAAACCTTTGTAGGACTTCAAAACTACCTTTACAGAGCCGACGGATACGGGAGATTCGATCAATAGTGGGATTTTGTTTTGGTCATCCGTTACCCACACGGACATTTGGCTATCCTCTTTGAAAACATTCCCCACGATAACTTCTGGGTTGAATTTATGGGTGCGGAATTTGCCCTGACCTTTGATTTTCTTGTTGGCATCCTTCCCTTTATAGCGCACCTTTAGTGGCCAAGTCTCTTTATCCATAAAGATTTTGATTGGGAAAGCGTCGCCCGTATTGAGGCTGTTGAAATCAATATTTCGGGTATAGTAGATAATGGATAGGATGTCATGCATGCACTTGTCAATCGGGTATTCAGTAGGTTTGGCTACCTCCCGGGTTTTTCCTCGATTAGATACAGCTACACCTCGCTTTGGTTCGAAGGTAACGGCATCGTAAAGTCGGTATCCCCCTTCTCGCACATTTCTTATGGAGATATAGGGCAGGAGCGTTTCCTTATCCACGTAGGTATCGTAGTAATCCCGCACGGTGAAAAACCACTCGTAGGATTTATAAGTGCGACCGTGAGCTGAAATATGGTATTTGTTGCCAAGGTCTTCCACCTTAAAGGTAACTTCACCTGCTGCTAACCAGACAAAATTCCAGTTGTAGTAGATCTTATAGACGATCTCCTCCCCACCTTTAAAGGTGTTGTTTTCCATCTTGCAGGGACTATAGGTAACATTCGCCTCAGCCTGATCACTGCTATCAATTGGCATGGGGTCGATAGGGCGATGTCCCGATAGGCATACCATGAGTATTCCTAACAAGAGCCCTTTTTTAATCAGCGCGTTCCTCATACTGTAAGGATTTAGTGACATTAGTTTTGACGATGACCATCAACCCAAGTAACGCGGGGATGGCGAGGTTTATTATAAAAAGTGCTATAGAGGCAGCCAGGATAGCTAGTGGATTTACCTCGTAATTCTGCCAGATTAAAACCCCCAACTCTCCACGTGTCAGCAGCCCCAAGGCAGGGGGTAGCGGCAACCCTGATTGCAACAAATAGATAACAAATACACCATTCAATAAGATGTGCCAAGGGACGTCTAAACCGAAAAAAAGGAGTAGGCAAACGAATTGAATACTGTAGATCAAAAATCGTCTGGCAGCCATTGCTGCCGACTGTACCAATAAAATTTTGTTAAACTGTCGGGCGTGTTCTAAGGTCTTGGGTACCCAGCGCAACCAAGTAGGCCAAGATATCCGTTGAATCCAAGGGAGGAAACGACGAATCGAAAAGAATCCCCACCATAAGAATACAAGAATCGGGCCACCCACATACAGGGCTACATCATAGACAATCCCGAATGCTTGGAAAAAGCTGCGTCCCCAGAAAATAATTCCGATAAAGCCAGCCGAAATCAGGCAGAGCAGCTGGCCAAAGTTAGCGACCAGACTAGCCATGATGACCTTGGTATGACCTACTGCGGGGTAATTCAATATCCGCCCTCCATATTCACCGATCCGATGTGGGGTGAATAGAGATAGGCTAATACCATTCAAAACAGCAATAAAAGCTTTGGCAAAAGGACTAGGGTATAGGGGCCGTAACAGCACCCACCACTTTGCTGTTTCTAGGGTCCAATTTAGGGGCATGAGCAAAAGCGTAAAAAGCAAGTAGAGCCGATTTTCCTGCCAACGTTCTGTAGTCCAGAAGGCAAGGAAGGTTTCCCAATGTGCGCCGCCCCACAGCTGTCGATAGAGTACGTAAGCCAGCACGACGACTAGCCCAATCTTTGCTAGAGTGATCCAAGTAGCTCGACTAAGCCTACGCATACGATAGAGATTTTAGATAGCTTCAATTTGGGTTTGGCTATCAATAAGCCTAACTTGCTTTTTCGTTTGCAAATATTGTTAGCTCAGCTTAACCTGATTACTTTGAGTGATAAAAAAGCGGTACAACGAATTTTAGGGATCGATCCAGGTACGAATATACTCGGATTTGCGATAATCGAGATTGAAAAAAAACAACTTAAGTTGCTAGAGCTTGGGGTAGTACATCTAAGTAAATTGGGAGACCACGCTCAGAAGTTAAAGCGGATATTTGAACGCATTCAGACCATCATTGATGTATATAATCCTGATCATATGGCGATTGAGGCTCCGTTTTTTGGGAAAAACCCTCAGTCTATGCTTAAGCTGGGGCGAGCCCAAGGAGTGGCGATGGCCAGTGCGATCACGAAAGGCGTTGAGCTCACCGAATATTCTCCAAAAAAGATAAAACAGTCCATTACGGGAAGTGGTAATGCTTCTAAAGAACAAGTGGCCGCCATGCTTTGTCAAATTCTGAAATTCAAGTTTGGCGACCACTACTTGGATGCAACAGATGCTTTAGCTGCTGCGGTGTGTCATCATTATCAGTCGGGGTCAATATTCGGGAGTAGTAAGAAGTATAGCGGATGGGATAGCTTTATTAAAGACAATCCCGATCGGATCAAGTAACTATTAACTAGTCCGCCTTTCTCAATTTAGAATCGCCGGTTAGGCTCTGTGTATTAATAGCTGGGTTTCCTTTATAGTTCATGACGCTGTCACCGGATGCTTTTACACTCATTGCCTCCGTCACCGTCAAATAAGCTTCACTATCTGAGCTCAGACTAATATCAAGCGTTTTGATGGCGAAGTTATAGCTCCGGATTTGGCTATCTCCTTTTACTTCAACTCTTGCTGTTCCCGCTTCTCCAATTAGATCCACTTTAGAATCACCTCTGATATCAGCCCAAAATTCGTTCACGTCCACGCTACCATCAAATTTGCTATCTCCTCTGATGTCAAGCATAAATCTTTCTCCCTGCATCATGTTGTCCATGGTCATTTTTGAGTCTCCTCTAATATCTGCTTCTAGCACATTCACCTGGATGGCACCCTGTAATTGACTATCGCCGCCCAGATCAATCCTGAGTTTATCGCCTTGTAGCTCATTCTCTAAGTAGACTTTGGAATCACCGGTGGCTTCAATCTCTTTCAATGTCTTGGCGGAGACGTAGGCGTTTAGCGTTCTTTTACCACGGATATTGTTGAGCCGTTCCATACCAATTCTAAGTGTACTTCCAATTTTTTCTACGATGATGTAGTCGTGGAAATTGTCATCCGCTTCGATACGAACCCCTTCCGCATCACTGTTGGAGGTAACAAAAACGGTGAAGTCATGGGAAACATCTAAGGCGTCGAAACCCGTAATGTCTTTTTCCATGGTGGTTACATTGCCGGAGGGATTGAAAACTTGCTGTTCACAAGAAGTGAAGAAAATACCGAGTGCGAAGATTGCTGTTAAGAGTGCTTTGGCTTTCATGATACTAAGAATTTAAGATTTTGGTTCTTTGATTAATCCCGTTTTGAAGCTGTAGGATTTGTTAAAGAAGTCAGGTTTTTATTTTTTGTTTGTTACACCCTAAGGATGGGCACTTTTTCTAAACACCCCTATATGTTTTTTTTAATACCGGCGACTTTTTCCGTAGCTGTGGGTTCTAAATAGTCTGATTAATAGTACTTTAGGTAGTGTAGATTTTTTTTGATTTTTTTTATTTCTGAAGCAGAAGCACGTCTTGGAAATCTAAAGAATCGGCTTTTGGGCGTCCACACCAGAAGCCGGGAAAAGTGTTTTCTATCCTCAAACCCACTTTGTCTAGGTAGTTTTCTAAATAGGTATCATCAAAAGCGACGTTGGCAGATTTGACTTTTTCGTCCATCAATCGATAATGCCCGTGGTCAAATGGGAATTGAAATTTTGGATTGGATGGACTCAAGCGGGCTGCTGCTTCACTCCAGATGAAGAAAGTAGCCATGCATCGGCCGTTGGGCTTAAGCACTCGATGGATTTCCGCTAGATAATTTTCTACCTCATCCGGAAGCATGTGGGTGAATACGGAGGTAAGTACTACAAAATCAAATTGTTCATTGGCATAGGGAAAGTGATAGTTGGCGGCCTGCAATCCCTCGGAGCGGTAGAGGTCGTTGTCGATTGGAATGTATTGAAATCGAAAATTTGGAAACTTTCGACTAATGTGCTTTTGACACCAATCCACCCCCATTTTTACCACATCAAATCCCTCATACCCGCCATGCTCATTCAAATAAGTAGTAAGTGGGATAGCAATACGACCAATGCCACTACCGATATCCAATACCTGGTGCTCGGGTGCCAGCTGTCCCTTCTCTATAAAGTGCTTGAGCCAGGTTTCTCCTTGTTGTAGAAAATCTCCCGAGCCGGTGTATATCAATCCTTTTGGAGGGATTAGAAGCCCATTTTTACTCCTTTTTGGGCGCAGCAAATCGGTAGGCAAGAAGAAAAGCCTTCGTACGAAAAAGCGCCAACTGGGTGGTAGGGCATAGAAAACACGTCTCAATAGCGTCATGGCGGAAAAATAGATAATTTTCTAGGTAGACGAGGCGTGTTGAGACTGATATTTAGGCTAGAAAAAGATCTCCAAATGAGGTAACTTGCCACCAAGCTAAATTCGAGGCCTATGATGCAAGGTAACATTCCTTCCAAGAAGAAACCATTGATCCCCGCAAGCCCAGCCTTGTTCGAGTACCTGCGGGAACACAATCGGGAAGTAACCCTGCCCTTACAGTATGATGATCTGTTGAGGTATAGTGCTTCTGTCCCACTCTTTGATCAAAACGGGGAGGATACCTTGTGGGAAACGGTGTATTTCAACGAGTCGGATAGGAGAGAGATTAATGCTGCTTTGACCAATATCTACGCCTTGCTCAAAATGGACGGTGACACCCGTGCCTCAGAGCACCTAAACGTCGCCCGAATTGACTTCTGTACTTTTGGTAATACCAAGCCGTTTCGCGTTAGGATTATTAATAGGCTAAATGATAACTATGACCATTTCTACGTCAAAAAAGCGGATGCCTCCCGGATCTACGGCTTGGAGCTAGAGGACCTTCTTTCTCCTAATCGGGTAATTTATATGGTGGACCGAAAAACCCTAATCGAGGAGCACGTAGCGGGGATTCCGGGCGATATTTTTATGCAAAAAAACTTGGAGGAATCGACCTTTAATCAAATCAGGATCGCGAAAGAATTTATCAAATTTAATGAAAGGTGTTTTGTTAGATTACTCGGTGATATGCGTGCCTACAATTACGTGGTTGATATTACACCAGATATAGAAGGGAACCAATATCGCCTCCGCGCCATTGATTTTGACCAGCAGTCCTACGAAGGGCGGAAGAGTTTCTACCTACCTCAGTATTTCAAAGAAAACAACCCAATTATTTTCCTAGGTATCAACCATATGACCAGCGAAACGGTGAAGCAATACCAGCTGGAAGAGCGAAGTTTGATTGCTACTCGAGTTAAGGCTTCGGAAACGCAGGTGAAAGCACTGCTAGATGTTATGGTCGAAGATGAATTGTCCACTGGTGAAAAGGTGGAACAACTGAAGGAAGAATTGGCCTACCACCATAAAAATGATGCCTTCAGGAAGTGTACCACTATGGGGCAAATTGTCCTCACCAATATTCAATTGCTGCTCCGCAAAGACTTCAAGCAGAGTATGATGATTGGAGAATCCTAGGTGTCAATTGCCCTCACCAAAGCCTTGATATCGCCTACTCTGATCGTAAGATTTTAGCTGGATTAACTATGGCTACTTTCAGGGTCTCCCAACTGATGGTTAAGAGTGTAATACCGATCAGCCCTCCAGCTGCCGTAAGAAATATTCCGGAGCCTATTGCTATATGATAGGCAAAGCTATTCAGCCATTGCCCCATTAGTAGATAGGAAAGTGGAAGGGCGATGATCAGCGCTAACAGCACCAATACCATAAAATCCTTAGACAACAAGAACAGCAGGCTTCCTACATCAGCACCTAGCGTTTTTCGGATACTGATTTCCTTGAGCCGTTGATGGGCCGCAAAGGTAGCCAGTCCTAATAATCCTAAACAGGCAATTAAAACGGCTAGGGCGGTCAGGGCTATAGAGAGGCGCCCTACTACAAGCTCATTTTCGTAGGTGGCTTGATATTGTTCATCAAGGAACAAGTAGGTGAAAGGGACGTCAGGACTAAAGGCCTTGTAAACGGCTTCAAGGCCAGCGATAGCTTCCTTCGTTTTGCCGGCTTCCGTACGCAGGAATAGTCGGAAGGTATTATTAGGCCGTAGTAGCATGATCAATGGTTCAATCTCATTATACAAAGAGGACATGTGAAAATCCTCTACTACGCCAATGATCGTGCCCACATCTCTACCATATAACGTTACTTTTTCACCAATGGGGTTTTCAATTCCCATATACTGCTGAAATTCCTCATTGATTAGGTAGGTAATCGAATCCGCTCCAAAGGCCGTGTCAAAGGTCCGCCCTTGTTGGAGTTGCATATCCATCACCTCTAGGAAGTCATAATCAATGCTTAAGGTGTGGATTTCTTTGCGTCCTTCTTCGGCAAGTCCCGGCCAACTGTAGGAGTGGGTACCACTTGTTACCTCTAACGGACTTTGACTACTAGAGGATACCGACTGGATGCCTGCTTGTCTAAGTAGTTCTTCCTTCAGGGCGGGCAACTTCTCTCGCAGGGTGGGATTGAGGAAGGTGTAAATCACATTTTCTCGATCAAGGCCCAGGTTTTTTGACTGAATATAATGCAGTTGCTTGTACACCGTCAATGTACCAACGATTAGTAGCACGGAAATAGCAAATTGAAAGACTACCATACTCTTCCGCGCGAATAATCCTCGCTTGCTTAAGCGAAAACTCCCTTTTAGCACTTGCACAGCCTGCAAGGAAGACAGGAAGATAGCGGGGTAGAGGGATGCGATCAATACGGTAAGCCCACCAATACCCACAAATGCAAGTAAGGTGGTACTATCAATGCTGTCTACGATGATATTCTTCCCCGTCAGCGTATTGAAAAGGGGCAAGGCCAGATAGAATAAAATGATGGCAAAGACAAAGGAGATCACCACCAACAACAGCGAATGACTGATAAATTGATGGAGGATAGACATCCTGCCCGCGCCTATAGCTTTGCGAATACCGATCTCCTTCGCCCGATCCAAGGCCTTGGTGATCGTTAGATTAATGAAATTGATCCCAGCGATTAATAGAATAAAAAAAACCACCAAGGAAAAGATCCGGATGTAGTAAGACATTCCGCTCAGCACCTTCTTACCTTGCTCAAAGCTTGCACCAAGGTGTAAATCGGTTAGCGGGTGGAGGAAAACTTCGCTGGTAAATCCGTCAATGTGATCGTTCTGGACCAGCTTAATCTTCTCATTAACTCGTGAAAGGTCGGCATCTTCTCGTAGTTGTACATAAAGCTGAAAGTTGCTATTGTCCCAGCTGTTGATGCCTTGGGCTTGACTTAGATAAGCTTTAATCGAGAGGACGAAATCGAATTGTATGGAGGAATGCGCTGGGACATCTTCAAAAACCCCGGTGATGAGGTACTCCTGATTATTATCCACTAAGATGCTTTGCCCAACGGCAGCATTTTCATTTTTCCAATTGGGGCCATAGTATTTCTCTGCTTGGGAAGCGGAGATGACGATGGAGTACGGATCGTCAAGTAGGGTGGAGGCTTCTCCTGCCAGCAGTTGCCACGAAAAGAGGGAGAAGAAATCACTGTTGGCTAAAAAACCACTAGCTCGGCCCATAATTTCATTATCCTGCAAGATGGCTTGAGGTCGCTGTCTAATCAAGGCCATTTGTTCTACCTCAGGATAATCTTTTTCTAGCGTTTCTACCAAAGGGTAGGGGACCGAATTTCCCGTAAATACTTCATTGGTAAAGGTTGAGTGGCGGAATACACTATAAATCTGGTCACTCTTTTCGTGGAATCGATCATAGCTCCACTCATCTCTAATCCAAAAAACAATCAATAAGGCCGCTAGCATCCCAAGGGTGAGACCAGAAATGTTGATGAAACTAAAGGCTTTATCTCGCTGGAGAATTCGCCAACTCAATAGTAAGTGGTGTTTGAATAGGGTTGGGCGACGATTTCTGTTTCTTCGAAAAGAGGTAAACCCTAATATGAGATGTACTGCATCTAACCAATACATGCATTTGGCGTGCAGTGCCCCGTGATTAGTGTAACGATCTTGATATATTTCAGCTAAGTCACCCAGGAATTCTTCTCCCTGAGTCTCGCCGAGAAATCTAATGAGCAGCCAAGAGGCCAGTCGAGGTGGGTTGGTGTTTTGGTTCTTCACAGGCCTGGCTTAAGGAATGAAATCATTTTCCACATACTTTGTCTAATCTCCTGGCTAGACTCTAGCTGTCGCCTACCCAATGTGGTAATGGTAAATAGTCGCTTTCTTCGATCGCCCCGTTTGGCGGAATTGCCGCCCAATTCTGAACTTAGAAAGCCCTTATCTTCCAGACGGTAAAGGGTGATGTGCACAGCACCTAGGAGAACCGATCTACCACTATGCTTCTCTACTTCTTCTTTTACCGATACACCGTAGGCATTCCCATCCAGTATGCAAACGGCCAATAATACGAGCTCTTCAAACTCGCCAAGCCCTTTTCTGCTCATTATTTACAATTTTGTATGTTATACAAATATATAACTAATGAGTGAATTATCTAATCCTACGGAAAAGTTTGTGATTATTTATATGACGAGAGAAATAGGCGTTTTTTATCTCAACAGCATAAACTCACCCATAATGGGCTGCCGCTTTCCATTTTGCCCCACCATTTCACCCTGGTACACGTACACGCCATTAGGCAAGGCTTTACCTTGGTAACTCCCATCCCAAATTTCTGCACCGAGTGTCAGCTGATCTATGCTAAACAGCAAAGTACCCCAGCGGTTAAAAATTTTGAAATCCTCCACTTGCTGGATTTCTGGGCCACCGTAAATGGAGAAGTAGTCGTTAATACCGTCATCATTAGGTGAAAATACATTGGGAGCGAAATAGGCAAAGGATTGTCGTACAATTACGGTGATTTCTGCTTCGGCTGTACAGCCTTGATCATCTTCCGCAAAAACGTGATAACGGGTGGTAAAAGTTGGCGATACGGTCAGGGATTCGCAAGCACTACAGCTCAAGCTGTCGATGGAAGTCCATTGGACGGCGGTAATGGTATGGTTGGCTTCAAAGGATAGATCTATGGACTGACCGCTAAAGATTTCGTAACGGTCTTGGACGGTTAAGGCTAAGGGAGAGGCTGGTAGTATCGTGATCTGTTCTGTAGTTCCACAGCCCTGACTATCGGTGACTTGCAGTTCGAAGATCCCGCTGGGCACGGCAACCGTTGATTCGCGGAGAAGCTTCCCATCCAATCTTACTTCATAGTTACCACTACCTCCAGCAATTTGGTCAATATGCAAGATTCCATCCACGGCGGCAGCGCAACTAGGGGGGCTGACTTGATACCCGACCTTAATTCTAGTTTCCAATACTTCCCAGCTAGCCTCACCAATACAGCCCATATCGTCAGTTACCGTCAGGCCGTAGAGCCCTGGTGCATTGATTGGGAGCGACGGACCATCGGCTCCATTAGACCACTCGTATTCGACAAAGGTACCGCTGGTGATTAGTCGATCTGGCCGACCGTCGCAAAGGCTAGCAGGGCCAGTAATTTGTGGATTAGGTGCTGGAAATAGCACAATATTAATGGTGTGCGTGCTGTCGCAGCCATTGACGGCTGCATGCGTAGTACTAAAGCTAGTATCCGCTAAATAAGTTGTGCCTTCGTAGGTGTCGCCCGGGCAAAGGCCTATGTTTTCTTGTGTTTGAATCGGCGCATTGACTACTAGATTCAATTGAACTAGGCTATCGGCGCCCACTTCATCTTTCAATAAAACCTGGAAAGTGCCATCGGCATGGAAAATTTCACTTCCGATCTGTACCGTCTGCCCCGCACAAAGGACAGTATCGATGATGGTAGTGGGGCAATTCTCGATTGGGGCATATTCAAAAGCAATGGCGTTGGTAATGTAGCGGCAAGTGGGTCTGGTGATTTTCTCTTGATCGGCAGCCACCAGAGCCCGCAGGGCCAGCGCTGGCGGTAGCTGGTCTATAAGCAAAGAATTGCTGGTGCTAGGTACGCCAAAGTTTTGCCAACTTAGTCCTTCATCTTGAGAAACTTGCCACTGAATGATTGGACTGGATAAGCCCGTTCCAATTCCTAAGGCAACCTCGATGTTGGCATCCACACAATGAGGCATTGGGGAGAGTTCCTCTAAACTCATGGTCGGGCCACAAGGACGGAATAAGACATTATCGATAGCAAAGTCATTTCCAATCAAACCTTCCGAGTTCTGGCGTAGGGCGATGCGTAGGGCAGTTTGTGATCCATCGGGCATGAAGGTGAAACCAAAGGAACGCCAGGCTTCATCTTGCGGAATTTCTCCGGTGCTACCCAAGAGCTGGCCATCGATTAGGAATTCAATCTCCGGAAGCCCATCTGCGACTTCGGTACTATCCAATAGGTTGATAAAGGAGGCTGAAAATTCATAGGTGATGCCCGCACAAAGGGCATCCACCTCCCATTCGGCAATGATCACATTGTCAGCTTGACCATTCACTACCATCATATACCCGCCTGGAGCATCACTTAGATCAGTAATGGATATCCAGTTGGGGGAATTGAATTCAGTCGGCCAATTTTCGGTGCTATTGGCTAAAGTAAAACTGCCCGCTGTTAGCGGAAGATTATTGGTGGAGCTGTAGCCACTTTGTGGGTGGGTACCAATGGGAGCCAATAGATTGGGACCTGCTCCAAAGGTGCCAGCTTCATTGAGGTTGATACCTACAGCTCCGCCGCAGGCGGGAGGTGGAGGAGGATTAAGATCTTTAGCTAAGGAGTGCTTTTGGCCCTGCAGTAGGCTGGGCCAAAGAGAGAGGGATATGATCAAAAATCGGATTAGTGTCTGATTCATGCGTTGCATGCGCTCGGCTTTGGGATAAAGTGCTGCAAAGGTACACACCTTTACTTAGCGAAGACACTAGACCAGTGAAAATCTTTGGCTTACTTATGACGTATAGCTGTAATGGGTTGGAAATGGAAAGCTTCGAGTAAGCCTCACAAGCTCGCCAAGTGCTTGTGAGGCCTGTCATTTAGGTGGGGAAAGTTTAGTCTGATAAAGGCACCATGATGCCGGCCGTGATTCCGATGGTGCGGTTCTTTACCTCTCGATCTGGATTTTCATCTAAATCACCTAGCCCAAGGATGTAGCGGACATCTGCAAAGAACCCTAGGTCACTGAGATTGAAGTTGAGTCCAAGCGCTGCTGCAATGCTGAAATCAGTTCGTTTTATCCCGTCTTCATCGAATTCTACCTTGTCCTCGATACCTGCAATCTTGGTTTTACCACTAATCGCGTAGTTTAGGAAAGGTCCGGCCCCGATGTAAGCATTGATCGGGTTTTCTGCTCCGAAACGTAACTTGGCCAAGGCGCCTACATCGATATAGGCAAAATTCTGACGAACTTCTTGACCTAATATGTCTGCTTTATAGCTGCGCCCTAGGTACATGACTTCTGGTTGAATAGAGAAAGCGGGGATAATTCCTAATTCTAGCCCAATTCCAATCTGCAGATCTAGGTTGGATTTGGTATCAATCTCCACTCCGTTGACGGTATTATTTACATTGGCCACTACGGCACCTACTTTTGCTTGAAAGTAAGATTGCCCTTGTAGGTTGAAACTGATGAAACAGCAAGCAAAGGCAAAAGACCATATCATTTTTTTCATAACAGCAACTTCAATGTTAAAAAATAAAGGAACTCACACAGGGAGTCGGTAGAACGCAATAACGAAGGCGATTTTCAATTTATTGTAACTTCTCTTGTATGCTAGCCAGTAGATCTTCCGTGCTCTTCTTAGCATTATCCGCAGCTTTTATTTGCAGGTAGATGATTCCTTGAAGACTGAAGATCATATTTCTTAGACGCTTATCGTCCATGAAATCTAGTTTTCGGGCATAGATAGCGTCATAGTCTAAGCTAACGAAAAAATCAGCCATGTAGTTCTTACTAAAATTATCTCGTCTATCATAAGCCCGCTGCATATGAAGATACTCTCGATAGTGCTTTTCGATGGCCGATTTCAAGTCAAAATCGGAAATGAGTTTAAAATCGCCGGAATTGATCAAGGTGTGATAAGTAGCGTCTTCCGGGATGAAAGCCACGGTTTCAGCCACCCGAAAAACCTTGCCGAAAACGGTATCTCGACCTGGAATTTGCCGGCCTAGATGTGGTCTAAGCTGGTTAATATCTTCAAGGTTTTGTCCCAACAGATACAGGTTTTTGTTAAGAGAGTCTAGATCATTACTAAGATCTTTTTCCAGGTTTTTTAGGTAGAGTGCTTCAACTTTACGGGCTTGATTGGACTCGGCCCAGTTGTTCAGGGCAAAGGCTATGCTAATGCCGATGATCACAATGATAACCTCTCCAATTGCGTACCGCCAATTGATTTTCATATGGTTTCGCTTTTGCTGAAAAGCTACGGATTTTTGGGCTTATCTCAAAGAGGCTACTTTGGGGAAAGCGAAAATGGGAAGCGGTCATGGACTAAGGAGCTTGGAACTTATTGGCTCTTGACTTGAGCGTTTTTCTATCGATCTTTCCGGTGTCATTCTTAGGCAATTCGGCCAAGAAAACAAGCTGTTTGGGTACTTTGAATTTGGCGAGTCTCTCCTGGCAAAACTTAAGGATCTCCGAAGATTTGGAACCGTTCTCTTCCTTCAAACACAGGTATGCTCTACCCACTTCACCCCACTTGTCGTCGGGCACTCCAATCACTGCTACCTCAAGAACCGCTGGATGTTCTAAAAGTACCCGTTCAATTTCAGCAGGATAAACATTTTCTCCGCCAGAGATAAACATGTTTTTGATTCGATCCACTACAAAGAGATAACCCTCCTCATCTTCTCGGACGCGGTCTCCAGTTTTGAACCAAGCGCCATCAAAGGCATTTCGTGTGGCTTCGGGCTTTCGCCAATAGCCAGGAGTGACCATGGGACCTTTCAGCCATAGTTCCCCTGGGGTATTGACGGGGACGGGAAGGCCATCGGCACCTGCTATTCTTGTTTCAACATAAAAATTGGATCGGCCAATTGACCCTTTTTTACGAACAGCATCGTCCTGATGCAAAGAGGTGAGATTGGGGCCCACTTCCGTCATGCCATATCCTTGACGGATCGGGACACCTTTGCTATGCCATTGCTCTATGAGAGGAATGGGCATCGGTTCGCCCCCAACGATTATGTAATGTAAAGTAGAAAGTCTCGCCTCCTCAAAGCTGGGTTCCGCAGCCATCATATTGAGCATGGTAGGTACACCCATAAAGAGGGTAGCTTTTTCTTCTGCTAGTAATCGAAGAACTAGGTTGGGTTCAAATTTTTTAACTAGACAGGTATATCCACCGTGGTGAAGAAATGGTGTTAGTAATACATTCCATCCTCCCGTATGAAAAAACGGCATGCAATTAATCGTACGACTCTCACTATTAATGATAAGTGATATAGAAGTGTTGACACTATTCCAAAACAACATTTTGTGCGTGTACAAGGCACCTTTGGGGAATCCAGTAGTACCGGATGTGTACAAGATGAAAATGGGATCATCCTCGTCAATTTGGATCGGAAACGTTTTTTGGCAAAGCTGATCTTTATGCTGATCGCAAAATGCCTCTAGGTCTTTCCATGCCCATGTTTCCAAACTGACGGGACTATCCAAGTATGGAGTGAGTGCTTGCAGATACTTGTCTTCTGCAATGAGTAGACTGGGTTGAGCATCTTGTAAGAGATACTCAATCTCGGGTGTGCTTAATCGATAATTGATTGGGACCAGGGTGAAATTTGCCTTTTGTGCTGCGGAGAACAAAACCACATGTGCGAGACTATTTTCAGCTAAAATAGCAATGCGATCTTTGGATTGTAGTCGAAAGCGCTTCCGTAGCCAAGACACTAGCTGCTGCCCTAAATTGTTGAGCTGAAGATAGGTAAGACTGCGGCTGGTCTCGTATTCTTTGATCGCGATCCGATCCGGGCTGTAAGTGGCCCATTTTTGCATCCAATCTCTTTGCATAGGTTCGGAAATCCTGATGGTTTGTACAAAAGTAAACTACTTTCTGATGAGATTACAACCTGAAGGCGGCACTCGCGAATGCTAGCCCTCCACCAGAACCGATGAAATAGACGAGGTCCCCAGGTTTTACCAATCCCTTCTCCCAGGCATCATTGAAAGCCATCGGGATACAAGCCGAGCCGGTATAGCCATACTGATGCATGACGGTATGTGCTTTATCGTGTGGTTCTCCTAAAATGTCCATCGTTGCTCGGATACTGTTAATGTTTATCTGTGTAATAAAATACCTGGCCACAGCTTCCGTGCCTACCTCTAATGTTTGATTTAGGTGCTGGGCCATTCCGGACCACATTTCTGGGTTTAAAGTTTTTGGGAATTTCTTAGCAAAAACCAATTGATGGGTATGTCGTGCCAACACTTCTGAGGTAAGGGGGGCATGGGTTCCTCCTGCATAAATGCCCATATAGTCATGATACTGCCCTTGAGAAAGTAACTGACTGGCGAGGAATCCCACTTCTGCTGTTGGAGTGGCCGAGAGGACCACTGCCCCAGCTCCATCCGCAAACAAGGTTACTGTTTTTTTGTCTGCTTTGTTCAGATACTTGCTCATGGCATAGGCACCGATTACCAGAACGTTTTGATACTGTTGATCCGACCGTATGTATTTGGCTCCGACGTCCAAAGCGGTGACAAAGCCGGCGCAGGCAGTATTGATATCGAAGGTCCCCGCATTACTAGCTCCCAAGCGATGTTGTACAATGGAGGCGGTAGAAGGAGAAATATATTCTGGTGTATCCGTTGCGACGATGATCAGTTGGAGTTGTTCAGCCTGCAGTCCTGCCCGGTCCAGGGCTTGCCTAGCGGCTGCCTGACAAAGGTCTGCCGTGCTTTGCTCCTCCCCGCACCATCGTCGTTCAAATATTTCCACGTTTTCCGCTAGCCAGCTACTGACGTTTTCGCCTAGTAAGTCATCAAAGTAGGCGTTATCCAAGCGGCGATCAGGAGCATAGGCGCCCACCCCCGTTATTCGTGCATTTTGCATTATTGATTCTATGTTTTTGAACATGTTTGATTAGATCTGATTAGCCGGGCCTGTCTACTCGGCGTAGGCCAGGTAGAAGTGAGCAATTTTTGTTTTAAGCAAGGCAGATTTTGCAGTCGAACCTGTCTCGCTGGCGCAGCGAGGTAGATGCGGGCGATTCGACGAAAAATCTAACGCAGCATAAAACAGAATTTGCCGCTCAGAGGCAATTGAGACCTGATCAAGCATGTTCTAAGTGCTTGTAAATGAGGCTACCTACGAGGGTAGGGCTTAAGCCAATAAGTATCCCCAGGGCTGCTGTCACGCCTGGGTTGCTGAAGGTGAAAGGACTAGCAGGAAACCATTGTTCTCCCCAAAAATACAGGCTAAAATGGGTGCCCATCGAGAGTATGGAACCTAGCCAAACTATCGGCAAGGATGCTTTTTTGAATACTACACCAACTAGGAGCGGCGGCACGGCGGCTAACACCAAGCCGTATACGCCCACTTGCCCGAAGATGCCCAGAAGTTTGGGTGGATTAAGATCTATCCAGAAGGTGAAAATGGCTACCACGATTAATACCAAATGGCTCGCCCGAAAGGCCAGGCGCATTTTTTCCTCCAAACTATAGTCTCGCCTCCGGAATCGATCTAGAAGAGGGAGTACCAGATCATTTGCCGTAATGGTTGAAATACCTACTAACAATCCATCTAGGGTAGACATAGCTGCGGCTAGAAGGACAATACTGATTACCGTAAATACCCAGTCTGGGAAAACCTGCTGCAGATAGGTCGTCATTACCAAATCCTGTCGAAATTGACCCGTTTGTGGATCGTTGAGTAGTTCTGTGGGGACTGCCATATGTGCCCAAAAACCAGTCAATAACAGCAAGGTAAAGAGGAAATACACTACGGTAAATACACCAATATATTGTTTGACCGCTTTATCTGTCTTCACATATAGGGCCTTGGTAAGAATGTGGGGTTGGCAAACTAGAGCCCCTCCAATGCAAAACCCCGCAATATAAATGGAGAAAAAATTGTTGAATAATTTCCCCTCAGGGTTGATCCAGTCTAATAGATGTGGCCCCGCTACTTGTAGCTGATCCACTAAGTTCGATCCTTCCTTTATCATCAGCGCTATGCCCGAGCCGACGATCAAGATAGAAACCCCGATCATCAAACTGCCTTGCAACATATTGGTAAATACGTGGGCGTAAGTACCGCCGAGAAATACATAGGAAGTCACAAAAATGAGCGTAATCAGTAGCGCAGCAACATTGGAGATACCCAATAAAGATTGCATTACAATCGAGATCCCTCCCACCAATAGCACCACGAATGCAAATCCCAATAGATTTAGGATAGAAAAGTAAATAGAAAACCCTTGCGAGCCATAGCGTTTACCAATCCAATCAGGAATGGTTAAGGCGCCCATCTCATCTCCCATCTGGCGAAACTTAAAGGATAAAATCCAAAGCATCAGCAGAAACCCTAGGTATACGGCAATGCCCAAGTGCATAAAGGCCGCTAAGCCGTCTACATACACAAAGCCTGGATTGATGATGAAGGTGGCAGCAGATGCAGTGCTAGCCGCGAGCGTTACGCCTACCACGACAGGCGAAAGATCCCCCTTTCCGATGGCGAAACTGCTAAATCCATCTGTTTTTCGATGACCTAACCATCCTAGATAGGAGGTACCAATCAAATACAATCCGAAGAGTATCCAGGCGAGCATAATGGTATTTTCCGCCTTGGAGAAGAGAGAGACACTTCCGAAGTCTTTAAGACTTCGGAAGTGTCTCTCTCTTCTCTAGCAATTACTTAATCGCGGGTAAATTAATCCTTAGTTCCATGGTATACAATCCTCTAGTCGGTGCAGAAGCTGTAAATTCTCTCAATTCTTGATTGAACAGATTCGCAGCTGCGGCCGACACTGTGAAAATTTCGTTGATCCGATAACCTAGGCTTAGATCCACCGTGAAGAAACCACCTAAGGGACCGTAGTTGAAGCTGTCGGCACTTCTGGCATTTTCTACAATTGGCTTACCTCGGTAGGTGAGGCCAGGGTGGGATTGGGAGGCAATTTGGAAACTGGAGAAGTAATCGTAGGATTCAACCCAGCGGCCAAAGATGCTGCCAAAGAATTTGTCTCCACTATAATTTAGGCCTAGTCCAAATTTGTTGGTGGGAGCATTGACCAGGATATCTAAGAAGTTTACTACTCCATCATTGTTGAAGTCATTCTCCATATTGTCTTTATCTACTGTGTAGTCGAAGTACGAATAGTTGAAGTTGGCACTGAAATTTGGATTGAAGTAGTAAGTAGCACCAAAATCAAATCCATAAGTATTGACCTTACCAAAGTTTACGTAAGTAGCCACCAAGCCATTCCAGATGGCATAGCCAGACTGTACATCTTCTATTTTCTGATCACCACGTGCGCTAGTCACGCCAACTACGGTTACCGGACTTAAGAAATCAGTGGAAATATTGTAGTAAGCATTAGCGTCAATAAACAGTTTATTCTTAACCAATTGGCCTCTGTACCCTAATTCGTAGGTTTCGATTTTCTCCACCTTTTGCTTTTCTACCTTACTGCCATCGAGTAGGGTGAAACCTTCTGCATTCCCTAAGATCAAGCCGCTGAAGAGATTTCCAAACATATTCAAAATGGTAGGTGCTGCTATCCCTTTCCCATAGGTCAATCGCCAGGTCCCTTGATCTCCCACTTTTAGTAAACCAAACTTGGGAATGAAGTTAAAATCATAGATCTCATGATTGTCAAAGCGGCCAGCGGCGATAGCCTTGAAGCCTCCTCCAAAATCATAGTTTAAGTGTAGGTAGGCACCCAATTGATTGACAGTGATAAAATCATTTTCATCCTCATCTAGCAGGTAAGTACCTAGGCTGTTGGCTTGATCAGATTGATATTGAACTCCCGCAATGAAATCCAAGTTTCCAAAAGTGTTGTAGTATTGAGCTTCAGCATTCCATCGGCGAGATCGATCTTGGAATAGTGCTCCACTAGCATAGGAGGCAGGTCCTCTGGCTATAGAGGGCGCAAGACCAGCATCAATACCTCGGTAGTACTGCTTGGTCCGCTCATCGATACTATAGGTACTATCCGTTTGACTTTCGGTGTAATAGACCTGTGCGAAGAAATTCTTCGTGGTCAATTTGAATTGGTAATAGTTAATCGACCAATCCTTGATCTGGTTTCGCCCGACATTAGTAGGAGAGAGGTATGTACTATTGCTATAACCATAGTTGAAACTTAGATCTACATCCTGCACGGGAGAGTAAATAAGCGATGCTTCAGCACGAAGGAATTCGACATCATCATCTAGCTCAAATTCTTCATAACCTTCAGACTGTCCATCCGGGATGGCGTTCCCTTCGGCATCAAAGGCCCCCACACGATCAATGAAAACGGAATCGGTGAACTCAAATTCTGAACCCGCAGTATATTCTCCAGTTACTTTAAAGGCGAACTTATCACTCAACACTTGTGCATGGCGTAGGCGACCGGAGAAGAAACCTTTTCCGTCACCGGAAACGCCAGGGTTTATTGCTATCGTAGTACCTGCGGATGTTCTTGGATCTTTGGTGATCGTATTCAAGAGTCCATTGTGCGCGTTGGGGCCATACAGCGTCGCATTAGGGCCAAGGATCAGTTCTACTCTTTCTATATCTTCCTTAATGGTGGTATTTAATGGGCCAAGTGGTAAGCCCGTGGCTATGAGTGTAGAAAAGCGACCATCAGTTACTTGTAGGTTTTTCGCATTGAAATTGGAGTTAAAACCTCGGATGTTGAAGGCCGGTGCTGCAATGCCCGCTCGGAAGTAATCTACACCCTTTTGGCGAGCAATTAGTTCTGCAGGGTTTCCAGCGTATTCCTCAATCTCCCGACTAAAAATTGTTTCAATGGTGGCTGGACTTTCGGTTAATTTTTCGGGTTTCTTTGAACCGGATACTACTACTTCATCCAGTGCACTCCCCTCACTTAGGCTCAGGTCGTAAGTAGTAGTCTGGTTGGCTTTAATGTTGACCGTGAAGTCTTGCGCGGTGAAGCCTATGTAAGAGGCCATCAACTCGTTTGTCCCTGCTGGTAACTGCAGGCTGTATTTTCCATCTACATCGGTTACCGTTCCTAGCGTAGACCCTTTGAGGATAACGTTGGCTCCCACTAGCGGAGTTCCATCGGTGTCAGTCAGGGTGCCCGCAAGTGTACCCTCTTGGCCGTATATGCTAACTATACCCAAGCAAAGGAGCAAGACTGTGATTAGCTGTTTCATAAACATGGTGCTTTAAATGCTATAAAATGTGTCGAAGGAGCTCTTGGCCAAATTTTATGGCAATGGGGCCTAGCTTTTCGATTAGATGTTTTGCATGAGCAATTTATACTGTAATTCTTGTCTAGGACGAATCCGAAAAAAGATACCGGGCCTTGACTTTAGCGCTGCATTTTTTGCTATTGATTTGTAAGAGATTGATTATTATGTATTTATGTGCCCTACTTAAAGGGTGCCTTTTGGTCGGTAGAGGAAGCTTGTTATCAGCGATTGGAGTTATCGATGTGCACATGGAATCATCCAGTACATAGATGGGTTATAGTTGGAAACGAGTTTATCCCCATGCTATCAGAAAACAAAACACTATTAATATTAGACTTGGATGAGACTTTGATTCATGCCACTGAAAGGGAATTGGATCGACCTGGAGATTTTCAGCTAGATCACTACCATGTGTACAAGCGTCCTCACCTAGATGCTTTTCTGGCTGAGGTGGAAAATGACTTTCTGCTAGCCGTTTGGTCATCAGCATCTGATGAATATGTAAAGGAGGTTTCGCGTCACATTTTCAAGAACCTAGAAGCGTTTCTTTTTATCTGGGGGAATAGCCGGTGTACCTATCGAAGGAACTTTGCACCGGACTTAACACGGATGCACCGGCTACATTACGATAGACAATATTATTACGTCAAACCACTGAAAAAGGTGAAGCGCCTCGGGTTTGATCTAAAGAGAATCTTGATCGTTGATGATTCACCTTATAAGGTGGCCGATAATTATGGTAATGCCATTTATCCAAAACCGTACGAAGGAGAAGCATACGATTACGAATTGCCATTGCTAGCCAAGTATTTGAAGACCTTGCGGAATGAACCCAATGTTCGTCGGTTAGAAAAGCGAGGCTGGCGAGAACAAACGATCGCCAGATATCCCAAGTTTAGCTAAGGAGTATCCAGGGTATGTTTCGTATATCTGACGTGATTATTATTCTTTACCTAGGAAATCTCGCACTTTATCATGAATCAGGGCAGTCCCCTCCCATTGCACGAAGTGCCCAGCTTTTGGGACCATGACTAGCTCCGCATTGGGGAGTTTTGCCACCCCACTTTGAGCTACCTCTAGGGTTTTGAGCTGGGCATGGAGGAAGGAATTGGGAATGAGCCGGTCTTCTTCGCCGAAGAAGACAAGGCTGGGAATCTGGATCTCGGATAAACGTTCAAAAACCGGTTCCTTTAGCATACCGATGACGCACCTAGGTATCATTGTACAATAGCTATCATAGGCTGCAGAATCGGCTTTCATTTCGAGTCGGTCGCTAATCATGAATTGAGCATCCGCTGGCATTTTGTAGAAGTTTAACTGGAAGTTATTGCGGATTTGTGTCTCAGTAGCTGATTGTACGAAGGCTTTGGTATATATCTGTTCGAACCATTGCACTTGTTGGGGCGTAAAGGTTTCAAAGCCTGCGGGAGCCATGAGAATCAAATGACTGAGTTTTTCTGGATAGCTCAGCGCAAAATGGATAGCCGTTTGTCCTCCCATACTGTGCCCAACTAGTACAGCCTTTTCGATTTCCAATTTATCCATAAAGTGCTGGAGAACTTCAGCAAAGTAGGACATACCGAAAGGATAATTTCCTTGACTGGATTGTCCGTAGTTCGGTAGATCCAAGGCGATGCAGCGATACTGCTTTTTCAGCTCTGTTATGTTCTTTTGCCAGGCTTTCAAATTGCTACCTAGGCCATGGACGAAGACTAGGGTTTTCGATCCCTGACCTTCATCGATATAGTTAATGGTGAGGCTATCATTGAGCTTGATTTTGTGGGTAGGAAACGGATAGCTCCAGCTATGCATAAGCGGCAGTTTTTCGGCTTGGGAATAGGTAGGGAAAAGGAGGCAGGAAAGCCCCCATCCTATCAAGAGAAGGGTGATCGCTCTAGTCATTTTTTATGTAGCAAGATAAAGCTTGTCCAAAGCGTACAGAAATTCCTGCAGTACAAAATATCCTTACAGTCCTATTAGTTAATGAGTAGTTTAATCCGCTGTAAAACAATGGTTTGAAGATAAATTTAAAGTCAAATAGCTTTTTGGGAACCTATTATTGTTTTCAGTCCATATCTTTGATCCTTAGGCTTTAAACTAAATTTAGGAGGCGAGTAAGGCAACAAGTCTCGCTTCAATATTGAGTACAGCTTAAAAAATCGAAAATGCAAAGATTACAGGATAAGGTAGCGATTGTAACAGGGGCTGCCCAAGGAATAGGGTGGGGGACTGCGCTTAAGTTTATGCAAGAAGGGGCGAAGGTAGCGCTTTGGGATATCAATGAAGAAAGAGGAGAGGCGGCGGCGGAAGAAGGCAGAAAAAGCGGATATGAATGTGCCTTTTACCAAGTAAATACAACCGATTTTCAACAGGTAGAAGATGCCTGTAAAAAGGTAGTGGCGCAGTTTGGTAGGGTTGATATACTGATTAACAATGCTGGGATTACGAGGGATGCTACCCTGAAGAAGATGACAGCAGAGCAATGGTCGCAAGTATTAGATGTTAATCTTACAGGTGTTTTTAATTGTACAAAGGCGGTATACCCTTACATGGAAGCCAACGCCTATGGTCGGATTATTAATGCTTCCTCGGTTGTCGGCTTATCGGGAAATTTTGGTCAAAGCAACTATGCGGCGACTAAGGCTGGCCTGATTGGTATGACGCAAAGTTGGGCCCGAGAGTTTGGGCGAAAGGGAATTACGGTGAATGCCGTAGCACCAGGATTCATCGCTACGGAAATGGTTAGCACTATTCCAGAAAAGGTTTTAGATATGTTTCGTTCCAAAACGCCTTTGGCTAGATTGGGGCAGGTAGAGGAAGTAGCTAATGTCTATTGTTTCCTAGCCTCGGACGAAGCTTCTTTTATCACCGGAACTACCTTAAGTGTAGATGGTGGAGTTACGATTTAGCATAGAAATCCGCTTATGAGAACCAAACTACTTGCCTTCACTCAGTTTGCTAATACGCTCCTTCCGCATGAGACGAGCTATCTGCTATCCGTCCAACACTTTCAAGATGCGGAGCGCTTGGATATCTTACGGCAAGTAGATTTCAATTGCAAAAATATCCATCAGTTCACCCCGTATGGTGGGCATATTAACAAACGAAAATACTCTCATGTCAAGACCTGGATTGAGGAGCGTTTGAATCGGATTGACGTAGATCGGCATTTCACTTGGATGAGTGAGGTAGAGCAGCGGATTGTTACAGATACCATTTTGCCTGAACAGGAGAAAAAACTGCTGAAAGAGATCCGTCGGTATAAACATCCGGGCTTTTTCTTCATTAAATTTTACGAACTCACTCGAGCCTACCACCATTTTCTCTTGGTTCGTATGCGCTATGATGATGAGAAGATGGTCGGGCGTTTCTTAGAAACCTATCTGGAACGCTATCAGTATTCCTTGTCTGTTTCTGAAAAAATTCACGGAGCCACTAAGGATATCGTAGGTCAGTATCGACAAAATAACCAGGAAAGTGAACATTGGAAACAGTGGTTGACAGAAGTGTTTTATGATGAAAACCTAGATGGGCACAATCGTTATCAAGCATTGGTACGATTGAGTTTCATTGGGTTCAATTACCGACAATATGATTCTGTCCTGGAGCATTTCGAATACATTGATCAACTTTTTTCGCAGGGGATAAATTATTCCAAAAGACTCTTAGCTAACTATTACCATAATCGGCTAATCTTACATTCGAATTTTAAGCAGATGGATCAAGCTGCTTATTATGGGAAGCTATCTATACGAGCAAAGAATCACGACTATCTCCATTATGTCAATAATTTGGTGGCTATCCTACTCCGGCAAAATGAACCGCAACAAGCGCTACAAACAATCCGCGAAGCCTCTAAGGAAGCGAAAGTCACTCAAAACCTTCATAGTAAAATAAGTTATGTAGCCTTTTACATAGAGTGCCTCAATAAAAACGCCCAATACAAGAGTGCGGAGAACTATGCTTCTACTTTCTTGAAAGCTTATAAAAAAGAAGTACTGCAATATCGGTGGCACCTGTTCTTTTCAGCCTATTTAGAGGCGCTTCTACAGCAAGGGAAGTATCGGAAAATGTTACGAGTGATTTGGCAGAATCAGCTCATTGAAAAGGATAAGAAATACCAAAGCCGGGCCAACTATTTACCCACGATCAGCTGGTATCGGGCAGTGGCGGCTTATAAAGAAGGGATTTGGAAGGCACGAGATGTCGAGGCTGATTTGTTGGCTTTTGCAGGTCCTAGAAACCAGACCGATGAAAGAGCTGCCTATGCTGCTTTGTGGCAACAATTGGAACGACATATTCCAGCATTGCTAACCAAAGTGTCTACTCGGCTCGCCATGGAGTCTAGCTATTAGCCCATTCCTTTAAGCAATAGATTGGCAATGCTTGGATCGGCCGCAATCGTGGCTAGATGAGGATTCTTGGACTGCACCAAATCTTGTAGTAATGAAAGCCGTAGATCTGTAGGGAGAAATGAGAGTTCTACGAATTGCCGTAGATTGCTCGTCGCCAACTCATTCAATGGCTCCGCTTGAAGTGAAAGGTAATTGACCAAGCGGGTACAAATGGCAGCTAAGATATCTACGCGCAAACTTGCTTGCTGCACAACCTTGGCTATTTGTGGCGCTATTTCTCCTCCAAAATCTATGCTGGACAAGATATCGGTAGGTTGCGGAAGTTGTCCGAAGCCCTGCATGGCGAAGGTGATGAAAGCCTTGGCCGTTGCTTCGTCCAGGCAGCTATCGGCTAGCAATTTTACCAAGGGAAGTTGAGCTCGCAGGTCTGGGATTTCCTGAATACTATCAAAAAATTGAACCAAGGTTCTCGCCGTGGTACGGTTACCCCCAAGGACATTTGGGTGGGTCAGTACGAAATGAATTCCTCTCGGATCTATCTCCGTTTTTTCTGCCCACTTTGCCCATTCCAAGAGGTCAAATACCAAGGTAATATGGAGCATTCGGGTGAGCATGGCATCATCCATTGGCGTGACGGAATAGTCGCCACCATCTGGGTTGGCGGTGAGGACAATCTGCCATTTCGGAGGGAGTTTCCAGCTTACCAACTCGTGGTTTTGAAGGAGTTGCATAATTCCTCTGAGAATGCGGTCATCTGCCCGATTGACATCATCGATGAGTAGAATTCCTGGACCTTCTGTCTTCGGAACCCAAGCCGGAGCCTTAAACACTGTTTCTTCATTATGGATACTGGGCATCCCTAACAAGTCTCCCATTTCCTCAAACTGGGCCGGAGCAATGTACGCCAATTGGTAAGCCCTAGCCTGAGCTAAATCCTGAACAATTTCTGTTTTACCGATGCCATGTTTTCCCCAAATGCAAATGGGTGTTTTGCGCTTTCCTTTAGCTTCCTGTCGCAAATTGATGTCCAGCATATGAGAAATAAAGGCAATGACCTCACCCGCCTTCGTGGGCGTACCATAGTACTGATAATGCTCACCTAGATGCTCTGCCGTATCCAAACTCATACCGTAAATATAGGGGATATTAGCTTAATGATAGTTCAACACTGATACCCTGATCCTGTTCCCATTTTTTGGACTTGGGCGCAGTGAGTAACCAGATTAATGGGAATCGGCTCTTTAGCTGCAATTTGGGGGCATCACCATCGGTGAAATAGAGGATGGCATCGGGTTGGAAGGTCTCATTAGCCCAGCGTATGGGGGGATCAAAAGAGGAGCCTCCTCGGCCTTCTACGAAAGCTGGGCGTTGGCCGGAGTAGGGGTAGTCCCGCCGAATTTCTGTATCGCATTCTACCACATGGATCCTAGCACCCAATCGCCACAGCTGGTAGATCTCCGAAAAAAAGCTGTCAAATTGGACCGCTTGTATGCTGGCTGAAGTGTCCAAGACCACCAACAAATTCTGCTGTTGCTGAATTCTAATCCCAGGAGTTGTACCATAACGTTTGGATGGTCGACGGAGGGTGTTTTTGAGGTACGTTTTTTTATGCCGGCCGGCGAAGAGCCGAAGTACTCGCCGCCAATCTACCACTGGTCGGTAGTGTGGTTGGCGATCTTCCAAAAGCAATCGGAGCGCAGCGGGCCAATGAGCAATAGCTGATAATCCTACTCGCTCCACGGTACTGCTGACTAATTGGTCTATCCCAGCCCGGATAATATCCTTTTCCGCTTGGCTAAGCCTGGCGATGACCTGATGCCATGCGCTATGAGCATGGCAAGCGGGGCTATTTTTATATTCCTCAAGTTTTTGGAGTGAAGGATGTGGTGAGGCTGATTGAATTTGTGTGAGCCAGAATTGCTCCAAGGCCCTATAGTACATATCCACCTGAGCAGTAGGATTGGCAGTGCTGATACCAATGTCTGCGAGGGAAATTTTCGTCCCTAGACTACTATTGTTCAGCTTTAGGTTCTCGATTATCCAATCGCAAGCTAGATCAAATAAATGTGCGAAATGAAAATGATGTGCATCAAGCGGATGATGGAACAGTAAATGCAATAGTTCGTGTTGTATGTAGGCTTTTTTGAGCTCATCGGAGTCCAGGGCGCTCCAGCTATTCGCTTCAATACAAAGTTGTAGGCTGGGTAGATTGTCTTCTTCTATGCCCCAACTTACGGGGACGCTACCTGTAACTAAACGTTTAGGTATTCCGCTTAGCAGATGCCCCCAGAAGGGATCACTTAGCATCCATTCGATACTAATGGATTGTAACTCTTGGTGGATATCTTTGGTCAAAGGCTATCAATCTAGCGAATCAGCCCTACTTCCGAAGTCTTCAAGACTTCGGAAGTGTAGGGCTGATTCGCCCTGGTTAGTTAATCCGTTAAGGCATCCGGTGATTCGGAAGCTTTCGCTAGTTTGTGGATGGTATTTTGAATGGCACCCTGAAAGGAAGTACCGTCAGCTGCGACTAAATCGTATTTGATTTCCATGACCCAGGTAGGTTGGATATCAGGTAAATTGATCGTCAATGTCTTGCCATCATCGCTCAAAGTTAAGCCTTCTATCGCTAAAGTTTGGGTATTATAGCGTTTGGAGCCATAACGGCGGCTACGCTTGAGGTCCCAGGTGTTGATCTCAAAGGCAGCGGTGTCTTTTGCACTTGATTGATCCAAGGCATTCGCAAAATGCAGCTCAATTCCTTGTTCTGAGGCCTTCATGGCTACGGGCAGGTGTAAAGGTTTACCGGTGTGTCTGATTCTATACAGACCGCCGACTTGGATCATCTGATTGGTGGCCCAGGCGGACATGCCGCAGCCATAGAATTGTCCATCTTTCTCATTAAAACGTCCTCGCATGATACCGGTTGGGAATTGCGGTACGGGAAGTTCTACCATTCCACCCTGCCGGGTTCCATCTACGGTCTGAGGCAAAACTACGAACACCTTACCGTATCCGTAGGAAAGACTCAAGAGGCTCCCGTTTAAAGGGCCCCAACGATCACTTTCAGCCCAAAGTAATTCTGCGGGAGAACGATCGTATTTGCTATCCATCCAACAAAGTGGCTGTTCCATGGCGGCATCGCTGGAGTCAGCTGGAGCTCCATAGCCATACATATTGCCATAAAATCCACCTTCTTCAACCCAGTTGATACGATTCATGGGATTCCAATATCCCTCTTGATCCGTCACAATAAAAGAACCATCAGGATTGATACACACGCCGTTCGCTGCTCTAAACCCATGGGCAATGATGTCAGAACTTTTCCCATCCGGACTCACCTTAATCAAGGTACCATGCTGAGGGACAAGAGAGGTGCGAGCATGTCGCCCACTTTTGGCATAGTAGAAATTACCTGCTGGGTCTGTCTGTAAGCCCATAGCGAATTCATGAAAGTGTTCCGTGACCTGGTGATCGCTATTGAAGCTTTCGTAGAAATCCGTTTCACCATCTCCATTTAAATCGCGCAAAATCACAATCTGATCGCGACAGCTAAGGTAGATGTCTCCTTTATGGTATTTAATGCCTAGAGGTTGGAAAAGTCCAGTCGCGATCCGTCGCCATTGTACCATTCCCTCTTTCTGACTGATTCCTTTGAGCAACCAGACCTCGCCATCAATGGTACTGACAACGGCTTGATCACCATCTGGCAGGAAATCAATTCCCGTGGGTCGCATCCGGCTGTTCCAGGGATTATCCTGCGGTAAGGTGAAAACGTCGACGGCATAAGGCGATTCCTCATCTCCAGGGATGATAGGGCTTTCAATCGTCTGTGGATCGTGCACAGGTCCTCCTGCAGTCAATGGCTTGAGGTCTTTGGGGGACTGAGACTTGGCCAGCTGTTGATCTACTGCAGCTTGATCAGATGAGAGTAGAAGATTGACGGCAAGGGAGGTGTTAGCGGGGATTTCTAATTGATGGAATCCATTTATTACCTTAACGGTAGCCTCTCCTTCCAAGCCGACCGCTGCTGTAGCTGGCGCAATCCGCATGCTTAGCGGTGTGGAAGAAGCTTCAATATTCATTATCCTGCGAACGACAGGGGCGGGGGTATCTTTCACTAGCTCATAACTTTCTAACACATTTGTTTCTCCTACCGTATACTTAATGATCACTTGCTGATCATGATAATACAGACCTTTATAGTGTGCCCATTTTCGAGGTAAAGGTCCAAAGGGACGACCATCAACGGCGACAAAACGCGGATCCTTATAACTGCCATTCTCGGGATTCGCCCAACCAGGAGTGATGGGGTTCTCCACCTGAATTTTGCCTACTGTTCGAGGGAAGATATTGTGGCGATCATTCAGTAAGATGCCTTCATAATCCATGAAACCTTCTCCCGTCCAAAACCCGGTCATACGTAGGAGATCGTGATCGAAGAGCACAAAGGCGTTCCCCTTTGCTATGCCTCCTTCCCCTTTGTCCAAACGGATGGCAATTCCTTTGTAAGCAAAGTTGACATCGCGAAAATCTTCGTTGGGCAAGGGGCTCCGGCCACCGGAGATCCCTCGATCGGGATCACCCGTATTGGCCAATTCATAGGTGTTAATCAAATAGTCTCCGTAGTCCATCTCTGCCCAAGGTTGATAAGGCTGAGGTTCAGGACCGATGGTGTCTCCTTCGGGTAAGCTCGCCAACCATTCTTCGGTAATCTCGAAGTACTGATCGGGGTTGAGTTCCTTCATGTATTCCTCTCGAATGAAATGAATCACCTCATACTTTTCTCTAGGGGTGAGGCGAACTTGCGGTGGCATCATGCCAAAGCCTCTGGTGAGGGTTTGATACATTTGGTAGGGGTCCGAGCCATGCTTCAGGGAATCAGCCCAAAACTTAGTGGCGTGAGGAATAGAGCCCGGTTGCTCCTCATTACCATGGCAATTGAAGCAGATGGTTCGATAGGTGATCATGCCCTTGTGATAGAACTCAGGTGTCCAATCCTGCATCAAGCGTTTATGATCAAGACTGGCTTCATAAGCGGGGAGATCAGCATCGCTAAGTAGAAGTTCTGGGTCGGGAATAGGAGCTTCGGAGGCTTCAGGGGCAGGCTCGCTACAAGCCATGAAATATAAGAGAGAAGAGAAAAGGAGCACGCCAAGCTGGCGAAGAAATGGATTGCGCATAGTCAACTCTTTTGATGACAGCATGAGGAAGAGGAAGAGGAAGAGGGAAGGCGAATTTATGATTTTAACTAATCCCGCCATCCCTCTTCTACAGGAGTACTACTGCATGTCAGTAACTTTTAGACCTTTATTTTCCCAATAGCCTTCTTTAGAAAAACTATAGGTAGAAGGCTCGTAGGTGCCTTCGGTATTTACCGAGGCCTTTTCGGGAACCTCCATATCCAATAGGTGGTAGGTAGCATTTACTAATAGACGCCGAACCCCTTCATTTACCATGTCGATGGCTGCTGCCGTGGTGCAAGCAAAAGCTTTTCCCGTTTTTCCACCGGGTAGTTCATAGCTCTTAGTCCAGGCTACAGGCATCATTGGATCATTAGGGTTATAGGGGTTCTTAGCAGCAGGGTTCTCCGTAGCTGCTTCGGTATCTGTTGGTTTCATGCCAAAGAAAGGATCATTTTCATCAAATTCACCTGCTCGATTGACGACTTGTCCCATGACAAGGGGGCGGGCATCACCAGGAAGGGGCAGTCTTACTCCGTATACATCCGTTGGTCCCCATATCTCCCCATCGGCAATCCCGTTCAGGATAGGGTGATCCTCACTACCAGGTGCAATTAGGCCTCGGGTACTTTGGTGCTTATGATGACCATGGTGAGTGTACCATTTTTCTCCCAATACTAGGCGACCAAATCCACCATCCCAAGGATCCCCCTCTTTCCGGTATTGATTTCCCCAATGTTGGTACTTGTGGGTTGTATCCTTAAAGTTAAAGGCGTGCGTAGAGGTGCGCAAACCAATGATGGGCTTTCCTTCCATCAAATAGCGTTCAAAGTGCTCCATTTGCTCTGCGGGTAGATTTCGAAAGCGAGTCATTAGGATCACTAGATCTGCCTCATCTACCGCTTCCAAGCCAGGAATATTCCCCGTGTAATCAGGATTGATATACCCCAATTTGTTGGGATCTTGGGCGAACAATACGGTGCAATCAAAGCCGTGCTGATTAGCTAAAATCTTAGCCATTTGAGGCATGGCTTCTTCGGACCGGTATTCTTCATCCCCACTTACCAATACTACTTTTTTGCCGTTGCTGGAGGGACCAGTGAAAGTTAGCCATTGAGTAGGCTCTTCGGGTTCTTGCCCCTCTTCGGGACTTTTTTCACTGTTACAACTGCTCAGGCCGACTAAAACGGCTAATAGAAAAACAAGGTGCTTCATGTTTGATCGTTGGTTTTCGAATAAAAGTAGGATAAAGCGGTTCATCGGCTTAAGATTTTCAAAAGAAAGGTTCTCAAGCTACATCTATAGAAGGCCTTATCTTGCCCAGTCAATTTACAAAAACGCGATAGAATTTTCGCTCGATAAGCCTTATCTTTCCAAAAATGCAGCAAATATGGAACGTTTGATCGCTACCTCCTATCTGACGAAAGAGGAACGCAAAGCACTTTTGCAAAAGAATGATGTAAAGGCTGTCTTGGGGCTATTGATGCACTGGACTTGGATTGCTTTTGCTTTTGCATTGGTATACTGGTGGCCAAATGTGTTTACCATTATCGTTTCGCTATTTATTCTAGGAGGGAAGCAATTGGCCTGCTCGGTTTTGATGCATGATGCCGCTCATCACGCCGTTTTTAGCAATAAGCACGTCAATGATTTTTTCGGCCAGTGGCTAGGAGGCTATCTGGTTTTTCAAGATATGTTGGGCTATCGCCCTTATCATTGGGAACATCATGTCAAAGTAGGAACGATGGAAGATCCGGACCTTTTGCTGACTAGAGGGTACCCAACCTCACGCGCTAGCATGTTTCGTAAGTTTTTTCGAGACCTTTCTGGACAAACGGGGGTAAAGAGCTTAGTGGGGTTGATAGCCATTCATTTGGGGTATCTCAAATACAACTTAGGAGGTAAAGTGGAGCGAGTTTCTCAAAAGGATCGAACTTGGCGTGAATTCCTAATTACTTTCTTTAGACAATTAAGTGGCCCTATCTTGGCTAATCTAGTTCTTTTTCTGGTACTGAGTCTTTTGGCTTCTCCCTATCTGTTCTTGCTTTGGGTCGTAGCTTATTTTACGACTTTTCAATTTTCGATCCGAGTACGGGCGATGGCAGAACACTCTATGGTTGATGACCCATCAGACCCAATGAAGAATACTCGAACCACCTATGCTAATTGGTTGGAACGAATGCTTTTTGCTCCTTATCATGTCAACTACCACTTGGAGCATCATATGTTGATGGCTGTTCCTCCTTATAATCTACCCAAAATGCACCGCCTGCTCCTACAACGAGGCTTTTATGAAAAAGGAACCTTGGAAACGAGCTATTGGAATGTCATAAAATTAGCTGTACAGCAATAGCCAACAGTTAATTGAAAAGGCCCGAAGCCAATCTATTGACTTCGAGCCCTTCTTATAACTTATTGATTTTAATCAGTTCCACTACGGAGTGGCTAGTTTCTTCACGTATTTCTCCATCCACTGGTCCATTTCCCAAAGGCAATGTAGAATAGACTCCTTAGCAGCATAGCCATGGCTTTCATGCGGTAGCATCACCAATCTCGCCGTTCCTCCAAGTCCTTTGATCGCACTGTACAAGCGCTTACTTTGGACAGGGAAGGTACCACTATTGTTATCCGCTTCTCCGTGAATCATCAGCAGCGGTTCGTTGATCTTATCAGCATGCATAAAAGGAGACATGGTATAGTAGATCTCAGGGGCTTCCCAATAGGTACGTTCTTCTCTTTGGAAACCAAAAGGCGTTAAGGTACGGTTGTAGGCTCCACTCCTAGCAATGCCGGCGGCAAAAAGATCAGAATGAGCTAGAAGGTTAGCCGTCATGAAGGCTCCGTATGAATGTCCGCCGATACCTATGCGATCTCGGTCAGCGATCCCCATTTCTACTAGCTGATCGATGGCGGCAGCAGCATTGGCTACTAATTGCGGGCGGAAGGAATCATTGGGCTCGTCTTCGCCTTCTCCTACTACGGGCATACTGACGCGGTCAAAAACAGCATAACCTCGAGTTACCCAATATAGCGGAGATCCCCAGTTCAAACGGATAAAAGAGTAAGGGGAACCGGAAACCTGTTTGGCAGCAGCGGCGCTCTTGTACTCCCTTGGGTAAGCCCACATTAGTACGGGTAAGCGACCGTCGCGCTTAGGATTATATCCTTTAGGTAGATAAAGATCTCCTTGTAGGTCTAGTCCGTCATCTCGTTTAAAGGAGACTTTTTGTTTTTCTATACCAACCAAACCTGGATAAGGGTGAGCAAATTCAGTTAATGGCTTCATTTTACCATCCTTGAGATTTCGGAGGTAATAATTAGGCGGTTCTTTAGTGGATTCTCGACGAGAGATTACCATTCCTTTCTCTGCATCTAGGATGCGAATGGGGTATTCATAGTAGGGTGCCTTGGACCGCCACAGCTCCTTCGTCTCTTTAGAAGCTAGGTCGAATTCCCGAATAAAAGGACGGTTACCTTTAGCCGATGCACCGGTTCCAGTTAGGTACAATTTGGACTGCTTGTCATCGCTTAGCAATACACGGCGGCCATAAGCATTCATCGCGGTCGCAAAACTACCAGGGTTATTGTAGGCATCTTCCGTGGAAATATCAAATATGGTTTCCTTGGAGTCTGGCTGAGTAGGAGCGAAGCGGCTTACAATTTGTTCTCGGGTACTCCACCAAGATTCGTAAGCAATGGCTAAGTCATCATCTCCCCAAACAATTCCGCTGTAGCGAAACTTGAAACCGATACTCGCTCTTCTTTTTCCATTGAAAGGAGCCTCCATGTAGAACAATCGATCACGGATCTCGACTTTCTTTTTCGGATCGCCATCATCCTGTGCCTCTACCCAATACAGACTGGCCGGTTTGTCAGCTCTCCAAGAGAAACTTCTAGGTCCCGTACGCGTTGCACCGAAGCCTTTGGGGATATTTTCCGCCAAGGGGATTTCGGCTACTTTAGAAACCATTTTTCCTGTTCTGCCCATCAGGCGATAAGTTGTTGGGAAACGAGAGTAAGGTACGAGGTAACTAAAGGGACGCTGGGCTGTAGCGATCAATATATATTCTCCATTTGGAGAAGGCGACATAGAGACGTGAATGCCCGGAGCACCTAGTTTTCTAGTCTTGCCACTCTCAATATTGATACTGAGCAATTGTGAGGAAGCATAGTATTCAAATAATGCTTCGTCGTATGGACTCTTTAGCAAGTCCTGGTAGGTCCTAACGGGAGCTTCTTTACCGGTAGTCTGTTGCACGATAGGCCCAGGAGGTATCGGAGAAGGCTCAGGGGCGTCTCCCCGTCCTTCGACGGTTGTTTTTACGATTAAGGTTTGACTGTCTGATAGCCAGGCGTAAGGAAGTCCTCGCATGGCGTCATTCACTTCGGCCTTCGTCAGTGCTTTTGCCGTTTGGGTATTCACATCTACGACCCAAAGTTCTAAGCCTTCGGCAAGTGTATTGGTGAAGGCCATTTTTGTGCCATCTGGTGACCAACTCGTGTTCTCGATCAGCAGATTCTCTGCTAGACCTTTTACGGGAAAGGCTTTTCCTGTCTTGATGTTCTTCAAAGACAGACCATTGTAGCTTCTACTTCGTGAACTGCCGTTGGTGCGTGGATTAATTCGTAAACCCGCGATACGCAACTCTTCCTGTGCAAGCTGATCGATCGAGGGATAGCCGGGTTTTTCCATCAATATCATCCACTCTCCGTTCCCATTGAGGCTAACGTCAGGTGTTTGAGGAGCATTGACGAGATCCGCGATGGAGGAAGGCGGTGATTGATAGCCACCATTTTTTTGTGCCTGTAAAGGATTCAACATGAGCATTAATAATAAGGCCAGGCCGAATAAGGTTCTAAAAGGTGTAGGCATGGATTGTGGTATTTGATTCTTAGACAATAACTTTATGAAATCACTTCTTGCTAAAAGTAATGAGTTTTCAAGAACTTGTGGGGAGAAAAAATGCATATTAGCAGCATAACACCAATTTGCAAACATGGACCTTAAAAAACTAAAAGTCACCCTAAAATCCCGAGTCGCTAAAGGATTGAACTATGGCATTGAAGCGGTAGAAGAAGTTTTGGCCACCAATGGCAAAGTTTATGATGATTTTATTGCGCTTCAATCCAAATACAATGACTTGATGTACGTCTCTGGTATGAATATGCTACCCTACGAGCAAATTGCGGTGGGGCAAGACCGATTACGCAGCGTCTTGCTGAATTTTATTTCCGATTTGGATGAAAGTTGCCTCAAGAAAGAGGAGGTAGCCAGCGGAATAAAGGATAGTGCACTGCCGACTCGCCGCAGCAATTTCTTTCAGCTAGTTGATATTCATTTTCGCAACCTCGATGCCATTAAATATGTGGAAGTCTTTGGAGGGGCAGAAAGTGTACATACGGGCAGGGAAGCCTTGTTTTCCTGGTACCGGACGCATCGTCGGAAGTTTCGGAATGATGAAGAATTGCATGGCCCCAAAGGCAAGCAGCTCGTCAAGGACTACTTCGCGGACTATTTTCGGAATGAAAAGGGAACCATCGAAGTCTACTTCAAAAATATTAGACACCTCATGGCTTACGCGCTGGAGAGTGAGCTTGAGCAGGCGTTCTTTCTCAATACTTTGCGCTCCTTATTTTCGCGTTATGAATTAGCACTCCTTTTTTATTTTGCCTTTAGTGAGGTGGAGCCAGGGTTCAAGGATTTAGTCGTACGGACGCGCTTAATGGAAGAGGAGGTGAAAGAGGTGCTGATTGTACCGGAGCATTTTGCTGAGACTTTTTGACATTTGCCGCCTAAACCCTAGGGCCCAGCCTTAGTCGTTGGTGAAAATCTTTGTGGCCGCTAGGACAGGCACCGAACGATGGCTATGGTTTCCTGAAAATCCTTGCTCCCTCGCCGTTGTTGCGTCTTCTGACCAACAACCATCCTTGCCGCCTAAGCCCTTAGGACTCAGCTTCATCTTTGGTGGAAATCCCTGCCGCCCAGGCCCTCAGCATTAGTCGTTGGTGATAACACCGAACGACGGCTATGGGAGCTCTATCTGGCTGCTAGACGGGCGTCGAACGACAGCTGAGGAAGGCCAGGTTGCTGGAGGTACGCAGACCCATACACAATGACGGTGGGCTAGGTGGAACCCCTGCTCCCTCGCCGTTGTTGCGTCTTCTGACCAACAACCATCCCTGCCGCCTAGGCCCTTAGGACCAAGCATTAGTCGTTGGTGAAAATCTATCTGGCTAGCTAGACAGGCACCGAACGACGGCTGCAGAGGCTCCATCTGGCTATGATACAGGTTTACCACTAGCTTATGATTCGCCTCTTTCCCACTACATGGTGGACGCAATCACATCCCGCTCATTAAGGAATTTTTCAGTTTTAGCATTCTCCACCTTATTCACGATTTTTTCTGACTCATGTCTATCCCGAACTACCTTAGCGACGGTGAAACAGGAGGTAACAGTGAATAAATAGGACATGGCCAAAAAGCCTTTCATCGCTACATCAGCTTGCAAATAAACTAAACCAGCAATCATACCGATGAAGGCTATGCTGAAGGCGATCCACGCCATATTGTAAAACGACTTCGTGTTCTGGTTTTCGTAAATATTCATCTTCCCAAGTTTTTAGAGATTTAAGGAAATGTGTTTTACAAAGCAGGTCCAAGCTGCAGGTTTCAGCCAGTAATCCTCCTTTTAAATAGACTAAAAGAAGGATGGAGTAGACTAAATGAGTTGTTTTAGCGAATTTTCGCTAGAAGTGTCTGTGGCTAATGTTAGTCGTTGGTGAAAATCTATCTGGCTGCTGGACGGGCACCGAACGACGGCTATGGGAGCCTATCTGGCTACTAGACAAGCACCGAACGACGGCTATGGTTTCCTGAAAATCCATGCTCCCTCGCCGTTATTGCGTCTTCTGACCAACAACCATTCTTGCCTCCTAAGCCCTCAGCATTAGTCGTTGGTGATAACACCGAACGACGGCTATGGTTTCGTGAAAACCCATGCTCCCCCGCCGTTATTGCGTCTTTTGACCAACAACCATCCGTGCCGTCTAAGCCCTTAGCATTAGTCGTTGGTGATAACACCGAACGACGGCTATGGTTTCCTGAAAATCCCTGCTCCCTCGCCATTGTTGCGTCTTCTGACCAACAACCACCCTTGCCACCTAAGCCCTTAGGACTCAGCTTCATCTTTGATGGAAATCTTTATCCAGAATAAGACTGAAAATCATTATATTGGGTAGGTAAGTAACCCGGAAATTATACACCCTTAACCTGACTGTAATGAAAAACACTGATGCTTTTGCACTCGCAAAGAACTATTTGCGTACGACCTTCCGTACCATGTCCAAGAACAAGGTTTACTCCGGCCTCAATATCTTGGGCCTAGCGCTAGGAATAGCTGCCTTCTTATTTATTCTCCAATATGTCTGGTATGAAAGAAGCTATGATAAATTCCATAGCAACCATGAGGACCTCTACCGGGTCCGTTACCAGATTTTTCGGGGAGGGAATTTGGAAGTAGACTGTGCAGCTGCAGTACCCAGAGTAGGACCATTTATGAAAGAGAAGATGCCTGAGGTTCGTGAGTATGCTCGGGCTTTCCCTATGTCAGCTGTCGTCACTTATGAAGATGTTCGGTATTATGAAAAGCGAATGCATATCGCGGACAAATCCTTCCTGGAGATCTTTGACTTCCCATTGGTGGCCGGCAATCTGGCTTCTTTTGCGGATCCGAATACCGCCATTATTTCCGAGCATTTAGCCGAAAAGTATTTCAAGGGTGCTGATCCATTAGGGCGGACATTGGAAATAGATGGGGACGATAAGGTGGAAATTGTGGGAATAGCCAAGGATGTGCCAGATAACTCTCATATCAAATTCGATATCCTCATCTCTTACGAAACACTCAATAACAACACACGTGATGAGGATGGTAATGCTGCCTCTGAAACAGCGTGGGGTTGGTACGATTTCAATACCTACGTGCTGTTGCAGCCCGGGACCGATTCGAAGGATTTTGACGAGAGATTCCGGGAGTTCCTATGGGAAGAGCGGGGTGAAAGGTATGAGAAAAACAACTTTCACAATGATTTCCCGCTGCAAGCCATTACGGACATTCATTTGTATTCCAATCTCTTACAGGAATCAGAGCCAGAAGAACAAGGAGATGGAGATGCGGTAGCCTTCTTAGTGATCATTGCATTTTTTATCTTATTGATCGCCTGGGTCAATTACATCAATTTGTCTACTGCCAGGTCTATTGAAAGAGCCCGGGAGGTAGGTGTGCGGAAAACCTTGGGCGCAACCCGTAGTCAGTTAGTCAATCAATTTCTTTCGGAGTCTTTTTTTCTGAATCTATTCGCCCTGGGCATTGCCTTAGGTATCGTGACTTTGGGCATTCGAGCCTTTAATCGATTGACAGACTCCAGTCTCAATTTGGCCTTTTTGTCGGATGCTACCTTCTGGTTATCCGTTGCTGGAGTGTTGGTGATTGGTTCCTTAATTGCTGGATTATACCCGGCTTTTGTGCTATCTTCTTACCGTCCTGCTTCGGTGCTAAAAGGCAAGCTATCTAGCAAGCAAACGGGACAGCTTCTCCGAAAAGGGCTAGTAGTCTTCCAATTTGCAGCTTCCGCTATTCTCATTGCTAGCACGATTATCGTGTACCAGCAGCTATCACACATGCGTAAGATTGATTTGGGCTTTGATATGACGGAAACGTTGGTAGTTAGAGGTCCTGAGGTGTTTGCCGTTGACTCGCTCTTTGAGTCAACGAGTAAGGCCTTCAAGGAAGAATTGACCAAGAAGGCTAGTATTTCAGCCGTGGCATCTTCTTCTAATGTGCCAGGTGATGAGATATTTTGGACCAACAGTATCAAGCGTCAAGAGGAATCTGTAGATAAATTCAAAATCATATATAATGCGGGCGTGGACTATGATTATTTTGATACCTACAAAATTGATATCGTAGCGGGAAGGAATTACGGCCTTTCTTTTTCCACGGATACTTCTGCCTTAGTATTGAACGAAGCGGCCATTCAGTACTTGGGGTTTGAAGATAATGAAAGCGCAATTGGACAACAGGTGACTTTTTGGAGTAAGCCACATACAGTGGTAGGAGTAGTAGCAGATTACAATCAGATGTCAGCAAAGACAGACGTGGCCCCAATTGCTTTTCCTTTGGTACCTGGGGCTTCCAGTTATTATACCCTCAAGCTGACCGGAGGCAATTATCAATCGACCTTCCAAGATGTGCAAAACACGTACCTGTCCTTCTTTCCCGGGAACCCTTTTGACTATTTTTTCCTCGATCAGTTCTACAATCGGCAATACGATAATGATCGCAAGTTTAGTCGGGTATTTACCCTTTTCGCGGCTTTCGCCATCTTTGTGGCTTGCTTGGGACTATTCGGTCTATCCAGCTTCAATACCCTCAATCGTAGTAAAGAGATTGGCATTCGTAAAATTCTGGGGGCCAGTGTACCTAATATAGTTCAATTATTATCCCGGGAGTTTCTGTGGTTGATATTAATTGCAAACATCCTGGCCTGGCCAGCCATCTATCTGTTAATGAATAAATGGCTTGAAAATTTTGCCAGCCGGATTTCTTTAGGGGCTAATGCTTTTGTTGTTTCTACGGTGCTGGTGCTACTGATCGCATTAGCAACGGTTAGCTACAAAATCATCATTACTGCCTTAGCAAATCCAGTCAAGGCCATTAGAACTGAATAGAACCGAATGCAGAGAAAGGCCCCACAGTTCAAAACTAAGCTGCGGGGCCTTGCCAGTTATTAGCCTCAATAAAACTGCAAGCGGTACATAAAGTCGGGGAAAAATCCAATCTGGTACACTTCGTTGACCTCATTGGTCAAGCGGTTATATCTGCGAGCAAATACGTTTTGGTTGTTGGTCACATTCTGTATATCGAAGTAGAATTGGTGAGAAACCTTGCGGCGTTTGCTATTGAGTTTCATCCCAAATTTCACATCCAGGCGGAAGTAAGGACTGAAGCGTTCGCTGAAAGCCTGATCTTCCAGTAGGATTTCCTGACCAGCGGCCTGTGAAGCAGCCAAGTCTACCGGGGTATAATAACGTCCCCCAGCAGTAGTCAGCTTGGTGTCAAAGGTTAAAGCATTGCGTTTGTCTTTGCCAATCTTAATCTCTCGTCCTGCCAAGAAATTAGCCACATATTTGTTGTTAAAGGCGGTATTGCGCTCCACTCCATCACTACCTTTGTATTTGGAATCATACAAGGAAAAGGTGATCAAACTATAATAGCCTTTGCTAAAGAACTTTTCCAGTGTCAATTCAACACCTTGATTGGTACCCGTCCCCTCATTAACCAAACTAAATCGATCATCAGAGAATCCGAAATCAGCACCTTCGTTTAAGAGCGAGAAACTAGTTGGAAATGGTTCCACTGGCACTTTGTCGATGTACTGGTAATAGGCTTCCGCTTTCAATCTCCAATCCTGACCCAATCTGACATCATAGGCTAGTACAAAGTGCTGACTTCGAGTAGCAGCGAGGTCGCGATTGGTCTCCATCAATTCGCCAGGCGATACTTCCTCCTGAGCCAATAGGATCGGAAGTGGAGCCACCTGGGAGTGGATGCCATAACCTAAACTTAGCGTCTGGCCATTTTGGAATTTATAGTTCAATGCGGCTCTAGGTTCTAAAGCGAAATCATCATTGAGGGTGAGTAGCTGGGTATGAAGGCCAAGGTTTAGGGTGAAGGCTTTATCTATTTTATACTGTGTTTGTACGAAGGCCTGCCAGAGTCCTGTATTGTCATCGAAGGCATAGGTGGTTAGCCAGTCAGGTGTAAACTCTCGGGTGCGATTGGCCAAATCATAGTTGAATTGTTCGAATAAAACGCCAGCTCTTGCTGTCAATCGAGCACTGAATTTCCGGTTGACAAAAGAGGATAGGGTGAGTCGAGTTTCGGTATTGTTAATTTCACCAATTAAGGTGGAGGTTTCGTCTCCTTGATCGAGATTGAAGAAGCGATTTTGATCTATTGTGGTGGAAGAAGTGGATCCTGCGATGATGGTTCGCCAGTAGGTGTTTTGATCCAAGATTAAGTTGTGCTTTAGACCCACCACACCAAAATTGGAGCGAACAAAAAGATCTTCATCGGTTGCGGCAAAAAGATCTTGCTCATCCACTTCGTCGTGTAGAAAGTCGATGTCACTACTACCTGCGATCCCGAAAAAAGAGACTTGCCCAACACTGGTTTTTCCTAGCTGAATATTAAAGGCTATATCTCGGTAATTGGGTGTAGCATTGGTGCCGATGGGTAAGCCTAGTTCAGTTGCTAGGCCTAAAAAGGAATATCTGGCAGCGACCAAATAAGACGAGCGATTTTCCTTGTTAATCGGGCCCTCTGCCATGCCTTCGAATCCGGTGACCGCAGCAACTTGGGCGGTAAACTCATGCTTATCCTTGTTTCCCGTTCGGAAACCGAGATCGAATACACCTGCCAAGGCATTACCGTATTCGGCAGGAAAGGCGCTGGTCATGAAATCGGAGTTCTTGATCATATTCGGGTTCAAGGCACTGACTGGCCCGCCCGTAGTCCCCGTAGCGGAGAAGTGGTTGGGATTAGGGATGGGTATACCTTCGACACGCCAAAGCACTCCAGTAGGGGAGTTACCGCGAATTACAATATCATTACGAGCATCATCAGCCGTAGAAACTCCAGCAAAGTTAGCGGCAAGCCTGGCCACGTCACTCCGCCCACCAGAATAACGATTGACTTCTTCCACGCTAAAGGTTCGAGCTGAAACGGTGGCGAGTTCATTCTGTGCCTTGTCCTTTTGAACCTCGGCAGTAACGACAACTTCTGAGAGCTGTTCAATGTTTTCCTCCAATTTGATTTCTAGATAGGCTTCCTTCCCGGCGGTCAGGTAGATATTGGGAACGGTCATCGATTGATAACCTAAGTAAGAAATGGCAATAGTGTTTCTACCAATGGGGACATCTTCTAGGGTAAAGGCACCATCGATATCGGTAACCGTACCTATGTTTTGTTCCACACCAAGTACCTGTACAGTAGCTCCAATCAAAGGCATTTCTGATTGTTTATCCAGCACAATTCCTTTGATGTTTTGTTGTGCGCTTAAGGAGACAGAAAAGAGCGATAGCCAAGCGATGAGCTTTAGTCTTGTTAGCATAATAGCGAGTCATTTACTTTGAGTTTTTAAGAATATCCTTGTGGACTTGGCTACAAGATTAGGGGCTATTTGTCTAGGATAAAAATTAAAGGTGGGAATGGGCGGGTTCTGGGGAGAATGGGCAGTGTTCCTCTTAGATCAGGGGCTAAATGGTAAGTAAAAGTGGGGTTCTGGGGAGAATGGGTTGGTATTTGGGAAGTGCTGAAGTGACTCAACTGCCCTCTCATTTCCTACGAAAAATTAGCTAAGAAGAACTTTCCAACCCTATTTCTGTCCGCTTTTTGCTCTAAGCTGTTTTTTCCATAAACTATTTGTGGGGTGTAGGGTTAGCTTCACAAAATACCTTCAAGCTTATGCAATTGATAAGATCCGTCGCCGTACTGATGCTCCTTACGCTCTCCTTTGCCTGTACCAAGGACAGCTTAGATGACCCAACTCCAGAATCTGGAACAGAAGATGAAAGAATTGTCTGGGTGGGTGATAATATCACTTTTAATAAGGCCAATGCTGCTGACCCCTCTCTGGAGGAAAATCAAGATCGAATTACGGACTTGGTGTGGATTACCAGAGATAATGGGGGAGGGCAAATCTACAATGCAAAATCTGAAAGTCAGGCAGAGTCAGGCAGTAGTCCGAGAGGAACACTTTGGGCTATTGGTTCCATCGATGAAATTGACGACTTAGATTTCAGAACATTTCGCTCGGCTGTCGGTAAGCCAAAGAATGTAGTTGGGAAAGACTTAGTGCTTCAATTGGTAGAAGAAAAAATATTCATACAGCTGAAGTTCACGAGTTGGTCTAACCAAGGTGGTGGTGGATTTGCCTACGAGCGCTCTAGTCCTGAGTAGGTAGATTTAATTTCCCTTTCCCTTTTGGGTAAAAGGCAACGCTCTACTCATTTTACCCACAAATAGCGTCAACAGAATTTCAATCAGCCAAAATAGCATGCTTAAATTCCGTTGATGCTACACTAGTGGTCATTCCGGTTTTAATCCGTAACAATTCCAAGTTTCAACTCCGGCACAAAAGCTAGACTTCCTATTGTTTTCTAGCTTACTTCACTTTCAGGCCAATTCACGCTTACTTAGCTTTCCTCTGTTATGGCTGGTTGACCCAGTTTTTCGTACTGGTTATGAATGGCAAGTATTAGTACTCCAAATAAGACTGCTACAATAATTAGGGTAACGTTTAACCAACCCTCAGCCCCAAAGGATAATCGAATCAAGATGGTAGAAATCAAGAAGCCTGAGTTTCGGATAACAGTGCTGAATTGATCCGAAATGAGAAAAGAGGTTAATAGCAGCAAAACATCCGTTAGGATCAGGATGGTAAAGAATTCATTGAAGAAGATATTGTTGACATTGCGAAGAGAATCCATGATCTGATCAATTGAGAAGAAACTTTCATACACCCAGCGACCAAAGACAAATACCGCAAGTAGTAAAAAGACGGGAACGAGTATAATCGCAATGTATTTTTTTCGGTGGATAAACTTTTCCACGGCAGGAGTAGGGGGGAGACTTGGTGTCTGCCAACTCTCTCGCTGTTTGTTCAACCTATAAAAGACCAGAATGAGGAAGAACAAAACGATCGTAGCCAGGATATCGAAAGTGAATTGAATATTGTACTTCACGGAAAACCAATCTCCCGTTAGTTCTAGATTGGAAATGTCCTTGAAAATCCTCCGGATAATGATCAGCGTAATGATCTCATATTGCTTTCCAATGTAAGTAGTGATGGATTTTGGGAGATAGTAGACTACCAAGTAAACCTCATACAATAGGATAAAGGAGAATGGGGTATAGATAGCCGTAATAGGATCGCTCAATAATCTAGAAGGATCAGGTAAATCGATCCAGTGAAAATCTACTAAGAAGATCAAGAGTAGATGCAGTACAAAACTTAAAATGGCAATGCGTACAATGATTTGCTCACTGCGATGCTTGGTGTTTGCTGAGAGTAGTCTAGAATAAAGAAGTTCTTGCCTCATTGCTCGAAAACTTACTAGCATTAGACGGGCCCAATAGCCGTACGTAAAACTAAGTCTGGCCCATATTGTTCAGGGTGGACTTTCAAGTTCACAATCTTCACCCTATCGGTCGCATGCCCGCAATTGTCAAGAGGCCTTTTCAATCCTCTTGATACTATTTCCCATATCTCCTTTCACCAAATGATGATCCAAAGGCAAAGGCGAAAAGTGAACACCGCTCGGTAATTAGTTTTTTACATCTCTCTGATAGCGACAGATTAGGTGCTAGACGAATAGTGAAACTAATTCTGTAATTTGGGATGAGATCAGCCATTACTTCGTGACTAGTCATATGAAAAAGCTATTCCATCTTAAGCCATACCGGTCATCATCCTGCTTAGCACTCTTGTTACTGCTACAGCTACTTTCCTTTACGTCTATCCGTGCTCATGGTACCCAATCGGATAGTTTACTTAGCTTGTTGGAAACATTGCCAGAAGGAGAAAGAAGGTTGGATGTTTTAATTGAACTAGCAGACTTGCTGAATTGGCAAGACCTGGAAAAGGCCAAGTCCTATGGCTTTGAGGCTTTGCAATTGGGAGAGCGCTTGGGTGATCGGATCCGGATGGGATATGCCATGATTGAGATCAGCCACAACTACGATAGCTACATGAACCAGGATTCTGCGAGATACTATGCTACACAAGCTATCGAACTATTTCGTAAGAAAAATCATCCTGCGGGCGAGGCCCAGGGACATCTGAGGTTGGGCTACATGGCTGAAAACAATGGCGAATTTGAAAAGGCAACTCGGGAAATTTTCGAAGCGCTTCGTCTTTTTGAATCGTCAGATGATAAAATTGGGCTAGACAAAGCTTTTATTGGATTGGGTAAGCTATACTTCAAGATGGATAGATTCGAAGAAGGGATTGCCATCATGAAAAGAGCAGTGTACAGTACGGCACCTGAGGCGCCCGATGAACTAAAGGGCTACTATCATTTGGTTATGGGGAATAACTATAAGGGCGCAAAACGATTTGAGGAAGCCTTGTATCATTACCAGACTTGTACTGAGATTGCCTTGAAGAATAATTACAATATCGATCTGATCTACACCAATACCTTCATGGCCGATATTTACCAGGAGCAAGGCGCATTCGAAAAGGCACGACAGTTTTACCAGAAGGCTATTGAATACGCAAAGGTGTATAAGGACAAAAACCTAGAGACTTTTCCTTACATCGGCTCTGGGAGGCTATACAACAAACAAGGGCAGCATGAACTCGCCATAGCCCAGTTTGAAGCCGCCATGAAGACGAAGTTTGAAAGAGTCCATAACTACTATTTTCACGAGATTTATCGGGAACTGAGTGTGGCCCACAAGGGCTTGGGACAATATGACACCGCATTGCAGCATATGTCGACCTATTCTAGCCTGAGGGACAGTTTCTTCACGGAAAGAGCGGATCGACTTCAGTCCGAAATGCAAGCCAAGTATCAAACGGAAAAGCAGGAAGAGGCTATTCGCCAGAAGCAAAAAGAACTTTCGTTCGCCATCGCTATCGTCATTCTTTTGGCATGGAGTGCCATTGCACTTTGGCGGGCTTATCTGATTAAAAGAAGATCGAATCAAGTGCTGGAGCAGAGAAACGAGGAAAAGGAGTTTTTGATCAAAGAGATTCATCACCGGGTGAATAATAACCTACAAGTTTTATCTAGCTTATTGAATCTGCAGGCTGACTATATTCAAGATCCGGCAGCTCTAAATGCCGTGGCAGATGGCCGGAATCGCGTTCAAACTATCGGACTTATTCATCAACGGTTATATCTAGGAGAGAATTTGGCATCGGTGCGAATGGAGGACTACGTAAGGGATCTAACAGACCAGTTGTTGGCCTCTTTTGGTGCAGAAGAACGGATTGAGGTCAAGACTTCTATCGAGATTCCTCCCTTAGATGTGGATTCTGCGGTCCCCTTAGGTTTGGTGATCAATGAATTGCTAACCAATGCGCTAAAACATGCCTTTCCAGGTGATAAAGGAGGCGTGATTGAAATTAAGTTGTGGATCAACAGCGAAGAACTATTGTGCTTGCAGGTTTCAGATAATGGAGTAGGCCTTGTTGAAAAGACCAGAAAGCGATCATCAACTTCCTTTGGAACGGAATTGGTGAAGATTTTAAGTAAAAAATTGAAAGGCCAAGTTACAGTCTCTACAAAGCAAGGCTATCAAACCTTGATTCGATTCCAGCGGTACAAGCTAGGGAAGTATGCCCTTAACTAATAGCCTCAGATTGTAGAGAAGAAACCAGTACACTACAAGTTGATGTGTGATGGGACAAAGGATGATAATAGGGTATTTCCAGGAAAACTGGTAATGTTGTATTATTATTGAGAGCTAATATGATACCTTCATATGAAGGACTTAATCACTAATTTCAAATGGCAGAGAGGTCAACAGAAAGAGGAATTGGCAGAGAGGCGAGCAGGGAAGAACGTACCCGAAAGGGTGCGACTCATTTATTGGTGATTGGAATCGATAAATATCAATATTGCCCGAAACTATACAATGCAGTTAGAGACGCTAAGGCTTTCAAGGATATTCTGATTAAACGCTTCCAATTTCAGGAGAAACATTTAGTTACCTTATTTGATCAGGAAGCGACGCAAAACAATATTTTTAAAGCGCTCTCCGAACTAGTCGATAAGGTAGAAGAAGGAGATAATGTAGTCATTTATTTTTCCGGTCACGGCGAGTATGAAAAGAGTATTGATGAAGGTTATTGGGTCCCGGTCGAAGGTCGACTTTCTCAACCTGGAACGTATCTTTCCAATAGTCGAATCATTAAGTACTTGAAGGCGATCCGGTCACATCACACTTTATTGGTGGTAGATTCCTGTTTTTCTGGCTCTCTTTTCTTGGAAAGGAAACTTCGAGGGGTGGAACGTTTGGAAAGCCTGCCCTCCCGCTGGCTCATCACCTCGGGCCGTAATGAAGTTGTTTCGGATGGAAAACCTGGGGATCATAGTCCCTTTGCGGATTCGCTACTACAATATTTGGAGCACAACCAACAAGATCATATTCCCGTCACGAGTCTCATTGAGCATGTGATTGAATCAACGGTATATAACGCCTCACAAACCCCCAGGGGTGAACCTATCCCAAATGTGGGTCACAAAGGGGGGCAATTCTATTTTCATCAACGAGCAACGCAAGTCGTCGCGAATGAGCGTATTGCGCAAGCCCCTGATGTGCAAACAAAGGTAGTGAGTCCCCAACGATCATGGAACGGTATTAGCAGGCTGAACAAGAATTTGCTGCTGTGGGGGCTGCCTCTGCTGATTATTATGGCATCCATATGGATTTATCAATCCATCAAGTCTCCTGTTCCTATCCTCGAACCTGTTTCTAGTCATATTGTGCACGGTTATCATCCCTACTGGATGGGGGGTACCTACGAGAATTATAACTTTGATTTTTTGGATCGTATTTCGTTGTATAGTTATCAGCTCGACCCTAAAACGGGGAGTTTTACCAACGCGATGGAGATGGATAACTTTAAGGTGGGTGATTTAGTACAGAAGGCCCATCAAAAGGATTGCCAAGTACTCTTATCCATCTCAAACCATGGTAGAACAGAGAATAAGGTATTTCTTGATAATGCATCTGGCCAACAAGAAAAACTGTTTGAGTTATTAGCCACGCTGCTTGAAAAGACAGATGCTGATGGGATCAATGTCAATTTTGAAGAAATGCCAAGGAATTACGGAGAAAAATTTACGCAATTCATTGTGCGCCTACAAGAAAGCTTGAATTCAACTATTTACAACAATAAATATGCACCAAGAAATACCTTTCTTGACTTTGGAAGCCAAACGGATAGCTTGAATCTGAAAAACGAAAAAGTTAAGACCTATTTGGTGCACGTGGGCTTATTCTACCATGATCAAGATTTCTACCAACTAGAGCAGTTGGATACGCTTGTTGACCAATTTATTTTTGCAGCCTATGATTTTTCTAAATACGATTCTTTGCAAATTGATGGTCCACTAGCCCCTTTAGAAACCACGGATGGCAAAGCTAGTACAGCTTCCAGCATTGAATATCTGGTCGCCCAAGGCATCAGTAAGGAGAAGCTAATATTGGGGCTTCCATTCTATGGTACCGTTTGGGGCTCTGCCAGTACAGAACCTTTTACTCCATCAGAATTTCTGGAACATAATACATTTGGAGGCCTACAGAGAATTTTCGGAAAAACGAAAAGCCTCAACTTTCAATACTCAGAAACGAGCCAAAATGCTTTCCTGGTTTATGAGGCAAGTGATATTCCCTCTAAAAAAGTAGATACGAAGTATCGATATCTGAAGGTCTGGTCAGATGATAACCTAACGCTAAGTCACAAATATAGATGGGCTATCGAACAAGGGTTGGGAGGAATTAGCATTTGGGCACTGGGGTACGATGAGGGATTGGAAGTATCCAATGCCTTGCAGAAGGAAAAGGAAAGCCTAAAGAACTGATTTCTTCAGGCTTCACTATATCAAGACACTAATAGCTACATTACTGCATAGATGGAGGTAGGATCACTTGATTGATCACGTGTACCACCCCATTCGAGGCTTCTACATCCGGCGCTACAACTGTGGCCCCACTTATTTTCACCCCATCGGATAAATCAACAGTGATTTCCTCTCCTTGTACGGTAGCTGCTTTCTGTCCATCCGACAAATCGGTAGACATGACCTTGGCGCCTACTACATGGTAAGTTAGGATGCTTACGAGCTTATCTTTGTTTTCTGGTTTCAACAAATCCTCTAATAAGCCTTCAGGAAGAGCAGCAAATGCTTCATCGGTAGGTGCAAAGACTGTAAATGGACCGTCACTGCTTAGTGTTTCTACCAGACCACCCGCCTGAACGGCGGCTACTAAAGTCGATAGATTTTCGGTGCCCACTGCCAAATCGACGATGGTTTTAGGCTCCTCCGCCGTCATGGATGGAGGTAGGATCACTTGGTCGATAATGTGTACAGTACCATTGGCCGTAGAGATGTCTGCCGAGGTAACGGTGGCTCCATTGATTTTTACGCCATCACTTAAATCAACGGTAATTTCTTCCCCTTGTACGGTAGCTGCTTTTTGTCCATCGGATAGAGCGGTAGAGAGGATGTTGCCAGCCACCACATGATAGGTCAAGATGGCCTGTAGTTGTGCCTTGTTTTCTGGTTTCAACAGATTGTCTAAGGTGCCTTCCGGCAAAGCAGCGAAGGCAGCATTAGTAGGTGCAAAGACCGTAAATGGGCCTTCACCATTTAAGGTTTCTACGAGCTCGCCAGCTTGTAGTGCTGAAACTAGGGTAGACAAAGATTCTGTAGCGGTAGCTGTCTCAACAATGTTTTTGGGCGCTTCTGCGCAAGAGTGTAAGCCTAAACAGAGGATAAGCGCAAAGAGAAATGGATTTACCAAATTCCTTTTCATGATGTCAAATTTGATTAATGAACGAATACCACCAGAGGCTATCATGTTTAGAAAGGGCATGATAGACGGCTAATAGGATTCAAAAAAGGTTACTTTTTAGGTGGCTGATCCAGAATCTAAGGAGGAAACAAGAAGAAGTACGTGGACATCCTTACGCAACGACCAATGCCCAGATTTAAGGTAGAGACTAGGTGATTTTCAAACTCTTGTATCCGCTATGTTTCAGGGTGGTTTCTAAAGAAAGAAAGGCTACTGCTTTTGTTTGAGTTGATTTTGTGCCCAGGTTTCTGCCGCCTGTTGTGTATCCACAATGGCGTAGGGTACCGGCTGTGCTTGCAAGGCAAAAATGGCCTTCAATACCCAGCGAATTACTGTGCTTTGGATCACGTAGGCAGTACCTCGACAGTATGCTCGCATCAATGCCTCCTTATCCTTTAGCCACTGTGCCTGTTTTTGCTGATGCTTAAACTTTGGCAATACGGCTTTTTCGGCATTAAAGATCAAAGAGATCGGTTGCTGGGCGTCGTATAAGCTTTCCAAATCATCTAAATACTGTTGGAAACTTTCGTCAGTCGCAGCATGACCCGTAAAGCGAATGGTAATGAGGGGTGTTTGCTTATTTTCAATGTCAGCGTATGCGTTTCGCATTACGATTAATTTTGTTGAAAGTTGCCATTGTAGGCAGTACTCTAACCCAAAAAAGGAAGAAAGGTTTGAGAATAGTCTCATTTAGTGAACTTCTGGGCACACTTTGAGTTTCGTTATAAAACGGAACAGATGACTCCTAGCGTAATCATTATTGGTGGTGGATTGGCTGGTTTAACAGCTGCTCGACATTTACAATCCAAGGGAATTGATTTCCTTTTGTTAGAGGCGAGTGATCGGTTGGGAGGTAGAGTGAAGACGGATGTAGTAGATGGTTATCGACTGGATCATGGCTTCCAGGTTTTGCTGACTGCCTATCCAGAGGCGCAGGCTCAATTGGATTACAATGCGCTACAACTTCGTAAGTTTCAGCCTGGTGCTGTGTTATTATATCCAGATGGAGGACAAGATAGAATTGGGGATCCCCTTCGGGATTTATCCAGTCTTTTTCCTACCCTTTTTTCAAAAGCAGGTTCATTGCTGGATAAACTCCGAATTCTACAACTGAACTGGAGACTTTCAAGATTGCCGATCGAGCAAATCTTTCAGCGAAACGAGAAGACTACTGCGGATGTGTTAAGCCAGGAATATGGATTTAGTGCTAGGATGGTCGATTCTTTTTTTACCCCCTTTTTCTCCGGTATTTTCTTGGAGAGTGAACTGTCGACCAGTCGACGTATGTTTGATTTTGTGTTTAAAATGTTTGGATCAGGCTACGCCGCTATTCCTAATTTGGGGATGGAAGAAATAGCCAAGCAGATGGCAAGTGGTCTTCCTGATCAGTCTTTAGTTACTGGTGCTAAGGTTACCCAAATTAAGGGACAGACGGTGCAGCTAGCTGACGGCTCAAGTTTTACTGCGCCAAATATATTAGTGGCTACGGAAGCCACCAGCATAGTGAAAGAGTTAACTGCCGTAAGTACCCGGCACCAAAGTACTACACACTTACACTTTACGACGGTGGAGCCTCCTATTCAGCAAAAACTAATTGCCCTGAACACCTTGCCAAACCGCATTGCTAATAATATCTGTACCATTAGCCAAGTGGCGGAGGGATACGCGCCAGCGGGACAACATCTGGTTTCCATTTCTGTGCTGGGCGCGTCAGATGTACCGGAAGGTAATTTGGAGAAAATGGTGCGAAGGGAGTTAGTTACTTGGTTTGGTAAAGGCGTAGAGGATTGGAGCCATCTGCACACGCGGCAGGTTCATTATGCACTGCCTGATCAGACGCAAGTTGTCAATCAAGTAACTCAAGACCAGCTCTCCCTCAGACCAGGGCTATTCATCGCGGGAGATCATCTGATGAATGGTTCTATCAATGCGGCTATGAAGTCTGGAAGGTTGGCTGCTGAAGCGATTAGTCAAGGATTATTGGCTTAGCCTGCTTTGTCACAACTTGGTGTGAATGGGAGGGTGAAAAATTACCCCTGGAAAGATTGTTGGTTTGCCCAGGGGTAACGTGTGGTTGGCTATGGCCTTTAGGCATTTGACATTTCAGGTGCAGGGATCTTGATATCCTGCTTAATTTGGGGATTACTGCTTGGAGCTGCTTTCAGTTGGTAGAAGGATAGATAGAGGGAGGTTAGTCCTGCCATTAGCCAAAACAAATCTACGTAAGCTACGGATGGGTAACTAACTATCGTAGTCCATACCCAACCGCCGGTGACTATGCCATTGGCAATCGGAATGAGGAGGGCAAGGAAACCACCAAGTATCAGGTAGTTCCTATTTTGTTGCGCATAGTTATTCCAGAAAAGTCCGGCGATGGTGATGGCTAGCCAAAAGACAAAAAAGATGGCATTTACAAGAGCCGCTCTGCCCACCATTTCCATAGGAACTGTTTTGTTCGCGATGAAGAGCATGGCAAAAGCAGGAAACATGCTTAGGCAAATGGCAAGATAAACCTTCGTTACCCGGTGGTGGAAGAGCTTTTGTTTTGCGGTATAGCGATTGTTATTTCGAGCTGTTCTCCAAATTAACACCCCACTGATAATCATGAAACAAGTTATCATGGAAAGTATGAAATAGATTACCCTCAAACTTATGCTTCCGAAGTTGGCAAAGTGCAATTTGAAAATAAAATCGGTAACGGAACTTCTGTAAGTTTTCTTATCCGGAAGAATACTGTACGCTGCTAATACTTTCCCATCACTCATATTCATCGATATTACGCCCGGAGCGGTGATGGTTTTATCATCATCTAATTGCCAGGTGACTACAGCGTCTGCTCTGCCGTAGTTCCGTAATTGGGCGCGCTTAATCTCGTGATTAGGGTAGGAAGTTTTGATCTTGTTGGCTAGTTCAGAAAGGCTAAGGTGATTGGCTTTTGGCGCATCTTTAGCAACCTGGATAGCTTGCTGAGGCTGAACTTTCGCAAAAATCTTAGTGGTATCGCCTTGGTATAATAGAATTACGGTTGGTAACAAAATCAAGGTGAGCAACCCGAAAAATGCTCCTGTAACTGCATACATGAGTTGAAAGGGTAAACCTATTACTCCAAGAACGGTATGTGCATTGGTCCAAATATTCTTCCATTTACCTTCTATTGTAAAGGCATAGAATTTAGTCAATAGATTTCTCCAGTGAATCAAGATGCCCGTAACAATGGCAAAGAGAAAGAAAAGGGCAACCAGCCCAGCCAAGTAGAGCCCGATTGCGGGGATCTGGCGGAAGTAGTGCAAGTAATAGATCGTGTCACCTACCGTGGTTAGTGGATTATTGAGATCTTGAATACGGCCATCTTTTGGACTGATGTACGCCGCCATACGTTGAGTAGTAGAATCTGTATCATTGTAAGCGCCGTAGACGGATACTACCGGATGTTTCTCAGAAGGGAAGTTTACGTTCGTGACCTGATGAAAGTTGAGTTGATAGGCACTATCTATGCGTTCTAAGACAGCGTCAAAATCCATATCCTCCACTACCGGCTGACGCATATCTGGGTTCTCCCATTGAATGATTTCATGTCTAAAAAGAGAAAAAGCCCCCGCATAAAAAATGACGAAGAGCGCAAAACTGATTACGATTCCAGCCACCGTATGGGTATGGAACATGGAATTATAAGCGCGACTGGCGAGTCCTTTTAATTTTTTCATGACATAAAGATTAACAGGCTTCCTACCGAGATAATGGATAAAAGAATCGCCCATGATATCCAGGCTTTTTTGATCAGATAGATCATGATCATAAATCCACACCATACCAAGAAGGTACTGTAGGTAGAAGTAATAATGACTGGAGTGTCATCTACTAGCATCTTTGCGATGCTAAGATGAAGGAAAATGGTAGCCAGGTAGGCCCCAAACAGGGCAGCCATCAATTTGCTAAATCGTGTCCAGCCCGATGATAAATGTTCTGCTTTTGCTGGCATATCAACTAAGATCAATTAGTAGAGATAGAATACAAAATATCCCCCAAGCCCAGATCCATTTGAAATTTATTTTAACCGAAATGATGACTGCTGAAAGTATCGTCATGAAGGCTACTAACCAAATCATTAGAGCTGTCGAAAAATCTGAGGACTTAGTGAATAGATATAAAGACAGAATGGAGATGGCACTGGCCAACACCAGCAACTGGACCTTGTAAGCTTTCACTTGTGGAAGATCTTGTTTTGGAAAGTACTTAGATGTTGCGTAAAACATAAAACAAGCTAGGGTCAGTATCGCCAGTGCCATCTTTTATCCTTTTTTACTGTTATTCATTGAGTGATAAGTCAAAAACCCCGGCAATATTAGCACCGGTCACATCAAACACCTTCTCTGCCATGCCCGTCATTTCATTCAGCCTGTAGAAGGCATTCACACTTGGATTGGCAATGGCAAAATGAGGTGTGCCCCCTACAAAAGACATATTTGAAGCATCGAATGGAGATAGGGGGGGAAGACCCGTAATTTTGGTGACAGATTTTGTCACTAAATCCACCTGTACCCAAGCTCCGGTAGGAGAAGTAAACAACCAAAATAGAATCTGTTGAAAATCTGCGTCCGTCAGATTCTGGGTACCGCCTCGCTCCGTCACTAGATCTATAATTCGCTGATCTAGTTCCTCGTTTATCAGTGCATATCCAATATTATTTTTGTAATAGTAGAAGGTAGAAAGGAAGGTACCTTGTCCAGTAAGTGCCGGATTATTGACCTCAGGAACCGGGAAGCTGTAATCCATATCATAATCGTTTGCGCCCGCCGGAATTTTCACCACTGCACCTGAGATCGTTGGCACACCAATATTTCCCCCATGGAAGAAGTACAAATTGTCTGATTCGTCTAAGTATCTCTGCCCAAATCGATTGAAAACGACTACATCTCCTAGGTTTTCAAATACAGCCACATCCGTTACTGCTCCAGCTCCAATATCAATTTTGGGAAGGGAAATATTAGGAACATTCCCTCCAGCTTCTAACCTCGTTGGTACAAAAATCTCATTGTCTCCTCTGAAAATAAAGGTTTGGTAGCGTACAGGATCCGGTGATAGCGCATTGGCCATGGTCATATCAATAGAACCAGTCACCTCCATCGTAGTGGGATTGAAGGTATTCAAAGTATTGGGGTCACTTCTATCGTGGAACACACCGAAATCAGCGTCCCGTACTCTCATAGAGAAGGACTCTGCGCTAATCGTAGAAATGATGCCATCTTCTACAAAGGCTTCATTTCCATCAATACCAATCTTTGCAAATCCAGCAGACCCATCTGTACGTGTAGTATAGATAGCACCGTCCAAAGTGGACAGTGGAAAGAAATTCTGGAAGGCTGTTCCCTGCGAGATATCAACGGTTCCGGAAGGTAGCTCTGCGAAATATTGAGCTAGCCAGGTATCGTCATCGGTCTGCGCCAATACTACATATCCACTAGTCTGTCTCACATTTTCGGGATTCAATTCCACGCTAACGGACTGCGTCTCATCATCCATCAGGTCAGCATTGGTTGCTGTGAGAACGACAGCGTAGGTTCCAGCTTCAGCATAGGTATGCGAAGGGTTGGTTTCTGTTGAGGTATTACCATCCCCCAAAATTCCAACTATAAGAAACAGCATCTGTAGAAGTATTGGTAAATGTAACTGCCAGCTCATTAGCTGCAAAAGTAAATCCAGCCACTGGATTAGTTTTAGGTGGCGGCATGTCATCATCATCCTTATTGCAACCAACTGATATCAAACCGAAGGCCAGTACGATTACAAAAAATACTCTTTGTATATCTTTCATTGTTAAAGCGTATTAGAAATTTATATTCTTTGAATGAGGTATCGAAGTTTAATGGAGAAGTTCCGTCCAGGTTTTGGGACTCGGTAGTTATCGAATACTTCTGCGTCCAGCAGATTATTGGTTTGCAATGACAGAATTAATCCACTATGCCCAAACTTATAGGTCAAACCCAAGTCCATTTGACTTTGTAAGGGAATAATATTCTCTTCATTTCGGGTAGTTTGAAATATGAGGTCAAACTCATTCACAAAAGTGTAGTACCCAAACACAGATATTTCATCTGCTTTCGAGAAAGGACTTGCAAACTTGTATCGTCCCGCAATGTTGTAAAAGGTGGAGGGGATATTGGGTATCGGATTACCTATTCCATTGGTATTGGTCGCATTAGGAATGCCATCTTTGACCACTTCTTGCAAGGTTAGGCTACCGGAGAATTGTAGATCTTTCAGTGGTGCAATGTTTAGGGTTAACTCTATGCCGGTAGCATCCGCTTCTGCTTCATTAATAAATTGCGCTGGGTCGTTTTCATTTCTGCCCGCCTCTAAACGAATTAGATCGGACTGGTCTCTCAAAAACCAGCTAGCATCTAATGAGATGTATTGCTGCGGACTGAAGTTGTGTTTGTAGTAGGCGCCCACATTTAGATTTTTACTTTTTTCAGGGCGCAAAAAGAAATTGGGTTCAATAGTTAGAAAGTTGCCAAATACTTCATCCTTGGTGGGGATTCTAATGGCTTGTTCATAGCTGACTCTAAAAAACAAATTATCTTTCAGCGTGTATTTTAGTCCAAGACCGTATCCGGGCTCTGATCCTTCGGAGGCAAACTCGAAGACCTGATTGCCGACACTGGCGCGAAAATCAGCTGCACTTTGGTCATAATAATAGAACTTCCCAAAAAGAATCGATTCCAACTTAGCATCAAACCACTTTGATTCATAAGAAAGTCCTGTGATAGAACGCATAAGCAGAGAGGGCACGGTGTTGGGATCGACATCGCCTATCCTTATTGCCAATGGGTCACTTCCTGTTATTCTTTGATTACTCAAAAAGGAGGATAACTTCAGTTCGTGAAGTGGATCGAAGGCATAAGAGATGTTAAGCCGATTGACGACTGATTCTGTCCGTCCATCTCGCAAGGAAGGCCTTCCTAGTACTTCCATTCCTTGCGAATTCTGGGCAAATACATTTCCAAACCAATCGTAAACGTTGGTGGTGGAATCTCTTACCATTTCTTCGGCGATAGAAAAGTTTCCGAAGTATCCAATGGATAATCTATTGTTCAATAAGCGCTTTCTGTATTGTAAGTTACCGATCAAAGCATTGCGTCGGAGACTCGCTTCACCTACTGCTCTATTCCCAATCCTAACTCCGTGCTGTATTTCATCAAAACGCTGATTGTAGCTTACACCAACAGAAAACTTATCAGCCCACCCGATGTTGATGAGCCCAAGATTACCTGATACCATAGACGATTGGTGAGCACTATGGAATCGTTCAACCTCCACCTCAATCTCTTTAAAATCCGGTGTTCGCTGATTGGCACGGATCTGGTAATTGTTGTCAGAATAGTTGTAGAAACTAGAGAGAGAAAAAACGATGTGATCTCCAATTTTTTTAGAAGCGTTGAGCGAGCCAATGTGGGTGTTGAAAGATCCAAACTGATAAGAAGCATCCAGATAATCATAATCTACTTGTCTACTAATCACGTTGATGCCACCAGCCAAGGCATCTGTGCCGACGTCGACTGGCATGACTCCTTTGTATACATCGACACGTTCCACGGCATTCACCGGTAGGTTGTTTAACTGTACACTTCCACCGTATAATTCCAAAGGAATTCCGTCCAAATAGGTCCGCACCGCTAAGCCTGATAGCCCATTCAGCTGAATGCTTGTATTACTGCCTAATCCACCAGATTGTCGTACTCTCACTCCTGCTGTCCGGTCTAAAACAGAAACTACATCAGCCGATTCACTTTGTAATTTGACTACATCTATAGAAGCAATTTGGATAGGGTTCTGGGAGAGCTCGGTGCTCTGAGATTGTGCGGTCACCAAAACTTCATTTAGCTGATTCACATCTTCGGAAAGAAGGAAGTTGATTTCAACATCACTTTGAGCTTTGACCGTCACTTCTTGAATCTGCGTCTCATACCCGAGATAGCTGGCATGAATTTGATAAGTGCCCGGCTCTATCCCACTCAGTTTAAATTCGCCTTTTTCATTAGTTAAATCACCGATGGAGAGGTCAGGTAATTGAACGGTCGCCAATGGAAATTCAGTTTGATTTTGTAGTGTGACACGCCCGCTTATCGTCCCAGTGGACAATTGCTGTCCTTGTAGTGAGGATTTTGGGAAACAAAAACAGATGAGTACCGTGGCAATAAGTGCCCGACAGCCGTGAAAAAATGAATCACGAAAATGTAAATTAGAAGTAGCCATTTGTTTGCTCGTTCATTATGGCGGTAAACTTAATTAAACTAAATCCAAATAAGCGAGCAGACAAAGGAGGTGCGTAATTATTACTAAAACATAGGTATAAGCACCATACCTAAGATTTGAAGATGCATACCTATTGTTAGGTATGTCTACAAGCCAATGTAAACGGAATGTAAAGTATGAGCAGTAGATCGGGCGCTTAGATTTTAGTTTCGTTGGATCTTAGTGCAAATAATGGCCCGGCACCTCAACCAATACCCTATCTACCATGTTCAAGGCTGTCGTCATTTGTGCTAGATCTGTGCGGATTTCTCCATCTTGGCCAGAGTGATGGGCACGGCCAATTAGTTGCATCTTTTCAATGCCAGCTTCTTGCAAGCTGAAAACCTTAGTGCTGTAGATTAAGGCGGGTTGTCCTACTTTGCCAGGTCCGCTATAGACGGGGTCGTCGGGAAAAGCTTCAGGGTGATAGAAGGCATTCCAGTCAAAGGATTGATTGATTTCCATGAAGACCCGGATACTGTCGGCAGAAGAGTCGAGCTGCGATTGTAGAATCCAGCTGGTGGTAGGGGTAGCGCCCGTCATGCCATCTGCAATGGGATTTTCTTGATCTGGGACAAAAAGACCATCGGCTGCTTCTACCGCTCTTCGGTGTGACCAGACGGGGAGGGCTTCTGGCCGTCGCTTATGCTTAAAGTTAATGAACTTCTCCTGGGCCAGTTTCTGACTTACATATAGATCTTGCAGGTAGTTTCCTTGCGCATCTTCTACCCAGATGGCGAGGGTCGGAGTGTGACTCGGTTCTCCCATCAGTACCTCGACGCCAATGGCTTGCCCTTCCAATTCTGCATTGGTCTGGAAGAGTTTGTAATGCACTTCGGAATTACCTTGGAAATGTTCCCCCAAGGCATAGAGTTGTTTGAGCGGCGGCAGATCAAATTTACTGATACCAACGAGCAGTAGCACACCAATGGTCATACTGATGAAAGCCGGATTGAGATAGTTTGCTTTCTTCTTGGGCCCTTTTATATAGCTGAACAGGGCTTTGAGATTATTCATCAAATGGAAACCGATACCTATGATGAAAAGAAATCCAGTGGTGATATGTAAGACCGTCGTTGCCTTGTTGAAGGGGTTGATATACATCAGTATCCCAGTGATACCCAAGACGAAGAATAAGACGGCAATGAGTTGACTTACGAATGAACGCTTCATTTGACAAAGTTTAGGTTTACGGTCAAATAGCGGTGTTTCTGCGAAATGTTCGTCTTATGCGAGGAGATGAGACCTATAATACTGGGGTTTGAGACTCATTTTGTGAGATGAGTCCTCTGATATTGAGAAGGAGTTAGGCCCGTCTGTGCCTTGAAGATGCGATTGAGCGAAGCCTTGGAATTGAATCCCACTTCTAGCGCTAGCGCTAAAATAGTTAGGTGTTGGAAATTGGGATCGCTGAGCTTTGACTTCAATGCTTCCACACGATAGTGGGCTACATACTCATAGAAGGGACGGCCAAATTGGGTGTTGATAACCTGAGAGAGATGATGAGGACTTAACTCTAGTTTTTGCGCTACCTGTGCTAGCTTTAATTGGGGTTCGGTGAAAAGTTGTTGCTGCTTGAAGAGGGTTTCGAGTTCACTATATATTCCTTTGAGATCTTTGGGAGAAAGCGTGGAGGACTCATATTTAGCCTTGGCTTGGAGCGCTGGCCGAGCGGATTCTACGGGAGAATGGAAAGCATCTATAAACTGCGCTAGATTATATTCCCTAATGCCATTGAAGCTTAGATAAAATACCGCCACAACGGTCAGGGTGTTAACCACGAGATAAACGGAATCGATCTGGCTTACAAAGCCAAAGTTATAGAGCAGGAAGGCGATCAGAGAAAAACCGTAAAGTCCCATCAGTACGATGGTGTAGTTTCTCAACCAGTGCATTCTCAAGTCTTCAATATTTGAAAATTCCAGCTTCAGTTTTGATTCGAAATTGCTGAGTAAGCGCAATAACCAGAAGCCAACACCAATGACAAATAGCATGTGAGACTTAAAGAAAACGTGGTAGAGGAGACTCGGATTGCGGTAGCGTTCACTTAGGATTTCTGGACTTGGCTGGAGCCATAAGATATCCCAGCTCGTGATCAAGGTAAAGGGAATAGAGAAAATAAAAACCCACCAGATCGGAGTGTGAGATTTAAGCCGTTGATCAATTAGATTCAGCGCATACAGCAAGTACAGGGAAAAAAGCCAAAGGGAAATGTTGACATGAAGGAAGTAGTTGAGCGGAGTGATATTTTCCCGAATCCAAAATTCCGTAAATAGCATCAGCCCAAGTAGCACATTGATCATCAGCAGGTAGTAATCGCTGCGCTCTTTTTCCCTTTTATTGAGAATAAAGACGAGGAAGATCGCGATAATGCTAATTCCGATGGTAATAATGGTGGTACTCAAGGACTCGTCTTTTTCTGTTCAGCGGTTCAACTAATCTTCTTGGATCATCTGTTCCAATTGAGTTCTGAATGCATCCTCTAGTATCACAGCCTTCCTTTCTACTTGATCAAATACTACCCATTTTGCTAGCGCCGTGGAAAGAAGTTCGTCAGTGGAAGAATGCTTCATTTGGTGCTCTATACTTACTACTTTTCTAGAGACTGCTCGAACTATGCTTTCTATATGAATGGGATCATCTTCCATGACTTCTTTGATGTAACGGATGGTCATTTCAACATAGGCAAAGCCCAACTTGCGGCGCTTTTGCTCCTGGTAGTCAATGCCTAGCTTGGCCAAAACTGTCCCGAGGCCATATCGTATTTAGTCGTATAAAACTGGACATTCATATGCCCATTGGAATCCACTTCTTGGGCCATTACTAATCCTCTATAGGTCTCCATTAGCAATCATTTTTGTAGCACCTTCTCGAAAATTCTTAAAGGATAAGTCCAATAGGTGGGGCATATATTGCTCTGCTAGGCGATGACTCATTTCAGGAATGATTTCCACCTTGGCATTGGGAATCATAGGACCATATTTTTTGGAGTGTTCAACGGGGACCAAAGGGTCTCCATCACCGTGGATGACCAAAGTGGGGCAATTAATCTTTTTCAAGCCCTCATAGCGTGATCCTCCGCCTTTCACGGCTGCCGTATGTTGTTGCCCTACTTTGACATTATAGCCACCATGCTTTCGCCATAGATACTGATTGGAGATCAAAGAAAAATCAATATTGGGTTCGGCGGGGTCATCCCCTTTCAGCAGCAAAGTGGCACTGGCAGCGTAGCGCAAGAAACTTTCCTCATTAGGTTTTAAGCGATAGCGGATTCCGAGTTTGATAGCCGAGCGAAACGTAGACTTGGGCACAAAAGGTAGCTGGGGATCGTTCATCCAACCGGAGGACATGATACTTGTCAGGGATAAGACGCGCCCGGGCTGATCAATCGTAAGTTGCTGGGCAATCATTCCTCCCATCGACACCCCAAAGAGGTGAGCCTGCTGCACGCCTGCTGCATCAAGCACAGCCAAGGCATCCCCCGCCATATCGTGAATGGTGTAGGCACTTCTACTACTCCAATTTTTCACCCAATCTGATCGGCCTACTCCTCGGTTATCATAGCGGATGACACGATAGCCCGCATCGATAATGGGCTGATAAAGGTACTTGGGCCATCGGATTCCTGAGGTAGAATGCCCCATGACTAGCAAAACTGTTTCTTTGGCTTCCGTTCCAGGATTCAGAATCTCATACCAAAGTTTGACGCCCTTATTGTCCGTAAAACCAGTTTCTCCAACGATCAGTTCTGGTGGATCTGCCTTCAATCGATTTTGGATCATAGCCTCTATCTCTTTGGATAGCTGAGGCTCACCGTTTAGCCAAAAGATGAAGCTGACGAGAAGCAGCATGGCTATTACCAAGATTATATTCAATACCATATTACTTTATTAAATCTGCTCTATTACTTAAGCTAACAACCGTAGCTTCGTGCAAAAGGTTGTCGTTCCTGATTAGGGATTAGGGATAGCTGTCGTCAAGATCGCCAAACAGGTTTTTATGCCCGTGCGAAGATTTCCAAGTCTAAGATTCTCATTGGGGCTGTGCTGATTGTTATCCATGTTGACCATGGGGACTATAACCGCTGGGATACCTAGCGCTTCGATCAGCGGAGTAACGGGGACGGTTCCTCCCATGATTCGAATATTGACGGGCGGGCTATTGAAAGTCCCCTCTAAGGCAGAGGTTAGCCATTTCCCTGTGGGAGATTCAATTTCCGTTCGAAAGGCATTTACCCATTTACTACCCACAAAAGTAGCTATCTTCTCGTGCTCTAGCCGCTCTTCCTCCGTAGGCTCTCGGTCGATCAGGTAATATCCTCGATCCTTAATATGTTCTCTGAGGAGGTCGAGAAGATGGTCACCGTCAGTTTCTGGCACCAGACGAATGCCAATCTGTGCTACTGCCTTGTCGGGAACGATAGTTCGAGTTTGTCTGCCGATCCACGCGGAGGACATTCCTCTCACATTTAGGGAAGGGTATTGCAGGGATTCTTGATAGTTTTCTCCCACACTCTCCGGTTTGGCAACACCGATCCGGTTATTGATCATACCCGCATTGTCCGGGACAGCGGCCAGGATGGCGCGCGTCCCTTTATCTAATTTTATATTATCGTAAAAACCTTTGATAACCACTTTGCCGTCCTCACTTTTCATGCTAGCCAGCAAATGAGACATACGGAAAATAGGGTTGGGGGCATAGTTGCCAAAATGACCACTATGCTGTGGAACTTTGGGACCATACACTGTCAAGGTACCACTAGCAATTCCTCGGCAGCCAAAGGTTAGCGTGGGACGGTTGCTGGGGTGGGCGGGGCCATCCATGATGATAAGCTGATCGGCCGCGTATTTCGTTTTATACTCATTTAATGTGCCAAGTAGCCCATTCGACCCTTTTTCTTCTTCCCCATCAAAGAGGATCTTGACGTTAAAGGCGAGTGGGAGGTCATTTGCATTGATAAAGTCGAATGCAGTTAGCATCATACTAATGGGCCCCTTGTCATCAGCCGCCGCGCGCCCAAAGATGCGCCAGTCAGGATCGAAGTCTTCCTCGATTGTTGACCAATCTATGATCTCCCATTTGTCCTCCTCATTTTTCATTTTCAGCACTGGAGTGAAAGGATGTTTCTGATCCCACTTGGATGGGGCAACGGGTTGGCCATCATAGTGGAAATAAAACAATACAGTGGGAAGGGCCGGATCCACCTTTTTTTCGGCGAGTACAACGGGAACGGGGCCTGCTTCTAAGATGTCGACGCCTAATCCTCTTTGTTCAAACTCTCGCTTGAGCCATTCGGCATTTTTGACCATATCCGCTGGAAAGTGAGCATCATTGGGCAGGCTTACAAATGCCCGGTGCCGATCGATTACTTTGGGCATTTCTTGGTCTAGCCAAAGATCTAAGCCTTTGATCTGACTAAAGGTTGAGAAAGGTTGGCAGAGGAAAGTAACTAGCAAAAACAAGGTAGTGATGCTAGATGAGAGGTTGATCTTGCGCTGCATACTTTTTGTTGATTAGATTAAGTGCATCTTTTGGGGATGGAGAAGGCGCCGAAGGAGGGAACGAGCGGGCGATATTAGGAGGAATTCATTTTTTGTTTCCTTTCCGTGCCTTCTCCACAAATGTAACAAGAAGCTGTCTAATCTCTAGTCTACAGCAGCAAAACGATTTAGCCAGGAGGTTCTTCCTATTATACGGTTCTATTTTTTCAATACCTTGCCTTCTCCTTCTGCGTTCTTTTCCACGAATCGAGGTTCTCCAAGGTAGTACAGATATCGAGGACCCTGCACCTCGGCCCATAAAGAATCGAGCACATGAACGCGAGCGATTCCTGGGCTTTGCGGTCCGGTATGCAACTGGATATTGGCCTTATTCGCTTTAAAATTATAAGCCATCAAGTCTCCATGGTGTGCAAGATGGCAGTTGAACGATTGGACAGCACCGGCTAGTTGTACATTGGCGTTATCGTGCATCTGCAAGTCCAAGGATTGTCCCTGAATCTGCAGACGAACCTCTGCTGCAGTGCTCGCTCGTAAGCGGAAAGAATCAAGCGGGAGGACGCCTCTACTCGTCAAGGTGCCAACGCCAGCAGCGTGTAGGGAATCCAATTGCACATAGGTGACAAAGGCATCTTTTATCCGTTCTCCTCTAATTACACCTTCGGTGTAGATTTTAAGTACACCATCTTCTACAAAAGTTTTGATCTTTGGTAAGATGTGATCATCTGCTTTCACCCTCAACTGTTCCACCTCTCCTTTTTGAAGGTATACATTCATCAGACCACCAATTTCAATGGCGTGGAAAGGTTGGATATCTCGAATTTCCTCGGATACCTTATAGTTGTGATAGGCATATACTAGCCCCATGATTACAGATGCCAAAATGCTTATGCGCAAAAGGGGATGAATTCTGTTGATAAAAGCTTCCATCCTATTTGTTTTTTGGTAGTGTGAATACGGGCATTGGAATCTCTATGGTCTGGGAGACGATGTCCTTTTCCGCAAAGAAGTCTAGCAATAGTTCCTTAACCTGTGGCGTGCTGAGAAAGAGATCATGACCCGCTCCATCTATGACCACATGTACCCCATTCTTAAAACCTTTAATGATTTCTTTGGCGCTGGGCAGGTAGGTGCGCCCATCCAAGGTGCCGCTAAAGAATAAGCTTGGAATACTGGATACTGGATTCTTGCGGAATTCGTCGCCTAGATCTGGGAGATCCATCCCCGCCTTTACATCGGGAAAAGGGAAATTTGTGGTGCGACCCAGGAGGGCGGTTTGGGCTTCTTCTTGAATCACTTCCCATCTTTCAGCAGAAATCCCGGACATGGCATCCATGGCAAATGACATAGGGGATACTCGACCTGCGTACATCTTTATTCCCCCTACCCAAGGTGCGACTGTACTAAAGTCACCTTTTTCGAGTTGGTGATAGATCAAAGGAAGGTCCTTAGAATTTTGCGGGTTCTTAAGCATGAAAAAGGAGGTGGCCAATTGCAGATCGAATTTGCTAATACCTACCTCGAATTCCATGCCTGTCTGTGGATGTTTCGCTTTAGTGAGGATAGGCTCAGCTTCTAGTTGAGCTAAGACCTTGCGCATACTCCCCAACACATCAGGATAGACTTTACTTGCCTCCGGATCGGCCTTTACTTTGCTAGCGAGGTACTCCAGGAAGGCTTGATTGTAGGCCGGGCGTTTGATGGTGTGATCGGGGCCTTCTAGTCCTGCCAGTGCAATTCGGTTCCAACTGTCTGGGTGCCTTTTGACGGCTGCAAAAGCCAGATGCGAGCCATAGCTGATACCCCATAGATTTAGCTTTTCTACGCCCAACACTTTGCGCAGTTCTTCCAGATCATCCGCACTTTCATTGGTGTTGTATCCACTTAAATCGAAACCCTGCTCTTTCCAAAAATCTAGGCATTTCTTGGTGTTGGCCTGGATGTGTTTGATGTAGGCTTCTTGCGTCCCTGGTTCATTGAGGGGGAAAGGGGTACTCTGATTGCACGGGGGGATTGGATTTGAGAGGCCTGTACCTCTTTGATCAAAGGCGATTACATCTGCCACTTCACGCAAGGCCATGAAGAGTTCGAAGCGTGGACCCTTAGCTGTGCCAATACCGGATCCACCCGGCCCACCCGCTAAGTAGACGATGGGAAAAGAAGGCTTAGGGTTAGTGCTCTTGAATCGGACGAAATGCAATTCGATAGAATTGCCTGCAGGCTTTTTCCTGTTTTCTGGCACGCTGAACTTACCCATTTCAGCTGCTACCTTTTCGCCCTTACTATTGGTAAAGGTGTAAGGTTCTATCATTAATGTATTGGATTGAGCGTGAACTAAGGTAAGGGCTACTAGTAGGATGCCGGCCAAAAGAAGGCGTAATTTTTTCATTCGAGTGAAATTGAAAGGACTGCCACCGCTGAAAAGTAGGCAACAATAGCAGATTCGTGAATAAATCAGTTGACCCTGCAAATCTGGCTTTTATCGGCCTGCGTGTCGACCATCTAGGCCGAAATGGACAATTTTAATGGAGAATGTTTAATGGAAAATTTTTAATGTGGGATGTTGAATGGAGAATGTTGGGTGAGGGGATGTACAGGAAGTTCTCGCTTTGGTATCACTGCTCGGCTAGTCCTTTCTTGTACTGACTAGGCGTCATACCCGTCACTTTTTTGAAAATAGCATTGAAGGAGGACTTGGATTTGAAACCAGATTCGAGGGCAATCCCTAACAAGTTGTAATTGGAGAAAGCTGGATCTTCCAGGTGGGACTTGAAGGCATCGACTCGATAGGTGTTGATGAAGTCGTAAAAATTCTTTCCTACTTGCTCCTTCAGAATCTGCGAAAGTTGATGGCGAGTGAGGCCGAGTGACTTGGCTAGGTCGACAGCGGTTAATTCACTATTCAGGTAGGGTTTTTCCTCGCGCATATATGCTAGTAGCTGATCCTTCTGTTTGGTATCAACGTCTAGCAGTTTGGTGGTGTTCGAGCTGCTTGTGACCTCAGCTTGGGAAGGGGCCATATTTCCTTCAAGCTTCACTGACTTGAAGGTCATCCAATAGACCAATGCAAAGCTTCCCAAGTAAAAGTATTGTTCATGGTCAAAATCAGGATAAGTGGTGGTGAAATTTAGTGCAAGACTTATCACGAAAAGCACAAAGAGTCCCATGAAGCCATATACAATGCTTTCCATCCAATTGAGCTGACGTTTTTCAATATCACTATAGTTGGCCAATAGACGCTTGCGATAGCTTCGCAACAATGGAAGGCATTTTAAGGTATAATTCCAGCCCCACAAAGCAATACCTATTTGAAGCAGGTAGTAGTAGGGACGATAGATGTCCATACCTCTAGTAATAATGGCCGTGAAGTAATCTAATATTTGAATCTTGCTTTCCCCCTCCTGTAAGAAAAAGGGGAGTAGCAAAATGAGATTGAGCAGGTAAGGAGAAAAGTGTCGGAAATCTTCGCGAGTTAACTTTACCTCAGCTTGGGTCAATTGCCGAACATAAAGAAATAGTAAGGGACCAAAGATTAATGGCAAGCCCCAGTTCAAGCGAATCAAATGTGGGAAATCTAAATAGAAGGAGAGCTCATTGAAGGCATGAAATATACTAGCTATACCTAGCGCTAGTAGGAGCCAAGCTAGCCATTTTCTGCCATTCCTGCTGGCTTGTGTACGTAAGAAGAGCATCAGTGCCAATAAAATGGCTTGCAACCCACCTAATTGGAGAAGGAGTTCCAATTTTTACCTACAAAGTAAATAGGTTCTGCGAGAAAAGTCATGTTTGTAGATAAGCAAAAATGAAATCTATCGGGTACGGCCAGCGGTACGATTCACTTTTTCAATCCATTTTAAATCCGTTTCCCAAGAACAGTTGACACAGAGATTATTGATCTCATGACCACTCCAAGTGGCTAAGGTCTCCTCAATGGAGTACTGCCTGGATCCCAACTCTTGTGGGAAAGTGAAGCCTCGATCAAAGCCCTCCCAATAGTGAAACCCAAATCGGCGCTCAAATTCTATGGCGCCAACTACCCGACTCCCCAGGTCAGGCAATCGATCTAAATAATGTCGACTGTAAATGGTATGCACAAACATCCAGAGGGAAGATTCAAAGTTCGAGAAAATTGCAAAAGCCGCGAGATCGGGATCGTTCCTTTCGATCGTATCACAAAACCCAAAGGAATCACAGATCCAGGGCTTGGCTTTAGCCCGAATACCGAAGTAATTGTAGGTGCGATTACAAAGATAGGAGGTGCCCCAAAAGGTTTCGCGAGCAGCTTTGGCCAGTAAGGCACGCCAGTTTACCAGATAGCGCCAGCCGTAAAACCTACAATAGGTCTTGATATCTGCATAAAAGGCATCTTGCAGTTGAACCAGCCAAGTCTCATCAATGGCATCCGCTCGTGCCTCTTTCAAGCACCACCGCTGCGTTTCTGGCAAGTACAATACCTTTTCGGGTGCTTTTTGGGCAAACTGCTCCAAAATGACCTGCACACTATCTCTAAATAACGCTGGCTGTTCATTGGCTTGTGCATTCCCTCGCCAAGGGGAAACAAGTAGGACTAAGTAAAAGGGGAAACAGATTATTCTGAGGTCCATACGGTAGTAATTACAGTCACCACAAGGGTAATCGTTCAGAGATTAACGGTATAGAGATAGGTTAGAAGCTGCGCGAGGGCGGTATGTGTTCGTTCACTATGTAAGATAGTGAGAGCTTTTGTGTAGCTGAAATTTAGCTTAGAATTTGCCTTCGGCGACCGACTTTTACAATCGCCTAAAAGTCGGCAAAACGTTTCTGGGATAGCTTGAGCCAGTGGCTCAAAAAGCGTGAGCTAAAAAAAACTGCAAGGCTGGTTGAGAACTCATCTCAAACACAACGCCTCAAACAGTTTTTTGCCGGGCAACCCGCTCAAAGAAAGGGCTTAATGCATATTTGGTTAAGCCAATAAGTCGTCAGCAAAGCTAAGATAGTGAGAGCTTTTGTGTAGCTGAAATTTGGGCTAAAGAAATTTATGATTGGTTTACTTCTTAATAATACCTCTTATCTACTCGACGCCTTCACAATTATTAAAGGCAGCAAATTTGGCCAGACTTTTTTCCAGTAAACCTTCCATTTTCTCCTTTTGCCTAAGTTTGGGTTCCCAGACGAGATTCTGGATCATCAATACCTTTCTTTTGCGATCAGCCTTGAGGTCGATCTTTCCTACAAACTGGTCGCCATACAGGATAGGCAGGGCAAAGTAGCCGACTTGCCGTTTGGGACCTGGTACGTAACATTCGAGCGTATAGCTGAAATCGAACAACTCTTCCATTCGCTGACGTTGGATCAATAAGTTGTCAAAAGGGGAAAGAATGTGCAGACGTTTCCGGAGTTTGAGGTTTCCTATGGTATCCAGTAGTTCAGCAGTGGTATAGTATTGGGTTTGACCTTGTTTCTCCACCGATACCGGCACCAAGGTACCTGCCTCGACCATCTGAGCGAGTTGTTGCTGGATGGGTTTGGAAGTGCCGCGCAGAAGGTAGCCCATTTCTTTTGGCTTTAGGATGCCATGAGCTTGGATATCGCGAAGAATCAAATGTTGGAGATACTCTGCTTGAGAAGGGGGGCTCTGGTCAATGTGTGCTGGAACAACTCGCTCGGTTATGTCATATACCTTTTGGAAACCCTTTCTCGCGGAAATCATAATGTATCCTTGCATAAAAAGTTGGCGCAGTGCCTGATTCATGGGATTGCGAGACCAGTCCATGCCATTGGAGTTCTTTTTAACCGTGGCGGGTTTGAAGTCCTTCGATTGTAATGGACCTTCTGCTTTGAGCCGATCCAAGATGTAGTTTAAGGTCTTGGTATCTCTTTTGAACCATTGTTCCTTACCACTTTGGAAATCCTTTTTTCGAGGCAGACTATAACGATAGTTTTCAATCGGCATATAGGCTGCGGCATGAGCCCAGTATTCGAAAACAGATCGATCTGCTTCCAATTGTTGAAGAAATCGAGTTTGGTAGTCTTGAATTCTACTCTTCAAGACGTGATGATGAGCTCTTTCAATCACAGAAATGGTGTCGATCTGGACGTAACCGATTTGCTGGATCTGCCGTAAGGTTTCAGCGACGCCTTTGGGTTGAGCTTGTCCGGATAGGCCTTGCTGATGTAAAATGAGTCTTCTTACTTCTTTGAGAGATAGGGTGTCCAAAGGCTAGTGTTTAAGTTCTTCACCTAAAGGTACAGAAAAGTGCTCCAATTCGTTTCCTTACCCGATGGCAGCCGCTGCTTTTTCTTTCCTTATTTGCAGGAGTAGGGCCACGAGTGAGGCAAGTGCAGCAAAGAACCAGGCGTATTGAATATACTCCTTACCCGCTGCGATTTGATCAAAGCCAACAGCTATAGCTACGACGACGTTCATGAAAAGCACTAAGCGATTCAGCCACAAACTGATTTTTTCTTTTTTTAGGGAAAGTAGAAAGGCAAAGTTTGCAATCCCTGCGAGTAGTTGAATTCCGCCAAATAGGATCTTGCCTTGACTCAAGGGATCGATAGCCCCCATGATGAATAGAAAACTATTCAGCGCAAACACTACTCGATTAATTTTTTCTTTACGATTTATACTCATAGACCGTACAAATTTAGCGTGTCCTCTTCATTCCCAAACTGGAGAATGGGATAGCAAAGAGATCCAGCCCGTCCGTGAAGTAGAAAGTTCGACCATCCCTACTCTGGTAGGCTCCCCATCCATAAGGCAGTGCCTTGATCTTTTGAGGCGGGCCCCAAGTTGGTTCACTTTCACTACCCCTATTATGGCTGTAAAAGAATCCCTGTTGAGAGAGATCGCCCTCCAGGTATCTGGTGAAAATGAGGAATTGCTTCTTTGGGCCCACAAAGGGACTGAATTCGGTACCCTTAGTTGTATTAATCGGTGCAGGTAAAAGTTGAATCTCCAATTGCTCATCGACGAATCTACCCCTAGCCAAGTCTCCCTCATTTTCAGGGGTATACAAGTATAGCTCCTTTTCGGTATACCATTGGAAATATCCTGCTTTAATGCCGGATTGCTCGGTGAGATTAATGCCAGGGAGCCATTGGCCTTCTTTTCGTTGACTTAGCCAAGTACTGGTTTCATCTCCTTGCCGCACCGTATATAGGATACGTTGGCCAGAAGGGGAAATCGCTCCATTGTAGATCGTATCCAATTCAACGATCCGCTGAGCTTGGGTAAAACGTCCGTTTACCTTCTTGGCCAGGAAAGGGAGTTGCTTTTCCCAGTCATTACCAGCCGTCCAAAAAACTACGCTTTCATCCTGGGTAAAGCTTAGGCAGTTTTCTTCAAGCTCAAGGGTGGTAATTAAGCCGGGCTGGAGCTTATACGCTGCCAATTGTGCTGGTGATAATGGAGTAGCTAGTTGATCAGCAGCTGTCCGACAGCTGCTGATCAGAAGGAGCAGTAGACTAAAATAAAGGGAGTAAATTTTCATGGCTTTCACTCCCTTAAAGTACGAAATAAAGCCTAATCCGCCATTTCGTAGGCTTCTTTCAGCCAGGCCAAAACCTCCCCATCCACCTCTCCGGCCTCACCTAATCTTACACGGTGGGTGCACATGCTGCCGAAAGGACCTGATGTTTCGAGGCGGCCAGCTGGTTCTTTGCCTTTGATCTTCAAGCCTAGATCCATTCGTGTTTTGGTGGAGGGTTGAATGAGGGCAAATTGTTTCTTTCTTCGTACGCTTACATTGGCCTTTTTAGGAACAAATTCAATATCATCGCCAAAGGCGCTAATAGCGGCCTTTAGTTTCTCGTAAATGGGGAAAAGAACTTCTTTCCCTTTTGAGTATTGGGCATTGACTAAATCCGTAGCATCGTGTGAGCCCGCATCCGCTTCTCGGTACTTCAAGGTGATAAAGTTGGCAAAGCCATGCGTTAGTCCATGTTCACTTTTGAGATATTTCATGATTTCGCCATGCTTCTCTAGGGAGGTAGCTTTAACGATCTTCTTCCATTCAGCCAGGGACTTGCCCGTTTTTTCTAATAAACCTTTTTCCATTGTTTTTTGATTGTTTATTTGCCTTTGCTTTTACCAAGCACCTAAGATGGTACCCATAGTTGTTAGTGCGACAACGCAATATCCTGCATTGATCAAAAATGCTGCCAGGCTTTTCATTTCAAAAAGATAAATAATCCCTATGAAAGTAGCCACCCAGCCAATGCCTGCTAAGAATCCGGCCATCGTCCCAAAGCCTACCGTGGCTTCCGATCCAATGAACATTTCCAGGTTAAAGGCAGCGAAAAGGGAGAGCAGCAAGGAAAGGCCAAAGGTCTTCCCCATATTTCTTTGCTTGAGATCTTCTTCGGTGAAGTTAAACGCTTTCATCCAAGCCTTCCCGAAGAGCGGGCCATACCAGATTCCCCCAATGAAAAAAGCAGAGACAGCGGCTACGATAACGGATAACCAATTAATGCTCGAAAAGGCAGTTGCAACATCCATAATAGTTGTGTTAGTGAATTGATGACACAATATTATTAATATGCGAACACTTTGTATTGTAAAAAATTAACCTTCGCGATCTAAAGGGAAAAAATTGGGTTCCTCATCACTGAAGTTTTGATCTAAAAACTCTTGTGGATTGAAGCCTGAGAAGTGCCGAAACTCCTTAATAAAATGGGATTGATCGGTGTAACCACAGTCGTAGGATATCTGAGTCCAGGATAGCGTTTGTTTTTGATAGATCTTGGCCAGAATCTCATTGAATCGGAAAATCCGTTGAAAGTATTTGGGGGTAAGGCCTAAGTATTTTTTGAATTGGTTGATCAAGTGCTTCTGGGAATAGGGATAGGATTGGATAAGTGTCGTGAGCTCTGAGGCAGTTAATGCCGGAGCTTTCTTGAGTCGATCCACCAGTTCTAAGATGGCCGGAGGAGGAGTCAGGTCTTTCCGGTATCGCTGGTTTAACCATTCCTCGGCAGCCTGAAACTTGACGGCATTGTCTTCTGTCTCTAGCAAGGCTTGACGAAGCGCATTAATCTCGGACCCCACAATCTCCTCGGCAGAAACGACTATGCCATTCAATTCGTGGATAGGTATGTGTAAAAATGGATAGGCGCCGGTAGGTTTAAACTGAATGACAAACATCTCGGATTCTTGGTGTGCGGAGATGGAGATGTAGCGTTTGTGCATACCGGAGATCCAGGCTTCGGTATAGGTTGCCTGTGGTACTAAAGTATCATTGTCAAAGGTGTTCCGGGGTATCCCGTCTAGTTCAAAGATGAGAAAGATATGACCGGTGGGTACTACCCGTTCAATAGTGTGGTCGGGTTGGAAGCCTTCGAAGTGGAAAATGGCTTCGATATAAGCTTGTAGGTCTGAGCTAATGACATGGTTCTCTAGGATCATATCAAGTCTTGGATTAGGCAGTTAAGATCGGAGATAAATGTAGCGTTTTTGAATGGTATGGAAGGGACCCTTGCTGGATTTTTGGGCAAGTGTTCTAATTGATGGGACTAAGTTGATGGTGGGAGAATGGGAAGCTAGAGCATGCAACAGAGGACTTTTCTACTACCCACCGATTGCATTCCCTAGCTTTCCTCTGCCAAAGGATTGGTTATTCAATGGTGTAATGCACACCTGCGTAAAGCATGCGACCAAAGATCGGCCCCCATACCAAAGAACTATCAAAGTAATCCCCAAAAGGATCGTTGGCTCCCAAGATAGGATGGGATTGGACGAAGTTGAAGAGATTCTCACCTCCTACATATACCCGCAAGCGCTCCCCAAAATTCTTGCTGACTTGGGCATTGGTCATCAAAAAATCTGGCGAACGGTCAGCCACTTGAAACTCAGCTGGATTGGCAGCTGTCGACGGAATGCGCTTGACTCCTTGCCAATTGAAGGTTAGATCAAAGTCCCATTCCTCTCCCAGCTGGTAGCTTACATTGGCGAAGGCTCTGTGGCGCGCTACGAAAGGCCGCTCCAATCTTCCTTGCTGATAATCTGCTTGCACATCGTTGAAACGATAAGCAATCCGCAAATCCAAATTGCTCAATACGGCATAATCCAGCTGAGCTTGGAAGGTATTAGAGAAGGACTTTCCGTCTAAATTATAGAAGCGAACTTCCCTTGGAGTAGCATCGTAATCTACTACTACTTGCTGATCAAATCGCGTATGGTACCCATCTACAGTGATGATCAATTCTCGGTTTTGAATAATGAAAGTCTGGCGCCAATTCAGACCAAAATTCCAAGCTACTTCTTGATTCAGACCATAGGGTGAATTTCCTCCATCGCTTTGCAATACAAAAGAACGGGCAGAAGCTAACATACCTAAGTTTTCGGCGATGATGCTGGCAGTTCTTCTTCCTTGCCCTGCGGAAAGGCGGAATACACTCTGCTCATTCGCGGCATAGCGTAGGTGCAACCGAGGGGTTAGAAAGAAGCCAAATTGATTGTGATGATCGGCTCGCAATCCAAGTACGGCTGTGAAATTATCATTGGGCAGATAGGTGTATTCCACAAATGCCCCGGGCACCACTTCATTTCTTTCAAAGAAGCCTTCCGCCAGCCATTCTTCAAATTGATCCGCCTGGAGGCTAAGGCCTGAATTCAGCTTATGTGCTGGATCACCTAGTGTTTCTGAATAAATGAGATTAGCATAAAAGGATTGCTGATCTGCATCGTAACGAGTGGTGCCAAAGGAAGCATCTTGATAGTGCAAGGAACCAGTAAGTTGAAAACCAATACTGGCATCGGGACGATTTTGGAAAACCCGGCCAATTTTAGCCCATCCTTCTAGGCGGCGGGTTTGCATCCGAGCTCCCCAGGCTATGTTTTGGTTGGCATCTTGGTCAAAGTTCAGCTGGCCACTGGTCTTATCGAACTGAGTTACTTTGATGCCAAATTGGCTATTCCATCCATCATCCCCTTGGTACTTCCAACGATTTACAGCTGTCCATCCTGTACCAATAGGCATATCGAGAAAACCATCTTGATTGCGATCATTTTTCTGTTGCTGCGAATTCCCATGGACCAAAAAACTAGTGAACCAGTTGTCCCCGACTTCAAAACGGGCATTGGCATTGCCCTCAATACGCCCTCCTTGATTAGCATAAAGGTTGAAGTAAGCTCGTTCTCCTTCTTCTGGCTTTTTGAGTTCAACATTAATCTGCCCCGTCATACTCTCAAAGCCATTGATGACGGAGCCGGGGCCTTTGGCCAATTGAATGCCTTTAACCCAAGGACCGGGGATGTATACCAGTCCATAAATGGAGGCCAGGCCGCGTACATCGGGCAGATTCTCTCTAGTGATCTGGGTATAAGGACCAGCTAGGCCTAGCATTTCAATTTGGCGAGCTCCGGTAACCGCATCGGTAAATGAAACATCAACAGCAGGATTGGTTTCAAAGCTCTCCGCTAAATTACAGCAAGCCGCCTTTAGCAATTCTTTGCGACCGATTTGCTGTATCAGAATGGGTTCTACAAAGGATACCTCTATAGCCTTTCTCTGATAAACCACCTCCACAGTTTCCAAGGTAGTACCGGGAGTTAGGGTAACCTTTATAGCGGTTTCTTGGGTCAGAGCAATGGTGTCCGAATAGTACCCAACGTAGCTAACTACCACCTGATTCGCACCTTCCGGACGCTTCAAGTTAAACTTACCTTCTGTGTCCGTAACGGCGGCTGGTTTGGCATCTAACCAATAAATGTTGACCCCCGGTAAGGGTACCGCTTTCCCATTTTCCTCCACTAGGATATTACCACTTAGACTAGCCGGAGCCTTTTCAAAGATATCTTTGGGCCTATGCTCGGCTACTACGGAGGCGTCACGATATTTACAGCAGTCGTGTAGCTTGTCGTAAGCTTCCTCACTGGCCTTGACTTTTCGGGTGTCATGCCCGGCCGCTGCCACCGCTTGATGGAGGATAATCTCCTCTATCTTTTTCCCCGCAAATGCTACGGACAGCATGCGGTTGTCTACGTTCCAGTCCGCCTTTTCTACGCCCTCTACCTTTTGCACGGCAGTTTCAATCCGGTCCTCACACATGCCACAAATACCATCTACGAAAAATTTGATGCCATCGTCTTCCCTATGGTTCTCATGGTCATCGTGATCCTTATGATGTGTAGCAATTTGATCGGGATCTCGGTATTTACAGCAAGCGTGCAGCTTATTGTAGGCTTCATCACTGGCTTTTACACTTTCTGTATCATGTCCAACGGCATTAACCGCTTTATGTAGTTTGCTTTCCTTATAATTAGATTTGGTTATTAGGTTAAGGATGCGGGAATCAACATCCCAATCCGCTTGGATCACTCCTTTCACCTTTGAAGCCGCTGTCTCAATTCGATCTTCACACATTCCACATACGCCATCCACAAATAAACTGGAGGTATCTCTTTGACTAAGACCTACCTCCGCGACTAGGCAAAGCAACATCAGGCAGGTTGCTGATAGTATATTTCTCATCTAAGCATAGATTTTATGCTACCGATGGCAGGCGTAGTTCAAATTTCCAGGTATCGGCAAGAAGCAGCCGAATGTATTGAACTTCCTAGACCATGAAAATGTAGAAATACGATTAACCCTCCCTGTTACAAGGGAATCCATCGGTAATAATGCAATGATTTGATACGAATAAATACGGGTGTATTTATCCGAGTTGAGGAGGGTGCCAGATGAGGTGGGTGAAATCGTGGGTGTATAGGCTTACTTCCCACCCTCGTAATTGAGGCTTTTTCTGAGGGTAGACCAAATTAGGTGTGTCCAATGCTGGAAGAATAATGGAGATGCAACAGAAACAATGACAGCCATCTGCACAAGGGTCTTCCTCGGTCGGAGATTCTTCGGAATGAGTGGGAGGCTTACAGCATTTACCCTTTGTAGTTGATTGGTGGCAAGATTCATCCTCATGATCAGTATGCTCGTACTGTGCATGCAGCTCTTGGCATATGCTGCCACCGTCCCAAGGACGAATGCCGGATATAAAAATAAGACAACACAATATGAGGGGATAAATCTTCACCCTATAAAGGTAGGAAGAAAAGTTGAGTCTCGTTGGCTAGTGGATGAATTCGTTTTGAAAAAAATAAGATACGTAGTTCGCGGCAAATCAAGGTCTGCCACGAACGTTTGTTGAGGGCTCGGAAAGTGTAATGTTCTTCAGCCTTAGCCTGATAGAACTCGTGCCCGGTCGTTTTCTGCTGTTCCGATTATCTATTCTGGTGTTAAAAGAGATCTCCAATGAAGTTAGGGTCGAACAACTCATCAAGATAACTTTCTCGAGTGTTGAATCGATAGTTGTCGCGACAATCACCTGTACCGCTTGCCATGATGCTTTGGCAGGTGCCATCGGGATTAGTAGCCTCTCTATGATCTCTGGCCAAGTCGCAGTGCCCTAATTCGTGGAAGACTACAAATTCTCGTAGTAGTTCAGGGGCTCGATTCCAAAAGGTTTCGTCGATTTGTACATGATTGGATCGGTGGGAGCCATAGGTACATTGGCCGGCTACCCCTTCCCCCTCAATTTCTTCAATCACACCCGTAATTTCTGCCTGGCGCAGGTCGATGGTCACCCCACGCAATACTCCTTCCCGTTCATAACGGTCAAAGTATACCCAAAGGGCTTCATCCACACCTGGATAAGGCGCAATTACATCTTCTTCAGGTTCTTCTTCTTCAGGAGGGTTAATGTCTGTAAGGCTGTCGTCAATTTGGCAAGATCCTAAGAGGAGGGCAATAGAAAATAACCACAGGCAGCTCTTGTGTCCTTTTACAGATAGCATGATTGAGATAGATTTTGGTTAACAAGTGTAGAAGCTGCTGCTATATGGTTGTTTGGGTATTAAGGATTGAGGCACAAATAAAATATACAACTATGCTTTATCTTTTTTCACCAGCTTTCGTTCCCAAAATCCTCATGTAGCCCTGCTATACTCGGATTTTGGTGCCTCACCTGGCAAAAAAATATTTTGCCTACTTGTGCACTTTATTTATCCCTCATTCCTAGAGAAGTAAACGAATATGAAAACTGGACATATAACTGAGGGGCGGGGTGTGTAAATTGCACAGCTAAGAAAACTTTAAGATTTCCTTTTGTCGGGAAGGGGGCAAATAGTAAAGGTTGGCTTCATGTCGAAGCCAACCTTTACATCGTCTATAGGGAATACTTATTTTTTACATTGCCTGATTAATTCCAGACGTGACAGTTTGTTCCGCCATTAATAATCCCTGCTACGTGGGTAGGGCCGAAGCAGTAGTCTAGTGAACCAAAAAAGCTGATAGAGGGGATGAAATCTACTTGATAAGTTCGCTCCAGTCTTCTTTCGTCGATTTCAGATTCATTTACTGGCATCCAGTGGTTGATTAAACTACCTGTAACTGTTGTTTGATGCACATTGGCACCAAAAGTGGCATCAATATCGGCTCTTGAAGCAAAGGCGATTCCGAAAATACCTCTTCTTTGTGATTTGACCTCCAGCTCCATATTGCAGGTGACGGAAGAATTACCAGTTTCGAAGCAATTGGTTTGCCATTCACATATTTCCTCAAAGGTTTCAGGGTCTCTTACGCAGACATATTGGGTTTGACATATCGTTTCGGGAGTACTCCAGCGTACAACCTCCAATGACATTTTTACTCTTCTTCGATCGTTATCCCAATCACTTTCACATTCTAAAAGGTTAGGACCATTGGAGCGCGCATTAAGTAGGGTAGTTTCAATAGGACTGATATAGATAGACTGAGCAGGATCGCTCTCCTGCAAGCCATGAGCTATTGCCAATTTTGAGTGGTCCCCATCTACAATTGTTATTACTTTATCTCTCGTAAATTGTTGAATCATGCTGCTGATTTGGATGATACCTTGCGGGTTGATCAAGCTCCCCACGTGATACATATCCACTAACATTTCTAATTCGCCTTCCTCAGAGAATTGAACCTTGGTACGGTTTGCATCCTTAAACCTCTGCAGCTCGGCTTCCGTCGTGATAGTCACGTATTGGTCTTCTAAGGATTCAAATTGATTGCGCATGGAAACAAAACTTAGGCTCCGCTCCCATTTGTCCAGTGCTTTCCTATTCATTTTAGAAATGGATCCAAGCGTGGCATTGAAGTGTTCCAAATTGCCAAATTTCAAGGTTTTTCTCCCATCTACAGTTACTACTTCGGGTAGTGCGTTGATATCAATTTCCAGGTTTTCGGGTTGTGCTTCTATATCTTCAATCGGGGTTTCAAAGGTGTCTTTATTACAACTCGCTAAAATCAAACAGATAGCTACTATTAAGATCGGAATACTACTCCAGTTTGCTCTATTGATAGTCATAGTTGTTAGATTGTGGTTTAGCCTACTCTATTATGGTTTTTCGGCAATCACCATTTGGGTTTTCAACTACTAGTTAGGGGCCCGGAAACTAGGAGGAAAGAACATTAAAAATCTTGATACGCTATTAAAAGCCGAACCTTTGGGAAAGGTGACATCTATGGGTGTGAAAATCTCATTTTTGAAGGGTAGGAAAAGAAAGGGAAGATGCTGCTGAAAGTTTCTATTTTGTTTACAATCAGTTTTTTATCACTCTCAAAGGGTTTATATTCACCAAATTGAATTATTCGGAAATAAAGAATGAAAAAATGATGATTAGATCTGCTAAGCTGACCAATTTCTTCCTTTTTATTATCTGCCTGTTTTGGCAAAGCGGACAAGTAATTTGGGCCCAAGCCCCCACCTACTTTCCTGAAGCGGGGGACAAATGGGAGAAGCGAACACCTGCACAAGTCGGAATGGATGCTGCCCAACTCGAAGAAGCAATTGCATTTGCTAAAACCATTGAGAGTCAATCTCCTCGGGATCTTGAAGAAAACCATTACCTGAGCTTTGGGCGAGAGCCCTTTGGCGATGCTGTGGGGCCACATAAAACTAGAGGTGATGTGACTGGCATGATAGTGCGAAATGGTTATATCGTAGCAGAATGGGGAGCGCCCAAGCGGGTGGATATGACCTTTAGTGTATCCAAAAGCTTCTTGTCTAGCACCGTTGGAGTGGCCTTCGATCAAGGCCTGATCCACTCCTTAGATGATAAGGTACATGATTATATGGCTCCCGTATCTATTATCGGCCCATCTGCGGGGAGCAATAAGGCGGATCAGCTGGGACAATCCAAGATATATGAACCCTTTGATACGCCACACAATAGAAAAATAAGTTGGAATCATCTGTTGAGGCAGACTAGTGATTGGGAAGGTACTTTATGGGGTAAGCCAGATTGGGCAGATCGCCCCAACAGGGAACCGGGAACTTGGATTAATCGAGAACGTCACGAACCAGGGACGCACTATAAATACAATGATGTAAGAGTAAATGTGTTGGCTTTGGCAGCCACGAATATCTGGCGTCGTCCGCTGCCCCAGGTCCTGAAGCAGTATGTCATGGATCCGATTGGGGCCTCGCAGACCTGGCGCTGGCATGGCTACGAGAACTCTTGGATATTGTTGGATGGAGTAGCCGTGCAGGTTGTGAGTGGAGGCGGCCATTGGGGTGGAGGGATGATGATCAGTGCCAGGGACCAAGCTCGATTCGGGTATCTAACCTTGAGAAGAGGGAAATGGAAAGATCAACAGATCCTATCGGAAGAGTGGGTACGACAAGCTTTAACCCCCACCAAGGCTCGCAAGACCTATGGTTTCATGAACTGGTTTGTAAACACAGACAAGGAATATATCGCTTCGGCTCCTGAAACGGCTTTTGCTCATATCGGAGCCGGTACCAATATGGTATACGTAGATCCAGAGCACGACTTGGTAATCGTAGCCCGTTGGATTGATCGGAGATCGATGAGCGAATTTGTGGGGAAGGTCCTTGCTGCAATTAAGGAGTAGAACTCTACCGCTCCTTCAGCTCGACCTTCAGCTCATACGCACCTTCCAATACCCCTTTCGCTCCTGCTACTCCGATTAGGATGTTGTAGGGGCGATTGACGGAAATATAGGAAACGGACCGTGGTTCAGCTGGAGCATTCAAATTGGGCTGTCCAGCGTAGATGGGGTAGCCAGCTTCGCAGGAAATGGCTTGACTAATGTCGGGGGGAGTGCCCATGTTATTGATCCCTAGACGCAAGGCATAGATGTTTATCCTATGCTTGGGATCCTTAGGTTGAACGGTGATTTTGAGATCTGAATAGGCCGGCATTTGCATGCGGTACAGGACATGATTGCCTTGAAATTCGATGAAGCGAGTGCCGGGAAAACAGGCCACGGAGCTGTTTTCTGCCCACCTTAGCGGCATGGTTTGTCCCTGTTCCAAGCTTCCTTCGAAGAGGCTGATCTGATTTTGAGGGGTCTCTAATGTATAGACTTGGCGCATACTTTGTTCTTCTTGTGCTAGGATGAAAGTTGCGAATAGGCTAAGGGGAAGCCAAAGGATTAGTTTTCTCATGATCCAAATGTATTAATTTTCTACCTTCTTTGTTCAAAAACGATTTTCTAACAGCTTGGCGGCTTCTTCATCCAAGAAAAGTTGAGCAGCCTCATGTTTACGCAAGATAGAAGCCGGGCAAGCAGTGCTGATGGGACCTTCGAGGGTGTGCTTGACAGCCTGCTGTTTGGTTGGTCCTGGTACTACACATACGATTTCTTTTGTTGAGATTAGTGCGGGGATAGTTAAGGTGATGGCGGCTGTAGGCACCGCTTCGATCGTGGGGAATGCCCCATCATTGACTTGTTGTTGCCGACAAACTTCGTCTAGCGCTACAATCTTTACCCATTTGGGATCATTAAAATCCGCGACCGGCGGATCATTGAAGGCGATGTGCCCGTTTTCACCGATTCCCATGGCTACCAGGTCGATAGGTGCTTCTTGCAATAACTTGGAATAGTATTGAAGTTCTTCGGTAGGATTGTCGTGTGTAGGGTCGATGTAGTAAACTTGCCCAAAAGGGAGCCGATCAAAAAGGTGTTCTCCCAGAAAATGTCCAAAGGAAGCTGCGCTATCTGCTGGAAGTCCTAAGTACTCATCCATATGAAAGGCGATGACCCGGCGCCAGTCGATTTGCTTTTGCTGACATAGATAGTGCAAAAATTCAGACTGAGACGGGGCCGCAGCAAATACTGCTCGAACATGGTCCTGGTACTTTAGGCGCGTCTGGAGAGCTTGGATAAAGGCTTTCCCTGCGGCTTGCCCCATACTCTGGCGTGTCGGGTGAATGCTAACCCCAAGTTGGTCACATTGGAATCGTTTTGTCATGAAATGTTTTTCAGTTGGTCAATCGAGAAATGGCATTCGGCTTCATAAATATAACGAATGCCTAAATTTTTAGCCAGTGGGGCACTATATTTAATCATAAATCCTTTCTGTGAGTCAAAGAAATCTATTCTCTTCGCGGGTGGCTACGGTACTGACAATGATTGGGGTGGCCGTGGGGCTAGGAAATGTTTGGCGTTTTCCCTACATGATGGGACAGTATGGCGGTAGCGCTTTCCTCTTTATCTATCTGCTGTTTACGGTCCTTTTCGCCCTACCTGCCTTGGTGGGAGAAATGGGATTGGGACGTGTAAGCCGGAAAGGAATTTTAGGGGCCTTTCAGGAAGCACTGGGGCCGAACTTTGGTAAGTGGATAGGGTTTTTACTATTGTTCACGGTTACGATTGCTAGTTCCTATTATGTGGTGGTAATCGCCAATGTCATATTTACCGCCAGTTTTTCAGCTATAGAAGGGTTTAGTGCTGAAAGCATGCCCGTATTTGAACGACAATTGAGTAATGGATTTCTGCAATACGGAATTGTGTTGGGGACCCTACTGATCAGTCTGTTGGTACTGGGAAGGGGGCTGCAGAAAGGCATCGAGTGGATTAGCAAGCTTTTTGTTCCCTTCTTTCTATTGATCATTCTGTATTTGATCATGAATGCCTTTTCGCTGGAGGGAGCAAAGGCGCAATTCCTAGCTTTTTTGCAACCTGACTTCGCTGCCTTGAGCGCCAAGGACGTCTTTGCTGCCCTCGGGCAAGCCTTTTATTCCCTCAGCTTGGGTGGCACCTTTATGGTGATGTATGGTAGCTATATCAAATCGGAAGAATCGTTGCCCAAACTGGCTTTCTGGACCGGGGTAGGGGATGTAGGAGCAGCCCTACTGGCGGGTTTGTTTATTGTGCCTACAGTATTGGTTTTTGGATTAGATATGACAGCTGGTCCGCAATTAATTTTTGTGACCTTACCTCACCTGTTTATGGAAATGCCGGGGGGCGCATGGATTGGTTTCTTGTTTATGACCGTTTTAGCTATGGTAGCTATTTTGTCTTTGATTGGAGCGCAAGAGGCTGCGATCGGCACGATTGTAGAGATACCCTGGGTATCTTGGAACCGAAAACAAGTCCTAATAGGAATGGGCATTTTGCAAGCATTGCTGGCTTTTCCAAGTGCGATGCAGCCCAACCTGATTGGATGGTTAGATCTCATTTTTGGTTCAGGTATGCAGGTGTTAGGCAGTGCTTTGGCATTGATTGCTTTAACATGGGGTATCGGGAGATTGCGCGTCTCTAAGGAACTTTTGTCGGCCAGTTCTCTTACGCAAGGTATCTTCTTCTTTCAATGGATCAAATGGGTAGTGCCTTTGGTTTTATTTATAGTCTTGGTTGGCTATATCTACAGTTCTTTTTAAATTAAATGACTGATTTACCATAGACTTATAGCGTGACCGTCAGATCCTATGAAAAGTGATGCGTCGGGTAAATATGGGATTTCGGCTTAATTATGGTCTGATTCCCATTAATATAGCGGAATTTTGAACCCATTAATGATCTCTATGTTGTAATTTCAACCTTGCCCGTGCAATCCAAAACCAATAAAAAATGACATCAGAGAAAATCATGGCTGTATTGCAGGCCGCTTTAGATGCCTTTAATCGCAATGATCTGGAAGCACTAAAGAACTATGTAGACAAAAATATTACCTACATCATTCGTGGTCAGGGTAAGGTTGCTGGAACCTATCGTGGACAGGAAGCAGTGGCTCGAGCGCTGAAAAAAGTAAAAGAACTTACCGGTGGGACCATGTTCGCCTTACCTGAGGTAGTATTGATGGGAGAAAACGCCGTCATGGCGTACATGCGTGTGAGTGGGCAACGTCCAGATGGCAGAACGTATGATCAGTATCAGGCTTACCTGTATCGGTTTAATCAAGGCAAGTTGGTAGAAGGTCAAACCATACCCGTTGACCAGATGGCCTTTGAGCAATTCTTTCAAGATTAATCAAATCTATATTTAGTTAGTTTATCTGGCTATTCTCAAGCTGTAGTTCTTTTTTCCTCTTTCGTCGGAAAATTAGGTGATAAATGCATCCTGCCGGGTATATTTATACAAAATCCTTTTAATGAAGAAAAGAGACCTCTCCACCTTGGACTTATCAGCTTTGCAAAAGAAAAAAAATAGGGCAGCTACGGTGCAGAAGATAGTTTGGGGTATGATTATCGTTTACCTGGCCTTCATCGTTTACTTTTTGTTGACAAAGGAATGGAAAGCCGAACGTTTCAGCTCTTTGATGGCAGGACTTGTGGGTTTGGCTGCTGCCACGGGTAGCCTCAAGCGGCAAATGACTCGAGTGGATGAAGAGATTGCCAAGAAAAGCTAAGGTAGATCATGAAGAAAAAATGGGTGCTTATTGGTGCTAGTCTTTTTCTTATTCTCATCCTCTTCTTTGCGCTTCTACATTTTCCGCAAGTGTTCCTATCCAAAACCTTGGATCATGGCCCCTTTTCCGTCTATAGCACCACTCCTTTAGAAGCCCCCGAAGATTGGCACGTGCTGCTGGATTCTGCGCAGCTTATGTTGGAAAAGAGTGAATTACATTCGCCGGATCAACGCTATCTCTTGTTCATGGCAAAAGGCACCACTTATGAATCCTTACTGAAGTGGGTAGGATGGAATAAACCCTTTGCCTTCGCCTTTCTAAACCGAGAGATTTATCTCGCTACACCCAACATCCTAGAGGGCCAGTTTTCTCGCAACAACACGGAATACGAGAAACGATTAATGCTGCAACTGATTGTACATGAGAGTGTACATGTTCAACAGGATGCGGAAGGTGTGAAGCGAGGTCTTCCTCCTTGGGTGAATGAAGGCTATGCGGAATACGTTTCGCATGCTCCTATCTACCAGCAGTCGGATTATAGCTTGGCGGATGTGGTAAAAGAATTACAAGAAATGCGAGGGGAGTATTGGCTGCGATCGGACTATGGTTATTGGGATATTTGGGAGTATAAGTATTATCGTAGTTTGGTGGAATATCTGATTGAGGTGGAGGGACTTTCAATTAGAGAAATTATTGAAAGACAGACGGAATGGAATCCCGCTGCACTTTTTGAGCAAATCAAGACTTACTATGATCAAGATTGACAGCTTGCCGTAAACGTAGCCTAGCAATAGAAACTCCATTTGGTTAACTTGGTACAGGACTGTATTTTTGGAAGGAACCAGTATAAATTGATCCAAATGGCATCTACACCCAATCAGGAGGACGGCATCAAAGCCGTGAATCAGAACTTTCGCAAGTACGATCAAGTCAATAAAGAACAGACTTATCATTTGGTAGAAAAGCAAGATGAGGACGAATTTGATGAGGAGTATCAAATTGCCACCTGTGACATGCGCTTGTTTTTTGAAGGCGGTGAAGCAGGCAAACAACAATTTGCACAGGAACTAGGAGCCGCTCTTGAAGGTATTGGCTTTGCCATTTTAACCGGACATGGTGTGGACCCTGACTTGTACCCTCAAGCGCAACAGAAAACAGCAGAGATTTTTGAAAATACGACTTACGAAGAGCGAATGGTATTCAAAGCGGAGCGCCATGGCTCCGTTAATCAGGGCTATTTCCCGATGAAAACGACCACCATCATTCATCCGGATCTGGTAGAAGGGTGGGTATTCTGCCGGCGCGCCTTCGATTTGGATCAAGATCCCAACTTTCAAGTTGATAAATTTTGGCCAAAGGCTGAATATGAGCAGTTTTTTCGCCAGTTAGTGCAGGCTCACGAAGGATTGATTCAGCCCATCATGCAAAGTATTTTGCGATACCTGAAGTGTGATCCGCATTTGTACGATGAAAAGATGACCGGTACCAACTTTGGCTTTCGTCTCAACTATTATCCTCCAATCACCGCTACTGATGATGCTACTGGAGCTGGACGAATGCTCGGGCACGAGGACGTGGACCTATTTACGATCCTACCTGCTCAGGAAGTGGAAGGCTTGCAAGTCTTGAATCGCGAAAATGGAAAATGGATTCGCTTAAATCCCAAACCAGGCTCCATTATCCTGAATACCGGAGATTATATGCAGCGCATCACCAATGATCGCTTACCCTCTACCACGCACCGAGTCAGTAAACCCCAAAGTAAATCCCTCTTTACAAAACCTCGTATTTCTTTTCCCATGGCGGTGTACGTTTGGGAAGATGAGATTTTGGAAGTATTGCCAGGCCTGGCCAATCCGAAGTATGAACCTATTTCGGCCGTGAAATTTCACACCAACATCACCAGCAAGTACTACGGAGATGACTACGCGACTGAAGTGAAATAAAAAACTTTTGCCCCGAACGGGTACTACTTATTAATCTAAATGCAATGAAAGATCCAAACGATAGTGTAGAATTAGGTGCTGTGGAAGATCACGGCGGTATCCTCACCATCCGGGGTGGGGGAAATAAGAGAAACTGGAATAATATTCAGTACAAGCAAGGAATGTCTGCCAAAAACGTAGGCTCAACGAAGCTCTCTTGCAATATTGCTACTATACCTCCTGGAGGAGTAGCCTATGCCCATATCCACGATGGCTTTGAACTAATGCTATACATCCTAGAGGGCAAAGTACGTCACGAATTTGGAGATGGATGTGATAAGGTCCTGGAAAATGAAGCAGGCGATTTCATCTATATCAAACCTGGTGTACCCCACGAAGTATTCAATATGAGTGATGCTGAGCCCGTAGTGGCTTTTGTGGCCCGTTCTTGTGCTACGGAATGGGATAACATCATTCCTTACGATCGAGAAAAACGGCAGTAGGTTTAGCGTTAGCTAGACTTCCGAAATCTTCAAGATTTCGGAAGTCTAAAGCCACCTATTGCACTACCAATTTTCGGTGCTGCCGGACACCTCCTCCTTGTACTTCTATGAAGTAAGTACCCTTAGCCATATGCTCAGTTGGCCAATTGACTAGGTGTTGGCCTGGGCTATAATGACCACTTTCAATTCTTTCCAACTCTTTTCCGCTAACATCCATTACTCTAATGTTAATTGGTTGGGCTCGTTCTAGTGAGAACGGAATCTGGACTGCAGACTGGGCAGGATTGGGAAATAGTGGGTGAAAAGTAAAAGTAGCATCCGGACGGAATACATCACGTGTCGGGGTCATGGGGTTGAGATTGGTACGCGTGCTGTAAAAGGCTCGTCCATCCTCCAAGACAATAGAAGCACCTATACCCTCTACACTGACAAAATCTAGATCATTACTGATATCGACGATCGGACTATTGGGTACTCGGGTTACGGTTTTTTCTAGTAAACGCAAGGCTGATACCGTACCTACGGGTGTGATTAAGGTACCCCAACCCTGGGCTTGGGTGGTATCGAGCATGATGGAACTTACAAATTGCATTCCCTGAAAATCTTGAAAAATCGAAGTGGAATCTGCCCAGAAGGTATTCTGGTCAACTGGGAATTGGATTTGCAGGGTAGGAGGGGAGAACCAGGAAATGATGGTGTCTTCGATCTGATTTTGGTCTACGTCGATAAAGGATACCGTGGCATTTATCCTCCAATTGTTGTTTTCTAAAGTCCCATATCGATATTGAACCGTTGTGTCTGGGGAGCCTCCTTCTACAGGTAAGACCGTATAAATCTCTAGGACATTTGATCCAGCGAAAACAGGATTATTAAGGAGTGGATCATTGGGATCGATCGTTCTGTATTCTTCGAAGGTGACCGTGGAGTCAATGTAGTTCAGGTTGCTAAAATCCCAACTTTGATTGGGACCATCCGCATTGATGATGTCCACCAGCTGATTGTCTATATTTAGGTTCGTTTCGTACAAGACGATCCGGAACTTTTGGCCAATGCCGATATAATCGGAAGTGATGGTAGGTTGGGCTAGCCCGGTTGACACCATTAGCATAGTCAAACAGAAAAATAGACTTAGTGAACTGTATTTCTTAGAACATTTTTGACCAGGGCTGGTTAGTCGGGAGTGAGCAAATTTTGTTTTAGGCCAGGCAGATTTTGCAGCCGAACCTGTCTCGCTGGCGCAGCCAGGCAGGTGTGGGCAATTCGGCGAAAAATCTAACGCCACATAGAACAAAGTTCTCCACTCAAAGACAATTGAGGTCTGGTCAAACATGTTCTTAAGGTGGGTAAAAAGGTACATAGGCTTTTTGATCCACAATCTGTACCAAATTCGGTTGGCTAGCTATCGCCCATATGGGGTAATTGGATAGATACTTTCTTTGAAAAATCATCCTGATCAGCTAGAGCTTTACCGTTCTAACCATTTCCGAAATTCAGGCGTTTTACTGCTACTCGTCAGAAATAGTTCTGGAAGTCCCGCCATTTTAATGCAGAGCTTATTTTTGGCCTGTCCTTCGATGTTTTCAATGAAATCAATATTGATAATCTGGCTTCTATTGATCCTGAAAAAATCATTAGGGTTGATCGACTCCTCGATTTCCGTTAGACTATGGTTAATGGTATGTTTTTCACCTCGATGATCGATCGCACGACAGAAATCTCCATTGGCTTCGAAAGAGATAATCTTTTCAGTGGCTAATAATTTGATCCCATCTTTCTTTTTGACGGTGAAACGCCGACGATAGGAACGTTTATCAGCCGCTAAGATTTGTTTTAGTTCCGACAGCAGCGGGCTAGCAATACTAGGAGCTGCATTGGGTTTGAAAAGGGTGAGGTACTTCTGATGGGCCTCCCGAAATTGTTCCAGCGAATAAGGTTTAAGCAAATAGGCAATGCCGTTACTTTGAAAGGCTTTTAGGACGTATTTATCGAATCCAGTACAGAAGATGATGGGACAGTTTACCTTGACGGCCTCAAAGGCTTCGAAGGAAGGACCATCTAGCAGCTCAATATCAGAGAAAATAAGATCGATCTCTTGCTGCGCTGCAAGCAGTGTTCGCGCCTCTTGATTGGAGCGTCCCCAACCTACAATTTCAGCCTTCGGTATTTCGCTAAGGATAAAACTTTGTAATTTGTGGTAGGCTGGTATCTCATCTTCTAGAACTAAAATTTTCATGTTAGTCTACTTCTTTGATCAAAGGCAATTCTACGGTAAAAGTACCATTGGATGTAATCCTGATTGCTTGCTCGGTTAATCCCGCGAATCTCGCTTTTAAGTTGTTCAGGCCAGTACCCGTTGAATCTACGGGGTGATTGCGCTCCTGTATTTTATTGGAAACGATCACTTTATCTGCTTGCAGGACAATTCTACCCAGGATGGGGGAATCCAAACTCGCTTGGTTGTGTTTCACGATGTTTTCTAACAAGACCTGTAATGCTCCTGGAGGAATCAGGTAGGATGCTCCGGCCGCTAGTTTATTTTCGAGAGAAAACTGAAAAGTATCCCCGAACCGACAGGTAATCAAGTACATGTAATTTTGGGCAAAGGCTAACTCTTCCTCAATGGGTACTACATCCAAGTCTTTATTCCCAATTAAATATCGATAGAGTTGAGATAGCTTGTTGATATAGATCTTAGCAGCACTTGGATCAGAATCGATGAGCGCATCTACCGTATTCAAATTGTTGAACAGAAAATGAGGGTCGATTTGATTTTTAAGGGACTGCAATTCGCTTTCCTTTCGCGCTTTTTCCATCTTAACGTATCTCATCTGTGCATCGTATATTTTCTTCCCTCCGATGAAAGCTGCTAGCAAACCCACGTCCTCAACGCGAATTAATGCGCCCTGAAATACAGCCTGGAAACTCCAAGGGTCATTCACACAATTGTAAACTAGGCAAATGGACTGAATCGTGACCAATCCCATTAGGGCTAGAAAGATGAGGGTCCAAAAGAAGAATGCTACGAATCTACGCTCTGGTAAAAACTTGGCAAGGAGAACGAAAACCAAGACATACAGTGTAATGAAATTAAAGACGACATAGGCCGATCTTTCGAAGAAAGCGTCCGTCCAACTGTCATAGTCCCAGTCTAGCAAACCAATTGGAACGGCAAGCCCCAGATACAGGAGAATTAAGTAGAGGTCGGTTCTTTCGAAGTTGAAATTCATTCGGTATGCCTTTCCCTAAACATAGCCGTTAATTCCTGGAATGTCAAAGCGTATTCTTCCGAAGGGGTGAATTTCCTGATGAAGTGGGTGATTTCTACTTTGGAGAAATGGAGGGCATCAGAAGGTAGAATGCTCAATTGACTCACCTACGATGCCCCGTTCATTTAGCGAACCCGGTTGATTTCCTCAGTGGCACTACCACTGTGGCGTTTTTTAGTTTTCATATGCGGGTTGCCAAACTTATAGCTTAAGCGCATGTTGACAGCTGGGGTGTACCATTTGGATACGATATCTACATCCATATTGGCATAATCAATCCGTCCATGCCAGAATCTTCTGAAGATATCCTCTACTCCCAAGCTGATCTTAGCCTTATTATCCAAAAACTTCTTGCCGAAACCGAGGCTCACGCCATAGATCCATTCTCCGGTCATAATGCCCTCTGGTCCCCCACTGTTATACCAGCCAGATACTTCTGTTTCTATTTTACCCGGAAGGGTGAAATTAGCTTCTAGAAAGGCCGTATAGCTCCAGCCAGATTGGATGAATTGTTGGTCGAGGTACTCGGAATCAAACGAAACATGACTCGCGATCACACCACCAAATCCTTCTACTCCCGGGATGAAGTCCAGTGGAAAGAAAAGGCTAACGTTAAAGAGGTCTTGAGAGGCTAAGTTGACCACCGTGGTGTAAGCTTCTCCCGTAGCATCGTTTTGTTCCGTTACCTCCACCATGGCATCCTGGGTGGTTTTGTATTCTACGTTGAAAAAGGGCTGCTCCTCATAGGTCAAATTGAATTTTGTACTGTGGGTTAAAGCAGGAATTAGAGAAGGGTTACCTCTCTCGTAGGTGTATGGGTCCCAGTAGTATACAAAGGGGTTTAAGGAGGAGTATTGTGGTCGTTCAATGCGGTAGCTGTAAGCCACAGAAGCGCCAAGTTCCTTGGTGATGGCTCTGCCTAAACTAAGGCTTGGGAAGAACTTACCAATATTTCTCTGGAGGGTGGTGTCTAAATTAACGGAGTATCCTTCCGATTGACTGTCTTCATATCGCAGTCCCAAGGTGCCTGACCAATTCCCTTTTTTAAAGGAGAATTTAGAATAGGCTGCGGCGATGGTTTCATCAAAGATGAAGTGATTGCTCTGTAGAGGATTATTGACCCAAACGTCGTTGGAAGACTCTAGCCGTGATTGTAGATCGTTATCCAAGTGAGCCGTACTATACTTAGCACCAGCTTGCCACTTCAACGCCTTAGAAAAGGGGTAAGTGTAATCCAATCTAGCCGCAGAAATATTCACTTGCCCCGGTTGTGAGAATTGCTGACCAGGAAAGAAACTGCCTTCGTTACGCTCCTCGGTTTGTAGCGTATTGAATCCATTGGTGGCCAAATTGACATGATTGAAATCGACTTCCAGCTTATGGCCAGTGGTGTCAAATTCGATATGGTAGTACGGATTCATTGACAAAAAGTCCCATTTATTCTTGGCATCGTTGATCGATAGGAGATCCAGGTCAGCTTTTTCGGGAGAAAGGAAGTCGATCCGGGTAGTATTTTCGGACATTTTGCTGGTCCGGTTTCGAGAATAGCGGCTGGCAATTCCGAGACGCTGCTGTTCATTGATATCCCAATCCACGGATAAACTGCCGCGAAGGGTGCGAGAAGTAGGAGGCTCATAGCTTCGCTGATCATAGACATCTCCATTGATGCGTCGGGTAACGAGGAGATCTTCGAGGTAGCTGTAGCTACTGTAGCCGGCGCTCCCGTTGATGTTGACCTTGCCTGCGTAATGACTTAGGGATACATTGGGATTATACGTCCAACCGTAGTCTTTCCCAATACCAAGTGCTACCTGGCCGTTTGTTCCATACAAGTTATTCTTCTTCAAGATGATATTGATAATTGGCCCAGTACCAGCCGCTTCAAACTCTGCCCCTGGTTGGTGAATTACCTCTACCTTCTTGACGTTGTCTCCGGGCATGTCTCGCAGCAGAGATTGCACATCCATGTAGCGCGTGGTTTTCCCGTTGATCAAAATGGTGAAATTGGATTGTCCAGCCATGCGGAGGCGGTCATTGATCACAATCATGCCCGGCACTTGCTTCATGACATCCAAAAGGTTATTGTTCAAGTTGGTCAGGTTGTTTTCGACATTGACGACTAGACGATCAGAATGCTGTTCTAGCAGGGGTACTTTGGCTTTAACCTCCACGGTGGTAAGCGTTTCGATATCGGTTGTCATCTGAAGTTTTAGGGTGCGGCCGTTGTCTCCAGGTAAGGAAATATCGTCTACCCGTTGGGTAGTGTATCCGATCATACTAGTCTCCAAATAGAAGGAGCCATTGGGAATATTCGTTAAGCTAAACACCCCTCTCTCATCCGTAGAGGTAGCCTTCACGAGCTGGCTATCCTTTTGTTGGTAAAGGGCAACGGTAACGAGGAATAGCTCTTCATGAGCCGGATCAATAATTTTTCCAGTCAGGTGATTTTGAGCGAAGCTCAAGTTGAGAAAGAGCATGGCAATGCCAGTCCATAAAACGGTGATTTTCATGGCTATTAAGCTTTTGTTTATAGTAGTAATGTTGGAAGCAGAAAGGAACGATATTGACTAGTAGCCCTTTGCTGTTTCGATGATACAAACTTAGGCGAACCGGCTACTGAAATCCAGTTGAAAAAGGTGAACGAGGGTTTTTATCCGTTAAACGAGTAGGAATTGCAGATTAAGAATGGGAAGAGAAATAGAAATTGGAATAGAGTTTACAGTTGAAAGTTTAGCGAATAACCTTTAAATGCTTTAAACCTTCAACCATAAACTCTAAACCTCCTTTACTTCATGATGAAGGAGGTACTGGCAGAATGTTTTCCTCCAAATTGGTAATCGCTTTGGCCGCAGGAGCGTAAACTTAGGGGCTTAGAAAAGTCCCCCTTGTTATTGAAGCGGTAGGAAAACTGTTGTATTTTCTGTCCGGTGTCTAGATGGAGGCGCAGTTGAAAAGTCGAAAAGCCTTGGCCTACGATTTTCCAATCCAGGCCATCAGGATGAGTGATCTGAAGTTTAAAGCGTTTGATTTTTCCAAGGCTTCGGGAAAAGGATTGTTTCTTTAATTCGAGCCCGTGTTGTTTCAATTGGTTGAGAAACTGCTCAATTTCTGCTTTGCTGTCCTCTTGGTCTAGGCTCAATACGATGATTTCTTGAGTAGGAGTAACAGTAGTCTCAGGGCTTGGGCAAAGAAATCCCAGTGCCATCAGCAGGGTGATAACTTTCATGTTAAATGCTTTTATGTGATAAAGAAATGTTGCGCTATTGAAGGAATGATGGGAAAAATCGAGGTGATTCCCCATTATTCAAAGTCCTCTAATAGCGGTATTGTTGGGTAATCTGACCTTTGGCCTTTAGGCTAATCATTTTTTCCTCTTTTTCTTGATTATTGTTCATGCGGATGGAGAATCCATACAATTGATCTGCTTCGTCAAAGTACAATTTGAATTCAAGTTGTCTGAACCGCACTGCCTTAAGCTTGAAATCCAATCCCTCTTGATGGGTTAAGTGGAGGGCTATATTTTTGACTAAACCATCTTTGAAGCGATACCTCTTTTTCTTCAGCCTAAATCCATAGGAGCTAAGTAAGGTAAAGAATTCTTGGGTTGCATCTTGGTTGTAGGTGTTTTTCAACACGATTTGGGTAGTCCTAAAAGTTTCATTGGTATCAATTTTGATTTCCTCATTGATGGTGAAGTTCGATTGTAGAGGAGAATCAGGAGATTGAGGTCCCATCGGAACGGTACCCCCCGTTGTGCTGATAGGTTCGGACGTTGAATTTGTGGACCTTTCAACAGGTCCAGCAGGTAGTTCTGAATCTGTCCAAGGCTTTTGTGAATCTCTACCTGTTGAGGAAAGGTCGGTTTCTATCGGATCGGGTTCCGAACCATTAATAGAACCTGACTGATTGGTGTTTGGTGTAGTAGGGCTAGATGATGTTGGTTTAAACTTGCTCTTTTGCTGCAAGTCTACGGATGAAAGTAGTGGAGGGGAAGGTAAAGCTACCGCTTGGGTTTGAATCAGCGATTGCTCAATCGGTAGGATTGGGGAAGCTGATGAGAGTGAATCTTCAGCTACTATCTCTTGCGAAGTGGCTGATAGCTCGGGTGTTGGAGTGGAAGGTCTCAAACCGTAGTAAACCAAACCTACCCCTACCACTAAAATTATACTGTTGAGTCCAATGTTCTTTAATAAAAGCTGCTTGACGGCAGCGCTAAGACCTGTAGGTTCCACAGGAGGAGGAACGGGTACTTGCTCCGCTAGTCGCTGAGCCATTTGCTCAAAAGATACCTTTGGCGTCTCGTTGCGGGCATCTTCGAATAGTGATGATATGATTCTATCTTCCTTTTTCATAGGGTATCTCCCGTTTTGAGCTGTAGTTTGTTCTTGATCACGGTGGCTAATCCTTTTCTCCCTCTGGATAATCGTTGCTTGATGGCCGCCTCACTGCTATCCTGGAGTTTGGCAATTTCCTTCACACTAAAGCCGGTGATCTCAAATAATATAAGTGCTTCCCTTTGTGCCTCAGGTAGGAAGGTTAAGGCCTTGTGCAAGAAAGCGACGTTTTGCTGCCTACTCACTTGATCGTCGGGGTCTGCATAGTTCAGTAATAGGGTTTCATCAGCGGCTGCGACTACCTTCTGCTTACGCCGGTGATTGGCCAGTAGTCGTCGACTGATGCCGATTAAGAAAGATAGAAAGGAGCTCTCCTTTTCCAATTGGTCAATCTTCTGAAATGCCACCAATAAACTTTCATTCATCAAGTCTTCGTAGGGCATGTCTCCACAGGCACGAGCTCTACAAAAGCGTTCAAAGCGGTTGTGAACCCCCTTATATAGCTTTAGAAATCGTTCCTGTTTTTGCTGCTGCATAAAGTATGTGTCTAGATAAAGATTTCACCACTCAATTACCTCTCTTTCGTTTTCCTTCAGTTGTTCTAGTGTTACAAAATAGGGAAAGGTGACATGGTCCCTGAAATTTTTTTTATCATTGATGAAAATGATCATCCACAAATTGCTTGAACATGCAATGTAAAACCTTTCTACTACTCCTTTTGGCGCTAGCACTATCTCTTGACTTATTGGCACAGGATACCACTGCCAAACCTGTAAGTGGACCGCCGAAAACATTTTCTAGCCGCCATGAGGGTACCTTTGGTGGGCAAAAAATGTCCTACTTGGCCACCGCTAAGGAAACCTACCTAATGAATAAGGATGGGAAACCGGCGGCTGCAGTATGGTCCGTTAGTTATACCAAGGAAGGAGAAAAAGAAGGTAGTCGTAGAGCCGTAACCTTCATTTTTAATGGCGGGCCGGGCTCTGCTTCCGTTTGGTTGCATATGGGCTTATTTGGACCCAAGTTGGTTCAGGTAGACAGTGAAGCCGATGAGGATGACGGCGCTGCTCCTTATCCCATTGTCGATAACCCATATGGGCTATTGGATTTGACGGACCTGGTATTTATAGATCCCGTGGGGACGGGCTACAGTAGAGTGATTGGTGAGGGGAAGACTGAAGATTATTGGGGCTTGAATGAGGATGCGGCATCTGTAGCCGAATTTATCCGGGTTTGGGTAAGAGAAAACAAGCGCTGGAATTCCCCGAAATATATTGCTGGAGAAAGCTTTGGCACGACTCGTGCTGCCGGCGTGGCTAAGCAACTAAGTGGTGGTGGGCAGAATATGGCCTTGAATGGGTTGATCTTGATTTCGCAAGCTTTGGATTATACCGGCTCCACTCCGGTGCATGATAATCTCGTGGCATTTGTTACCTACTTCCCTACTATGGCCGCCACTGCCTGGTACCACAAGCAGGCAGGACAAGGCAAAAGCCTGGAAGACTTTATGCAAGAGGCTAGAGATTTTTCCCTAGATATCTATGCGCCAGCTTTGTTTCGAGGCAATACGCTACCGGACTCAAAACGGAGGGAAGTAGCGGAAAAGATGTCCTACTTTTTAGGTCTAGAGACTTCTTATTTGCTACAGTCGGATCTTCGGGTATTGGTACCCCGTTATGTGAAAGAATTGCTGCGAGATCAAGGATTGGTCGTCGGGCGATTGGATAGCCGCTATAAAGGAACGGAGGCCGACGTCATGGCAGAACGTCCAACTTTAGGGGATGTGGCTAGCAATTCTATTTCAAGCGCTTATACGGCAGCCTTGATGCATTATATGAGTAGTGACTTGAAAGTGGAAATGCCTCGGCCCTACCTGACTTCCAACGGCTCCCTATACCCAAAATGGAATTGGCGCCCCGTTCCTAAGGATAGAGGCTGGGAACCTCATTATGTGAATGTGTCCCGGCAATTGAGTGATGCTTTGCGGCAAAATAAGGACCTGCAAGTTTTGGTGGCCAATGGATACTATGACTTGATCACGCCTTTTTTTGACGCCGAATACACTTTTGCTCGTCATGGAATAATGAAGGACAGAATCTTGATGAAGTATTATGAGGCGGGGCATATGATGTACACCCATGAGCCAGATCTCAAGGCGCTTGCAGCCGACATACGTGAATTTCTAAGCGGAAAAACTAAATGATATCACTGTCCAAGTTGCTACGGCTGCAAGCGTTGTATAGTATCCTGGGGATCTTGTTCAATGTGGTAAGCTGGATAGCGCTCTCAAAAAACGGTGAGTCTTTGACTCCAACTGCACCAGTATCGGGCATCGTGGTGATGGCCATCTACGGGCTTTTCTTATTGGCAGGACATTTCAAAAAGATTAGTTTATATCGGATGTTGATGCTTGTCGCCCTTTTGATCTTGGGGTATGGTGGTATCTTTAGTCACCTTAGGTTGTTGAGCCAATCACCGGACTTGTATCCATCCCTGTGGATAGGCATTTTAGCCATTTTGATTAATACTTTTGGGTGGATACTAAATAGTTTGGGGGCTTTGGGGAGGTTTAGGTTGACAGGAATGAACTAGCTTCAAGTAGCGCTTGAAACCCTCTCACTCTATTGGCATGACCATGGGCATTTAATCAAAATAGATTCCGATTCTAAGGAGTCAATGCCTTTCCCTTTGTATCTTGTACACTCTTGCCAGTGTTTGTACAACATTCTGTACTTCTATGAAAAACTTCAACCGTTTTGCCTTGCTGGTAACTGCCATGGTATTGGGCATCTTTGCCCTGTTTCTATATCCTATTACTTCTGATCAATCCTCTACCTCAAGCGGATCGCGTTTAAGGAAGTTGCCTCGTGCAGAGCGAATGGCAGCTAAACAAGCCTACTTCAAACAACTTTATCAGGACCCGAACACCAAGGAAGTGCCGCTGTGGAGCCCACTGCAAAAACAACGATTGATAAACAAATTCGAAGAACAAGTTGAATTTCGAGGCCAACAAAATAACTTGGTTTGGGAAGAAGCAGGGCCAAATAATGTTGGTGGACGGACCCGTGCTATCGCCCTAGATCGCAGAGACAGCAAGGTGGTGATAACAGGCGGTGTACGTGGAGGGATTTGGAAATCTACGGATGATGGAGAAAACTGGAAGCATATTCCAGGCTTGATCGCCAATGAAAGTATTATGTCTATCGCTCAAGATCCAATCGAATTAGATCACTGGTACGCGGTGACAGGAGAATTGGTAGGAGCTGGTGCCAACTTCTTTGGTGGAGGGATTTACCGGTCCACGGATAACGGCGAGAGCTGGGAGTTGTTCCAGTATGCCCTTGAAGCAGATGAATCTATCTCCATTCATGAATACAAAAGATTAGACGAAAACAACCTTGGGGGCAACCCTTTCTTCTTTTGTGGAGAATACTGTGATCAAAATCCCTTTGTCTACAATAGCAAAGTCGCCCTTAGCCCGATTACCCAATCGGTTTTTGTGGCCACCAATGGATACGGAGTGAAAAAATCGGATAATGACTTACAAAGCTTTCAACATAGCCTACCGGAGCCCCTTGATGTGCCTGTTGTTGAGGCTGGCCCATTGCAACTAGATATGCCCACTACTTTATTGCTACCCTTTGAGGAGAATTTGAATGAATCCGGTGGAGCGACTCCTAGCTATTCTACGGAAATATCCTACGTAGAAGGGGTGCATGGCTTGGGTGCTGAAATGTCGAGCAATGCCCAATTCAATTGGCCAAAGGAAGGAGTTTTGGAAGGTCGAGAAGGTACAGTTGAATTTTGGTTTAAGCCCAATTGGGACAGCTTTACTACCAGTGAGCATGATATGGTGCTGATCGGTGAATTTCCAGATGCGATCTTCATTCATCATATCGAGTCTACTATTGAAATTATTCATACTGCTGGGGATCAACCTGGACAAGATTGGGCGATTGCAGCAGCTTCTACCCAACACTGGAAAAAGGGAGGATGGATTCATTTGGCATTTACCTGGGGAGGGAATGAAATTGCCTACTATGAAAATGGAGTGCTGGCTAGGAAAGAAGTAATGAACTATACCTTACCGGACAATGGCGGAGACAATATCCGCTTTGGCCGGGACCTAGGAGGTTCTTTTGACGGAGTAGTGGATGAGTTGCGGATTAGCAATAGCGCTAGGACGGGTACTGAAGTACTAGCTACTTATTTGGCAGGGGGTATTGGCGTTCAACCCGTAGCAGATCCAACCCAACGGGCTACCTGGAGTGATGTGGATGTGGACAAGGATGGCCGCTTATTGGCTTACTTGTCTGGAGGAAGCAGTGAAGGTGCGGGCGTATACTTTTCGGAAGATGACGGTGAGTCGTGGACCAATCTAACACCAGATGATTGGAACTGGCAATTGAATCGAGGCTTGGTTCGATTTGCACCATCAGACCCTAGCACTGGCTATGTATTATTTCAAGAGCTTAGTGCTGGAGAACGTGAAGTGTTGATGAAGATCGATTTGGAACAGTTATCCTTAGAAGATCGTTCGGATTATCTACCGAAGTTTGTAGGCTACCCCAATCCTGATGATGATGGACTGTCCTTGGTAATCGGAGAGTGGTTGACACAACTCGATGTAAAGCCTGATGATCAAAATTTTGTAATCGCGGGGGGCGTACAGCTAGCCCGGTCCTACGACGGATTTACCTCAAGCACTAATGAATTAGCAAAGCATCATATTAATAGTAACTCGCATGTAGATAATCACATTGTTGTTTTCGACCCTGCGCAACCCACTACAGCTTGGCTAGGAAATGATGGGGGGATTTTCAAAACGGATAACATCCTAAGGGAATCATCAACACCTTTCACCAATATTCAATGGCAATATAAATTCAAAGGCTACAATGTGGTAACCTACTACGCCCTTGGCCTCCCACGGGATCCATTGGATACCCGGATTGGTGGCGGGACGCAGGACCGCGGCACACCTATCATCGATCGAGCAAATCCAGTCGACCCCATGTCAAGCATTGGAGATCCCTTTGGTGGCGACGGCGGTTTTACATTTCTCGGAAAAAATCATGCGTACGTCTATGCAGCTGCTGGTCAATCTTATCGCTTGAAGTACAATCAGGATGGTTTACCTTCCTTTGATGAAGGTTTTCTAGGTTTGACCGGAACCCTGGTGGGCCGAGCTCATGATTTTATCAATCCATTTGTAGTGGATTTAGCGGATGAAACAGCCATGTACTATCCTATAGCTAATAAATTGCTACGATTCACCAAACTGGATGAGCAGCCTGAATTCTCTGACTTGGAAGCTTCCGATTGGGAAGAACCAGCAGGATTGGCAGGACCAGAAGGTTCCAAAATCACAGCCTTGGAGCTCTCCGTTACGCCACAGGATATCCTATACTATGCGATACAGCAAGAGCAGGAAGTACCACAGATCTATCGCCTGGAAGATGCTGAAAATGCCACAATGCCTACGACCAAGCACTCGATTACTGGAGCAAGTCCTGGATCCTGGGTGCACTGCATTGCGATTAATCCTGAAAATGTAGATGAAATCGTAGCGGTGATTTCTAGTTCGAATGTACCTAAGTTGTTCCATTCCCTGGACGGAGGTCAAAGTTTTATCAATATCGATGGAAACTTAGCTAATACGGAGGAACTCCCTGGGCCACATACAAATTGGCTGAGTATTCTACCCTTTGAGGGCAGCATGTACTATGTACTGGCCACTACTACTGGGGTATTTGTAACGCAGGATTTAGATGGGGCCAATACCTTTTGGGAATTGCAAGATCCGGATCAGATCGGTTTTGCTAGTGCTCAAATGGTACAGAGTCGACCGGCTGATGGTTTAATTGCAGTGGCCACCTATGGCAGAGGGATTTTCATTGGTGGCCCGAATGGTGTGCCAACGAATACAGATGATGTGTTGATTCAGGATCATGAGGCATTCCAGCTCTTCCCAAACCCAAGTTCAGGAGAGGTAGTACGGCTTCAATTTGAATTGAGGGGAAGCCAAAAAGTTCAGATTAGAGTACTTGACCTTTCCGGCCGTGAGGTGTGGCGAAAGTCATTTCAAGATTATGATGCGGGAAACCAACAGATGGAGCTACCTGTAGCGACTTTGCGAAGCGGAATGTATGTTGTGCAGTTAGAAACCCAGAATCGGGCTTGGGCAAGGAAGTTGTTGTTGACAGGGAAGTAATTAGATCCGCGGAGACATCCGAAGTTGGCAGAGGCTTGACTGTGCCAAACTTCGGATGTCTCAACTTATCCGCTCATTCACAAGGGCCTTCGCAAGGGGCAGGGACTAGATGCCACAACCTATACCAACGTTTGTCTAAGGCAAGGCCGTCGTACGCGCGTTGATTTGCTCCGAGATGGACAGAACTTCCCCGGAATCCGGAAAAGACCAATCTCTTCCAAGCCGTGCTATCGTATTGCAGTTCAATCAACTCACTGATCCAATCTATTTCTTCATTAACTACAGCATCAGGGACACCTTCGGTATCCCCCATCTTGGTAATCAGAGCTGAAATGTATCTAATCTCATGGTTTTCTTTCAATTGGTCATATACTCTAATGTCGAGCTGATATTCATTACCTATACTATCCAAGAGTGCGTTTTCCAATGATCTACCCGCCTGATCATTCAGAGACTCAGGAACTACACTGGCTCTAAGATTTATCTTGTTTTTCCAATTGATCACATCGTAAGGGAGAAAGAAAATCGAGAAACCACAAGCCATCAATACGGTGAGTGTCAATTGGGCTCTATTTACCTTTAGTGGCGCACTGGTCGGGTCATACCTAACCAATTTGGTTCCCGCTAAGTAGTCACCAATTCGACGCTCTGGGTTAGCCAAGGCAACAATGAATTCTAGGTAGAATACAACAGCCGTTAGATTTCTTACAAAACAGCGCATCGGTGAGGCAGGGTCTCCCGTTCTGTAATGAACTACTTGAAGGCCTGATCTTCTTTTGCCCCAACTTCGCCCGTTAATGGAGTCTTTACAGAAATAAAGGATGATACCACTAAGGCCTAAGTTAAACAGGATTGGCCCAGAAAAGCTCATCAGTTCAGGTTCATGCTGAAGGGAAAAGGACTTGGCTAGTGAAACAAGGTTGTAGGGGAGGAAGAGCAGGAAAGAGATACCAGCCATAATCAGCTGATCGAGTATCATGGAGTTCAGCCGTTCTCCGCTGTAGGGGATATTCATAGTCGGTTGTCGTTGCTAGGAAATGAGGTAGAAATTCGTTTTAAAAGTGCCTTATATTCCACGAAATGACAACCACATACTAATGTGGAGCTAATTCCGGATTTTGATTTTTACTTTAATCTTCTGTCTTTGCCGTTTACTCAGTGACTTTTTGGTGCGAAAGAGTAAGATGAGTTGTTCTTTTTTGATCTTCTCTTCAATCGATAAGATGGAGTCCATTTGATCGAGGATCACGATTTCTGAAATGTTCTCTCGCTTCAAGAGTTCGGCCATTTTCGCCATTTCAATTTCCAATTCGTGGTTCCAGCGATCAAACTTGAGTTCGGAGGATTTGATATTCAGGCGTAGCGAATCTTTTTGTAAGGGGCTCAATCCTATCTCATCCTCCCATTTTAGCACCTCGTAGGGGGAGATCATGCCTTTCTTTATGTCTTTGCTACTGGCTTTTTGGGCGTAAGCCAGGAGGGGGAAAGCCAAACCTAAGATCAGGATAAATGGTGTTTTCCAGTTGGACATGTGCTTAGGGTTAAGGGATTAGAAAATCAGTGGGGGATTCCCACTCCAATAATTGATCTCTGGGCTCGGCTTCGTATTCAAACCAAGTACTTTCCACCGGGGTCGTCAGATATTGGTAGTAAAAATAGGAAGTCGAGGAAAGGGCCAGGAGTAGGGAAGCCGCAATCCATTGCCATCGTTGCCGGCGCCTGAGCTTCGGATCAGTTCTCGTGATGATCTCGCTTATGCTCGGCAGCTTAGCTTGATCCTGTTCCTGCTGCTGTTCAAAAAAATGAGCTAATCTTTCCTCGACATCCTTTTTCATTGCTTTATTGCTTTTCTAGTGCGGACAATTTATCCTTTATACCGGGTTGCTCAGGATTTAGGGATAATGCTTTACGATAGTGTGTCACCGCCAATTGAGTTTGTTCGCTTTCCTGGTAGGCTTCGGCCAGGTTGGCATGGGCTCGGAATGAACTAGGGTTTTCTTTGGCATTTAACTCAAAAAAAGCAAGTGCTTCTGCTGTACGTCTCCACTGCACCAGTCGCTTAGCCACCTGCTCGATCTCTCCTTCCAGCCACTTGGCTGATACTCCTCCTTTACTAGTTTGATAGGAGGCCATAGCTTTTTCGAGACCTTCTGTTTTGGTTAAGTGAAAAAGCCATTGAGATAGCGTGCTGCTGGGATGATTGGCTGCTTCTGCAAAACCCTTGATCGGTACAAATTTCATCTTTGGCAAGGAGATTTGCTCACTTTTAACATTTTGTCCCATTAGAAAAGTGAGTATGGCTCGCTGTACCTGGGGTTGAGGAAGGATTTGTTCGTGTCCGGCATGCTCCACGACGATATGACTTGAGTTAGGTAACCCAAAACGCAGTCGTTCCGCCTGATAAGGTGGCGTATTCCAATCCAAGGAGCCACTGAGCATCAGGATACGCACCGGAGAAATCAAAGGAGCTCGAAATTCCTCACCCAGGTCTTCCACTTCCAGCACCTCATATAATTCCGGCCAGCCAGTGTTGGCCATGGCTCCAAATTGACTTTGCGTAGCCTGTGCCTTAATCATGGCCCAGCGTTCTGGGGAGGCTCCGGAGGCACCATCCATCAGCTGACTCATCAGATTGATGCCATGAAAACCCCATCGCTTTTGTACGAACCACTGAAGGACATGGCTTTCACCATTAGCTACACTATGCAGCAACTTCGGGAACACGGGTAGGTCACTGGCATCTCCAATATCTCGCCGCAAAATATAGCTGAGCCCCCATTTTCCTACACTGACCGTTCTTGGTTGCTTCTGCTGACGGTCATAGATCTCCACCTGCATGGGGTTTGCCTCCAAGCGCGCCAATGCCTTTCTCACCAACTCATTCCAATCTGGAATCATCCCCGCCAGGTTCGAATCTTCCTCTACCATCAAACCTAGCTTCTGCATCTGTATATCCATATTGAGTGGGTATTTAAAGGTTTCATCCAGGCCTTCCACCCCAATGGTGACCACATTCTCTAGGTGTTCCTCATGTCTGCGTATAGTAGCCAGTGCCAAATGTGAACCATAGCTAAACCCTAAAAGGCTTACCTTTTCCCATCCCATGGCTATACGTAGATCATTAATATCATCTGCACTTTCTGCGCTAGTATAGCCTTGCAGATCCACACCTCGTTTTTTGATAGCAGGCTGAGCTTCTTGGATCAGCTGATGAAGATGTGCGAGGGCTTTCTCCTGATCTGCGAAGAAATCGGCTGGAACTGGTTCTTCACTTCCGTACCTAAGATTCCCTCCGGAACGGCCGGTACCCCGCTGATCGAGGAAGATCAAATCGCAGACCTGCAGGAGTGGGAACCAGCCTTCCAATGCTCCTGGGCTATCCGCATAGCCTGTAGAAGAACCTCCGGGCCCACCTTCCAGATAGATTAATGGTGCTTTTGGGGTGGGAGAGGTGCTTTTGAGTTGTACAAAGGCTAAGTCGATGGTTCTACTACCTGGATTGTTTCGGTTTTCTGGTACGGTCAGCGTCCCCATCTTGGCTTCGATGGATTTACCAGAAACGGTTTGTAGTGTTTTGGCCGTCAGGCTCAATGATGGAGTAGTTTGGGCTGAAATAATTACGCATAACAAACAGCTTAGTAAGAGTAGGGTGATTTTTTTCATAATACTCATTTTGATGATCCAGATGATTGCAATAACAGTCTTAATTTTTCTTTGGCCCTCGCATAATGCGTGCGAGCGGTTCCCAAGCTAAGTCCCAAGATGTCAGCTGCTTCGGCCAAGGTTTGCCCTTGGTAGAATACCAGGTGTAACAATTCTGTCTGCCGTTTGGAGAGTTTTTTCATGGCGGCGGCTAATTCAGCTTGCTGTCCTTGTTCTACGTCTAATGTTGTTGGACCAAGATCCTTTTGATTGCGACTAAACTGAATCCGCAATTTGGTTCGAACACTGCGTTTTCTTTGTAAATCAATCGCCGTGTTGCGGATCACTCTGAAAATCCAGGCTTTGAATTGAGTCGGCGGAGGCGGTACCGCCTTGCCTTCTAATATCTTCAAGTAGGTGATCTGTAGGGTTTCCTTAGCTTCCTCTACATTGCGCTGACAGCAGGCCATGGCCCATCCATAACTAGCATGGTGGTGTTGAGCCAGGAGTTTCTCGATGTCAGCCTTTTGCTCCATGTGGCAGATGTTGGGTTGCTTGTGTGGATGCTATATCGTTTGTCAATTGCGTATATATTACAAGCTAGCAAAAAAAAATGCACTTATCTTTGAGCTCTACGAAACATCACCAGACCGAAGCTATGACAAAAACAATTCTCTCTTTAACTACTCTACTGCTGTTGAGCAGTTCCTTATTGGCCCAATATCAGATTGGGCTAGTGCCCAGACAAAGCCCTGACCAGGGGGTGTATCAGAAGATTGGTTATACAAGTATCGAAATCCGCTATGGTAGCCCGCGCGTGGCTAAGCGAGAAATCTGGGGCAATATGGTACCCTATGACAAGATATGGCGGGCTGGAGCCAACAATGCTACGACAATAGAATTCAGTGAAGATGTGGTCATCGAGGGACAATCTCTTCCAAAGGGCAAGTACGCCTTTTTTGTGATTCCCACAGAACAAGGCAAGTGGACGTTAATTTTCAATAAAACGGCTCAGCAATGGGGCGCTTTTCGTCACAAAGCAGACGAAGATGCGCTGCGCGTGGAGGTCTTGCCGGATCGCACCGCTTGGGAGGAAACGCTACAGTACCAGATAGAGCCCATTGGCTTTGAATATGGTAGGGTGAGCTTACTTTGGGGAAATGTAAAGCTAAGTTTTGAGGTGGAGACGGCCTATTTAAGTCTGCTGGCCGATCTAGTAGAAGAGCGCGTGGCAAAAGCGGACGAAAACATTCGCTGGGTCGTCTATATCCAAGGGGCAGAGTACCTAATCAATCAGGAAGAAAACTTAGCGCAGGCGGGGGAATGGTTGACGAAAGCGGAGAAACAAGCCCAAAATATTGTTGGTTGGCATGATCAATATTATCCCAAGACTTATGTATTAGGACATTTGTATTGGGTCAAAGCTAGATGGTTGGCAACTCAAGAACAACACGAAGAAGCTATCTCCTACGCAGAGAAGATGAAGGTCTTGGAAGGTAAGTATACTTTTTACGGGAAGGAAAATGAGGAGGAAAATATTGATCAAAAGCTAAGTGATTGGCAAGCCGCTTTGGAGGCCAAGCAGTAGAAGACCTATGGACATCAACCTCCTGGATTTAGTCATTTTGGTTAGCCTGGCACAGGGCTTTGTATTTGGAGTGGGTATTCTCTTATCCAAGGCATTTAGATCGACTCCCGCCCGATTGTTGGCGTATTCTATCATGATGATTGCCACGATTGGACTGAATATCTGGCTCTCCCGCTGGGATTTCGATGAGCAGTACTACTTCATCGATCTTTTTGGTGATGATGCGCCCTGGATGCTCCTCTATTATGTTCCATTATTTTTGTTCTTCCTTGAATCTATTCAGCATCCCTTGCGCTGGAGTAAGCGGCGATGGTGGCTGTTTTTTCCTTTCGCACTCTTTCTGTTGCTAAACATCTTCATCAACCTAGATGTCGATTTTGGTTGGTACGCTATCACTGGGATGGAGGAAATAATGGAAATTGTGTACACCGCTGAATTTTTTGTCGCATTGGCTTACAGCCTGTTTCTAGCCAGTATGTCCTATTGGCTCGTATGGCGTCGGCAAGATCTAGCTGAGGCCAGAGTCTGGTTAAAGAAAATCTGGTGGATTTCTACAGGCTTAATTTTATTTTGGCTTCTCCTAGTACTACTTCCTTCTGGCCTTTTTGGTGGTGATCAAACAGTGGACTATCTATTATGGGGCGCCATCTCCGGCTTTATTTATTGGACAGCCTACAAGGGACTCTATCAGTTCAAGCTACCTCAGGACGAGCCGTTGCGGGAGATACCAGCGGCAGAACCTCGTCCCTTTGCCCCAGACAATGCTCATTTTCTCCGACTCGAACAACTCATGCAGGAAGAAGAATTGTATCGCAATCCATCCCTGGGGCGGGATGCCTTGGCAGAGCGCTTGGGCATTAGTGCAGGCTACCTTTCTCAGCTCATAAATGCCGTTACCGGGGAGAACATTACGCATTATATCAACAATTATCGGGTGGAGGCGGTAAAAAAAATGATCCAAGACCCTGATTTTGCCCAATACAGTCTGCTGGCCTTGGGCGAAGAAGCTGGATTTTCTTCAAAATCAGCCTTTTATACCACCTTTAAGAAAAAGGTAGGTATGACACCGAATGCTTTTCGAAAGCAGTAGATCTCCGTTTTTTGCACCTCAAAAGGTTCTGATTCCTTAAGTTTTAACATACCTGAACCTCCATCACCATCGGCTGATAGGGGGGATCTCCTACTTATTTTCTCTTTGCAGTAGACAAACACAACATTTCTTAAAAACAATCTACTGAAGATGAAAATTATGCTGGAAAAGCTAATCGTGATTTTGGGCTTAATGCTGCTAGCTCATAGTGTAACTAGTCAAGAAGAGGCAAATGCTAGGGACAATGGATGGGGGTTCGAAGTCGGTTGGCGACAACTCCTATTAGCTGATCGTCATGCTTCCCCTTTATTGTATCAAGCTGATGCCTTAAGCCTTGGCGGAAGCTACCGAGGGGGATACGCTCCAAGGTGGGACATTAGCCTCAATGCTCAGATTGGGACCAATCAAGCACGGAATCTTGGCCAGCGGACAGGAATCTTGGAAGGGTCTCCTGATATTTACGGTGAGAAGGAAAGCTTTGATGTAAAAGCCAATCCCTTTCTCTCCTTCCTCAGCGGGCAATTAGCGGGAGGCCTAAGCTGGCCCATCGGAACGCAGCATCGCCTAGGCACCAGGCTGTCACTCCAATACATGCAAACAGGAATGGGCTTTGATACTTGGCATTATACCCAGTTGGATCTCAGTCCAACTTACAGCTATTATTACCCATTGGGTCCAGGTCAATTCAGGCTAGATTTCAGCCTACCTATCCTAGCGGTGGTACAACGACCCAATTACGCTTTTGATCCTAGCTTACCGGACGAAGGAAACTACTATAAAGCCTATCTCAAGGAAGGGACGAAATTGGCTTCCTTGGATCAATTCATCAATCCTCAACTGCAACTGGGCTATACCTGGCATCGGAGCAATGGAAAACGGATCGGATTGCACTATCAACTAAGCTGGATGAGCTATCCAGACCCCCGGCCGGTGCGGATGCTAGGGCAGGGCCTAAGCCTGACACTCACCCGGTGAGTGTTTAGGGTGTTTTAGCCTCGTTTAAGGTGTGAAAAATAATGTAAAGTTCAGAAAACCAGTTTTTTATAAAAACACTGACCCGGTGACTAAGTCACCCGGTGAGTAAAAGACCAAAATCATGAAAAATACAATCATCATCATAACTGCTTTTGTTGTCCTATTTCTCCATTCTGCTTGCCAAAAGCAAGTCTTCGGTTTGGAGCACTCCAATGATCCCTTAGGGAATTTTGATGCCTTGTGGGAGGAGTATAATGAACTCTATGGGCTATTCCGTTTGAAAGGAATTGACTGGGTAGCTATGCGCGCTACCTATCGCTCCCGATTGAGTGACGAAAGTACGGAGGCTGAGTTATATGAGGTGTTGGTAGAAATGCTAGACGAACTTAATGATGGGCATGTAGGGTTGATTCCTGTCGGAACGAACTTCCCAAGCTATTTTGGGGGTGTTTTCGGGAGCCTGGATACCATGGCTGACTTCGACCTTGATCTCTTGACGGAGAACTATTTGAGCAATCCCCGAGAAACCGATTTTGCTATGCGTTATGATTTCGTAGCTGACAATATCGGTTATGTGCACATTGACAACTTTGCGGATGGGGAGCGCGCCTTTGACAAAGAAATTGGTCAAGTGTTGGACTTCTTTCAATCTGCGGATGCTTTGATTATCGATATCCGAGGAGCGGGTGGGGGAGAGGACATTGCCGGGAAGACCATTGCTTCTCACTTTACCGAGCAAGAGCGTCTTTACATGACTACTTCCATCAAGAATGGACCTGGGGCTAATGATTTTACCACACCGGAGCAGTGGTTCATTAGTCCGAGAGGGGATCGACAATTCTTGAAACCAGTTATCGTCTTAACCAATCGATTTACCATCAGTGCTCGGGAAACCTTCTGTCTCGCCATGCGAACATTGCCACAGGTGACAACGGTAGGGGATACGACGGCAGGTGCCTTTTCCAATCAGATTAATCGGGAAATGCCCAATGGCTGGGGTTACTCGGTAAGCATTGGAGAATGGCGAACGGCTGACGGATCGAGCTTCGAGGGCCAAGGTATACCTCCGCAAGTCCTGGTAAGAAACAAAAGAGAAGATGTCCTGAATGGGAAAGATGAGGCGCTGGAAAAAGCCCTTGAATTACTGCAATAAACTATTGATCCCTTTCCATCAGTCGAGCTAATAGTTGCTCCTTTCGGGCGCGGGCTACTGGAATTTTGGCATTGTCAGCAGTGATTAGTAGTCCGCCATCTCTTTTACTGTATTTCTGGATGTAGTTGAGGTTTACTAGGTGAGATTGATGTACTCGGTAGAAGGATTGTTCTTCCAGTAGGGCTACGTATTCCTTGAGCGTGCGGGAGACGAGCAGTTTCCGTCCATCCTTGAGGAAGAAGTGCGTATAGTTCCGATCGCCTTGGCAGCGGATGATGTTGTTGACCGCTACGAATTCGATGTGATCGGATTGTGGTAGGGCAATTTTCTTTTCTTGTTGCTGCAAGTTGTGTAGTAAGGTTTCCAACTGATCTTTTTGGTTTTGTTGCAGCTGTTTGTTCACTACCCGATCTACTGCCTTCTTTAATTCTAAAGCATTAATGGGCTTAAGGAGATAGTCGACGGCGGCGAATTTAATAGCCCGGATCGCATATTGATCATAGGCTGTTACGAAGATGATGTCAAAATCAATTTGCGGCAGACTTTCTAGCAAATCAAAACCGCTACCCATCGGCATAGCAATATCCAGAAAGACCAGGGCAGGTTTTAGCGCTTTAATCTGATCCATGGCGGTCATGGCTGAGTCGGCCTCACCGACCACCTCCACTTCTTTACAATAGCTTTCTAAGGCAAGACGAAGGTTTTCTCGGTTGTTCGCTTCGTCATCAACAATTAGGGCACGGATATTACTCATTGTTCTGTCGGAATAGTTAAGGTTACAAGGGTTCCTTGGCTAGGAGGTTGAAGTTGGCTGCGGTCTTGAATGCTGAAGTGTTTATCACTATTTAGACCTAGTAAATCTAGGCGCTGGCGAACTAGCTTCATGCCGTAACTTTTACGTTCCTTATCCTGCACATGAGCCTGTGCTGCTAGTATGCCCACCCCATTATCCATCACCTGACAATATAAGCCGGAAGGGCTAGGGGAGATCTTGACAATTAGTTGGCGCGCTTCGGTTAATGGGCTAAGGCCATGGATAATCGCATTTTCAATGATGGGTTGCAGGATCATACTTGGTATATAGGTATTATGTACATCAACCCTTTCATCCAGTTGAAACTCGTAGCTAAAGGGGTGACGGAGGCTTTCGAGGCTACAGTATTGTTCCAGCATGTCAATTTCATCGCTTAGAGGAATATATTCTTCCGCTGTATTTCGCAGGGTCTTACGCATCAAACCAGCGAATTGACCTAGGTAGATATCTGCTTTTTCCTGCTCCTTTTTCCGAATGAGATTTTGAATGGAACTCATAGCATTAAAAAGAAAATGTGGATTCATCTGCGAGCGGATACCTCTCAGTTCCACCTCTAGTAACTGCCGCCGCCGCTGATCACGCCGCATACTAATTCGTCTCTGCCAGAGGATCAAACTGCTGATCAATAGCAAGATAAGTGCTCCGATCCCCAGGCTTTGCCAAAACTGCAGGCGCTGTTCGGGCGTCCAGGCTTTCGAGGCGGTTTGTTTTGCCAGTTTACCCCAGGTACCTCTCATCTTTTGAGCGGTACCCATTGCCCTATTGTTGGCGAGGACATTCCCCTCTTCATCAATTAAGAAATAGTGGTTCGTGCGGTTATCCACTCGGTAGTCCTCTCGGAGTTTAGCCATGTCTTCCGGTGGTACGTAGACAAATAGGCCTTCTTTTCCCGCTATACTGCGACTGAATTGCTCTTTGCTTGGCGCTGTAACTAAATGGACAATTGTAGGGAGTACTTCCGATTGCGCTTTTAGGGTATCAAGGTCAGCGACGGCTAGGTCTAAGAGATCTTCCCAGCCGATGTGCAGCAATAATTGTTTTCCTCTAAAGTCCTCTAGGCTTACCCTAACACTTTCCCGATCAACGAAACTCCATGCTGGTGCTGGTTTGCCAGTAATTAGTATTCTATATCCAACCGGCGGAGTTCGATCCTTTTTTTCTCGAGTGAAAACTAACAATTCCTCGATGAGTTGAGAATCTCTGGTGATGGATAAAAGTTGATCCAGCTGGAATTCCCGGCTACGAGTAAGTTGATCGTATTCCTCATGAAATCGGAATAACTGCATAGCCGTGTGTCGTACGAAAGTCTCTTTGCCCAGGAGAAGTTGGGCTAGATGCAACTCCTTTGAGCTGTTTAGTTCACTAGCTTGATAGTTTTGGGTCAGTAGGTAGTATTGTAAGGCTAAGAATTCTTCTACATCAAAATCGAAGGTTCTGTCTTTGGGGAGTCTATATAGGAGGGATCCGAGCGATTGTAAATACTGAATCAATTTGCGCTCTAGCTCAATGTTTCCTTCTATGATAAACCGGTAGGCAGCTTCCCATTGTTTGGAGGCGTGTTCTATGCGAATGTACCGATCCATGTGGGACAGTAATTCTGGACGAACATTCGATTGGTAGCCTTCTAAGAAGGTTAATTCGCTTTTTTTCTTAGCTTCTATCTTGTCGAAGTAGGGCTTAGGTTCCTTTTCTAGCAAGTTAAAATCGTAACTACTAAATAGGGTGTCCCCGCGCATTTCATGATAAAAGTCCAAGAGGAATTGGTTGTCGGCGGCTCCCTTTCCCTCGTAGGACATGGCTCGATAAAAGGTGTTGGCATCCGTTTGAAACGCAAGCGTATCTCCTGGCTCTACGTAGAAGCGCATCGTCTGGTAGCCATGAAAAACCGAAACTATGCGTCGCCTATCTAATGGAAAAGCCAGTTCAAAAAGACCATTCTCATCCAATCGTATCAGACTATCCCGCCAATAGGAGGGCCAGTCTCCTTCTCGGAAGTATTTGACTCTGACTTCTTCGGTAGCCTGATTCTGTATTTGGCCACGAAGAACACACATACGAGCTGGCAGATTTACTTCCCAAAAGTCTATGTAGGAATGAGAGGTCGCCTTCCGAGCGGTGAGGCGAATTGGAGTCTCCATCTCAGGAATCTCCTGCTGTAATAGTTCACAGAAGAAGTGACTTAAAGATGTTGAGCTAAATACCTCAGATAGTTCTGTTTCTTGCAACCATTCTACCTGAGCATCTATCAGGCCAGAGGAAGGAAGAAGTTGATTGATTTTTTTGGAAAAATTGGATAGAGATTCACTGATGACTTCGGGCTTACAAGAGATGGGGAAATCATGCTGCAAAAGCGCATCAAAAAGGAACAGCTGTGGGTTGAAATAAGCATCTTGAAAGCGCGTATCCAGGAAAATGGGTTGACTGATTTTTGCCGCTGTAGCATAAGTTGAACCTTGTGCTAAGGGAGGCAATTCAATATAACTGATGTGGGTAACTCTAGCGCTTAACCCTGCCTTAGCATCCTTGAATAGCCTAAGACCTATCCGCATATCATATTCTCCAGCCTTTAATTGATCAGGGAACAGTGGATAGCTACCTGCTATCGATCCATTTTTAGATAGATGTCTTTGTTGAATCCACTCTATCTCCAGGCTGTCCCCCGTACGTAGGGATTCCTCTACAGACTGACCAGATACCATAATTGTACTTAAGGTCAAGAAGAGGAAACCCCATAATGTCCTAATCATGATTAGCATGCTTGTTGATAAACTTGTAAACGCTCCGGTTCGGTAGTTTTAAATGGCCTTCATTAATCACCATTTTCTTCATCGGTAACGGGCATGGGCGTAACAATATAACTAATGAGTACATAAGTAGGTGATTCTTGCAAGAGCTCTTCTGTCCCTTCTTCTCCTTCTTCTAGAATGACGGTTCCGCAGAAGCGATGGAAGTTGTAGTGTTTGTCTTCCCAAGAAGAAGCAAAGACCATTAAAGGTACCTTTTTGTTGAGTTTCCACGTTGTTTCGCCGAAAGAGCGCCAATTGTAAAACTGGCGATCATCCCATTTCTCAAGTTCTATCTTGAACTTCGTCGACATGGCATAGGTGTGTAATCGAATTTCACTCTTGCTATCATCGTCTTTGGTGATGAATTTCAGTTGGTCAAGGTAGTCGTAAAAATAATCTTCTTCACCGGCCTGGAAATGGTGATATCTATTATCTCCGGAGAAAATCGTGTCGGTCTTTACTACTTTATCATCTTTGTAGGTTTCGGTGATTAAATGGAGCTGGTATCGTTCCTGGAATTCACCTAGATTAAATTTTTTGATTTGGATACCAGCAAAATCTAGGGCCTGGAGCAGATCTAAATTGGTAATGCTATTGGACTCGTAGCTGTTTTGGCTGTCCTCCTTCAAGAGCTGAAGTCTTCCATCGGGTCTTACCTCCTGGGCTTGCAGGGTGGCTAAAGTCATAGTGATGAAAAGAATGAGGATGCTGATTGCTTTGGTGTTCATCTTTCTTAACTTTTTAAGTGTGAATAAGGGTTTTAGGTGTATTAGACTATTTAACTTCTGCCAATAGAGATTGCACTTCTTTTTCCATTCTTTTATGATAGCCTTGATAGATCTTTCGGATGGTACCTTCTCCATCAATCAAGACATATTGTGGAATGCCTAGAACCCTGAAATATTCTCGGATATCCTGGTTACCAAAAGCCTGTATGAGATCGATTCCTTTCTTTTTGAGTAACTTTTCAGCGCTGTCTTGGCTGTTTTTATCCATCAATACTGCAATAACCTCCAAGCCTTCATCTTCATACTTGTCTGCCAATGCTTGAACTTTAGGCATAGACTGTACGCAAGGACCACACCACACTTCCCAAAAGTCGAGCAACAACACTTTAGATGCTGATGGTCGGGTTGAAATGTTCCGCCCGGTAAAGGTTTCTAGCTGGAAATCCTTCACCTGAGTTTGTAGGAGGTGTTCATGGATATTTTCGTCTGATTCTTCTATCTCCACCTTGTAATCCTCCAAGAAGTTCTTTACAAAGGCTTGCAGGTGTTCTGGCTTATTCAGTGTTACGTCGGTAATGATTCGAGTCATAACTTGCTTTTTGTCCAGTGATACTTGACGTTCAATGACTTTAGCAGGTAAGAAAGTGGTCTTGTCTAGGAAAATTTTCTTCTCTCGCTGGCGTACATCGTATTCTTCTAAATCTGGGTATTGATAGCGAAGAATGAAGTATTGCTCATTTTGCTGTAATTCAGGCGTGGTTTCTTCATCTTGGTAGTTCATTAGTTCCGGTACTACGAGCTGACCACCTGGAGAACCGGTGATATAGGATTGTGGCATGGTGTTTAATTCGTAAGACTTGGCTTTATGGTCGATTTGGAATTCGGATAAGCCATCGTATAAGGCTTCACCACCCACTGTTTTTGAAGCTTTGAATTGAAAACCGAACAGCGCATCGGATGGCTTGCGGAGCATGGCCAATTGTCCGTGATAGTGCCAAACGTGTCCGCTTACAAAGGTGTCGAGTTGTTCCACTTTACAATCAATAGATTCGATAGTAGAAAGCGCGTTTTTGTATTGTTGTACTATTTGCTCTACTTGTTGGCCATGTGCGGAAAGCAGGGGGAATAATAAGAGTGCGAAAAGGATAAATTTGATGTTTTTCATGACTTGTATCTTTTGTTGTTAATTGCATTTCTTGAGTACAAGTCTATTGGCTTTTTGCTTGGGTTACAATGAGCACTGAACACTTGGTAGGTCTGACTGTATATTTGGTAAGGATGGGTGAAGGGCTTAGAGGAGCTTGGTAGGAGGGGAAATAAAAAAGCCCGCCTCCGAAGAGGCGGGCGTCACATCAATTGTCAGCAATTACTAAGCATTTATGTTCAAAATCGGAAGCGCAAAATCGGAAGAGGGAAAATCCTTAACTGTCTATCTGGTTTTCCGACTTCGCATTTCACACTTTCAACTTACAATCATTGTTTTACGAAGCGAACAACTTCGCGCTGGCTGCCATTTCTTACACGTAAGAAGTATACGCCAGGCTGAAGATCCGATACATTAATGTTTACTCGGTTATCGCCATCGTAAGTTGCTTCTGTTCTACGGAATACTCTACGGCCTACAGCCGTCAAGATTTCGATTGAGCTGGTTCGGAAGTTTCCACCTTCACCGATAGTGATGTCTACTCGTAGGTCACTGCTCACTGGGTTTGGTGCAAGATCTACCGTCAAGCTGTGGCTATTGTTATTGTAGCGTCCACAAGCGTGACCAGAGGTTCTTCTTACCACTTTGATAGAGTTTGACAATTCGTAGCAACCTTCCAAGTCTGCCGCGTTGGCACCTACTTCCGCGCCACTAATTTCTCCATCAAAACTCAAGTGCCAGATTAGACATATACCTGCACCTGCGCCTTCGAAGTTGAATGGTGGAGCCGCTGGTAAGGCAAGAATATATCCGTCATTATCAGTGATTACCCATGCGGAGTTCTGGCCATCGGCACCGCTCAAGTTTACATCAACGAAATCATCTTCTCCATCACCTGCGCAGATAGTAGTAGCGTCATTGGTATAAATGTGTCCACCGTCTACGTCACAGGTAGTCTCACAGTCTTCTCCAGTTTCACGGTATACTGTGATCGGATTCGAAAGATCGTAGCATCCATCCAAATCAGCCGCGTTCATACCTACGGCCGCGCCCATCAATCCATCTTCAAAACTCAAGTGCCAGATCAAGCAAGTACCCGCACCTGCGCCTTCCAAATCAAATGGTGGAGCTGGAGGCAAAGCCAAGATGTTCAAGGCATCATCAGTAATGACCCAGGCAGAGTTAGCACCGGAAACACCACTCAAACTAATGTCAAAGGCATCAGATTCGCCATCTCCTGCGCAGATGGTTTTTTCGGTCATACCACCTGCCGTGGTAAGGTGTCCACCATCTACTCCATTTCTGTATACTGTGATCGGATTTGATAGTTCAAGGCAACCTGCTAAGTCAGCTGCATTCTTTCCAACTTCTGCCCCCATGATCTCTCCATCATAGGCCAGGTACCAGATCAAGCACGTACCATCACCAGCACCTTCTAGATCGAAAGGTGGAGCTGGAGGTAGTGCCAAGATATTAAGGGCATCATCAGTAATCACCCAAGCAGAATTGCTGCTGGATTGGCCACTAATGATTACATCAAAGGCATCAGATTCGCCATCACCGGCACAGATTGTTTTCTCGGTCATGCCACCGGAAGTAGTCAAATGTCCTCCGCTTACATCACAAGTCATGTCACAATCATCACCAGTTTGGCGGTATACGGTAATTGGATTAGAAAGATCGTAGCATCCATCCAAATCAGCCGCGTTCATGCCTACGGCCGCGCCCATCAATCCATCTTCGAAACTCAAGTGCCAGATCAAGCACGTACCTGGGCCTGCGCCTTCTAGATCGAAAGGTGGAGCTGGTGGTAGTGCCAAGATATTCAGTGCATCGTCAGTAATCACCCAAGCGGAATTCGCGCCTGTTGCTCCGGTCAAGTTCACGCCAAAGGCATCAGAAAAACCATCACCAGCGCAGATCGTCTTCTCGGTCATTCCACCTGCGGTAGTCAAATGTCCACCATCCACACCGTCACGATATACGGTAATAGGGTTGGATAGATCAAAGCAGCCGCGGAGATCGTTGGCATTATTACCCATTTCGAGGCCGTCAATTGCTCCATCATGGCGTACATACCAGATCAGACAAACGCCTTCACCTGCACCTTCCAAGTCAAATGGTGGAGCTGGAGGTAATGCTAAGATATTTCCTGCGTCATCTGTGATAACCCAAGCTGAGTAGGGTCCTTCAGCACCTTCGACAGATACATCAATGGGATCACCCTGTCCATCACCGGCACAGATGTGCGTAGGATCATTGGTGCTAATGGTACCACCATTCACACCATTTCGGTAAACAGTAAATGGATTTGATAGGTCATAGCATCCTTCCAGGTCAGCGGCATTCATACCTACTTCCGCGCCACTGATCATGCCGTCGTAGCTTAAGTGCCAGATCAGGCAAGTACCAGGACCTGCGCCTTCTAGATCAAATGGTGGAGCTGGAGGTAATGCTAAGATATTTCCTGCGTCATCCGTGATTACCCAGGCAGAGTTGCTTCCCGTTTGTCCGCTTAACCTAACGTCAATGGGATCGCTTGTGCCATCACCTGCACAGATTACGCGCTGAGTTCTTAGCCAGCGATCAGAAATATATCCACCGTCTACATTGCAATTTTCACAATCTATCCCTGTTTCACGGTATACCGTAATTGGGTTAGAAAGATCGTAGCAACCCTGTAGGTTCGCTGCATTCATTCCTACTTCTGCCCCTGTGATTTCTCCGTCAAAGGCTAGATACCAGATTAAGCAAGTACCTGGGCCTGCGCCTTCTAGATCAAAAGGTGGAGCAGGAGGTAGTGCAAGGATATTACCTGCATCATCGGTGATGACCCAAGCAGAACTAGGACTAGATTGTCCTGTTACCATCACATCAAAGGCATCCGATTCGCCATCACCGGCACAGATTGTTTTCTCAGTCATTCCACCGGAGGTAGTCAAATGTCCTCCGTCTACATCACAAGTCATGTCACAATCATCACCAGTTTGGCGGTATACTGTAATTGGATTCGAAAGATCGTAGCATCCATCCAAGTCTGCTGCGTTCATGCCTACGGCCGCGCCCATCAATCCATCTTCGAAACTCAAGTGCCAGATCAAGCAAGTACCTGGGCCTGCGCCTTCTAGATCGAAAGGTGGAGCTGGTGGTAGTGCTAATATGTTTAAAGCATCATCCGTAATTACCCAAGCAGAATTTGCTCCGACTACTCCGGTCAAATTCACGCCAAAAGCATCAGATTCGCCATCACCGGCACATATGGTTTTCTCGGTCATTCCACCTGCGGTAGTCAAATGTCCACCATCCACACCATCACGATATACGGTGATGGGGTTGGATAGATCAAAGCAGCCGCGGAGATCGTTGGCATTATTACCCATTTCGAGGCCGTCAATTGCCCCATCATGACGTAGATACCAGATTAGGCAAACGCCTTCACCTGCACCTTCCAAGTCAAATGGTGGAGCTGGAGGTAATGCTAAGATATTTCCTGCGTCATCCGTGATTACCCATGCGGAATTGCTACCCATTTGTCCGCTTAGTCTAACGTCAATGGGATCGCT
>JABSSL010000001.1:0-24303 GCA_013214355.1 Saprospiraceae bacterium | reverse complement strand
ATACGGTAATTGGTTTTGAAAGATCGTAGCATCCGTCGAGGTTGGCCGCGTTCATACCTACTGCCGCGCCCATCAATCCATCTTCGAAACTCAAGTGCCAGATCAAGCAAGTACCAGGACCTGCACCTTCTAGATCGAAAGGTGGAGCTGGTGGTAGTGCTAATATGTTTAAAGCATCATCCGTAATTACCCAAGCAGAATTTGCTCCGACTACTCCAGTCAAATTCACGCCAAAGGCATCAGATTCGCCATCACCGGCGCAGATTGTCTTCTCGGTCATTCCGCCTGCGGTAGTCAAATGTCCACCATCCACACCATCACGATATACGGTGATAGGGTTGGATAGATCAAAGCAGCCGCGAAGATCGTTGGCATTATTACCCATTTCGAGGCCGTCAATTGCCCCATCATGGCGTAGATACCAGATTAGGCAAACGCCTTCACCTGCACCTTCCAAGTCAAATGGTGGAGCAGGAGGAAGCGCAAGGATGTTACCGGCATCATCTGTGATGATCCAAGCCGCATGTGGTCCTTCAGAACCTTCAACAGATACATCAATGGGATCGCCTTGGCCATCACCGGCACAGATCTGCGTAGGATCATTGGTGCTAATGGTACCGCCATTCACACCATTTCGGTAAACAGTAAATGGATTTGATAGATCATAGCATCCTTCTAGGTCAGCTGCGTTCTTACCAACTTCCGCGCCACTGATCATGCCGTCGTAGCTTAAGTGCCAGATCAGGCAAGTACCAGGACCTGCGCCTTCTAGATCAAAAGGCGGAGCGGGTGGTAAGGCTAAAATGTTTAAGGCGTCGTCGGTGATTACCCAAGCAGAATTGCTACCCATTTGTCCGCTTAATCTAACGTCAATGGGGTCGCTTGTGCCATCACCAGCACAAATTACGCGTTGTGTCCGTAGCCAGCGATTTGAAATGAAGCCGCCGTCTACATCACAAGAAATGGTCTCTTTAGTATCAGGATTTGGTGTATCAGGTGTTGCATGTAGTGTAAGCTGAAAGCTTAAGGTTAGGATAAAGGAGAGGAGCCCTACCCTTGTCCAAAAGGATAAAGTTTCTGTCATAATGGTAATTTTAATGAATGTTAGTTAGTTAGCGCCTACTTGTAGAAGTTTGGCAATAGTTGATGTAGTCCATGGATGACTTTCAGGCTTTTCCTTGCCAGATAGCCTGCCATATAAATCGGTACGATGTAGGAAGTTCAGAATCTCAGGATATTCGCGCTTGTTACCCAGTTTTTGTTATGTACACAAAATTAGAGCTAGGAGGGGAGGGATTTATCACAAAATTATAACGAAACTATCACATGGGGTCAAATGTCGCCTGCCTACCACTTTCATATGCCACCAGCCAAATAGGATCAATGATAAAATAAGCACATCAGGCCTGTTGCTAGCTAGAGATTTCTTTTACCTTTACTCCGATTTTTGGATTACCAGATTACCTAACCATATTCCAAGTAGACGCTTGTCAGAGCATGTCCGATTTATGCCCACACAAGCTAGATTGACAATAGACCGCCTATGGCTACGAAAACGAAGTCCTTCATGACTTTTGATAGAAAGAATCTATCAGATGAAACACTGCAGCAATTGTATTTCAACCTGTTGCGACCGAGGATGATTGAGGAAAAAATGCTAAAGCTTCTACGCCGGGGCAAAGTGAGCAAATGGTTTTCTGGTATTGGACAGGAGGCCATTTCGGTGGGGGCTACAATGGCGATGCAAGAGGATGAGTTGATCTTTACGCTGCATAGAAATTTGGGTGTCTTCACTGCACGGCAAGTTCCTTTACATCGTCTGTTTGGGCAGTGGCAGGGAAAAGACATGGGGTTTACGAAAGGCCGAGACCGATCTTTCCACTTTGGAACGATGGAACACGGGATTGTCGGGATGATCTCGCATCTTGGCCCGCAATTATCGCTTGCGGGCGGGGTAGGGCTTTGGCATAAACTTAAGGGAGAGGAAAAAGTGGCCTTGGCATTTACCGGAGATGGCGGTACGAGTGAAGGTGAATTCCATGAAGCCCTAAATGTGGCTGCTGTTTGGCAGCTTCCCGTCATTTTTGTCATAGAGAACAATGGATATGGCCTTTCAACACCCGTGCAAGAACAGTACCGCTGCGAGAATTTGGCCGATCGAGGCCTAGGTTACGGAATGCGCTCAGAAATTCTTGATGGCAACAATATAGTAGAAGTATACTCCCGCATCCAGTCTATAGCAGAAGAGCTAAGGAATAAGCCTGAACCCATCCTGTTGGAGTGCCGTACCTTCCGAATGCGTGGGCACGAAGAGGCTTCCGGTACGAAATATGTACCCCAAGACCTTATGGAAACTTGGGCTAAAAAGGATCCGATTCAGAATTTTGAGCACTATCTCCTGCAAGAAGGCCTGTTGTCTGAGCAAGTCATTGACGATTTCAAGGCTAAAATGAAGCAGGAAATTGAGGAAGCCTTGCAGTTGGCCGATGAGGCACCTCCAGTGGCAGTTAACCGATCTGAGGAGTTAGGGGATGTGTATGCCCCCTTTGATCAGAAAGTGGTAACGCCTAGTTCATCTGCTACCAAAGAATTACGGTTTGTAGATGCTATTTCTGAAGGTTTGCATCAAGCTATGGAGCGACATCCAGATCTAGTATTAATGGGCCAAGATATTGGAGATTATGGTGGAGTGTTTAAGGTGACGGATGGTTTTGTAAAGGATTTTGGCGGGGATCGAGTACGGAATACACCGCTCTGTGAAAGTGCAATTGTAGGCGTCGGCTTAGGTTTGTCGCTGAGAGGAGGGAAGGCCATGGTGGAAATGCAATTTGCGGATTTTGTTAGTTGTGGATTCAATCAAATCGTCAATAACCTAGCGAAGCTCCACTATCGCTGGGGGCAAGCGGCAGATGTGGTCGTGCGGATGCCAACTGGCGGGGGCATGGGAGCTGGCCCTTACCACAGTCAAAGTAATGAGGCTTGGTTTACGCATACGCCTGGTCTAAAGGTGTTGTATCCGTCTAGCCCAAGCGAAGCCAAGGGCCTGCTATTGGCAGCTTTTGAAGATCCCAACCCCATTTTGTTCTTTGAACACAAAGGATTGTATAGAAGCATAAGTGAAGCTGTTCCGACCGACTATTACACCTTGCCAATAGGTAAAGCTCGTCTAGTGAAAGAGGGGGAGGACGTTTCGATTATCACCTATGGTATGGGCGTACACTGGGCAAAAGCTTTGGTGGAGGAATGGGGTATTTCTGCTGATGTGCTGGACCTTAGAACCTTATTGCCCATTGATTATGAAGCCATAGAACAAAGTGTTTCGAAGACCAACAAGGTTTTGATATTACACGAAGATACGCTCTTTGGGGGTATTGGAGGTGAGCTTTCTGCCTACATTGCGGAACATTTGTTTCAGCAATTGGATGCACCCGTCATGCGAGCCGCTAGTTTGGATACCCCCGTTCCATTTTCCACGGCTTTGGAAGCGGAATTTTTACCCAAAACTAGGTTGAGGGAGAAGCTGGAAAAGCTCTTGGCCTATTAGTAGTAGGGTATCTCTTTAGTAGAGCTATTTTACTTTTTTAGACCGGGTAGGTAAGCGAATAAATTGTCTGCCAAGTAGATAGCTATGACAAGTATTTATCATTTAATATTGCCTGCATAAAGTAGAGGCCAAGGACTGGTTTCATGCGGGATTCTCGCCTATCAAGCCCTAGTAAAATCGGCTGTCTATTGTTGGTAAAGGCCGTGTCAAGAATTATCACATTTTTTTTTGACCTATAGGTTTTTTTCTCTATTTTTACGGAAGAGTTATCACACCTCCCGGAAAGCCAAACGCTTACCCCCTCCATCGCCATCTGAGGTTTTATACCACTGTGTTACACTTTACCCCTTTAATGTTTGGATTTCAACCCAATCCGATTTCTAACCGCCATTAAAAATCCATCCGTCCTAAATTGCCCTTTTGTTTGTACCTTTGCTGGCAAACAAATAGATATTCAGTCAATATGAATTTGGAGAATCTTATTGCAGTAAGCGGACTACCCGGATTGTATAAAATGGCCGCAAATCGCGGGAATGGACTCATCATTGAAGATTTGGCAAGTGGAAAAAAAAGATTTGCCTCAGCCCGGAAACATCAATTTACCCCTTTAGAGTCGATCGGGATCTATACTGACGACGGTGATACGACCGAATTGAAGAATGTTTTCCAAGCTATGTTGGAACAGTCTGAAAGCAATCCGCCGGTCAAAGCCAGTGCTAGTCCAGCTGATTTGAACAATTATTTTTCGGAAATATTACCTAATTATGATAGAGATCGAGTTTTAATCGGCGATATCAAAAAAGTAATCAAATGGTTTAATTATCTAAACGACAAAGGATTACTTATTACAAAAGAAACTACTACTGACGAAGAAGAATAAACGACACTACTTTTGAGAAAACGACGACCCTTGGTACTTGTAACTTTGAAGACTATTACTCGTAAACAACAATTATAATCTCACTTTTTAGAGGATTAACCCAGACAGATACGGCACCCAAAAGCATACGTATATGAGATCTACTGCGCTTACGGTACCTGAACCTAGAAGGCAAAAATTTCTACCCCGTAATTTTCAGCTAACGGTTTGGGGCGAATTAAAACCATACTACGACGACCTATTAGAACGACCTATTAACAATGTACAAGATTTAGAAGAATGGATTAAGGATAGATCTGAACTTGATGCGGTAGTTAGCGAGTCGTTTGCATGGCGCTATATTAAAATCACAGTAAATAGCGGGGACAAGGATGCAGCGGACCAGTACCAACAGGCGGTACAGGAGCTTGCTCCTAGAATTACTTCTTTTGAAAATCAATTGAATAATATTCTGGTAAACTCCCCGTACAAGAATCAACTCAATCAAGAGGAATACTTCATCTACCTTCGAGGTATTCTCAATTCAGTAGATTTATTTAGAGAAGATAATATTCCCTTGGCTACTGCAGTGCAGCTAAAGGCAAAAGAGTATGGCCGAATTTTTTCGGAAATGACAATCGGTGTGAATGGCCGACAGATGACCTTGCAAAAAGCGGGAAGTTTGTTGGAAGAACCCGACAGAAATTACCGAGAAGGTATTTACCATAAGATCAACCAGAGGATCAGAAAAGACTCCTTGCATCTGGAGCAGTTGTTTGATGACTTATTGGTCAAGCGACATGAAATTGCTCAAAATGCAGGCTTTGAAAATTTCCGTGATTTCAAATTCAAAGCACTAGGGAGATTTGACTATTCTGTGGATGACTGTATTGATTTTCATGAATCTATCCAATACGAGATTCTACCGATCGTAGATGAATTGAATAAATTCAGGAAAAAAGCCCTTGATCTCGAGGCCCTAAGACCCTGGGATTTGCATGTGGATACTAGCGGTAAAGCGCCTTTACGTCCTTTTGAGGACACGGATGAGCTAGTAGAAAGAGCGATCACCTGCCTTTCCCGCTTAAACCCATTCTTCGGTGAGGCCATCACCATCATGCGTGACAAAGGTCATTTGGATCTCGAATCACGTAAAGGGAAACGGCCGGGAGGCTATAATATGCCTTTGCACCTTTCCGGAATTCCTTTCATCTTCATGAATGCCACAAACTCACTTAACGACATGCGTACGCTAATGCATGAAAGTGGGCATGCCATTCATTCCCTTCTGACACATGACTATGAATTAAGCTCTGCTAAAAGAGTACCTTCTGAAGTGGCTGAATTGGCAGCTATGACGATGGAACTTTTAAGTATGGATCATTGGGATATTTTCTTTGAAAATGAAGATGATTTGAGAAGGGCCAAGATTGGACAACTGGAGAATGTACTGAAGGTTCTACCTTGGATTGCTACCATCGATAAATTTCAACACTGGATTTATAAAAACCCGGATCATACTAGAAGTGATCGACGGGCTAAATGGCTTAGCATCTTACAAGATTTTAGTTCTGAAGAGGTGGATCGAAGCGGATTACAGCAGTATTCAGAATACCTTTGGCACAAACAATTGCATTTGTTCGAGGTTCCTTTCTACTATATTGAGTACGGAATGGCACAATTAGGCGCCATCGCTATCTGGAAGAAATATAGAGAACAACCAGAGCAAGCCATCGAGCAATATATCGAAGCCCTCAAAATGGGATATACTCGACCTATCAAAGAGATTTATGCTGAAGCCGGCATCGATTTTGATTTCTCTAGAGAATATGTTTCGGAGCTAGGTAAATTTGTGAAAGAAGAACTAGTTCAATTAATGAGTGGAGAATAATTGAATAAAGGCAAATTATAGAATAAGATAAACACAGATTTGAAACACATCCCTATCATTGTTGTTGGTGAGTCGCTTACGAGCGGCTCACCAACAGTGCTTTTAAGGCCACAACCAATGCGATTAATTAACATTTTAAGTCCTAGTTAAAAAGTCTCACCCAACCAAAATATTAATCCGAAACCGGGAATAATTTGTCCAGCAGTCTATCTTTGCGCCACAATCCAAGACTGAGATGTATAAAGACAAGAAAGTAATTGTGGTTCTACCCGCATACAATGCGGCACAAACACTAGAAAAAACCTACAAGGAAATTCCTTTCGACTTAGTTGATGAAGTTATCCTGTGTGATGATGCGAGCAAGGATAACACAGCTGACCTAGCTAAATCGATCGGCATCAACCACGTTATTGTCCACGAGCAGAATAAAGGCTATGGTGGTAATCAGAAATCACTGTATAACAAAGCTTTAGAGCTTGGAGGGGATATTGTGATTATGTTGCATCCGGATTATCAGTACACGCCTAAGCTCATTCCTTCGATGGTGAACATCATTGGTGAAGACCTTTATCCCGTAGTTTTGGGCTCACGAATTTTAGGTAAAGGGGCTTTGGCTGGAGGAATGCCACTCTATAAATATATTGCCAATCGCTTTCTCACCTTTACGCAAAATGTACTGATCAGTTATAAGCTCTCGGAATACCATACGGGCTATCGCGCTTTCAGTAAGGAGGTGCTGAATGGGATCAACTTCAATGCGAATTCTGATGATTTTGTCTTTGATAATGAGATGCTATCACAGATTATTTTTGCAGGATTTCATATCGCAGAGGTAACTTGCCCGACCAAATATTTTGAAGAGGCTTCTTCCATCAATTTACAAAGAAGTATCAAGTACGGCCTAGGCGTATTACGGGTCTCCTTGAACCATCGTCTGCAGAAAATGGGACTGATGAAATCCAAACTCTATTAGAAGTGAAGCTAAAGAGGTAAGATATATGGATAAACCTAGATCAACTTCCACATAGAAGTTATCTGGTGTATCTAGATTTAGAGTAGTTTGACCTTGCTTTGCGACTGGATTTACTTAACGACCAAGATTTTTCTTCCTAAGTAAATGGCGGCTAAAAGTAAGGTGTATGTTGTTGTTGCAGTCATAGTTAATAGGGTACACAGATGTAACTGATTTTCGAAGATTATATTATGTAAATCTCTATTTTTCACAATTGTTTGCACAAAATTGTCATATCGGTAAATGAATGCCCTGAAGCTCAAGAAATATTTAGACGAATGTGTTGAGCAATTCAACCGTCCCGCCTTCATTGCAGATGATCCAATTTCCATTCCACATCAATTCACAAAGCTGCAAGACATAGAGATTATAGGCTTCTGGGTCAGTATGTTAGCCTGGGGACAGCGCAAGACCATCATCAACAAAGCCAATGAGTTGATTGGCTTGATGGATGGAGCGCCCTACGATTTCATCTGCAACCATGAAGAGAAAGATCGAGCTAGATTTGAATCCTTTAAACATCGCACCTTCCAGTACACAGATACTTTATACTTCCTGCATTTTTTCCAAAATTACTACCGACGAGCTGACTCACTTCAACAGGCCTTCAGCAAATATCTCAGCCCGGAAGCGGAGCATGTAGGGCCGGCCTTGACTGGTTTTCACGAAGACTTCTTCTCGCTCCCCGATGCGCCGAGGCGAACCCGCAAGCACATCGCCACGCCGGCCCGAAAGTCGAGTTGTAAGCGCTTGAATATGTTTCTCCGTTGGATGGTAAGAAAGGATGAAAAGGGAGTTGATTTCGGTCTTTGGGACTCTATCCGGACTAGACAGCTACTGATGCCCTTGGATGTTCATGTGGATCGCGTAGCTCGGCAATTTGGTCTCCTGAAGCGAAAACAAAGAGACTGGCAAGCCGTCTTAGAACTCACCGAAAGCTTGCGCACCTTTGATCCCGAGGATCCCGTGAAGTATGACTTTGCCCTGTTCGGGATGGGGGTCTTAGAGAAAAAGTAAACTTAAACAGCTTCTAGTACCATTGGTCCATCTTGTTCAATCGCGGATAGTGAATAGTAATGGAATGATAGGAATAGGGGTAAGTAGAGTTTGGAATTCACGCTTACTATGCCCTATCCCTATCCGAACTTGGGAGGCTATATGAAGCTTTTTTTGTTCTTGAATATCAATCAGTTGTATTCAATAGACTGAATATCAAAAGCTTATTTTGATTGTTATTCGACAAGTTCCATTGGGTATTCTTGTGCTAGATTAATGAGTGTTTCCTTGAGAAACAAAACAGCTGTTGTTGTTTCTCCAGTATTTATCAATTGTTTGAAAGGCAGAATCTTGTCAGTATAAAGCATCTGGAAGACTTGCTTCCCATCCACCCTCTTTCGAATAAGGTTGGTGATGATCGGTGAAATAAAGTAGTAGGTTTCATACAAGTAGCTGCCGCCTGGTGTATGTAGTAATACCTCATCCCTAAACTGACGAAATTGGTTTAGTTCTTCTTCTCCAGAGAAAAGTTCTACAACCGTTCTGGCCAAGCAATCCGAGTCATCATGACAAAAAGGTGGACAAGGTTGACTCCGTTCCATGTATAGATTATTGATAGGCTCTTCATTACTGTCAAGTGCTTGTAAAATGGGTTGAATGGTCTTTTCTTCTAAACCTAAGGTGTAGGATATTGATTGACAAGCTTGATCTTTCAATAAATCCACTAGAGAGTTGCGACCTATAAAGTTACCTCTAGTGGTGGTCTTATATACTAGTTGGGGGTCCTGAGTGTTCTGACTTTGTATGAAGTTAGCAATGAGTTCGGCAGTCTCAAGCAAATGGTATTGAGTACCCAAGTGATCATAGTATCCTTGTTCTGAGATGAGTGGCATTGTATTTTGACTATATACTGATCGACTAGTACAAGGAACGAGAATGACACTTACAGAATTTGGATTCAACATATCCCGTAGCCCATACATAAAGCGTACCCCTGCCACTTTGCTGGATAAGCCGAGCGCTTGTTCAATGAGAGATTTGTCAATGACAAAAGATGTCATAGTGTCTGGAAAGCTTTCCGCATAGGTACTTCTCAGTGTTTCTGCCAAGCTTTCAGAGATGTATTGGCCGATATCCACCGTTTTACGTTCCAGTGCGTGGTTTTTTGACTGTTGCATGCTTTTCATATTAGATTAGTGAATAATTAATATTAATACGAATAGCAAGGTGGATTATTGCTCGTGCTAAACAATTGGCTAAATTTTGATTTGAGATGCTTTTACCGCTTGGTGTCGATGATCCGGAAGATCAATCGAATTAGCCTTCGGGCTTAGTGGTCCGCCCGCCATTTTGACTTGAGATCAGTAAACTGTGGTTTTTTCCTGCAATAGCTTTTCCGCATTCCAATCGTGAGAAGACAAGTACACCGTCGGATTAGCCTTTACGTACTGGTGTACCGTACGCACTGTCTCTTGCGCTGCCTTATTTATTAATATGACATCTGGGATCTCCTGCTTTAAGGTATCTAAATTGTAGGTGAGATCTCCGGCAATCATATAGGTAATGTCCTTGTCTTTAACGAGTATGGATTGATGCCCTGTGCTATGGCCTGGAGTGGGCACCACCAGAATGGAGTCATCGGTGGTAATGGCATAGCTTCTTGGGAAAACACCTTCAGCTGTATCGGTATAATCAATTAAGGTTGGCTTAAACCAGCTTGGCCAGTTTTTTGCAAAATAGCCATTTCCTGGCCCCTTTTTACTGGTAGCCATTTCGTACTCTGTACGGGATACTAAGATTTGGCAATGTTCGAACTGAGAAAGCCCACCGATATGATCTCCATGCATGTGGGTCAGTATCACTTTACTAATATCAGTAGGCTTAAAGCCCAATTGAGCTAACTGATGCTGGATCTCTTCCCCTTCCTCGATTCTCGTTTGTACGGCTTTGTGATAAAGACCTCCTTTCGGCAGATATCCCACTTCATAAATTCTGCTCGTCTCACCGGTGTCAACCAAAATTAGGCCCTCAGGGTGTTCGATGAGCCAGCAATAGGTCGGCATCCATTCACCCCAATTCTGGGTAAAGATCAATTGATAGATGCGAGATAGCGTATGGCTAGCTCCAGTTAACTGAAATTGCTTACAGCGGACCGTACCTGTTCGTAGGAGGTGAATTTTCATGCTTATAGTTTTGCTTGTCTGTGGTAATCCAGTTGGTGTAGTACAGCGGACTTGGAAGTATTTACTATATTTCATCCCTGTCTTGCAAGTTAATTTTTTCCTGCTGTAAATTCCCGCTTCATATGAATCGCTTTTTATGCCTGGTTTTTTTCTCCCTTCTACTTCTGTTTTCTTGTACGAGTACAGAAAAAAAGGCAGAAGACAATACTGCTTCTTCAACCTACACCAATATCATTTATATCCTCGCAGATGACTTGGGCTATGGCGATCTAGGGTGCTATGGGCAACAAAAATTCAAGACACCCCATATTGATCGTCTGGCAGCCGAAGGTATGCGCTTTACCCAACATTATTCCGGGAGTACCGTTTGTGCGCCTTCACGATCTGTGTTAATGACCGGACATCATAGTGGACACACTTTCATTAGGGGGAATAAGGAAATTCAACCAGAAGGTCAACACCCGCTTTCAGATGAATCCTACACCATGGCGGAGGCCTTGAAAGCAGTGGGCTATGCCACCGGGGCTTTCGGTAAATGGGGCTTGGGCTATCCAGGCTCCGAAGGGGATCCATTGAACCAAGGATTTGATACCTTCTATGGCTTCAATTGCCAGCGAATGGGGCATCATTACTATCCCCATCATTTGTGGTCCAATAATGATTCGATTCCCCTCGAACCGAATCAAGGACAGGAGAAAGGGGCTTATGCCCCTGATTTGATACACCAGGAAGTGTTAGGCTTTATAAAGAAAAACCAGGACAAACCCTTCTTTCTGTTTCTCCCCAGCATTATTCCTCATGCTGAATTGATTGCGCCTGCGGAGATCATGGATAAGCACATTGGAAAATTCGAACCAGAAACGGTCTACGAAGGCTATGATGACGGGCCAAACTACCGTCGAGGCCCTTATGAATCACAGGAATACCCACACGCAGCTTTTGTAGCTATGGTTGAAATCTTAGATCAGCAGGTAGGGGAAATTATGCAGACGTTAGATGAGCTTGGCTTAGCCGAAAACACCCTGATCATCTTTACTTCTGACAATGGCCCGCACCAAGAAGGTGGAGCTGATCCTGATTATTTTGATAGTAATGGGCCACTCAAAGGCTACAAGCGCGACTTGTACGAAGGGGGAATTCGCGTACCCATGATCGCTCGTTGGAAGGATAAGATTGCCGCAGGAACCACAAGCGATCATATCTCGGCCTTCTGGGATGTATTCCCAACCGTAGCTGAATTGACGGGGGCAAGAGGGCCTGAGAAACCGGATGGCTTCTCCATCGTACCTACCTTATTAGGCAAGACCAATGAGCAACAGCAGCATCCTTATCTGTATTGGGAGTTTCATGAAAGGGGCGGCCGAGTAGCGGTGCGCCAAGGCCAGTGGAAAGCCGTGCGATACAATGTGTTGAAGGATCCTAATGCAGCCGTGGAACTCTACGACCTATCCACGGACGTCGGGGAAACCCAAGATGTGGCCGCTGAGCACCCAGAAATCGTAGCTAGGCTCACGGAAATTATGCGGGAGGCGCGAACGCCTTCGGAGATTTTCACCTTTGAGCAAAAGGGCTTCCTTCAGGATAATTGATAGACTGCCAAAGACTCAAGGGTGGAGCTGTTCAAGCCGTTCCACTCGAGCTAGCCAATGCCGGCGATAGTTATCCCGTGGTCACCAGATTGGAGCAATCGTGATATCCTTGCCACCTTTGAGATAATAACTAAGTTTTGCAAGACTTGGGCTGGCCGCAGGAACCAATTCCTATCTTTGGGCGTTCCGGTTTTGTTTCCACTAATCACGCTCAAGTAGATCCTCGATTTATGTCGTACGTACCCGTAATAAGCTCCATTCTTTCCCCTACCTACCTGGCTGAGTTTGTCCACCAAAAATTTAGGTTAGCGAGTGATACTCGTTGTCGTATCATCAGGATCGGAGCAAATCACACCTATCTCATTACTAGCAGAACTGAACGATATGTACTTCGAGTGTATGCTCTAGACTGGAGAACTGAGCTGGAAATCAGTGAGGAACTGCGCTTGCTAAACCTGCTCCAGAAGAATAAGTTTTCAGTTTCCTATCCGATCCCAGATATTAGGGGGCAATACATTCAGAAAATGAATGCTCCTGAAGGACTTCGCTTTGCGGTTATGTTTAGCTATGCCGAAGGGGAGGCTGTTAAAAATCTTTCTAATGAGGCCTGTTATCAGTTGGGTGTAACCATGGCACGCTTACACCAACAGACCGTAGATCTGACTATCAATCGAAAAAACTATACCGCTGATACGCTAGTGCATTGGGCTTTTGATTTGGCAAAAGGCTTTTTTGGGGATGTTTCGGAAGAAATGCAGTTCTTCAACAGAGCCTTAGTAGCAATAGACCAGGAATTCGAACAAATGGATCCTGCAATAGTACGTTATGGAGTGGTGCATTTGGATATATGGCAGGATAACCTGAAGGTAGATCAACATAATGTTATCTCTCTGTTCGACTTTGACAATTGCGGTAATGGACCATTGTTTTTAGATCTAGGATATACTTTGATGTCTTTGTATCGACATGAGCCAGACAAGGAGCAGTATCGGGAAAAGCGAAAATTGTTTCTACAAGCCTATCGATCTACGGTTGCCCTATCCGAAGCAGAAGAAAGATTACTTCCGTATGGTGGACTGGCTATCTGGTTGCATTATAATGGCGTTCACGTTCAACGATTTGATGACTTCTCCAATCCTTTCCTTAGTCCCACCTTTTTAACCTACTGGATCAATACTGCTAGGCAATGGATGGAATATCATGATATCCAGGTATAGTCAATTATCTTTATAGTTATGTACTAAGCCTACGATAGAGAGGGATTGCACCAACTAGGTACTTGTTTTATCTAAAAGAGGGCCGCTCTGTACTTCGATATCTATTAACCTATGTTAATGTTATTGCCCTTGGGTTAGCTGAACTTTGTAGTTCAGGAAGTAGAGTGTATTTGGAGATACACTCTGATTAACTCATCAATCTACTTGCACATGAAGCTATCAGGAAAAACAATTTTAATTACGGGCGGGACCTCTGGTATTGGTTGGGAATTAGCCCAACAACTGCTTAAAAAAGATAATCGTGTTAACATTCTCGGGCGTGATCAAAGTAAATTGGCAGCAGCAAAGAAACTAGGTTTTTTGACCATCCAATGTGACCTGGCCAAGGTGCAGGAGATAGAAAATGCAGTTTTGTCCATACAGAATAACTTTACGGATCTAGAGGTACTGTTTAACAACGCTGGGATCCAATTTAACTATGACTTCACTAATTCAGTGGTAGCCTTGGACAAGATAGAGAAGGAAATCATGGTCAATGTTACTGGACAACTGATACTGACTCAACTTTTGATTCCTGTTCTTTCCACTGCTAAGCAGGCTTTGATCGTCAATACGACCTCGGCTCTAGGTATGTTCCCCAAGCCAGATGGGCTCATCTATAGTGCCAGCAAAGCCGCTATGCGAAACTTTACCTTCGGTTTGCGCTATGCCTTAAAAAATAGGAATATCAAAGTCGTAGAATTTATTCCTCCCGTCACAGCTACTGGCATGACGGCGCAGCGCACGGAAGAAAAAATGCCAGCTGATCGGCTAGTCGGCTTGGCCATTCCACAAATTGAAAAGGGGAAAGTCATCGTTACGATAGGTAAGATCCAGATATTTAGATGGCTGGCATTCTTATTCCCGTCTATAGCCCACCGAATACTCTCAGGAAATAAATAGCAAAAGACTTTACATCAGTTCAGTTGGAAAACGGAGGAGAAGTCGCCCCGCATTATTGTTGTAGTTTTAGCTATCTTAGCAACAACACACAAGAACTATTTAAATGCTCCTGATGACACGGTCACAAAGATGTTTTCTGCTCTTTCTGCTAATAGGACCATGGGCTTTCTCACAAGCCGATTCACTAAAGAATGAACCGATAGATAGCCTGCTAGTATGGTTAGACGACAATATCCTACCGAATCCAGAATATTATCATGATATCGCACTACACACCTTAGCCAAAGCGCATGCAAGCAAAGATGATTTTCTGATTGGAGCAGCCCATGCCCGTCTAGCTACCTGGCACGGCTATTACATCCCGTTCGTAGAAGATTCTATTGTATACCACAGTGAAAAGACGGTGCAGTACTACCAGAAGGCCGAAGCGGTGGAAGAATTAGCAGCAGCTTATCTGAGCCTTTCGATTGATTATATGAATACTAGTCAAACCCGGAAGGCACAGGAGGTATTATTCAAGGCGATTGCGATCTACGAAGAAGCAAAGGACGAGGCGGGCCTGGGGCGGGCCTATCGGCGACTTACCATACTTTGTAATATAGAGGAACAACTAGATCAAGCGGTAGAGTATGGTAAGCAAGCTTTGGATCTGTTAATAAAAGACGAAGATTATTATTCTATTTCCTTGGTATACCTGGAGTTCATTGATATCTATCGAAAATTGGAGCGCTATGATGAGTCCTTTACGGCAGCTGATAGCTGTATAGCGATTGTTGAGCGGGCAGTAGACAATGGGCAAGCGATAATGGCGCGAGCTTATGCGGATAGGGGAAAGACGGCTGCAGTGGTTGAGGATTTTGAGCAGTCCTTTCAAGATCATAATAAGGCATTAGCCATTGTGACCGAATTTGTTGGCCCTGATCATCCTGCCGTAGCGACTTTTCGCGATGGGGTGGGTAGGGCCTTGTTCAGGCAAGAAAAGTACGAGCAGGCTTTACCTCATTTACAGGCTTCCGTGGAAGGATATGAGGAAAGAGAGCAGCAGTGGGTAGCCGAAATGGTGAGCTCCTATGGCTTATTGGCGGACTGCTATGAAAAGCTAGGTAACTATCAGCAGGCGGTCTTTTATCAGAAACAATCTAGAGCAATACAGGACACCCTGACTAGGAATAAGATTGCTAACCTCGAATCGGAAGCGCTGATCAAATATGAAACAGGTAAGAAAGACCAGCAGCTAGCAGAGCAAGCACAGCAGATCCAACAAAAAACTAAGATCCAGTGGTTGAGTATTGGTATTGCGGTATCATTAGCGCTCCTACTGTCTGCACTTTTTTACTTCTTTAAAAGAAACCAAAAAAACACGGCTGCATTGGCCGCTAAGAATTCGGAGAATGAGCTGCTACTCAAAGAGATCCATCACCGAGTGAAGAATAATCTGGAAATGGTGTCCAGCTTGTTGAAATTGCAATCGGTAAAGACCAAAGATCAAGAAGCCAAGGAGGTGATGCGGGCGAGCCAGAATCGCGTGCAATCGATGGGTATACTCCACCAGAAATTGTATCAGGGCGAGAATTTGGGCTCCATCGAGATGCTCGACTATTTTCAAAACCTGAGTGAAAATATCGTTGATGCGTTTGGTGCCAACGATAAGGTTGAGGTACAATATGATATGGATAGGGTAGAATTAGATGTGGATACTGCGGTGCCCATTGGTTTGATTGTGAATGAATTATTGACCAACTCCTTGAAGTACGCCTTTCCAGAGGATCGAAAGGGTAGAATAGAGCTGAGTTTGAAAGAAATGGACGAAAAGCAATTGCAGTTGGTCGTAGCGGATAATGGGGTAGGACAAACGGCGGGAACTTCTCCAAAAGGGACCGGCTTTGGCTCCCAGCTGGTACAATTGTTGACGAGTCAATTGCAAGGCAGTATGCAAGCTGATTTCTCTACCGGAACGAAATTGGTTTTTCAATTGGAGAAGGCGCATTGGAGTTGATCGATATGAAGTTGTTTAAAAATGTCTGCTGCAAATACGTAGTATTTTAAGACTAAGATGAAATAGACCAGGCATGTTGGTGGACAGCTGCGTTCACCCGCTTGTCTTTGGTCTTTAATCACGTTCAATGAAACCTACCACTACTTGCCTTATTGTTGCGCTCCTGCTGGGGGGCTTTTCCTTCACCCAGCCTAAGACCGTACAAGACCTGCCTTTAGATTCCATCATCACCCAGTTAAACAGTAATCTTTTTAGTGATGCGGGAGATTTCTATGAAATAGCTTGGGAATCATTATATAGAGCATCCACAGAAAAAGATAATCGATCCGCTGCGGAACTTCATTCATTATTAAGTGACTGGATGTACCTGCACCTGGATCGCTTTCCCATTGATTCCTCCATTTACCACAGAAACAAACAGATAGCATACCATCAAAGCGTCGGGGATACATTAGCCGTTGGAGATGGGTATGTGCGTCTTGCAGCTGATCTTCTAAATGATAATCAATTGGAGGAGGCACAAAAGAGTATACTCACTGCGGTGGAGATATTTGAAAAACAGAATGATCCCAACCTTTTGGCACAGGCTTATTCTAAATTGACTGAGCTTCATCTGCTATTGGAAGAACCGGAACAAGTCATCAAATATGCTGATTTGTGCCTATCTACCTTGATAGCGGATGAGGATTATATCAATGCTGTCAACGTACTTTTGGGTTTATCGGAGGCGTATAAATCATTGAATAACTTAGCCGAGGCTTCTGCAGCCCTAGATCAATGCATCGACATGGCCAATAAAGCTCAATTTGATTAACATGAAGAAGTTTTGATCTATGCCTACAAAGGGAAGGGAGAAATTTACCAGACTCAGGGGGATTATACGGCAGCGGCCTCCTTTTTTACCAAAGCCTGGGAGATGGACGTGGAGTACCATGGCAAAGAAGTGGCGGAACGTTACCGATACGAAATAGGAGCGGTGCTCTTTTTGCAAGGGAAGTATGATGAGGCTTTACCACACTTGAAGGCCGGCACACTGGCCCGAAAGGAGTATGAACGAGAGTTTGCACCAAAGTATCTGCTAAGGCTGTCAGAATGCTACCAACGCCTAGGAAGATATAAAGAAGCCTTAGACTATAGAATACAGGGCTTTGAGCTACAAGAGAAGATCAATCAGGATAAGATTGCTAACCTCGAATCAGAGGCGCTGATTAAGTATGAAACTGGAAAGAAGGATCAACAGCTAGCAGAGCAAGCACAGTTGATTCAACAAAAGACTAAGATCCAGTGGCTGAGCATCGGTATTGCGGTATCGCTAGCGCTCTTACTGTCCGCACTTTTTTACTTCTTCAAAAGAAACCAAAAAACGACGGCTGCTCTGGCTGTGAAGAATTCGGAGAATGAGCTGCTGCTCAAAGAGATCCATCATCGAGTGAAGAATAACCTGGAAATGGTTTCGAGCTTGTTGAAACTGCAATCAGTAAAGACGAAAGATCAGGAAGCTAAGGAGGTGATGCGGGCGAGCCAGAATCGTGTGCAATCGATGGGTATACTTCATCAAAAATTGTATCAGGGCGAGAATCTGGGCTCCATCGAGATGCTCGACTATTTTCAAAACTTGAGTGAAAATATCGTTGATGCGTTTGGTGCCAATGATAAGGTTGAGGTACAATATGATATGGATAGGGTAGAATTGGATGTGGATACTGCGGTACCCATTGGTTTGATTGTAAATGAATTGTTGACCAACTCCTTGAAGTACGCCTTTCCCGAAGATCGGAAGGGGAAAATAGAGCTAAGTTTGAAAGAAATGGACGAAAAGCAATTGCAATTGGTCGTGGCGGATAATGGGGTAGGACAAACGGCGGGAGCTTCTCCGAAAGGTACGGGCTTTGGCTCGCAATTGGTACAGTTGCTGACGAGTCAATTGCAAGGCAGTATGCAGGCAGATTATTCTAGGGGAACAAGATTGGTTTTTCAATTAGAGAAGGCGCATTGGGCTTAACTTTCTTACATCATAATCTTGCTTAGTCCTGGACAAAATTCGGAGAAAATGAACTGATAATTTGGTTTTTTTGCCTTTTCCTGCGGATATTGAGGAGGGGCTTTCTCCTGTAGAGAGCTTCCGTGAATTTGGCTATATGTCACGGTCCTCTTGCCCTGATATGAAGTCGGAAATGTGAAGTCGGAAGTTGGAAAACCGTTCGAATTAGGATTTTCTTCCGACTTCGTACCTATCTGTTCTGGCGAATGCCAGGAGGGCTTCCGAATTCCCACTTTTTAGTGGTATGAATTTTGAACACAAGACTTAAGAATAAGTAAGTAGCTTACATAAGAAATTGCTGTACATTAAGATTAAGTCTCTTCATTTCGACAATTGTATCACCTGTCTCTCGTGTCGAGAATATGTCTGTTTTGATTAGTTAGCAAAGAAAAAAATATCCTCCGTCTAGTAATTAATGTTTGCCCAAGTATAATAGATGAACAAAACTATGAAGCCTATTAAGGTCCTAATTGTGGAAGACGAAACGCTAATTGCTGCCAGGATTTCGGTAGAATTAGATGAGTTGGGATATGAGGTAACTGGTATGGTTACACGAGCCGAGCAAGCCTTGTTACATTGCCAAGATATGCCGCCCGACGTTATTCTCTTGGACATTAAGTTGAAGGGACAAATGGATGGCATCGAGTTGGCACACGAGCTCAATCAACGAGGAAACATACCCATTATCTTTTTGACGGCGAATGCCGACGAGGCTACTTTCAATCGTGCCAAGGAAGCACTCCCGCAGGCCTTTATTTCTAAACCTTACAAAAAACTAGATTTGGAGCGGGCCCTGGCTTTGGTGGCTAGCCGATTGAACGCAGAAAGAGAGGAGATAGAGGAGGAAAAAGGCGAGGATACTTCCTATATCCTCAGCGATCGGATCTTCGTCCGCTACCGCGATAAAATGGTCAAGGTGGTCATCGAAGACATTCTATTTGTGAAAGCCGATGGTAATTACTGTTTGATCACGACCAAAGAGAAAGAATATATCCTTAGCGTTCCTTTGAAGACCTTAGAAGAAAGCCTTCCCACTACGCACTTCATGCGCACCCATCGTTCCTATGTAGTGAACCTCACCAAAATCGAGGCACTGACCGACAATCAGGAGTATCTTACTATGGGAGGAAACAAACATGTCCCTGTCAGTCGTAGGTTTAAGCCGGAGGTCTTCAATCGACTCCGTATGTTTTAATTCACACTTTGAATATTATAGAGATCGCTATAGTTAGCTCTGCGTGAAGCCTTGTACTTGACTTTTTTGGTCCAGAGATCCAGGGCGATCCATATTTTCCTAGAACGATCACATAGGTAGACCGACCATTCATCTCTCCCAAGTTCCCTAAATTGAAATCGTGCTTCTCCGTCTGAACCTGCTTCTATCCATTTCTTGGTCTTGTCTTGCTGCTGGAAGACTCCACCAGGGAAACTTACTGATGATACATTTTTGCCGTTGATCTTGACAGTGGGGATAGGAGAAACCGTTTCCTCTGAGAACAATTGTACCCCTGCGGCTTGCGTACGCTGGGCTTTGGTTTCCTGGGACCAAGTCAGCGGTGAATTAGAAATTAGTTTTTGCTCCGTGCTATATGGCCCCGTACAGGTGCCATTGTAGGAAACCGTTCCTGCGGTCGGATATAAATCTCCTGCTTTACCAGCGATTCGATATTTCGGATTTCTCCATTCTATCCGAGCCTTATCTGTATCACAAACCACCCCATAGCCCGTTTCCATCCATACCACCGCATCCTTGATGTACTTAGATTTAGTGTTGACGGTTCCGGCGTAAAGCTCCTGCTGAGTTGGGTAGTCCATGACGTAGAAAGCCCAGCGGTAGAGATCGCCTTTTTTCTCCGCCAGTCGCTCCACGCGAAAGCGATACCAAGTATTCTTTTTCCAGAGATAGGGCGTATTGGTCCTTCCGATACCACCATAACCTGCCCAATCCGAGCCACCGCCCCAATTCACGCCTTTGTTCCCACTATCTACAAACTCTGAAACACCAGCCCACTGGATGCCACCGTGCGACCATTCGTCATGATCCGTAAAGTTGACCTGGAGCGCAAAGTAGTAGAGCCAGGATCGTTCGGCTCGCTGCGGAAAGTCCGTGATGCGTAGGTCTACCGAATAGGCATCGATCCGATCGTGGTTGGTTTGCAGCCAGGTGTGGGTAGACTTGGGTTCCTGAGCAGTTGCTTCCATTGACAATCCTAAAAGCAGCAAGGTCAGAAAGCCCGTATACACTGGAGACTGGAAATATTTCATAAGCGCTTAGTTAAAATAACACCCAGGCAGTGAGTACTCACCGCCTGGATGTCAAATTTTGTAACTTAAAAATTAAAAGTGGAATAGATAGAACACTTTAGCGATCAGTGCCTATTGCCTCAGTGTCAGATTCAATTATTGTACTTTCCACATGGCACTGGCCCAATTGGGGTCGATTTTACCTACTTCAATCTTCCCATTTTGATTGTGTATGTATTGGTCTACATACAAATTGCTTTGGATTTTTACCCAACCACTGTGTACAGGAACAATTCTCCACAAGGCGCTGGTTCGATTATTGGCAATTTTTACGACTTCTAATTTACCGTTGTTGTTATTCAACAGTAGATCGGGCTTCCAGCGATTCTGGATGTTTACCCAACCTCCAGCATAGGATACGAGTTTCCACTGTGCACTCAACCAGTTGGGTTGAATCTGCCCTTCTTCCAGTTTTCCATTTTGGTTGTGGATGTAGTTGGCTTTCTTCCAGCTGTTTTGCATGCGGACATAACCATTCTCCAGTGGTTTGATCGTGCTGGAAACCGGAGTGGCCGTAACGGGTGCTGAGGTAGGGGTTCCAAAGATCTCTATTTCAGGGATAGAAAGGTAGTTAGTGTTTTCCAAATATATCCGCACGTATCGACCGGTAGCATTTCCCTTGTAAGTCCCTTTCCCTCCTTGTCCGGAGGGAGCAGCTTGGTTTTTAGTAAATACCATGCCGCCAGCGTTCGCTGTAAAGGGGGTATTAGAAACCAAGACGGTAAAATTGGCTAAGCGATCTGGGCAGCAATTGATGCGGTTGTACAACTTGATTTCTTGGATGTTATAGGTTCCTTGTAAATCCACTTCCCACCAAGGGTTGGCTTGCCGATCGGTACACATAATGATGTTACCGCCTTTGTTTTGCTTATTTATGTCACCATCATTGGCAAAATTGGCGCCATACTTATGTGGTTGGTTGCCTAAATTACTGGATTGTTTCGCAGGTTTATTCAGGGCTATGTTAGCCGGACCCTCGCTTGTCGTTGTTGTTACTGGTGTTGCTTTAGGGGCAGTTGTAGGTACCGTATAGAAGAAGCCCTGATTTCCACCGACAGCACCAATATTTGGTCCTTTCTTAAAGTTGGAGTGATCCTTTTGGACGGGTACTGCGAAGCGGCCGTCAGCCAGTTGACCAAATGCATAGACATCCAGTTTATGCTGTATAAAAGCGGCTTGTATATCATTACCTGTAGCCAGCGTCCAGCCATTCTGCTTCGCGATAGCTTGCGCTTGGGCCAGACTTAGGGAATTCTTGCTGTAAAATTTCACCGGCTTGGCGTTTCTTTCAATAGGTTGCTTCCAGCTGGGTTTGCTTACCTTGGCATTGGGCAGGGTTTGCAGCGCATTTCGGGCACTACGATTATTGCTGAATGTGCCAAATAGGTCACCAAAATCATAAGTAGGCTTAAACTCAAGTGTAATCTCTACATGGTAGCGCTCAGCTAGCGTCTTGTTGTTTTCCAACTTCATTACATGAGGGACAACTTGATCGGACAATTGTCCCAGCTCTATTTTTTGGCCTCTAGTAAAATCCAGGCGATCCTGCCCACCAAATATGCCTGCCTCATAAATATGGCCACCTGCTTCAAATTTGATGGGTGCAAATTTGCCATTGGCATCAGATGTTTGTTCAAACACTTGCCACTTGCCATATTTAGATTGATGCATAGGGGCTATTGGACCTTTGTTAAATAGATCTGCGAACTTGTCTTCTTTCCAAATCGAACTGATGGCAGCACCATTTTGGTAGGATGGCTCAACGGCCTTTACGCTTGGAGTTTTCGATACCAACCAGACGTGTCCTTTGATCCGCTTATCCGTGTCATCCACTTCATAGGTCTTGTGTAGTTTTTGCGTGCGAACTCTAAATCTGCGCGTTTTTACCCTCGAAGCAGCCTTTATGGTGGGTAAGGCATCGATCTGCTTTTGAACCTCCCTTCTGATGGCATCTCTCCACTGCATACATTTACTTTCCGTCCAGTCGTTTTTCAGAATATGTGGATAAAAAAGTTCTTCGATGCGAGCAATTTCAACCTTTACGGCAGTCGCATTATCAGGACTCACGGACCAATTATCTCCAAGACCTGTACCCCCGATATACATGGCTTTCCTTCGCGTCTTTTTCAATTGATTTTGTTCGGAAGTCTCGGTTTCTTCTCCAAATTGAAGATCGATCGAAGCAACTTGGGAAGATTCGTTACTTCCTGTCTCGGTCCAACCGCCTCGGGTTCTCTTAACGGTTTTGGTTCCGTCTTTACTCTTTTTTGCTCCCAGACCAACATTCCATCCTTCTTTTTCAGCTTGGGCATAGTCAGTTGCCTCCATGGACACATACTTAAAATATTGCCCTCCGTAGGAAATCTTGGTAGGGTAATGCGTGCCAAATTTCTTTACGAAATCCTGTACGGTATGGCGGTTTTTTGCCATTTGCTCGATGTAGTCCAGAAAGTCAGGGTGCATTCTGACTCTAGATATATCTTGTATTAGAATATCATATGTGAATACCTTTTTGGATTCACTCCAGTTATAACTAGTGTTTCCTAGCGTCTGCTGGTTTGTTTTTTTGTAGCCAAAGTCGAAACTTCCTTTAACACCTTTAGCTTTGGGAATGGGAAAGCTGGCCCCTAGTTTGGCATGGAATGACCTTTTATAATCATCCTTATTTCGAGTCAAGGTGGAAGCTACATTCTCGTCTGCACTGTTATTGTCGGCATAGAAGAAACCTTCCGTATAGATAAACTGTGAGTTGTCGGAAAGCTCATAATCGATACAATCCTTACTGATTCCTTCGAAGATTCTGGAAGTTGTGAAGCTGGATGAAACGATTTGTGGATCGAAATCGTGTATATGTATCCCTCGAGTATTATAGTAATAGTTTAATACAGGGGTTCCAACTGAACGGGAATCATTAGTAAACCAAACTACATTCGGATTGATAATAATGGGATCAGCTTTGGGGACTTGTTCGGTAATGTAGATGGGATACCAGGTAAGCTCATCATGACCTGGAACGCTTACCGTTACCACGTCGCCAATGTTCAGGTCTAGGCTTCCCTTCTGTGCTTTTTTTATCGTTGCTTTCGGCTTACCATTTACCGACAGCAGGATATCATGTGTCCGGTTTCGGTTCGAGAAATTGTAAGTAGCTTTTTGTGCGTCTAGCTGGAAGGTCCAGCAGAAGCAGAATAGTAAAATTGGGGTTAATACCTTAATAGCGTTCATACTAAATGATTTTGGACGGTAGATAAATTAAGCACCAAATCAAAATTATCTATAGTTAATGAAGGCGACTTTTTAGCAGACTCTTCGTTGCTCAAAGCCTCACTTAGCTAAGGCTATCCAGCCTGGCGGCTCGACAGGGGCTCGGTTTTCGCGTCTCGATTCTGCTAGAAATTCACTCCTCTTTTTCATATACATAATTATGTTCTGGTGCTTAGATTCTGAAAGAACCTATAATTGTGTCTTCTCGTCCATAAAATTAGGGGAGCAAGGGGGGGGATGCGCTGGCTATTGTCTAAAGGGTAGGAATTATTGTCTAAGTGGTAAGGAGGCGATGATGAGCGGAATGAAGCAGATATATTCCTTGAATAGGGGGGGATAGTACGGTTGTGGAGAGATCCAGGCGCTTGTCACAGCGTGACAACATATGCATAGCCAGATATACAGGTGGGATTTTCGTGCATTTATGTCTATGGTTTATACACATCTAAATAAGTTGATATGTAA